>JBBRLS010000021.1:0-71509 GCA_038231215.1 Burkholderiales bacterium | reverse complement strand
GGACGAGGTCTTTCCCGACCGCGAGCACTTCGGCCGCATCTTCTTCAACCAGGCCAACATGAGCGCCCAGGGCATCGCCCAGATCGCGGTCGTGATGGGCTCGTGCACGGCGGGCGGCGCGTATGTGCCGGCGATGAGCGACGAGACCATCATCGTCAAGAACCAGGGCACGATCTTTCTCGGCGGCCCGCCGCTCGTGAAGGCCGCCATCGGCGAGATCGTCACGGCCGAAGAGCTCGGCGGCGGCGACGTGCACACGCGCCTTTCCGGCGTGGCCGATCACCTGGCCGACGACGACCGGCACGCGCTGGCGATCGCGCGGCGCATCGTCGCCGGCCTCAATCGCGTCAAGCCCGAGACGGTGACGCTGGAGACTAGCGAGGAGCCGCTCTACGACCCGAAAGAGATCTACGGCGTGATCCCGCAGGACACGCGCAAGCCCTACGACGTGCGCGAGGTCATCGCCCGCATCGTCGACGGCTCGCGGCTCGACGAGTTCAAGTCACGATACGGCGCCACGCTGGTCACCGGCTTCGCGCGGCTCTACGGCATGCCGGTCGGCATCATCGCCAACAACGGCATCCTCTTTTCCGAGAGCGCGCAGAAGGCCGCCCACTTCATCGAGCTGTGCTGCGAGCGGCGCGTGCCGCTGGTCTTCCTGCAGAACATCACCGGCTTCATGGTCGGCAAGAAGGTCGAGAACGCGGGCATCGCGCGCGACGGCGCGAAGATGGTCACCGCCGTCGCCACGGCGCAGGTGCCCAAGCTCACGGTGCTCATCGGCGGCTCGTTCGGCGCCGGCAACTACGGCATGTGCGGCCGTGCCTATTCGCCGCGCTTCCTGTGGATGTGGCCGAACGCGCGCATCAGCGTCATGGGCGGCGAGCAGGCCTCTGCCGTGCTCGCGACCGTCAAGCGCGACGGCATCGAGTCGCGCGGCGGATCGTGGTCGGCGGAAGAAGAGCGCGCCTTCAAGGCGCCGCTGCTCGAGCAGTACGAGCACCAGGGCCACCCGTACTACGCGAGCGCAAGGTTGTGGGACGACGGCGTGATGGACCCGGCCGACACGCGCCGCGTGCTCGGCCTCTCGCTCGCCGCGACGCTCAACGCGCCGATCCCGGCGACGAAGTTCGGCGTGTTCCGGATGTGACGCATGTCATTCTGAGCGCAGCGAAGAATCTCGACCTCGGCGACGAGATCCTTCGCTGCGCTCAGGATGACAACGGAGACAGCGCTCAGGATGACAGCGCCGACAGCGCTCAGGGTGACAGCGCGACCTGATGACAGCCATCTGATGACAGCGATTGAGGGGTAGCGGAGTGTTCACCAAGATTCTCATCGCAAATCGGGGCGAGATCGCCTGCCGCGTCATCAAGACGGCGCGCAAGATGGGCATCGCCACCGTCGCCGTGTATTCCGACGCCGACGCCGACGCGCGCCACGTTCGCCTGGCCGACGAGTCGGTGCGCATCGGCCCGGCCGCGGCGCGCGAGTCCTATCTCGTCGGCGCCAGGATCATCGCGGCCGCCAAGGCGACCGGCGCGCAGGCCATCCATCCTGGCTACGGCTTCCTCTCCGAGAACGACGCCTTCGCCGAGCAATGCGCGAAGGAACGCATCGTCTTCATCGGCCCGCCCGCTTCGGCGATCCGCGCCATGGGCTCCAAGTCGGCCGCGAAGACGCTGATGGCCAAGGCCGGCGTGCCGCTCACGCCCGGCTATCACGGCGACGACCAGGACCCGTCGCTGCTCGCCAAAGAGGCCGCGAAGATCGGCTTTCCTGTTCTCATCAAGGCGAGTGCCGGCGGCGGCGGCAAGGGCATGCGGCGCGTCGACAAGGGCGAGGACTTCGCCGCCGCGCTCGCCTCGTGCCAGCGCGAGGCGAAGAGTGCTTTCGGCGACGACCGCGTGCTCGTCGAGCAGTACGTGCTCAAGCCGCGCCACATCGAGATCCAGGTCTTCGCCGACAGCTTCGGCGATTGCGTCTACCTCTTCGAGCGCGACTGCTCGGTGCAACGACGCCACCAGAAGGTGCTCGAGGAAGCGCCCGCACCGGGCATGACGACCGAGCGTCGCGCTGCCATGGGCAATGCCGCGGTCGAGGCGGCCAAGGCGGTGGGCTACGTCGGCGCCGGCACGGTCGAGTTCATCGCCCATCCCGACGGCCGCTTCTACTTCATGGAGATGAACACGCGGCTGCAGGTCGAGCACCCGGTGACGGAGATGATCACCGGGCTCGACCTCGTCGAGTGGCAGCTTCGCGTCGCTTCGGGCGAGCGCCTTCCTTTGCGGCAGGACGAGCTCTCGATCTCGGGCCACGCCATCGAGGCGCGCATCTACGCCGAGGATCCGGACCGCGGCTTCCTGCCCTCGACCGGCAAGCTCGTCCACCTCGCGACGCCGCATGCCTCGGCGCACGTGCGCATCGACACCGGCGTCGAGGAGGGCGACTCGATCACGCCGTTCTACGACCCGATGATCGCCAAGCTGATCGTCCACGACAGCGATCGGCCGGCGGCGCTGCGTCGCATGCGCGAGGCGCTCGCGCACTACCGCATCGCCGGCGTCGCCAACAACGTCGAATTCCTCGGTCGCCTGGTGGCGACGGCGTCTTTTGCGAATGCCGACCTCGACACGGCGCTCATAGAGCGTGAGCAGGCGGCGCTGTTCCCGGTGCCCGCCGAGCCGCCCGCCGATGTCTGGCTCGTCGCCGGCCTGGCCGAGGTCGAGCGCGATGCGCTCGCCGCGCGACGCGCCGCCGAGCGCACGCCGGGGGGACGCTCGCCCTGGGCTCTGCGCGACGGCTGGCGAGTCAACGGCCGCGCCGCGCGCCGCCTCGGCTTTCGCATGGGCGAGTGGTTTCGCGAGGTCGACGCGACGGCGCTCGACGGCGGCGGCTGGGATCTCGATCTCGAAGGCCGTCGCTCTGCGGCGACGGCGAGCCTGCATGGCGACGGGCCGATCGCGGCGACGATCGAAGGCCGCCGCCTCGCCGCCACCGTCGTCGCCCAGGGCGAGCGGCGGCAGGTCTTCCTCGACGGCCGTAGCTTCGCGCTCGTCTTCGTCGACCCGCTCGGCGTTGCCGGAGCGGAGCACGAGGAAGAAGGCACCGGCTTGCTTGCACCGATGCCCGGCAAGGTGATCGCCTTGCTGGCGAAGCCGGGCGCCGCGGTCGAGAAGGGCGCGCCCTTGCTCGTGCTCGAGGCGATGAAGATGGAGCACACCATCAGCGCTCCGCACGACGGCACCGTCAAGTCGTTCCGCTTCGCCGCGGGCGACCAGGTCGACGAGGGCGTGGAACTGGTCGAATTCGAATAGCTGCCGTGATCCCACTCTTGTCATCCGGAGCGCAGCGAAGGATCTCGTCACCGCCATCGAGCGCCAAAGGAGTCCCGACATGGTTCGTTCCGTCGCCTCGACTGCTGCGGCGCTGCTGTCCCTGATCGCTGCATTTGCCATTCCGCATGCGGCCGTCGCCGCCGACGCGACCGCGAAGGCGAGCACGCCACCGCCCGAGATCGACCGCATCCTGCGCGGCCGCTACCTCGTCGAGACCGGCGCCTGCGGCGATTGCCACACGCCCCTGAAGATGGGCAGCAACGGGCCCGAGCCCGATGTGAAGCGATGGCTTTCGGGCCACCCCGAGTCGCTCGTCATGCCGCCGCCGCCCAAGCTGCCGGCGGGACCGTGGCAGGTCGTCTCGTCGGCCACCAACACTGCGTGGGCCGGGCCGTGGGGCGTGAGCTTCACTGCCAACCTCACGCCCGACGCCAACACTGGCCTCGGCCGCTGGAGTGCGAAGCAGTTCATCGACACCATGCGGCTGGGCAAGCACCTCGGCACCGGCCGCGCCGTGCTGCCGCCGATGCCGATTCCCGCCTACAAGAACTTCAACGACGCCGACCTCGAGGCGATCTATGCCTACCTGATGTCGATCCCGCCGGTGAAGAACCGCGTGCCGCAGCCGGTGCCGCCGGCAGC
Source organism: Burkholderiales bacterium (assembly GCA_038231215.1). Lineage (GTDB taxonomy): Bacteria > Pseudomonadota > Gammaproteobacteria > Burkholderiales > Burkholderiaceae_C > Schlegelella_A. Next base: position 67,529 of record JBBRLS010000021.1, on the reverse strand, counting down.
CGCACCGGCGTCGGCGGCAGCAAAGAAGTGAGGCGCGCGCGGCCCCTCAGCCGCGCGGCTCCTCCCAATCGAAGCGCCAGATCGCAATCCCCGCGAACAGCGCGCTGAAGAGCAGCAGCACGCCGATCGGCACGACGGCGGCGTCGAAGCCGAGGCCGCGCCAGGTCATGGCGTCGAGCCCGTCGACGGCCCAGCGCGTCGGCACGACGAGCGAGGCGGTCTGCAGCCACTGCGGGAAGATGAACGAAGGCACCCATGCGCCGCCGAGCATCACCATCACCAGCGTCGCAAAGATGGCGAGGCCGCGCGTCGCTTCCGGCGTCTTGCCGATCGCCGCGATGAGCAGGCCGAAGCTCGACGTGAGCAGCGCGAAGGCGATGGCGATGCCGACGAAGCCGGGCACGCTGCCGTCGATGCGCACGTGAAAGAACCCGATCGCCGCCGCATAGATGATGGCGAGCAGGATCAGCGCCGTCATCGCGCCGCTCAGGATTTGGCTGCCGAGCAGCAGCGTGCGCGAGAGCGGCGCCGCGCGCAGCCGCTTCCACAGGCCGAGCCGGCGCGCCAGCAGCACGCCCACGCCGACCTCGATGCCCATGAAGAGGATGAACTGCACGCCCATGCCGGCGAACGAGTGCGCGTAGCCGTTGTAGGGCCGGTCGGCGGCCGCGGTGGTGGCGAAGGTCTCGGTGTCGTAGGGAAGAGTGAAGGCCGCCTTCCCCGGGCTGCCGGTGCCCGGCGCACCGCCCATGCTTTCGCCGAGCGCCTTGACAACGTGCTGCGTGAGCAGGCCGCGCACCAGCGGCAGCGCGGTGGCCTGTGATGGGTCGTAGTGCACGGCGACCCTGGGCTTCTCGCCGCCGCCGAGCAGTGCGGCCGGCAACGCGGCGCCGAAGCCCTTGGGCAACACGACGGCCGCGCGCACTTTGCCTTCGCGCGCCGCATCGATCGCGGCCAACTCGGCGAGCTCGCGCACCTCGAAGCTCGTGTCGCCCTTGAGCGACGCTGCGACGGCGTGCGAGAGCGCGCTGCCGTCGTTGTCGACAAACGCGATCGGCACCATCGACGGCTTGTCGCTGCCGGCGCCGAACAGCGAGCCGAAGAAGGCGGCGATGACGATGGGCGCGGCGATCGACATGATGAGCGCGCGCCGGTTCGAGAAGTAGAGGACGAGGTCCTTGCGGATCAGGGCGCGCAAGGCGATGAGCGAGTTCGAGGTGGTCATGGTCGTCAGTCCCTGAGCTGTCGGCCGGTCAACGAGAGGAACACGTCTTCGAGCCCGGTCCGCGTCGAGGCGACGCGCGTGACGCGGCGCCCGCTCGCGGCCAGCGCCGTGAGCAGCGCCGGCGCATCGCGCGCCAGGTCGGCGACGCCGGCGCGCAGCATCGCGCCTTCCTGCGTGAGCTTGTCGATGCCGGGCAGGGCGGCGAGCGATTGCAGGTCGACGGGCCCGTCGACCTCGATCTCGACCGACTGCGTCGCCGGCAGCAGGCGCTCGATGCCGGCCAGGGTGTCGCTTGCCACGACCTTGCCATGGTCGACGATGACGATGCGGTCGCAGAGCCGCTCGGCCTCTTCCATGTAGTGCGTGGTGTAGAGCAGCGCCTTGCCACGGCCACGCAGCTCCTCGAGGTTGTCGAAGATGGCGTTGCGGCTTTGCGGATCGACGCCGACGGTCGGCTCGTCGAAGATCAGGATGTCGGGGTCGTGCACCAGCGCCGCAGCGATGTTGAGTCGGCGCTTCATGCCGCCGCTGAACGCCTGCGGCTTGTCCTTCGCGCGATCGGCGAGGCCGACCAGTTTCAAGGCTGCCTCGACACGCCCTTTCAGCAACGAACCCGAGAGGCCGTAGAGCGCGCCGAACAGCTCGAGGTTGGCGGCAGCGCCCAGGTTCTCGTAGATCGAAAGCTCCTGCGGCACCACGCCGATGCGGCGCTTCGCCTCCTGGCTGTTCTCGGTGAGCGGCTGGCGCGCGGCGCCCTCCCCGACGAAGACCTGGCCACGATCGGCCGCGACCAGGCCGCACAGCATCGCCACCGTCGTCGACTTGCCGGCGCCGTTGGGCCCGAGCAGGCCGACGATCTCGCCGGCGCGCACCGAGAGCGAAAGATCCGAGACGACGGCACGGCTGCCGTACGATTTGCAAAGACCCAGTGCTTCGAGCATCGCGCTTTCTCCCCCTCCGATGGAGCGCGACTGTAGCGGCGGGTCGCGGCAATGCAGCACGAGCGCGACGGATCGACGGCGGCGCGCCGCCAACAGTCGGCACGCGGCGCGAGCCGTATCGAGGAGCGGTGATGCGGGCGGTGCCGAGAGCCCCGGGAGTATCAGACCGAAGTCGGTGTTATCGATGCGGCTCCGCTGACGGCCGTCGCTGCCGTGGAGCCCCGCACGCCGCGCTCGGCGGCGGTGGTCGGAGCCTCGGCACGAGCGATTCGCACGATCTCTTTCGCGATATCTTCCGGAGACAGGACGAAGTCGACGCAGCCGCTGGCAATGGCACTCTCCGGCATGTCGGGCTGGATGGCGGTGGCCAACTTCTGGGCGATCGTGATGCCGCCCGCCTCCTTGATTCCGCACAGGGCCGCAGCGCCGTCGCCGTCGTAACCGGAAACGATCACGGCGATCAGCTTCCCGTCCCAGAACCGGGTGAGTGACAGCAGGAAGACCGTGATCACATCAGGCCAGCCGCGCGGCTTCGAAATCGGTGTCAGGTGAAACGCTTCCCCATCGACGTGCAAATCCCGGTTGGCGGGGATGATGTAGACCCGGTTGGGCTCTATCAGCAGGTCTTCCGTGATGAGTTCTACCGCCATTCGCGTAAACCGCGGCAGCACTTCATGAAGTTGCGTCGGCATCGCGGTAATGTGATTCACGATGACGATCGCCACGCCCATGTCAGCCGGCAGATGCTTCAGCAGGCGGATGTACGCGTCCAGGCCCCCTGCGGAACCACCGACGCAAACCACGGGAAAATTCTTCATCGAAGGATTCGCTTCCCGTCGCATTGTGCGCGCGCTCGATTGCCCCGTCCGTTCGTTTGCGAACAGACACTTCGGAACTGACGGTCCATGCTTTTCGAAGCGCCCCACCCGCTCGAAGAAGTTGGAATCACGCCATGTATTGGTGAATGCGACGTTGCCTCGGACGCGCACCCTCAGACAGAATCCAATCTGACTTACACACGCCAGAGCTTGCCATGAACATGACGTTGCGCCAGAGCGCGGAACAACGGATCGAGGAGGGCACCGCCCCCTTCACACGAGGGTGGCCCACTGGTATGCAGGCGCTCACGATGCTGCATGGCCTTGCCAGCGCGCCTGAAACGGCAAGCGATGCGCTCAAGCTCCTGCACGAGTTGCAAGTGCACCAGGTGGAATTGGACCTGCAGCACGAACAAGCCGAGCAAGACCGCCGCCAGCTCACCGAAGACATGGCGAGCTGCACCGCCCTGTTTGACCTGGCGCCGTTCGCTTACCTGACGCTCCACCCCGAAGGTCAGGTGATCGCCGCCAACCGTATGGCCGCAGACTGGCTGGCACGAGAGACGGGCGAGAAGGAAGAGTGGGCAGGTCGCCGCATCGAAGACCTGCTGGCGCCTGAATGTCGTGCGGCGGTCCGAGACGTGCTCGCTGCCCTGCGCAAGGGCGAGGGCCGGCAAACCTGCGCGGTGCAATCCAGGGCCGGTGGCGCCGGCGCGCAGGCCGTGGCGACTGCAATGCCTGGCGGCGGGCAGGTGTTGATGGCCTTCGTGCCCGCAGGGCCCGTACCCGGGCATTGAAGCACCCGCAAGCCGGCGCCTGATTGCCTCGGGCCGGAGGCTGACAGGGTGCACACTCTGCCATGACCTCCTCGCCAACATCGCCGGCGAAGCACGCGCACGCGGCGGTTGTGCGCATCGTCGGAATTGGCGCTTCGGCTGGCGGCCTGGAGGCGTTCGAGCAATTCTTTGCCCGGGTGCCGGTGAGGTCCGGCCTGGCTTACATCGTGGTTCAACACCTGGACCCGACGAAGAAAGGCATGCTGGTCGAGTTGCTGCAGCGGGTGACCTCGCTGAGTGTCCGCGAGGCCGGCGAACAGATGCGCGTCGAAGCCGACCACGTCTACGTGATTCCGCCGAACGCAGAACTCAGCCTGGCGCAGGGCATGCTGCACCTGATGCCACCCACCGAACCCCGCGGCATGCGGCTGCCGGTCAATGTGCTGTTCTCGTCCCTGGCCCGCGACCAGGGTGCATCCGCCATCGGTGTCGTGCTGTCGGGCATGGGATCGGACGGCACGCTCGGGCTGCTGGCCCTGAAAGCCGTAGGTGGCCTGACCGTCGTGCAGGAGCCGGCGTCGGCACAGTTCGACTCGATGCCGCGCAGCGCCATCGCCGCGGGCTGTGCCGACATCGTGGCGCTGGCTGGGGAGATGCCCGAACGCATCCTGGCCTGCGTCGTTTGGGACGGTCATTCAAAGCTGCCGGTCGCCGAACGGGGGACCGACCCCACACCGACCGATGAGCCGTTCGATCCGCCGGCCGACACCATCGAGAGCATCTTCAGCCTGCTGCGGCAGAAAACGCGGCACGACTTCTCGCTCTACAAACCCAGCACGCTGAACCGCCGCATCGAACGCCGCATGGCCATCCACGGCCTGGCCGCGGTAGCCGAGTACGTGAGCTTTCTGCGGCAGAACCCCCAAGAGATCGACCTGCTGTTCAAGGAACTGCTGATCGGCGTCACGAGCTTTTTCCGCGATGCCGCGGTCTGGCAGTACATGCTCGATACAGCCCTGCCTGCGCTGCTGGCAAGTCGAGGGGGCGAGACGAAGTTCCGGGCCTGGGTGGCCGGTTGCTCGACCGGCGAAGAGGCCTATACCTTGGCGATCGTGTTCACCGAGGCGATACGGCGCCTGCCCGAGCATCACGATTGCAGCCTGCAGATCTTTGCCACCGATCTGAGCCCCGACGCCATCGCCACGGCCCGCATGGGCGGTTACCCGGCCACGATCGCCGACAGCATGCAGCCGGAATACGCGGCGCGCTACTTCACAGCTCAAGGAGGCACGCTGGTCGTCGGCAAACCCATCCGCGACATGGTGCTCTTCGCCCAGCACGACGTCGTGCTCGACCCGCCTTTCACCCGGCTCGACATCCTGAGTTGCCGCAACCTGCTGATCTACTTCGACGCCACGCTGCAGCGCCGGCTGCTGCCGCTGTTTCGATACAGCCTGCGCCCGGGCGGCCTGCTGCTGCTCGGCAGCTCGGAGACGGTCGGCTCGTTCAGCAAGCTGTTCGAGCCGGTGGATTCCAAGGTGCGCCTGTACCTGCGTCGGCAAACCCAGTCAGTGGCAGACCCGGAGTTCCTGCTGAAGTCGTTCCCACCCCTCTTGAAACTGACCAAGGACACGCCCATGCCTTCTTCACCGAACGCAGCGCAAGGCGGCGATTCATTGCAAGCCGCCGCCGACCACGTGCTGCTGCAGGTGCATGCGCCGCCAGCCGTGGTGGTCAACGCCGCGGGTGACATCGTCTACATCAGCGGCCGCACCGGCAAGTACCTGGAGCCCGCGGCCGGCAAGGCCAACTGGAACTTCCACGCCATGGTTCGCGAGAGCTTGCGCGAACCCGTCGTCAGTGCGCTGAAGCAGGCCATGACGAAGGACGAGGCGGTACAAGTGCGCGGCCTTCAGCTCGTGTGGGCAGGCGGCATGCAGGGTGTGGACGTCACCGTGCAGCCGCTGCACGAGCCAGCGGCCTTGCAGGGCACGATGATGATCGTCTTTCGTGATGTGGCGGCGCCCCTCCGCGGCGGCCGGCGCAGGGGTGCAAGCGCCGTGGAAGCCACCCATGCCGCCGAAGTGCAGCAATTCCGGGACGAGATCCAGACCCTGCGCGAGGAGAACCGCGCCTCCAGGGAAGAGCTGCAGTCGGCGAACGAAGAGCTGCAGAGTACCAACGAAGAACTGCAGTCCGCCAACGAGGAGCTGACCACGTCCAAGGAAGAGATGCAGTCGATGAATGAGGAGCTGCAGACGGTGAACGCCGAGATGCAATCCAAGCTCGACGACCTGGCGCTGGCCCAGAGCGACATGAAGAGCCTGCTCAACAGCACCGAGATCGCGATGCTCTTCCTGGATCAGAGCCTCAACGTTCGACGCTTCACCGATCGTGCCGCCAAGATCATCAATCTGCGCGACAGCGACATCGGCCGGCCGCTGAGCGACCTGACCACGAGCTTGCAGTACCCGACGCTCACCGACGACGCGCACGAGACGCTGCGCACGCTGGTCTTCTCGGAAAAGCAGATCCAGAGCAGCGATCAGCGATGGTTTTCGGTGCGCATCATGCCGTATCGCCGCCTGGACAACGTGATCGACGGCGCCGTGATCACCTTTGTCGACATCACCGCCACGAAGCAGGTTGAAGCGACGCTGCGCAAGGATGCCGACGCCTGACTCGGGGTTCTGTGACGCCGCCTAACTTGCCTGGCGACGCGGTAGCAGACGGTCGTACTCCCTCTTGACGACGGCGTAGCACTCGCAGGTGCGGGCCTCCAGTGCCGGTCGATCGAGCACCTCGATGCGTCCCCGGGCATAACGAATCACTCCGGCCTCCTGCAGACGCAGCGCCGCCTCGGTCACGCCTTCGCGGCGCACGCCCAGATTGGCGGAAATCAGCTCTTGTGTCATGACGAGCTCGGAGCCCTTCAGCCTGTCCAGGCTCAGCAGCAGCCAGCGGCACAGTTGTTGGTCCAGCGAGTGGTGCCGGTTGCACACGGCGGTCTGTGCCATCTGAGTGATGAGAGCCTGGGTGTAGCGGAGCATGAGGCGCATGGCCGCGCCGCCGAGGTCGAACTCTTCCCTCATCCGCTCGGCGCTTAGCCGAAAGCCCTGACCGGCGCACTGCACCACGGCGCGGCTGGGCGTGGAGCCCCCACCCATGAAGATCGAGATGCCGACCAGGCCCTCTCTGCCCACGACGGCGATCTGACTTGTCGAGCCGCTTTCCGAGACGAACAGCAGGGACACGATGGCGGTGGTCGAAAAGAATACGTGTTGAGGCGCGTCGCCGGACCCGTACAACACCTGGCCCAGTGGCATGTCGAACCATTCCAGTTGCGGCTTCCAGCGCAGCAGCACATCCGGGGGAAGGGCCGCGAGCAGTTCGTTCAGGTTCAAATCCCGCGGACTGTTCATGCCACGCACCAGGATTTGGTCGACAAGTGACGCGCGTGCATAGCTCTAGTCGTGATTGTCAGTAAGGCGTTTCCGCCCGGCGCGGAATACGGCGCGCTCGTCGGGCTGCCCCGCGTGTGATCGTCGTGCGCTGATGGCCGATCGCGGTCCCTCGTGGGAAATCGCGCCGGCCTTGCAATCGCTGCCGCGCCACCCCAGTTGGGCAGTACTGCCGCCGCGAGGCCGGCCGTTCGGCGGATTCGATGCTCTTCTGACGGGCGTACTTTTCGGCCATCGCAAGCACGGACCCCATTCCCATGAACGAGAACAGCACACAAGGCGCGGCCGCTCCGCCGCTTGTCGCCCATTCAGAGGCGATTGCCGCCATCGTCGACCAGCTCGGCGCCGCCACCGTCGCGGTGCGCGGGCGCCACGGCAGCGTCGCCTCGGGCGTCGCCTGGCGAGAAGGCCTCGTCGTCACCGCCGCGCACGTCTTCCGCCGCCCGCCCGCCACCGTCACCCTCGTCGGCGCGGAAGGCAAGAGCGTCGAAGCGGCGCTCGTCGGCGTCGATGCTTCGACCGACCTCGCGCTGTTTCGCCTGAGCGGCGAGCACGGCCTGGCGGCCGTCGTTCCGGGCGACGCGGCAGGCGTTCGCGCCGGCCACTTCGCCATCGCCGTCGGCCGCAGCATCGAGGGCGACCTGCTCGCCAGCGCCGGCATGGTCAATCGCGCGGCAGGCCCATGGCAGACCTGGCTCGGCGGCAGCCTCGACCGCCTGATCCGCCTCGACGGCGGCGTCTACGACGGCCTCTCGGGCGCGCCGGTCGCCGATGCCAGCGGCGCCGTCATCGGCATCGCCACCTCGGCGCTCTCGCGCAGCTACGGCATCGTCGTGCCGTCGTCGACGGTGTCGCGCGTCGTCGTTGCCTTGCTCGCCGATGGTCATATCGCGCGGCCCTGGCTCGGCATCGGCGCGCAGCCGGTTTCTCTGCCGGCTTCGGTCGGCGAAGGTGCGAGCGCCGGCACGTCCGGGCTGCTCATCTCCTCGCTCGCGCCGGGCGGGCCAGCCGAGCGCGCCGGTCTTCTCATCGACGACATCGTCGTGCGCGCCGCCGGCCAGGTCGCCAACGAATTGCGCGCCCTGCGCCAGGCGCTCGCATCGCACGTCGGCAAGAGCGCGACCCTGTCGGTGCTGCGCGGCGGCGCGGCCAGGGAATTGCAAGTCGAGGTCGGCGAATGGCCGGCCGAACGGCACTGCCACTGAAAGTGACCCTTATGCAAATCGCCATCGCATCACGATCGCCGCTGGTCCGCGCCGGGCTGGCCAAGGGCCTCGGCGCGCGCGACGGAATCACCGTCGTGCTCGCCGCCGAGACCTTCGCGGCGCTGCACGCCGTGTCGTTCGGCGGCGCCGCCGTCGCCGTCATCGACCTCGGTGCGGCCAGCGAGCGCGTCGAGGCCGAGGCCGGCGCGCCGTCGATCGGTGACGAGGGCCCGCGTGTGATCGTCCTCGCCGAAGCCGGCGATGAGCGTACTGGCGAATGGCTCATCGACGGCCGCTCGGTGCTGCCGCGCGACGCATCGATCGGCGCGATCGCCGGCGCGGCGCACGCGGCGCTGGCCGGCCTCGTCGCGACGACGCCGGCCTTCGCCGCCGACGCCTTGCGATACGAGCGCGTCGGCGAGCGGCGCAGCGTGCCGCCCGGCTTCGACGCCCTGACGCCGCGCGAGCGCCAGGTGCTGGTCGAGATGAGCCACGGCCTCGGCAATCGCGAGATCGGCGGCGCCCTCGGCATCTCGGCGCACACCGCCAAGTTCCACGTCGCGCAGATCATCGCCAAGCTCGACGCGCAGTCGCGCGCGCACGCGGTGGCGAAGGCGCTGCGCGCCGGGCTGGTCGACGTCTAGCAGGCCCCGTCTGTCATCCTGAGCGGTAGGCGGCGTCTGTCATCCTGAGCGGCAAGCCGCGTCTGTCATCCTGAGCGAAGCGAAGGATCTCGGCGCACCGAGAGATTCTTCGCTGCGCTCAGAATGACAAAGGCAGCGGCTCAGCGACAAAGCAGGGCTCAATCGCCGTCGTCGTCTTCGTCTTCGTCGGGGTCGTCGCTGGCGAGCGCCTCGATCGAGTCGTCGTCGATCGCGACGGCGGAGTCGAGTGCGTCTTTCGAGCGGGCGATGCGGTCGGGGCTGATGTCGGCGCCGTCGCGGGCGCCATCGGGAACCGCGGACTTGCGCTCGCCGGTGCCCATCGAGTCGCTGTCGCTGTCGACGTCGATCGGCGTAGCGCCGCCGAGCTGACCCTCTTCGGCGTCGGTCTTCAGGCGCGTCGTGCCCTGGATGTCGCTGCCGCTGTCGGACGTGTCGCCCGGGCCGAGCGTCTCGGCGTTGCGACCGCGGGCTTGTTGCGGCGCGCGCTCACCGCCGAGGATGCTGCTTCTTGCCATGGTCGTCGATCAGGGTGTGTTGGGGAACCAAGCCTGCGGCAACCCGCATGCCCGCGGCGACACCTTACACCCGCTCGATGACGATGGCGATGCCCTGGCCGACGCCGATGCACATCGTGCACAAGGCGTAGCGCCCGCCCTTGGCGTGCAACTGGTTCACCGCCGTCGTGACGAGACGCGCGCCGCTCGCGCCGAGCGGATGGCCGAGCGCGATCGCGCCGCCGTTGGCATTGACGCGCGCGTCGTCGTCGGCCAAGCCGAGGTCGCGCAGCACGGCGAGTCCCTGCGCGGCAAAGGCCTCGTTGAGCTCGATGACGTCGATCTGCGAGAGCGCCAAGCCGGTCAGCTCGAGCACCTTCTTCGTCGCCGGCGCCGGGCCCATGCCCATGATGCGTGGCGGCACGCCTGCTGTCGCCATGCCGACGACGCGCGCCCGCGGCACGAGGCCGTGCCGCGCCGCAGCTCGCTCGCTCGCCAGCAGCAGCGCGCAGGCGCCGTCGTTGATGCCCGAGGCATTGCCCGCGGTCACCGTGCCATCGGGTCGCACCACGCCTTTGAGCTTGGCGAGCGCCTCGAGGCTGGTGTCGCGCGGATGCTCGTCCTTCGAGACGACGATCGGATCGCCCTTCTTCTGCGCCAGCGTCACCGGCACGATCTCGGCGTCGAAGAAGCCGCTCTTCTGCGCTGCCACGGCTTTCTGCTGCGAGGCGAGTGCCATGCGGTCCTGCGCCTCGCGTTCGATCTTGAACTCGACGGCGACGTTCTCGGCCGTCTCGGGCATCGAGTCGACGCCGTACTTTTCCTTCATGAGCTTGTTGACGAAGCGCCAGCCGATGGTCGTGTCGTAGACGGCGTTCGTGCGCGAGAACGCGCTCTCGGCCTTGGGCATGACGAAGGGCGCGCGGCTCATGCTCTCGACGCCGCCGGCGATCATCAGTTCGGCCTCGCCGCTCTTGATGGCGCGCGCCGCCGTGCCCACCGCGTCCATGCCCGAGCCGCAGAGGCGATTGATGGTTGCGCCGGGCACGCCGATCGGCAGCCCGGCGAGCAGCGACGACATGTGCGCGACGTTGCGGTTGTCTTCGCCGGCCTGATTGGCGCAGCCATAGATGACGTCGGCGACGGCCGCCCAATCGACCATGGCGTTGCGCTCCATCAGCGCCCTGATCGGGATCGCGCCGAGGTCGTCGGTGCGCACCGACGAGAGGGCGCCGCCGTAGCGGCCGAAGGGCGTGCGGATGGCGTCGCAGATGAAGGCTTCGGTGATGTTCATGTCGTGTTGTCCCTCAAACAGATGTCATCCTGAGCGAAGCGAAGGATCTCAGCGGAGGTCGAGATTCTTCGCTTCGCTCAGAATGACACGGTCGTGGTCGTGGTCGTGGCTGTGGCTGTGTCGGCGACGAGCGGTGCGCCGGTGAGTTTCTGCAGCCCGGCGAGATCCATCCCGTCGACCATCTCCCGTACCACCAGCCCTTGCGGCGTCACATCGATCACCGCCAGGTCCGTGTAGATGCGTGCCACGCAGGCGACTCCCGTGAGCGGATAGCTGCAGCGCTCGACGATCTTCAGCTCGCCGCCCTTCGTCGTGTGCTCCATCATGACGAAGGTCTTCTTCGCGCCGATCGCCAGGTCCATGGCGCCGCCGACCGCGGGAATGGCATCGGCCGCGCCGGTGTGCCAGTTGGCGAGATCGCCGCTCGCCGAGACCTGGAAGCCGCCGAGCACGCAGACGTCGAGGTGGCCGCCGCGCATCATCGCGAAGCTGTCGGCGTGATGGAAGAACGAGCCGCCCGGCAGCAGCGTCACGGGCTGCTTGCCGGCGTTGATGAGGTCGTAGTCCTCTTCGCCTTCCTTCGGCGCCGGGCCCATGCCGATGACGCCGTTCTCGCTGTGCAGCACGACCTCGCGGCCGGCCGGCAGATGGTTGGCGACGAGCGTCGGCAGGCCGATGCCGAGGTTGACGACGGCGCCGTCGGGAATGTCCGCTGCGACGCGCGCGGCCATCTCGATGCGGCTCCATTTCCTGATCGGTGCGCTGGTCGTCATGCTGCCCCCTTGCTTGCCGCTGCAGCGCCGCTGAAGCCGCCGGCGCTGGTGGCGACGCGGTCGATCCGGACGATGCGCTGCACGAAGAGGCCCGGCGTGACGACCGCCTCCGGGTCGAGCTCGCCGAGGGCGACGATCTTGTGCACCGTGGCGACCGTCGTTTTCGCCGCCATCGCCATCACCGGGCCGAAGTTGCGCGCCGTCATGCGGTAGGTGAGGTTGCCCCAGCGGTCGCCGACTTCCGCCTTGATGAAAGCGTAGTCGGCGTGGATCGGCGACTCGAGCACGTACATGCGGCCGCCGATCTCGCGCGTTTCCTTGCCCTTGGCCAGCTCGGTGCCGTAGCCGGTGGGCGTAAAGAAGCCGCCGATGCCAGCGCCGGCGGCGCGGATGCGCTCGGCGAGGTTGCCCTGCGGCACGAGCTCGAGCTCGATCTGGCCGGCGCGATAGAGCGCATCGAAATGATGGCTGTCGACCTGGCGCGGAAACGAGCAGATGATCTTCTTCACCCGCCTGGCCGCGAGCAGCGCGGCCAGGCCGCTGTTGCCGTTGCCGGCGTTGTTGTTGACGATGGTCAGGTCCTTCGCGCCCTGCTCGAGGAGCGCGCCGACCAGCTCGTTCGGCAGCCCGGCTGTGCCGAAGCCGCCCACCATCACGGTGGCGCCGTCGGGCACGTCGGCGACGGCCTGCGCGAGGGTCGCGACTTCTTTCTGGATCATGGCGGCGCGGTGCGGTGGCGTTGCCGGCGCGACGCCGGCAAATGGCAACAATGATGGCACGACGGCGCGCGTCCGGGCACCGGGAGACGCGGCGGTCCGCGCCCGCGGCATCCTCGCCGACGCGTCGTCGCAACTCACCGGCGCCTCGCGTGCCGACGAGCCGTTGAAAGGTGACGACGCGAACGGTCTCGCCGTCCATCGCATCAGTCAGCGCGTCGTCGTCGCCGTAAAACGAGTATCGGAACGAATGCCGCCGGTCTTCACTCGCGGCCGGCACGCTGTTTCGCAAACCGGAACAAATCGGCGCAATTTTTGGAGGCCGTCGCGCGACGACGACAATGACGTGCCATGGTCGAGCCCGAACCTCCTCGCGCGCTTCCGTCATGGGTCGGAAGGTCGCTGCTGTTCGTCGCCGTCGTCCTGCTCCTCGAGCAGGGGCGGCCGTTCTTCGTGCCGGTGGCGATCGCGATCGTCTTCACCTTCGCGCTGGCCGCGCCGGTGCGTGCGCTGCGCCGCGCCGGCGTTCACGAATACGCGGGCGCCGGCATCGTCATCGTCGCCGTGCTCGCCGTCATCGCGGTGCTGGCGATGCTCGTCGCCGCGCCGGCGGCGGCCTGGTGGTCGCGCGCGCCGCTCATCGTCCACCAGCTCGTCGAGGCGTTGCAGCGCTGGCAGGACGCGCTCTTTCCCTATTCGACGCCGGCCCCGCTGGCGCGCGCGCCGGCGGCGCCGGCCGATGCGATCGGCGAGCGCCTCGTCAGCGAAGGCTGGACCTTCACGCGGCTGGCGATCGGCGAGACGATCTCGTTCGCGCTCTCGGCCTCGGCGACGATCATCCTGCTCTACTTCCTGCTCGCCTCGGAGCAATGGCTGGTCGAGCGCACGGCTGCTGCGATCCGCCGGCCGCGCACCCGCGCGCTCGTGCTCTCGGGCTTTCGCCAGGCGCAGCGCGACATCGGCCTGTTTATCAGCACGATGAGCCTCGTCAACCTGGCGCTTGGCGTGGCTACCGGCATCGCGCTCTGGCTGATCGGCCTGCCGAACCCGGTGCTGTGGGGCACGACGACGGCGGTGCTCGCCTTCATCCCCTATCTCGGGCCGCTGCTCATCGCCGTCTTGCTGCTGCTCGCCGGCAGCGTCACCTTCGGCACGGGCGTGGCGATGCTCGGGCCGCCCGCAGCCTTTCTCGTGCTGCACGGCATCGAGGCCAATTTCCTGAGCCCGATGATCATGGGTCACCGCCTTCGCCTGAGCCCCGTGTTCGTGTTTCTTTCCGTCATGGTCTGGGGCTGGCTCTGGGGCCTGGCCGGCGCCTTCATCGCCGTGCCGCTGCTGCTCGCGCTGCGCGCGGTGTGCAAGCGCTCGCGCCGGTTGCGCCTGGTCTGCTTCTACCTGGAAGGAAAGTAAAGACGGCGCGCCGTCACCTCCCGGTCACGGCATTGGCGGAACATTGCTCGCAAGGCCGAATCCGATTTCTTCACGGCGATACGGGCATGTCGATTGCCCCGTCGCCGCCAACAACAACATGGCCTGCCGATGCGGATTGCCTACGTCACCGAAACCTGGCCGCCCGAGCTGAACGGCGTCTCCCTGACGGTCGAGCGGACGGTTCGCTTCCTGCGTTCGCGCGGTCATCTGGTCGAGTTGATCCGGCCGCGCCAGCCGGGCGAAGCGCGCCTCGACGCGAGCGATGAATTCCGCACCGCCGGCTGCGTCATTCCGATGTACCCCGACCTGCGCTTCGGCCTGGCCCGCCCCGGCACGCTGCGCCGACGGTTCCGGCAAAGCCGGCCGGACCTGATCCACCTCGCCACACCCGGGCCGCTGGCCTGGGCGGCGCTGGCTGCCGCCGGCTCGCTGGGCATCGCCACGACCTCGGACTTCCGCACCAATTTCCACCAGTACAGCAGGCACTACGGAATGGGCTTTCTCGCCGGCCCGGTGCTCGGCCTGCTGCGCCGCTTTCACAACCTGACGCGCCGCACCTTCGTGCCGACGCAGGCCTCGCGACGCGAGCTCGCGCGCGCCGGCTTCCAGCACATCAGCGTCGTCGGCCGCGGCGTCGACACCTCGCGCTTCACGCCGGCGGCGCGCAGCTCGGAGCTGCGCGAATCGTGGCAGGCCAGCGACGAGACGCCGGTCTTTCTCACCGTCGGCCGCGTCGCGGCGGAAAAGAACGTCGAGCTGGCGCTGCGCGCCTTCGAGTCCGCGCGACGCCAGCGCCCGGACCTGCGCATGGTCGTCGTCGGCGACGGCCCGGCACGCGATCGCCTCGCGGCGGCACATCCGGCGGCGCGCTTCGTCGGCGCCAGGCGCGGCGACGAGCTCGCGGCGTACTACGCCTCGGCCGACGCCTTCCTCTTTCCCAGCCTCTCGGACACCTTCGGCAACGTCGTCATGGAGGCGCTCGCGTCCGGCCTGCCGGTGGTCGCTTTCGACTGCGCCGCCGCCGCCGAGCACGTCATCGACGGCGTAAGCGGCCGCATTGCCGTGCCCGGCGACGAAGCCGGCTTCATGGCCGAGGCGGCGGCGCTCGCCGTCGATCCCTCGAGCCTGCGCCCGATGCGCGACGCAGCCGTCGGCGCCGCGCGCCGTGCCACCTGGGACGAGGTGCTCCAGCGCTTCGAGTCCCGACTACAGGACACCGTCGATGCTCTGGAAGCGTCGCCCGCCCCCGTTCCGGCCGTGGCCTGAGCCGCAGCTCGCCTGGCACCAGCGCGCCCGCGTCGTCGCCTGGATCGAGCGCGATGGGCTGGTCGCGCTGTGGATGCACGGCGCGTCCACGCGCGACTGGGTCGTCAACGTGCTCAAGGTCGTCAGTCGTATCGGCGACGGATGGATCTGGTACGTGACCGTCGTCGTCCTGCCCTTGGTCGACAGCCACTCGGGCACGTCGGCCTCGGTGCGCATGATCTGCGTCGGCATCGCCGACATCGCGGTCTACAAGATCGTCAAGCGCTGGATCGCCCGGCCGCGACCGTTTCGCACCTGTGCCGGCATCCGCGAGTGCACGCCCTCGCTCGACGAATACAGCTTTCCGAGCGGGCACACGCTGCACTCGGTCGCATGCAGCGTCATCCTGACCGCGTACTACCCGATGCTCAGCTTCGTCGTGTGGCCGCTCACGGGGCTGATCGCCGTCTCGCGCATCGTGCTCGGCCTGCACTATCCGAGCGACGTCATCGTCGGCGCGCTGATCGGCGCGATCACGGCAGTGGCGAGCTTCAACCTGCTCTGATCGACGTGCGGCCGCCGCTCAATCAGCGGCGGTCGATGGCCATTGCGTCGTCGTGGCCGTGGTGCTGGGCCCGATCGTCGTCGCCGCGGCGCGCTCGATCCGCATGAACTCGGCGACGGTGGTGGCGCGCCGGTCGCGCAGGGCGCGCTCGAGAATCCGTTGCCACGACGAGCGCACCGCCGAGAAGTCGGCGTCGCGCGGATGCAGCTCGATGCGCAACAGACGATTGCCGCGCTCGAGTCGAGCAACCACCCGATTCCAGGCCAGCGAGCATTGGCGCCGCCACGCGCTCGAGGTGCTGTAGACGACGCTCTGGCTGCTGACGTTGCGCCGGCTCGGCAGATGCACGAGCTGGCGCAAGGTCGCCGTGTATTCGAAGCCTTGCGTCGCCAGGGCCGCCCAGGCGCCGGGGCCGAGCAGCCAGGCCGGCGCGACAAAACCGGCGAGCGGCCAGCCGCGATCGCGAAACCACGCCTTGCCGAACTCGATGCGCTCGCGCGCCTCGGTTTCGGAGAGCGCCCAGAACTCGCCTTCGCTGCGCGTGTAGTGCTGGCGGCGCAGGCGGTCGATCGCGCCCGAGGGTGGCAAGTCGTCGCGATGGCTCCAGCCGTGCAGGGCCAACTCGTCGCCCTTCCTGCTGCGCGCGCTCAGCCACTCTTCGAGGTCCGGCGTCGACGCCTCGCCGTGATAGCGCGGCACGGCGAGCAGGGTCACCGGGACGTCGGCAACTTCGGCGATGGCAGAGAGCGTTCGCGAGCAGGCCGCGCGCGTCGAGGACGCCACGTCGTGCAGCACGACGCAGACGAAGCGCTCCGCTGGCAACACGCGGCCCGGCGCCGCGCTCATCGCGGGCGCGGCATCGCTGCCGTCTGCATCGATCGATCCCGCCGATCCGCGCTCGGGGCAGGATCGCGGCCGATCAATCGCTGGTAGTGGCCGAGCAACTCGGGCAGCACCCGTTCCCAGTCGCTGGCTTCGGCGCGGGCGCGCGCCGCGTTGCGTTGCGCGCTGCGATCGCCTTCGAATTGCGCGGCGATGGCCGCGGCGAACGCGGCGCCGGTGCCTCGGTCGACCGCGCGGCCGGCCGCGCCGCCGGCCAGCTCGGCCAGGCCTTCGGCGTTGCGCACGACGACCGGCGTGCCGCAGGCCATCGCCTCGAGCGCCGAGAGGCCGAAGGTCTCCTGGTCGCCGGCGTGGACGAAAGCGTCGGCGCTGGCCAGCGCGCGGGCCAGCGCGGCGACGCCGGCGACGAAGGGCAGCACGCGCACGCGCTCGCCCGCCTGTGGCGGCGAAGGCCCGGCGCCAATGGCGACCAAGAGGTAGGGCGCACCGAGCCGCGCCACTGCATCGGCGAGCACGTCGAGGTGCTTCTCGGGAGCGAATCGGCCGGCGTAGATCAGCACACGCGCATCGTCGGCGATGCCGTGCTCGCCACGCCACGACGCCGACGCGTGCGATGGATGAAAGGCGGCCGTGTCGACACCGAGCGGCTGTACCGCGACGCGCTCGACGCCCCAGTCGGCAAGATGACGCGCCATGCTGCGGCTGGGCGCGAGCACGAGGTCGAAGCCTTCGTACACGTGCTTTGCGTAGCGCGTTGCCGCCTTCGCCAAGGTCGCGCCGAAGAGGCGACCGCCGGCCATGCGAGCCAGCGCTTCGATGTTGGAGTGGCAGGTCGCAACGGCGGGAATGGCGCGCGAGCGCGCCGCGTCGAGCGCGCCCCAGGCGACGCGATAGGGATCGCCGGCCTCGATCAGGTCGGGTTCGAGATCGCCCAGCACGCGCGCGATCGCGCCGCGCCGCAGTGGCAGCCGATAGCCGCCACTGAATGGCAGCGCAATCGCGGGAAGCACGGCGCGGCCTTCGCTCCGGTCGACACCCGGCACGGCGATCGTGTGATGCCAGCCGGCGCGGCGCGCCAGCCACGCGTGTTTGGTGAGCAGGTAGCGACGCACGCCGCCGCCGGTCGCGCTCCAGAACATCGTCGCGTCGACGACGTGGATCGGCTCGGTCATGGGCAACATTGTGAGCCTTGCGTTGTCCGCTCAGCCGCCCAGCGTCTTGCCCGGTACGACGACGAGGTGCCGCCGCTCAAGGGGCTTGCAAGGCGTCGAACGGATTCACCGCTTCACCCTTCCACCACTTGGGGTCCGCCTCGAGGCGAAAGACGGCGAAGTGAAGGTGCGGCGTGTTCTTCGGCGCGTTGCCGGTCGTGCCGACGTAGCCGAGCACGTCGCCTCGATGAACTCGCGTGCCCTCCTTCAGTCCGTCCGCGTAGCTGCCGAGATGGGCGTAGTAGAAGGCAAAGCGATCTCTCGGGTCGAACTGATAAATCGTCAGGCCGCCTGGCACGCTCGCGAACAGTTTGACCACTCTGCCATCGGCCACCGCCAGCACGCGGGTGCCACGCGCCGCAGGAATGTCGATCGCCTCGTGGCGATGCCCGCCGCGCGTCGACGTGAAGGTGTCGTGAAGATCGGCGGCCGCCACGCCTTCGACCGGGATGAGGAGCCTGCCGAGGTCGTTGCCCGATGTCGTATCGAGGGCCAGCGACGAACTCGCGGCGCTGACGAAGAGCGTCCAGGCCGCGATCCGAATGTGTCGGACAGAACGGGTCCTGACAGAGCACTCTGCGAAGGAGGACACCGGCACGTCACTCGCGCACGTCGACGACGAACCCCACCTTGGCGAGCGTTGCGAGACGTTGCGCGTCCCAGTTCGTGAGATGGATGCAGCCATTGGTTTCTTCGCGGCCCAGGCGTTCCGGCCGGGGTGTGCCGTGGATGCCCCAGTGCGGCTTGCTGAGACCCAGCCACATGTTGCCGACCGGATTGTTCGGGCCGGGCGCGATCTCGGCCTTCACCGACCCGGGCTTCGCGTCTTTCAGCAGAATCGGGTCGTAGGTGAACGAAGGATTCTTCACTTCGGTTGTGATCTTCATCTTGCCGAGCGGCAAGGGGTCGAGCGGGCCGCCGATGCTGATCGGAAATCCGGCGATCGACCGGGCCTGTGTGTTGATGAGGAACAGCATGCGCTGCGACTTGTCGATGCGAATCGACACCGCCTTGCCGGGGATGGCCACGGGCGCCGCGCCGGCCACGTCGGCGACGACGATCTCGCGGCCCGCGACGAGCGCGCCGGGGTTGAGATCGCGGAGCAGTTTCGGGCTCATGTGAAAACGTTCTGCAAGGGCCTCGCCGATCGATTCGTAAGGCAGGCTCTTGAGCTTGGCTCGCTCCATCATGTCGGCGGGCGTGGGCGCATAGGGGCCGCTCACGTCGTCGGCGGAGACGGTGTAGACCGTGAAAGCGGGCGCCGTGTCTTCCTTCAACGCCGTCCACGTCGCCGCATCGACTCGGCCCGAGGGCTTGAGGCCGTGCGCTTCCTGAAAGGCAGTTACGGTGTGCTGCATGTTCGTGCTGAAACGCCCGTCGACTTCTCCGGCCGAGAACCAGGCGCGGTCGAGCAGGATTTGCGCCCGGACGACCGCGGCTGTTTTCGAGCCGGATACGAGAGAGCGTAAATCGTTCGAGGCATTGAGTGCATCGACGGTCGCGTGCGCGGCGACGCGCAGCGACGCGGCAGGGGGCGCCTTGGCATTCGCGCCCCAGGCGAGCGAGGCGAGCAGGACGAGCAACGCGCGCTTGCGGAGGCTCATCGTGGGGTCCTGCACGGCAGTGGGGTCAGCCGCGAGCCAATTTGCGAGAGCCGACCGCCATGCTGACGACGACCATGAGCAGTGCGCCGGCCGCCGCAGCGATCAGCAAGGTCTTGATCGGCTCATGCCGGACATAGCCCAGCGCGAAGTCCGAGGCCTTCCGCACCTGGTCGCCAGCCTCGTCGGCCTGGCCGAACATCGACTCGACGACGCGATCTTCGGATGGCAGCTTCCAGGCAAGCGCATCCTGCGTTGCGGCAGCCGCCTCCATCGTCTCTCTGCTCTGCGTGCCCATGGGCGTGAGCGCGATATCGGGAATCATGCGTCTTCCTCGATGAAACGAGAGCTCATCGTGAACTCCTCGTATTGCACAAATGACCTTTAGCGTCTCGAACTGAGGTGCCCCATGACTGCGCTCAACGCTACCGCGCCCAGCGTCTTGACGAGCGTCGGGTGCTGTGCGTAAAAGGCGCCAACGCGATCGACGATCGAAGGATCCTGCTTCTCGGCGTGCGCGGCGATCGCGGTCACGTCACTGGGCGACAACTGGGAGGCCTGCTGCGTCGTGATGGTGTCGGGAACCTGGTTGCCCCCGAACATGCGTCCCAACACGCCACCGGCGACCCCGGTCAGCGCCGCCGGTCCCAAGGACTGGATGAGCTGCCCGAGGATGCCGGCTTGCTGCTGAGGGTTCGACTGGCCGAACAAGCTGCCGACCATCTGCCCGAAGGGTGGCGTGGCGTCGGACCGAAAGGCCGCGGCGACTCCGCTGCCCAGATCCTGCGCAGGCACCTGGCGCGCGACCTCGTCGAAGTGGTCGTCGACATTGGCTGGCGGCGTTGCCGTCGCGCCGCCCGCGTACTGCTGAAGAATATCGAGGATGCCCATCGTGTTCGCCTCAGGTCTTGGCCGGGATGCGAAGCATCTGACCCGGATAGATCTTGTCCGGGCTGGTCAGCATCGGCTTGTTGGCTTCGAAGATCTTCATGTAGGCGTTGGCGTCGCCATAGGCATCCTTCGCGATCTTCGAGAGGGTGTCGCCCGCCTTCACTTCGCGATAGGTCGACGGCGGCTCGCCGGGCGACGCGACCGTCAGCATGTCGTTGACCTTGGAGACGGCTGCCACGTTGCCGCAGCAGAGAACGATCTTTTCCTTGGTCGCCTGGTCGGGCGCAACGCCGCTGACGGTCACGGTTTGCGTGGCGCCGTCGTAGGCCACGTTCAGTCCGTCGGCCTTGAGGTTCTGCGAGCCGATGTACTTCTCGATGGCTGCGCCGGCGGTCGCGTTGAGCGCGGCGATGTCGGGAGGCGGCGCGCTCGCAGCGGTCGTCGCGGGCGGGGCCGCGGCGCGGTTGAACAACTTCTCTCCGGCATTCTCGAGAAAACTGATGAGGCTCATGCAAAGGCTCCTGAAGGAATGAAAGGCCTGACTCTAGACAGCCGGTTCGGCACTCCGTGCCGCCCGGCAAGCCGAGCGCGCGTAGGTCGTTCTCCCGTTTGCCCTGTGCGCCATGCCCACAGCCCCGCCGGGACATGCCCATTGACCACTTCGACGGGCTCGACAGGCACTTTCCATCCCGCGGCAGACCCTCGAACCCGATCGGGCCGTCGAGGTCAGCGGTGAGCGCACGAAGAAGGCAGTCGTGACGAAGGCCTTGCAGGAGTTCATCGCTCGCCGGGAGCAACGACGCGTTGTCGAACTCATGGGCAAGCTGGATCGGGATAGCTCATTCGACTACAAGGCCGAACGCTCCCGCAAGTGACACTCTTCGTCGACACCAGCGTTTGGTCGCTCGCGCTGCGACGCGACGCCTCGTCGGCCGAGCCCGAGGTTCAAGCGCTCAGGGATGCGCTGCTCGGCGCTGATGTTGTCGTCATCACCGGTCTGGTCTTGCAAGAACTGCTTCAGGGGTTTTCGGGTCCGAAGGCGAGCGCGCAGATCGTCGAGCGATTTGCCGCATTGCCCTTGCTGCAGCCGGATCGCGACGACCACGTCGCGGCGGCCGAACTTCGGAACACGTGTCGTCAAGCGGGAGTGCAAGTCGGAACTGTCGACGCAGTGCTTGCGCAGCTATGCATCCGACACGACTTGGTACTCTTGAGCACCGACAGGGACTTCCGTCTTGCTGCGAAGCACTGTCCATTGCGCATCTGGTCACCAACCACGAGGACGCGCAAAAAGTGACGCCTGCCTCTCCAGAGAACGGACGTTTCAAGGGCCAGCGCGGAGGACCATCTTGGAAGTGACCCTCGCCGCCCGCCTCCGGGCCTGGTCATGGAGCAGCTCTGGTAGCTACTGACCAAGGTACTAAAGTGCTTCCGCCCGGCCACCCCTTGGAGAGAAGATCGTGCCCGAACCAAAATCCAAGCTCGAGATCCTCGCCACGACCGTTCAGGTGATGAGCGTCGTTGCAGGGGTCGTCATCAGTGCGCTCAGCTTCAATGCGACGCGCCAGAAAGAGGCCGAGGCGCGCAGGTTCGAAGCGGAGAAGCCGTTTCAGGAGCTCAGACGCAGCGTCTACCTCGAGGCGGTCAAGACGGCGGGAGTGATTGCCAATCCCGAGGACCATGCGCCGCAGGATCTGGTCCAGGCCAAGCGCAGGTTCCGCGAGCTCTACGTTGCCGAGCTGACGATGGTCGAGTCGGCGGAGGTCGCCGGAAAGATGGTGGCCCTTGCCCGCGCAGTCGATCCCGCCCTGGCGAATCCGACGCCGCCGCAGATCGCCGCGCTCGAGCTCGCGCGGGCGCTCGGCGAGTCATACGCCAGGAGTTCGCCGGGTGCAACGCAGTGAAGCTCGCGCGATGACCGCTGTCGGTCCAGAATCGGCGCCATGCTGATACCCGCCACCCCCACGCTGCCAGAGATCAACGTGCGCAAGCTCGTCGTTTCGGTCGAAGACGTCTGGCACGACGGCGGCCCGCGCCTGACCCTGCCGCTACGCCGTGGCTGCTGTGCGGCGGCCGTGAAGAACCCTTACGCCGGCCGCTACGTCGAGGACATCACGCCGATGATGGAAGCCCTCAAGCCGCTCGGCCGCGAGATGGCGTCGCGCCTCGTTGCGGCGCTCGGCGGTGCCGACTGGATCGAGGCCTACGGCAAGGGCGCCCTGGTCGGTCTCGCCGGCGAGCTCGAGCACGGCGCGCTCTGGCACGTTCCGGGCGGCTACGGGATGCGCGACCTGCTCCAGGGCTCGCACGCGATCGTACCGTCGACGACGAAGATCGGTCCGGCCGGGACGCCGATCGACATCCCTATCCATCACCGCGTCGCCGCCTACGTGCGCAGCCATTTCGACACGCTCGAGGTGCGCGTCGCCGACGCGCCGCGGCCGAACGAGATGCTGCTCGTCATCGCCATGACGACCGGGCCGCGGCCGCACGCACGCGTCGGCGGTCTGCGGGCAGACGAGATTGCGAAGTTCGACGGCCAGCGTTAGCGTGCAGGCGTCTCGTCTCGGCACCGCTGGTGCATGGGCGAGCGCAGTTCCAACCATTTCGCCAGGGAGATTTGCCATGATGCTCATGCAACGCAGGGATTTCGTTCGCCACGCCGGTTTCGCCGGCCTGATGGGGCTCGGCGTGGTGCCCGGCGCCTTCGCCGCCGCCACCATGAAACCCGACGCGAAAAGCGCCCTTCTGGTGATCGACGTGCAGAACTGCTTCGTCACCGGCGGCACCTTGCCGGTGAAGGACGGCGAGCAGGTCGTGCCCATCATCAACAAGCTCTCGGCGGCGTTCGAGAACGTCGTCGTCACGCAGGACTGGCACACGCCGGGACACGTGTCGTTCGCCTCGGCCCATTCCGGCAAGAAGCCCTTCGAGACGACCAAGCTCGCCTACGGCACGCAGGTGCTCTGGCCCGACCACTGCGTGCAGGGCTCGGCCGACGCCGCGCTGCTGAAGGACCTGGCCTTGCCCAAGGCGCAGCTCATCATCAGGAAGGGCTACCACCAGGGCACCGACAGCTACTCGGCCTTCATGGAGGCCGATGGCAAGACCTCGACGGGGCTGGCCGCCTACCTCAAGGCGCACGGCGTCGACACCGTCTACGTCTGCGGCCTGGCCACCGACTTCTGCGTCGCCTGGACGGCGCTCGACGCGCGCAAGGCCGGCTTCAAGGCGCTGGTCATCGAAGACGCGTCGCGCGGCATCGACCTCAACGGCTCGCTCGCCGCCGCCTGGGACAAGATGACCAAGGCCGGCGTCAAGCGCATCCAGTCGAGCGACATCGCGGCCTGATCTGCCGCCTCCGGGAGTGAGCTTCATGCACAAGAAATCCATCGTCTTCGCCGCGTCCATCGCCGCGCTCGCCGTGTCGCTCTCGGCGCAAGCCCAGGACACGATCAAGATCGGCGAGATCAACAGCTACAAGGCGCAACCCGCTTTTCTCGAGCCCTACAAGAAAGGCTGGGAACTGGCCGTCGAGGAAGTGAACGCGGCCGGCGGCGTGCTCGGCAAGAAGATCCAGGTGATCTCGCGCGACGACAACGGCAGCCCCGGCGACGCCGTGCGCGTCGCTGAGGAGCTGGTGTCGCGCGAAGGTGTGGCGCTGATCGCCGGCACCTTCCTGTCGAACACCGGCCTCGCCGTCACCGACTTCGCGAAGCAGAAGAAGGTCTTCTTTCTCGCCGCCGAGCCGCTCACCGACAAGATCACCTGGCAGAACGGCAACCGCTACACCTTCCGGCTACGCCCCAACACCTACATGCAGTCGGCGATGCTGGTGCCCGAGGCGGCCAAGCTGAAAAAGAAGAAGTGGGTCGTCGTCTACCCGAACTACGAATACGGCCAATCGGCGGCGGCGACCTTCAAGGCGATGCTGAAGAAGCTCCAGCCCGACGTCGAGTTCCTGCCCGACCAGGCGACGCCTCTCGGCCGCATCGAGGCCGGCGCGGTGGTGCAGGCGCTCGTCGACGCCAAGCCCGATGCGATCTTCAACGTGCTGTTCGGCGCCGACCTTTCCAAGTTCGTTCGCGAAGGCAACACGCGCGAACTGTTCAAGGGCCGGGAGGTCGTGAGCCTGCTCACCGGCGAGCCCGAGTACCTCGAGCCGCTGAAGGAGGAGGCGCCGGTCGGCTGGATCGTCACCGGCTATCCGTACTACGGCATCCAGACCGACGAGCACAAGAAGTTCTTCCTTGCCTACTTCCGCAAGTACAACGAGTACCCGCGGCTCGGCTCGGTGGTCGGCTACTCGACCATCCTCTCCATTGCCGAGGGCATCAAAAAGGCGAAGTCGACCGACACCGAGAAGCTGATCGCCGCCTTCAGCGGCATGAACGTGCTGACACCGCTCGGCAAGGTCACCTATCGCGCCATCGACCACCAGTCGACGATGGGCGCCTACCTCGGCAAGACCAAGCTCGACGGCCCCAAGGGCGTGATGACCGACTACGTCTATCTCGACGGCGCCAAGTACCTGCCGAGCGACGACGAGGTGAAGAAGCTCCGACCGGCCGACTGAAGCGACGATGTCGCTCTCGGCCGTCGTCCTCCAGATCCTCACCGGTCTGGCCTCGGCCTCGGCGCTCTTTCTCGTCGGCAGCGGCCTGTCGCTGATCTTCGGCGTGACGCGCGTCGTCAATTTCGCGCACGGCTCGTTCTACATGCTCGGGCTCTACGCAGCGGTGTCGCTGGCGCAGGCCTTCGCCGGCATCGGGCCGCTCGGCTGGTGGGGCGGCGTCCTGCTCGCCGCGCTGCTCGTCGCCTTGCTCGGCTCGGCGATCGAAATGCTGGTGCTGCGTCGGCTCTACGCCGCGCCCGAGCTGTACCAGTTGCTCGCCACCTTCGCGCTCGTCCTCGTGATCCGCGACGCGGCCCTCTGGATGTGGGGTTCGGAAGACCTGCTCGGTCCGAAGGCGCCGGCCATGAAGGGCGCGGTCGACGTGCTCGGCAAGCTCTTCCCGAGCTACGACGTGTTCTCGATCTTCGTCGGCCCGGTCGTGCTCGGCGCGCTCTGGCTGCTGCTCACCAAGACGCGCTGGGGCCTGCTCGTGCGCGCCGCCACGCAGGACCGCGAGATGGTCGGCGCGCTCGGCGTCAACCAGCGCTGGCTCTTCACTTCGGTGTTCGCGCTCGGCACCTTTCTCGCCGCGCTCGGCGGCGCGCTGCAGATGCCGCACGAGCCGGCCAACCTCAATCTCGACCTGGCGCTGATCGGCGAGGCCTTCGTCGTCGTCGTCGTGGGCGGCATGGGCTCGATCGTCGGCGCTTTCGTCGCGGCGGTGCTGATCGCGATGGTCAAGGCCTTCTGCATCGCCGCCGGATCGATCGACGTCTTCGGCGCGCCGTTTCCGCTCAGCAAGCTCACCCTCGTCGCCGAGTTCCTGGTGATGGCGGTCGTTCTCGTGTGGCGGCCGTGGGGACTGTTCGGCAAGCCGCAGGCCGTAGCGCGCGGCGAGGGCGCGATCGAGCAGCCGCTGCGGCCCTTGCCGGCCGTGTGGCGGCGCGCCGGCTGGGTCGCGCTCGCGGCGCTGGTGCTCGTCGCACTGCTCAACGCGTCGGCACCGTACGCCGTCGTGCTGATGATCGACGTGCTCATCGCGGTGCTCTTCGCGGCCAGCCTGCACTTCCTGATGGGACCGGCCGGTATGCATTCGTTCGGCCACGCCGCCTACTTCGGTCTCGGCGCGTACGGCGCGGCGCTGTGCTTCAAGGCGCTTGGCTTGCCGATGGAGGCGTCGCTGCTGCTCGCGCCGCTGCTCGCGGCGCTCGGCGCCTTCGTGTTCGGCTGGTTCTGCGTGCGCCTCTCGGGCGTCTACCTGGCGATGCTGACGCTCGCCTTCGCGCAGATCGTCTGGTCGGTCGTCTTCCAGTGGGACGCGCTGACTGGCGGCAGCAACGGCCTGGTCGGCATCTGGCCTTCGGCCTGGCTCGCTCCCAAGCCGGCGTACTACCTGCTGACGCTCGCCTGCACGATCGCTGGCGGCGGTCTGCTCGTGCGCATGCTGCACGCGCCGTTCGGCCTGGCCCTGCGCGCCGGCCGCGATTCGCCGCTGCGCGCCGCGGCGATCGGCATTCGGCTGCCGCGCTTGCAGTGGGCGGCCTTCGTCGTCGCCGGCACGATCGCCGGGCTCGCCGGGTCGTTGTTCGCCTTCGCGAAAGGAACGATCTCGCCCGAGACGCTGGGCGTCGGCAAGTCGGTCGACGGCCTGGTCATGGTGCTGCTCGGCGGTGTGCAGGCCGTCTCCGGTCCGTGGGTCGGCGGCGCGCTCTTCACCTGGCTGCAGGACACGGTGGCGCGGCAGACCGACTACTGGCGAGCCCTGCTCGGCATCGTCATGCTCGCGCTGGTGCTCGTCTTTCCACTCGGCGTCGCCGGCGGCTTGAAGCGCGTCTTCATCCGCGACGATGACGGCGTCTCCACTCCCTCTCCCCGCGCCGCGGGGAGAGGGCTGGGGTGAGGGGCTGCGGTGGCGCGCCTGGACCACCCTCACTCTCACCCCCTCCCGCCAGCGGGAGAGGGAGAAGTAACGCCGCTGCTGGTCGTGCGTGGCCTGTCGAAGTCTTTCGGCGGCGTGCGCGCTGTCGCCGACGTGAGCTTCTCGCTCGCCGCCGGCGAGATGCTCGCGCTGATCGGGCCCAACGGCGCGGGCAAGACGACCTGCTTCAATATGGTCGGCGGCCAGCTCGCGCCCGACGCCGGCTCGGTGATGCTCGACGGCACCGAGCTCGTCGGCCTGCGGCCCGAGGCGATCTGGCGCCAGGGTGTGGGCCGCACTTTCCAGATCGCCGAGACCTTCGCTTCGCTCACCGTCGTCGAGAACGTGCAGCTCGCGCTGCTCTCGCACGCCGGCCGCGTGTTCGGCTTCTGGCGACCGGCGCGCACGCAGTTCCGCGACGAGGCGATCGCCTTGCTCGACAGCGTCGGCATGGCGGCGCAGGCCGATCGCGCGACCAGCGTGCTCGCCTACGGCGATGTCAAGCGCGTCGAGCTGGCGATCGCGCTGGCGCACCGGCCGCGCCTGCTGTTGATGGACGAGCCGACCGCCGGCATGGCGCCGCGCGAGCGAAACGAATTGATGGCCCTGGCGCGCCAGCTCTCGCGCGAGCAGTCGATCGGCGTGCTCTTCACCGAGCACAGCATGGACGTCGTGTTCGCGCACGCCGATCGCATCATCGTGCTCGCCCGCGGCAAACTCATCGCCGAAGGGACGCCGGCGGAAGTGCGCGACGACGCCAGGGTGCGTGAGGTCTACTTCGGCGGCGGCACGACCTTCGGAGAAGCTGTCATCCTGAGCGAAGCGAAGGATCTCGAGGCCGCACGAAGAGATCCTTCGCTGCGCTCAGGATGACAAGGGTCGAGGCGCGCTGAGGATGACAAGGGTCGAGGCATGCCCGGGATGACAACGACCGCGATGCTCGAGGTCGACTCCCTCGACGCCTGGTACGGCCAGGCGCAGATCCTCTACGGCGTGAGCCTGGCGGTCGGCGTCGGCGAGTGCGTGGCGCTGGTCGGGCGCAACGGCGCCGGCAAGTCGACGACGATGAAGGCCATCATGGGGCTGATGGCCAAGAAGCGCGGCCGCATCGCCTTCCGCGGCCGCGACATCTCGGCCTTGCCGGCGTATCGCATCGGCCGCCTCGGCCTCGGCTGGGTGCCCGAGGACCGGCGCATCTTCACCGACCTCACGGTGCGCGAGAACCTCGCCGTGGCACGCCAGCCGCCGCGCGACGGTCAGGCCGCCTGGACGCCCGAGCGGCTCTACGCGCTCTTTCCGAACCTGGGCGCGATGCCCGACCGGCCCGGCGGCCGCATGAGTGGGGGCGAGCAGCAGATGCTCACCGTCGCGCGTACGCTGATGGGCAACCCCTACCTCGTGCTGCTCGACGAGCCTTCGGAAGGCGTGGCGCCCATCATCGTCGAGGAGATGGCGCGCATGATCGCGTCGTTGAAGGCAGCCGGCGTCGCGGTCCTGCTTTCCGAGCAGAACCTGCACTTCGCGCGGCTCGTGTCCGATCGCGCCGTCGTCCTCGAAAAGGGCGAGGTGAAGTTCGACGGCACGATGGAGGCACTGATGAGCGACGAGACGATGCTGCGCACGCACCTGAGCGTATAAGCCGGATCAATTCCGCCGAGGATCGACACATGAATGCGCCCGCCACCGACACCCTCTTCGCCGGATCGATTCCCAGGCTGTACGAGACGCTGCTCGTGCCGCTCATCTTCCAGCCCTACGCCGACGATCTGGCGGCGCGCGTCGTGGCGAGCGCGCCGCGGCGCGTGCTCGAGATCGCGGCCGGCACCGGAGTGGTCACGCGGGGCATGGCGGCGCTGCTGCCCGAGGGCACGAGCATCGTCGCAACCGATCTCAACCAGGCGATGCTCGACCAGGCGGCAGTGGTGGGAACGGCAAGGCCGGTGCAGTGGCGGCAGGCCGACGCGATGCAACTGCCGTTCGCCGACGAGAGCTTCGATGCCGTCGTCTGCCAGTTCGGCGTCATGTTCTTTCCCGACAGGGCGAAGGCGTTCGCTGAGGCGCGCCGCGTGCTCGCGCCGGGCGGCAGCTTTCTCTTCAACGCCTGGGACCGCATCGCAGAGAACGAATTCGCCGACGCCGTGATGACGGCCTTGCAGTCGGTTTTCCCCGACGATCCGCCACGCTTCATGTCGCGCGTGCCGCACGGCTACCACGAGCTCGCCACCATCGCAGAGGATCTGAAGCGAGGCGGCTTCGACGCTGCGCCGGAGATGGTCACCGTCAGCGCGCGCAGCCGCGCCGCCTCGGCGCGCTTGCCGGCGATGGCCTATTGCCAGGGCACGCCATGGCGCAACGAGATCGAGGCACGCGACAAGGCCAAGCTCGAGACGTGCACCGATGCAGCGGAACGAGAGCTCGCCGCGCGCTTCGGCAGCGGGCCGGTCGACGGCAAGATCCAGGCGCACGTCGTCGTCGTGGGCAAATGACGGAGCGCGCCCGGCGATGAGTCGCATCGCAGGCATTGACGTCGGCGGCACCTTCACCGACCTGATCGTCGTCGACGACGAGAGCGGCGAGGTGCGCATCGCCAAGGTGCCGACGACTGCCCCGAACCAGGCCTTCGGCGTGCTCGCGGCGCTCGACGCCGCGGGCGTCGATCCGGCCGGCCTCGAGGCGATCGTGCACGGCACGACGACGACGACCAACGCCATGCTCGAGCGCAAGATCGCGAGCGTCGGCCTTATCACGACGCGCGGCTTTCGCGACGTGCTCGAGCTCGGCCGGCGCACGCGGCCGACGCCGTACGGGTTGAAGGGAAAGTTCGTGCCACTGATCGAGCGGCGCCTGCGCCTCGAGGTCGACGAGCGGGTCGATGCCGAGGGCCAGGTGCTGGTGCCACTCGACGAAGCGCAGGTCGCGGCGGCGGCGCGGCAACTGATCGCGCTCGGCGCCGAAAGCGTCGTCATTCACTTCCTGCACAGCTACATCAATCCCGACCACGAAGCGCGCGCCGCCGAGATCGTGCGCGGCCTCTGGCCGAACCGCTATGTCACGGCGGGCCACACGATCGTCGCCGAATACCGCGAGTACGAGCGCGGCACGACGGCGGCCGTCAACGCTGCGATCCAGCCGGTGCTGCATCGCTACATCGAGCGCCTGCAAGGCGAGCTGCGTGCGCGCGGCTTCGCGCGCGAGCTGCTCGTGATGCAGGGCAACGGCGGCACGGTGTCGTCGAGCATCGTCGCCGAGCACGCCGTTGCCACCGTGATGTCGGGGCCGGCCTCGGGGGTGATCGCGGCGGCGGCGACGGCGATGCAAGCGGGTGCGCGGCCGGGCGAATTCGGCAACGTCGTGACCTACGACATGGGCGGCACCTCGAGCGACGTCGCGCTCGTGCTCGGCGGCCAGCCTTCGGTGTCGAGCGACCTCGAGCTCGAGTACGCGATGCCGATCCACGTGCCCATGGTCGACGTGCACACGATAGGCGCGGGCGGCGGCTCGATCGCCTCGGTCGATGCCTCGGGCATGTTGAAGGTCGGCCCCGAGAGCGCGGGCGCTGCGCCCGGCCCGATCTGCTACGGCCGCGGCGGCACGCGGCCGACCATCACCGACGCCAACCTCGTGCTCGGCCGGCTCGACCCGGATCGCTTGCTTGCCGTCGAGCACGCCGTCTCGATGGACGCGATCCGCGCCGCGCTGCTCGCGCAGGTCGGCGCGCCGCTCGGCCTCGATGCAACCGAGGCGGCCGCCGCCATCGTGCGTGTCGCCAACGACCGCATGGCCGGCGCGATCCGCATGGTCAGTCTGGCGCGCGGCCACGACCCGCGCGACTTCTCGCTCTTCGCCTTCGGCGGCGCCGGGCCGCTGCACGCGGCGGCGTTGGCCCGCGAGCTCGGCATCCCCAAGCTGCTGATTCCGGTGCGGCCGGGGCTCACCAACGCGCTCGGCTGCGTCGTTGCCGACCTGCGCCACGACTTCGTCGCCACCGTCAACCAGCCGCTCGAGGCGATTGCCGAAGGGCGCATCGCCGAGGTCTTCGCGGCGCAAGTCGCGAGTGGCCGCGCGCTGCTGGCGCGCGAGAAAGTCGCCGTAGAGCGCATCGTCACGCTGCACCGCGCCGACATGCAGTTCCAGGGCCAGAGCCACATCCTGCCCGTGGCCATAGCCTCCGCCGCGATCACGCTCGACGCGCTGCGCTCCGTCTTCGCCGCGGCGTATTGGAAGCGCTTCGGTGTCGAGCTGCCGGAGATCCTGCCCGTGCTCGTCAACCTGCACACCGCGGTGATAGGCAAGCGCAAGGCCGTGTCCTTGCGCGCAATTGCCAGCGCATCGCCGAAGCCCTCGCTCGCCGAAGCCCGGCGCACGACACGCCCGGTGTGGTTCGAAGGCGGCTGGGTCGACACACCCGTCTACGTGCGAGAGCACTTGCCGATCGAGGCGCGCTTCGAAGGCCCGGCCATTGTCGAGCAGCTCGACTGCACGACGGTGATCGAGCCGGGCAACCGGGTCGAGGTCGATTCAATCGGCAACCTGATCGTGACGGTCTGAACGACTGACTCTCGCGACCGTCGGCGTGACGAGCGGGCCGGCGGGGCGCTCTGCTCCGCTCATGTCCCCCGAAGGCGGCTGCGCCGCCTTCTCCTCCTAATACCTCGCTGCGCAGAGCGCCCCACCGACCCGCTCGCCACCTTCCTGCTCTTGCTCTTTCGGCGAGCGTCCCGGTTCGGGCGAGGGTGTCGGGTGGCCGATGGAGCGAAGTAAAGGAGGAGAAACGGTGCGCAGCAGCGTTTCGGGGGACATGAGCGCAATCGGCCGCCCGATGCCCTCGTCCGCGAGCGCGAACGCGAACGCGCATCTGACGCGCAAAATGCCGACATGACAAAGATCGACCCGATCACGCTTTCGGTCCTGCAGAACGGCCTGATGCAGGTCTGCAACGAAATGGACCTGGCGTTCGTGCGCAGCGCGTTCAGCCCCGTGATCGCCGAGGCGCTCGACCGCTCCGACGGCATCTATCACCGCGAGAGCGGCGAGCTGATCGCCCAGGGTGAGCTCGGCCTGCCGGTGTTCGTCGGCACCATGCAGTTCACGGTGCAGGCGGTGATCGAGCGGGTGAACCGGTTGAAGATCGCGCTGCATCCCGGCGATGTCTTCATCGTCAACGATCCCTATCTCGGCGGCACGCACCTCATGGACGTGAAGTTCGTGCAGCCCTTCTTTCGCGCAGGCAAGCTCTGGTGCTGGCTCGCCAACACCGGCCACTGGCCCGACACCGGCGGCATGGTGCCGGGCGGCTTTTCGGCCAACGCCACCGAGGTCGAGCAGGAAGGATTGCGCCTGCCGCCGGTCAAGCTCTACAAGCAAGGAGTGATGGACGAGGAAATCCTGTCGATCATCCTGTCGAACATCCGCATCGCCGACCAGCGCATCGGCGACATCAAGGCCCAGTCGGCTGCGCTCACGACCGGCGAGAAGCGCCTCGCCGCTTTGCTTGATCGCTACGGCGACGCCACCGTCGATGCCGCCGTCGTCGAGCTCAAGCGTCGCGCCGCGCGACAGATGCGCGAGAAGATCGCGACGATTCCCGACGGCAGCTATGAGGGCGAGGCCTTCGTCGATTCCGACGGCGTCGTCGACGAGCCCTTGCGCATCGCCATGCTCATCACGAAGACGGGCGGCAGCGATGTCGAACTCGCGGCGCTGTCGTTCGACATGAGCGGCTCGTCGCCGCCGTGCAAGGGGCCGATGAACAGCGTCATCGCGACGACGCGCTCGTCGATCTATCTCGCCGTCAAGCACGTATTTCCCGAAGCGGCGATCAACGCCGGCACCTTCGAGCCGCTGCACATCGTCGATCCCGAAGGCACCTTTCTCTACGCGCACTATCCGCGGCCGGTCTCGGGCTGCGCTGCCGAGGTGAGCCAGCGCATCGCCGAAGCGGTGTTCGCGGCGCTCGGCAAGGCGATCCCCGAGCAGCTCTTCGGCGCGCCGGCGGGCACCAGCGGCAACCTCGGCGTCGGCGGCTTCGATCCGCTGAAGAAGCGCGCCTACGTCATGTACGTGATCTCGGGCGGCGGCTACGGCGGCAGCCCGGCCGGTGACGGCATCAGCAACGGCTGCTCGACGATCGGCATCTCGAAGACGACGCCGATCGAGATCATGGAGCAGCTCTATCCGGTGCTGTTCGAGGAGTACTCGCTGCACGAAGGCTCGGGCGGCGCCGGCGAGCATCGCGGCGGCTTCGGCGTCAACTACCGCATCCGGCTGCGCCGCGGCGACGCGCGCGTCTCGATGGTGATGGACCATGGCCGTGCCGGCCCGCCCGGCGCGCAAGGCGGCTCGGCCGGTGGCGTCAACACCGTCGCCGTGATTCGCGACGGCGTGCGCTACGTGCCGCCGCACCTGTCGAAGGACCAGGACATCGAGATCCACGCCGGCGACGTGATCGCCGTCTCGACGCCGGGCGGCGGCGGCTTCGGGCCGAGCGCGGCGCGGCCGCGCGCCGCCGTCGAGCGCGACCTGGCGCTCGGCTACTACACGGCCGAAGAGTCCGGCCGCGCTTTCCCTTCCGTGTCATGAAGGGCCTCTTGCGCGCCGCCGCCGCGGCCACCGTGCCGAGCCCCTGCATCGACGTGTGCCGGATCGATCCGGGCACCGGCTGGTGCGAAGGGTGCCTGCGCACGATCGACGAGATCGGTGCCTGGGGCGCCCTCGACGACCGGGCCAGGCGCGACGTCTGGAAGCGCTTGCCGGCGCGGCGCAGTGCGTCGTGTCATCCTGAGCAGGGCGAAGGATCTCTGCCGTCGCCGAAGGATCCTTCGCTTCGCTCAGGATGACACCCCTGATGACGCCGATCGACTTCTGGTTCGACCCGATCTCGCCCTACGCCTGGCTCGCTTTCGCGCGCCTGCCCGAAGCGCTGGCCGGGCTTTCGTACAACGTCTCTTACCGGCCGGTCTTGTTCGGCGCCTTGCTCAAGCACTACGAGCACAAGGGCCCGGCCGAGATCGAGCCCAAGCGCGCCTGGACCTTTCGCCAGGTGCACTGGCTCGCGCACCGCGCCGGCATCGCCATCGACACGCCGGTGCGCCATCCCTTCAATCCGATCGCGCTGTCCCGGCTCGCCTGGGCCTGCGCGCCCGCCGGCATGACGCCGAGCCGCCACGTCTGCGAGCAGATCCTGCGTTACGTCTGGATCGGCGGCGCCGATGCCGAAGCGCCCGTGCGACTCGCCGAGCTGCGCGAACAACTCGCGCCGCGCGTCGATCCGGCGAGCGAAGAAGCGAAGCAGCGCCTGCGCGATTCGACCGACGCGGCAATCGCGCGCGGCCTGTTCGGCGTGCCGACCCTCGGTGTCGACGACAAGCTGTTCTGGGGCTTCGACGCGCTCGACATGGTCGATGCCTACGCGCGCGGCGACGCATGGTTCGACGCGCCGCACTGGGATCGCGAAGGTGCACCGCGGCCCGGCCTGAAGCGCGGCTGAGCGCTCCAACAGGCCAGTCTCGGAGCCCATCGCCGGCCTGTCGTCTACGGGTTTTACCCGAGCGGAACAGTGTGCATTTTTAAGTTTCACGTCAGCAAACGTGACGGTCGGCGAGCCAAGATGCGGGTCGGCGTCGCCGCACGGCGATTCTTTGACTGGGAGGAAACAGCAACATGGTCACAGCAGCAGTTCCGGTGGGCGCGGCCGTCGACAGGCCGATGACGAAGGAAGAGCGCAAAGTCATCTTCGCATCGAGCCTCGGCACCGTCTTCGAGTGGTACGACTTCTATCTGTACGGCTCGCTTGCCGGCATCATCGCCAAGCAGTTCTTCTCTGCACTCGACCCCACCGCGGCGTTCATCGCCTCGCTCCTGGCCTTTGCCTCGGGCTTCCTGGTGCGGCCGTTCGGCGCGCTGGTGTTCGGCCGGCTCGGCGACATGATCGGCCGCAAGTACACCTTCCTGGTGACCATCCTCATCATGGGTCTGTCGACGGTGGCGGTCGGCATCCTGCCGACCTATGCCTCGATCGGCATCGCCGCGCCGATCATCCTGATCGCGCTGCGCCTGATGCAGGGCCTGGCCCTCGGCGGCGAATACGGCGGTGCGGCGACCTACGTGGCAGAGCATGCGCCGCACGGCAAGCGCGGCGCCTATACCTCGTGGATTCAGACCACGGCGACGCTCGGCCTCTTTCTCTCGCTGATCGTCATCATCGCCTGCAAGTACTTCCTCGGCGACGACACCTTCAACAACAGCTGGGGCTGGCGCGTTCCGTTCTGGATGTCGTTCTTTCTGCTGATCATCTCGGTCTGGATCCGCCTGAGCCTGAACGAGACGCCGGCCTTCAAGAAGATGAAGGAAGAGGGCCGCACCTCGAAGGCGCCGCTCACGGAAGCCTTGGCCAACTGGGGCAACGGCAAGATCGTGCTGCTCGCGCTCTTCGGGCTGACGGCGGGCCAGGGCGTGGTCTGGTACACGGGCCAGTTCTACGCGTTGTTCTTCCTGACCGCGCAGCTCAAGGTCGACCCGACGACGGCGCAACTGATGATCGGCGCCTCGCTGCTCCTCGGCACGCCGTTTTTCATCGTCTTCGGCACCCTGTCGGACAAGATCGGCCGCAAGCCCATCATCATGGCGGGTTGTCTGTTGGCGGCGCTCACCTTCATCCCGCTGTTCCATGCTCTGGCGCAGGCGGCCAATCCGGCGCTTGCCGAAGCGCAGGCGAAGAACAAGGTGGTGGTGCGTGCCGACCCGACGCAGTGCTCCTTCCAGGGCAGCCCGATCGCCCGCGAGATCGACTTCAAGTCGTCGTGCGACATCGCCAAGCGCTTCCTCGCGCAAAGCTCGGTCAGCTACGACAACGTCGACGGGCCGGCAGGCTCGCCGGCGACCATCAGCGTCGGTGAGAAGGTCACCACACCGCCTACTGCAACCGTCGTGAACCAGAAGTTCGATGCCGAGAGCGCGGCCAAGATTGCTGCCTTCAAGAAGGAGATTGGCGCTGATCTCGCCGCCGCCGGCTATCCGGCCAAGGCCAAGCCGATCGACTTCATGGGCGGCCAGTGGTGGTCGGTCGTCGGCATCCTCTTCGTGCTCGTGATCTACGTGACCATGGTCTACGGGCCGATCGCGGCGATGCTCGTCGAGCTGTTCCCGACCAAGATCCGATACACCTCGATGAGCGTGCCGTATCACTTCGGCAACGGCTGGTTCGGCGGCATGCTGCCGACCACCGCGTTCGCCATCGTCGCTTCCACGGGCAA
This sequence comes from Burkholderiales bacterium, assembly GCA_038231215.1. Lineage (GTDB taxonomy): Bacteria > Pseudomonadota > Gammaproteobacteria > Burkholderiales > Burkholderiaceae_C > Schlegelella_A. Next base: position 31,590 of record JBBRLS010000021.1, on the reverse strand, counting down.
CATGTTCAACGGCCTGTGGTATCCGATCGCTGTCGCGGCGATGACCTTCGTCATCGGCATGCTCTTCATCCGCGAGACGAAGGACGTAGACATCTACGCCCACGATCACTGAAGCAAAGTACCTTCGCTTCGGCAGGCCCGGCGCGAAAGCGCCGGGCCTTTTTTCTTGCGGCTAGAACAATCGTGCGTGTTGCTCGCGCAACAGGTTCTTCTGCACTTTGCCCATGGCATTGCGCGGCAACTCGGGCACGACGAACAGCGCCTTGGGCAGCTTGAAGTTGGCGATGCGGGCCTTCAAGGTAGCCAATAGCGCGGCGCCGTCGAGGGCGACGCCCGGCCGCGGCACGACGACGGCGACCACGCACTCCCCGAAGTCCGGATGCGGCACGCCGACGACCGCGCTCTCGGCGACGCCGGGCAGCTCGTTGATCGAGCCTTCGACTTCGGCCGGATAGACGTTGTAGCCGCCGCTGATGATGAGGTCCTTGCTGCGGCCGACGATCGTCACGTAGCCCGCGGCGTCGATGCGGCCGACGTCGCCGGTGCGAAACCAGCCGTCGTCGGTGAACTCTTCCTTCGTCTTCTCCGGCATGCGCCAGTAGCCGGCGAAGACGTTCGGACCGCGTACCTCGATGCCGCCAATCTGGCCGGTCGCGGCGAGCGCGCCCTTCTCGTCGCGGATGCGCAGGCCGACGCCGGGCAGCGGAAAGCCGACCGTGCCGCCGCGCCGCTCGCCGTCTTCGCGCCGATAGGGATTCGAGCTCAGCATCACCGTCTCGCTCATGCCGTAGCGCTCGAGGAGGGTGTGGCCCGTGCGGGCGCGAATGGCGTCGAAGGTCTCGACCAGCATCGGCGCCGAGCCGCTGATGAAGAGGCGCATGCGGCGGCACGCATCGACTGTCAGGCCGGGCTCGGCGAGCAGCCGCACGTAGAGCGTCGGCACGCCCATGAAGACCGTCGCGCGCGGCAAGAGGGCGACGACCTTCTTCGCATCGAATCGATCGAGCCAGAGCATCTTCGCGCCGGCGAGCAGGGCGCCGTGCGAGGCGACGAAGAGGCCGTGCACGTGGAAGATCGGCAGCGCGTGGATCAGCACGTCGCCGCCTTCTGCGGGCGTGCGCCAGCCCCAGTACGTCTTCAACGTCCCGGCGTTCGAGACCAGGTTGCCGTGGCTTAACATCGCGCCCTTGCTCCGCCCGGTCGTGCCGCTCGTGTAGAGGATCGCGGCCATGTCCGCCGCACTGCGTCGCGCCGGCGTGTGTGTGTTGGCGAAGTGGCTGGCACGTTCGAGCAGGCTGCCGCGGCGGTCGGCACCGAGGCTGAAGACCCACGTAGTGCCGGCGGCGAACGCGAGCCGCGACAGCGTCGCGAAGTCCTTGGGCGCGCAGACGAACACGCTCGGCTCGGCATCGCCGATGAAGTAGGCCAACTCGTCGCTCTTGTAGGCGTTGTTGAGCGGCAGGTAGACGTAGCCGGCGCGCAGCACCGCCAGGTAGAAGAGCAGCGACTCGACCGACTTGTCGACCTGTACCGCGACCCGCGCCCCGGCCGGCATGCCGAGCGAGTCGAGCAGGTTGGCGAGCATGGCCGTGGCGCGCTCGAGGTCGCGCCATGTGTAGAAGAGCGGCTCGTCGCCCACGGTCTCGATCGCCACGGCGTCGAGGTCGTTCGGGAAGCCGCTGCGCAGGACGGTGAAGAGGTTGCCATCGCGTGTCGTCATGGGAGGATTCTTGCCGGTCGGGGGGTGGCGTCAATCGGGCCGAGTTCGAGCCGATAGACTGGTTGCATGGGGGGACCGGAACACGCGCGTCGGCGCGAACTTTTCGCTGCGCGCCGTGTCGCTGTCGTGCTGCTGGCCGCGATCGGCATGGTCGCGGCAACCGGCGTGGCGACGGCGCAATCGGGCAACGCCGGCGACGTGCCCGCGCCTCCGCCATCGGCATTGCCGCCCGCCGCACCGCGGCCCCCGGCCGCGCCGCCCGCCAAGCCCGAGCAGCTCGAGCCCGTGCAGATCACCGGCTCGCGGCCCGACGACGTGCAGGAGAGGCGTAACTCGACGGCCGCCAAGATCGTCATCGGCCGCGACGAGATCGAGCGCTTCGGCGACTCGACGCTCGGCGATGTGCTCAAGCGCCTGCCCGGCGTGTCGATCCAGGGCGCCCCCGGCCGTGGCGGTGCGATCCGCCTGCGCGGCCTCGGCAACGGCTACACGCAGATCCTGCTCGACGGCGAGCGGGTGCCGCCCGGCTTCTCGCTCGACTCGCTCTCGCCCGACCAGATCGAGCGCATCGAGATCCTGCGCGCGCCGACCGCCGAGACCGGCGCGCGGGCGATCGCCGGCACCATCAGCATCGTCACGCGCGAGGGCTACAGCAAAAAAGTCAACGACGTGCGCCTGACCGCCGGCTACGAAAACGGTGCCGTCCAGCCTTCGGCGGGGTGGACGCGCAACATCGTCGCCGGCGACTGGATCGTCAACTACTCGCTCACCGCGTTCGCGCAGAACCGCGACAACAGCAGCACGACGACGACCGTCGACAACCGCCTCGACGACGGCACGGTGACGCTGGACCAGACCGAAGACGGCGGGGTCCGCGAGCACCGGCGCGGCCTGCACGCGACCGGCCGGCTGCAGTGGCGCGGCGAGCGCGGCGTCGAGCAGGTGACGCTGACGCCCATCCTCGTCTACGGCAGCGGCAGCACGCATCGCGAAGGCCGGCTCGTGCAGACCGTCGGCGCGCTTCCTGTGCCTTACGACAGCAGCGTCACCGACGGCGACAGCAGCTACATGCTGGCCCGCCTCAACGCGCAGTGGACGCATCGCTTCGAAGGCGGCGGGCAGCTCGACACGCGCGGCGGCTTTGGCCAGTCGCTGCTGCCGACGCGCAGCCTTCGCGCCGAGACGGCGCGCGGCGTGCGCAGTCGCACGCTCGAGGACACGAGCCGCTCGCGCGACACCAGCTACACGATCAGCAGCAAGCTGACGAAGACGCTGTTCGAGGATCACAGCCTGGTCGCCGGCGTCGAGGGTGAATCGAACCGGCGCGCCGACCATCGCACCACCCTGCAAGACGGCCAGCCGCTGCTCATCGACTTCGGCGACAACCTGGCCGCGTCGTCGCTCCGCTACGCCGCCTACGCGCAGGACGAATGGAGTGTCACGCCGAACTGGGCGGCGAACGCGGGGCTGCGCTGGGAGGCGATCGCGACGCGCGGCAGCGCCGAGGAAGGCAAGCCCGATGCGACCAACCGCAGCAGCGTGCTCACACCCTTGCTGCACGCGGTCTGGAAGCCGGATCCGAAAGGACGCGACCAGGTCCGCTTCAGCCTGACGCGAAGCTACCGCTCGCCGACGCTGTCGAACCTGATCGCCCGGCCGAGCATCAACACGCGCTACCCGCTGCCCGGGCCGAACACGCCGACCCAGCCCGACCGCGCCGGCAACCCCGAACTCAAGCCCGAGCTCGCCAACGGCATCGACATCGCGATCGAGCGCTACCTGCCCGGCAGCGGCCTCCTCAGCGCCAACGTCTTCGTGCGCAGCATCAGCAACTACATGCGCAGCGTCACCTCGCTCGAGACCGTGCCCTATGCGACGTCGCCGCGCTATGTCTTGCGGGTGCAGAACGTGGGCGCCGCGACGACCGGAGGGCTCGAGCTCGAAGCCAAGTTTCGCGCCAGCGACCTCTGGGCCGAAGCGCCGCGCGTCGACGTGCGCGCCAACGCGAGCTTCTTCCGCTCGCGCGTCAAGGGTGTGCCCGGCCCCGACAACCGGCTCGACCAGCAGCCCGACTACACCGCCAACCTCGGCCTCGACTACCGATTCCGCAGCGTGCCTTTGACCCTCGGCGGCAACCTCAACTGGACGCCCGGCTACCTGACGCGCATCTCCGACGTGCAGACCGCGACCATCGGCAGGAAGCTCGTCGCCGACGTCTACGGCTTGTGGACCTTCAGCCCCACGCTGGCCCTGCGCGCGACGGCCAGCAACCTGGCGGCGAGCGACTACGTCTACGGCAGCGCCGTCGACGGCCCCGACTTGCAGGGCGTGCCGATCCGCGAGACCTCGCGCACGACTTCGCCCACCTTCGTCAACCTGCAGCTTCGGCTGGAGCTGAAGATCTGAGCGTCACGAGGTCTTGGCGGGCGCAGGAGGATGGCGTGCCTCCTCGAGGAGTTGCCGGATGACCTGCTCCGAGTGTTCGTAGTCGCCTTCGCCGAAATGGTGGTGCCGGATGCGCCCTTGCGCGTCGACGAAGTACAGCGCCGGCCAGAATCGGTTGGAGAGCGAGCGCCAGATCGCGAAGTCGTTGTCGAGCGCGATCGGGAAGACGACGCCGAGGCGTTGCGCGGCGCGATCGACATTCGCGGCAGGCCGCTCGAAAGCGAACTCCGGCGAATGCACGCCAACGACCACCAGACCCTGGTCCTTGTATTTCGCGGCCCAGTCCTTGACCTTGGGCAGGGCGTTGAGGCAGTTGACGCAGCTATAGGTCCATACGTCGACGAGCACGACCTTGCCGCGCAAGCCTTCGGCGCTGAGCGGTGGCGAGTTGAGCCAGCCGGTGGCACCGGCGAAGCCGGGCAGGGTGCCTTCGACCGGCAGCGGCGCGGCTTCCGCCATGACGATCGGCAGTGCCTGCGCGCCGAAACGATCGAGCAGCGATTGCTCGAGGCGATCGCCGCCGGCCGGCGCGATGCGGGCGAGGACCGCGGTGTCCCAGCCCAGGGCGATCGTGGCCACGCCGGCGAGAACGGCGACGCCGAGGCCGCGCCGCAGCCATTCGCCGGCGACGAGCGAGCGCTTCATCGCCGCGAACACACGGCCGCCCGCCCACAGGGCAGCGGCGAGCGAGGTGGCCGCACCGGCCGCGTAGGCCAGCAGGAGCAGCGAGGTGTGCGCGCTGGCACCTTGCAGCGCTGCCGTGGTGAGCACCAGGCCGAGCACCGGCCCGGCGCACGGCGCCCAGAGCAGTCCGGTGGCGACGCCGAGACCAAACGAAGGCAGCACCGACCGGCCGCTGCGCGCGTGCTCGCGGTCGGCCGCCGCGCCGATGCGCGCGCCGAGGGCCACCAGCGGGCGCGTCCAGCGCTCGGCCCAACTCGGCACGAGCAGGGCCAGGCCCATCGCCGCGAGCACGACGATGGCGATGCCGCGGCCGAGTTCGTTGGCCTGCGCCGCCCAGGCGCCGCCGACGGAGGCCAGCGTGGCGACGGCGGCGAAGCTGATCGCGAGTCCGGCCAACAGCGGCAGGCCGCTCGTGACGAACGGCCGGTCGGAGCGGGCGAAGATGAAGGGGAGAACAGGAAGGATGCAGGGCGCCAGGATCGTCAGCGCGCCAGCGAGGTAGGAAAGGATGAAGGCGGTCATGAGGTTCTCGCGTTGCGCATCCGGTGCGCCTCGCGCGAAGCGCAAGGCGGCGGAGCGACGTCATGTTGCCGGGGTCGCCTCTGGGAAACCTCCAGCCAGGGTCACATCGCGGTCACGACGGCGCCGTTCAGCCCTTCGAACGCCGTTCGACGGCATACACTTCGCGCCGAATCGCGCCGGCCGGTGCGCAGAGGAGCCCCACATGCCCATCGTTCGTGCCGTCGTTGCCGCTCTCGCCCTGCTCGCCGCCTCGCTGCCGGCAGTCGCCCAAACGAAAGGCGAGGTCCGCGTCGCCCTCATCTACAGCAAGACCGGCCCGCTCGAGGCCTACGGCAAGCAGACGCAGACCGGCTTCATGATGGGCCTCGACTACGCGACCAACGGCACGATGACGGTCGCCGGCAAGAAGATCGTCGTCATCGAGAAGGACGACCAGGGCAAGCCTGACATTGGCAAGAGCCTGCTCGCTACCGCTTACGGCGACGACAAGGCCGACATCGCGGTCGGGCCGACGTCGTCGAGCGTCGCCCTGGCGCTGCTGCCGGTCGCCGAGGAGTACAAGAAGATCCTGCTCGTCGAGCCGGCGGTCGCCGACTCGATCACCGGCGACAAGTGGAACAAGTACATCTTCCGCACCGGCCGCAACAGCTCGCAAGATGCGCTCGCGAACGCAGTCGTCGGCGACCTCGAAGGCATGTCTTTCGGCACGCTGTCGACCGACAACGCGTTCGGTCGAGACGGCATCAAGGCCTTCAAGGACAATCTGAAGAAGGCCAAGATCGTCCACGAGGAGTACCTGCCGCTGACCACCACCGACTTCACCGCCGGCATCCAGCGACTGATCGACGCGCTCAAGGACAAGCCGGGCCGCAAGATGATCGCGGTGGTCTGGGCCGGCGCCACGCCGCCGTTCGGCGCGCTCGCCAATCTCGACCTGAAGAAGCGCTACGGGATCGACGTCGCGACGGGAGGCAACATCCTGCCGGCGTTGGTTTCGTACAAGCAATTTCCCGGCATGGAAGGCGCGACCTACTACTACTTCGGCATTCCAAAGAATCCGGTCAACGAGTGGCTGGTCGCCAACCACTACACCAAGTTGAAGTCGCCCCCCGATTTCTTCACCGCGGGCGGCATGTCGGCGAGCATCGCCTTGGTCGAGGCGCTGAAGAAGTCGAACGGCGACGCCAGCGCCGACAAGCTGATCAAGGTCATGGAAGGCATGAGCTTCGAAACGCCGAAGGGCAAGATGACCTTCCGCAAGGAAGACCACCAGGCGATGCAGAGCATGTATCACTTCCGCATCAAGGCAGATCCGGCGTTCGCCTGGGGCGTGCCCGAGCTGGTGCGCGAGATCAAGCCCGAAGAGATGGACGTTCCGATCAAGAACAAGCGCTGATCGGATTGTCATCCTGAGCCGAAGGCGAAGGATCTGGCGGATCGAAGGGCGAGATCCTTCACTGCGTTCAGGATGACAGGGCGATGCTGGAAACCGAGAACCTGACGATCCGCTTCGGCGGCCACGTGGCCGTCGACAACGTGAGCTGTGCGTTCCGGCCCGGCACGCTGACGGCGATCGTCGGGCCCAACGGCGCCGGCAAGACGACCTACTTCAATCTCGTGTCCGGGCAATTGCGCGCCAGCGCCGGCACGGTCCGGCTGAACGGCGTCGACATCACGAACGAGCCGGTGTCGCAGCGCACGCATCGCGGCCTCGGCCGCGCGTTCCAGCTCACCCAGCTCTTTCCCAATCTCCCGGTGCTCGAGAACGTGCGCCTGGCCGTGCAGTCGCGCAGGAAGCTCGGCCTCGACCTGTGGCGCGTCTGGCTCGACCACAAGGGCACCCTGGTGCGCGCCCGCGAGCTGGTCGAGCGCGTCGCCCTGGGCGACCGCGCCGACGCCGCGGCGAGCAGCCTGCCGCACGGCGACCAGCGCAAGCTCGAGGTGGCGATGCTGATGGCGCTCGAGCCGAGCGTCTACATGTTCGACGAGCCGACCGCCGGGATGAGCATGGACGACGTGCCGGTGATCCTGGACCTGATTCGCGGCCTGAAGGCCGAGGCCGACAAGACGATCCTGCTCGTCGAGCACAAGATGGACGTGGTGCGCGAGCTCGCCGATCGCATCGTCGTGCTGCACAACGGCAAGCTCGTGGCGGATGGCGAGCCGGAGTCTGTCATCGCGTCTCCCATCGTTCAAGAAGCGTATCTCGGGCTGGCACCCGTGCAGTCATGAGCCCGGCACTGCTCTCGCTGCAAGGCGTGCACACGCACATCGGCGCGTATCACATCCTGCATGGCGTCGACTTCGAGGTGCCGGCCGGCGAGGTGACGATGCTGCTCGGCCGCAATGGCGCCGGCAAGACGACGACGCTGCGGACCATCATGGGCCTGTGGTCCGCGTCGCAAGGCACGGTCACCTTCGACGGCCGCCAGATCGGCGGCCCGGCCGTCGCCAAGGCGAACGACTTCGACGGCCAGCGCAGCACGCCGCAGATCGCCCAGCTCGGCATCGCCTACGTGCCCGAGAACATGGGCATCTTTTCCGACCTCACGGTGCGCGAGAACATGCTGCTCGCGGCGCGCCAGGCCAAGCGCGCCGACGACCTCGACACGACGCGGCTCGAATGGCTGTTTGCTCTCTTTCCCGCGCTGAAGAAGTTCTGGCTCTACCCGGCCGGCAAGCTCTCTGGGGGGCAGAAGCAGATGCTCGCCATCGCCCGCGCGATGGTCGAGCCGCGACGCCTCCTCTTGATCGACGAGCCGAGCAAGGGCCTGGCGCCGGCGATCGTGCAGAACCTGATCGCCGCGCTGCGCGAGCTCAAGTCGACGGCGACGACGGTGCTGCTCGTCGAGCAGAACTTCGCCATGGCCAAGGCGCTCGGCGACACCGTCGCCGTGATGGACGATGGCCGCGTCGTGCACCGTGGCGCGATGGCCGAACTCGCCGGCGACGAGGGCTTGCAGCACAAGCTGCTCGGCCTCTCGCTCGCCGCGCACCAGTGAGGGCAGGGCGATGACCGAGGCGACGACCGTGACTGCAGCGACCGCGGCTTCAGCAAGTGCCGAGGTCCTGCCGAAGACGCGTTTCGACTTCGTGCCGCTGGTCCTCATGGCCGTTGTCGCGTTGGCCGCCTGGCCGGCCGTCGGCTCGAGCTCGACCTGGCTCACGCTGACCTTCGCCGGCCTGGCGATGGGCATGATCGTCTTCATCGCCGCGTCGGGCCTGACGCTCGTTTTCGGCCTCATGGACGTGCTGAACTTCGGGCACAGCGTCTTCATCGCGCTCGGCGCCTACGTCACGACCAGCGTCTTCGTCGCTGTCTTCGGCGACGCCAGCCCGGCAGCGCTGGCACCGACGCTCGCCGTGATCGGGCTCGCCATGATCGCGGCGATGCTGCTCGGCGGCGTGGTCGGCCTCGGCTTCGAGCGCGTCATCGTCCGGCCGGTCTACGGCCAGCACCTGAAGCAGATCCTGGTGACGATCGGCGGCGCGATCATCGGCGAGGAACTGATCAAGGTGGTGTGGGGACCGGCGCAGATTCCCCTGCCGCTGCCCGACGCGCTGCGCGGCTCGGTCCTGATCGGCGACGCGGCGGTCGAGAAGTTTCGCCTTGTCGCCGTCGTCGTCGGCCTGATCGTGCTGGCAGCGCTGCTCTACACGCTCAACCGCACCAAGATCGGCCTGCTCATCCGCGCCGGCGTGCAGGACCGCGAGATGGTCGAAAGCCTCGGCTATCGCATCCGGCGCCTGTTCGTCGGCGTCTTCGCTGCCGGCTCGGCGCTGGCGGGCCTGGGTGGCAGCCTCTGGGGCATGAACCAGCAGATCGTCGTGCCGCAGATCGGCGGCCAGGTCAACGTGCTGCTCTTCATCGTCATCATCATCGGCGGGCTGGGCTCGACGCTCGGCTGCCTGGTCGGCGCGCTGCTGGTCGGGCTGATGACGAACTACGTCGGCTTTCTCGCGCCGAAGTTCACGATGTTCTCGAGCATCGGCCTGATGGTCGCGGTGCTGGTGTGGCGGCCGCAAGGGCTGTATCCGGTCGTCAATCGCTGAGCCATGAAGCCCCCACGTCGCTTCGCTCCTGCCCCCCGAGGGGGTGCGGCCTCCCTTGGGGCGGCCCGGCGGGAGGCCGGATGATCATCGACCGCCTGCTCTCGCACGATCCGCCGCGCAACCGCTGGCTCGCCCTCGTGCTCGTCGCCATCGTCGTCGCGCTGGCGTTGACGCCCTTCATCTTTCCCGGAACCAAGGCGCTCAACGTCGCCGCCAAGATCGTCGTCTTCATCGTCCTGGCGGCGAGCTTCGACCTGTTGCTCGGCTACACCGGCATCGTCAGCTTCGCGCACACCATGTTCTTCGGCATCGGCGCCTACGGCATCGCCATCGCCAGCGTGCGCCTCGGCCCGACCTGGGGCGCGCTCGCGCTGGGCGCCGGCGCCGCGCTGCTGCTCTCGGCGCTGCTCTCGTTCGCAATCGGCCTGTTCAGCCTGCGCGTCAAGGCGATCTTCTTCGCCATGATCACGCTTGCCGTCGCCTCGGCCTTCGCCACGCTGGCGTCGCAGCTCTCGGACTTCACCGGCGGCGAAGACGGCCTGACCTTCAAGGTGCCCGAGGCTCTGCAGCCGGGGACCGCGTACGTGTCGGAGCCCTTTCTCGGCGCTTCGATCGACGGCCGCTTTGTCACCTACTACCTGTTGTTCGCCGTTGCGCTGCTGCTCGTGCTGGCCCTCTTGCGCATCGTCAACTCCCCCTTCGGCCGCGTGTTGCAGGCGATCCGCGAGAACGACTTTCGCGCCGAGGCGATCGGCTACCGGACCGTCGTCTACCGGACGATCGCCGGCGTCGTCTCGGCACTGTTCGCGACGCTCGCCGGCGTGCTGCTCGCGCTCTGGCTGCGCTACAACGGGCCGGACACGACGCTCTCGTTCGAGATCATGCTCGACGTGCTGCTCATCGTCGTCATCGGCGGCATGGGCACGATCTACGGCGCGGTCGTCGGCAGCGTGCTGCTGGTGCTGGCGCAGAACTACCTGCAGGACCTGATGAAGCTCGGCGCCTCGGCGGTGCAGAACGTGCCCGTGCTCTCGCAGATCGTCTCCCCCGACCGCTGGCTGCTCTGGCTCGGCATCCTGTTCGTGCTCTCGGTCTACTATTTTCCGAGCGGCGTGGTCGGCCGGCTGCGCGCGCTGGGGCGCCGCTAGGCCGACCGATCTTTCGCGGCGCGCGGCCGCGTCGCAGGCCGGATCAGCGAGCGGCGACGATCGTCACCGTCGCCGACTGCGCCTTGGCCAGTTGGGTCGCCGGCGCCGAGCCGAACAGCGTGAACACCGACTGAAGCAGCGTGAAGGTCACGGCGACGGCGGCGAAGGCGGCAACGAGGCGGGTGGTGCGGGTCGTGGTGTTCATGGCGGGTGTCCTTCAGTGGGGTGCATCCGGAGATGCGTTTTGGTGTGAAGGCAGTGTCCCGCGGCGACCCCTTTTCAGTCCTTAGCGCGCCTGAAGCTGCGCTTAAGTGTTCTGAAGCGCGAATGAAACGCGTCTACCCGCCGACCGGGAGCGAGCGCAGCAAGGCGTCGAGCGGGCCAGGGTCGATCGGCTTGACGAGGTGGTGGTCGAAGCCGGCGTCGTGGGTGCGCCGCCGGTCCTCGTCCTGGCCCCAGCCCGATTGCGCGATGAGCGTCGGCTCGCGACCCCAGGGCATGGCGCGGATGCGCCGGCAGACGTCGTAGCCGCTCATCTTCGGCATGCCGAGATCGAGCAGGGCGACCTCGGGGCGCAGCGTCTCGATCGCTTGCAGCGCCTCGGCGCCGTCGTAGGCGACATGCACCTCGTGGCCCATCGACTCGAGCAGCATTGCCAGGCTGTCGGCGCTGTCGCGCAGGTCGTCGGCAATGAGGACGCGTCGCCTTCCGGCCGGCGCCGGCGCGGTCCCCTCCGGCAGGTCCGACAACGCGGATGCCTCGACCTCGGCCGGGCGCTGCGTCACCGGCAGCCCGACGATGAAGACGCTGCCCCGGCCGATGCCGTCGCTGTGCACGCCGATCCGGCCGCCGTGCATCTCGACGAATCCGCGCGCCAGCGACAGGCCGATGCCGAGTCCGCTCTGCGCTCCGTCCGGCGAAGACCTGGCCTGGCCGAACATCTCGAAGATGTGCGGCATCTGCTCGGCGGCGATGCCGATGCCGTTATCCGTCACGCTCACCACGACCTCGGTGCCGCGCAACTCGACCGCCAGCGCGATCCGGCCTTGCGGCTCGGTGTACTTGGCGGCGTTGATGAGCAGATTGGAGAACACCTGGGCGAGCCGTGTCAGGTCGCCTTCGATGCCGATCGGCTGGGTAGGCATGGCGACGCTCAGCGTGTGGCCATTGGCGTCGATGAGCGGCTGCGCGATCTCGATCGCCTGCTCGACCACCGTCGCGAGCACGAGAGGCTGGCGGCGCAAGGCGAACTGGCCCCGCGTCATGCGCGAGACGTCGAGCAGGTCCTCGAGCAGGCGCGACATCTGCGCCACCTGCCGATCGATCACTTCGCGGCACCAGGCAAGCTGCTGCGGGTCGGCATGTGCGCCAGGGTGCAGCACGTTGGCCGCGTTGCGGATCGGCGCCAGCGGGTTGCGCAGTTCGTGCGCGAGCGTGGCGATGAAGGTGTCCTTCTTGCGGTCGGCGTCGCGCAGGGCCTGCTCGGCGTGCTTGCGCTCCGTGACATCGAGGGCGATGCCGAAGTTGCGCACCGGCCGGCCCTCGGCGTCGTACTCGGTCTGGCCGCGGTGGCTGATCCAGGCGAGCGAGCCATCGCCGCGAATGATGCGGAACTCGTGCACGAACGGCCGGTGCTCGGCCATCGCTTCGGCACGGCGCTGCAGGAAGGTGTCGCGGTCGTCGGGGTGGATGAGACGGGGAACGGACTCGCGCGTCGGCACGAAGCGCTCCGGCGAGACGCCGAAAACGCCATAGATCTCGGGTGACCACCAAAGCGCGTCGGCCGTGACGTTGAAGTCGTAGACGCCCATCTGCCCGGCCTTCAGGGCCAGCGCCAGCCGCTCGCGCTCGATGCGCAGCACGTCTTCGGCCTGGCGACGCTCGCTCACGTCGGCCATGATGCTGACGAGACGCTGCGCCCGGCCGTCGGGGCGGCGCGCGACGACCATGCCGCGGCCCGCCAGCCAGAGGACGGCGCCGTCCGGCCGCACGATCCTGTATTCGGCGAGAAACGAGTCCTGCTCATCGGCGATCTCGTGGAAGCGCTGCGCCAGGTGACGGTCGTCGGGGTGGAGCGCGTTCTCGTATTCGTCGTCTGCGCTTCCGACGCGGCCTCGGCCGTCGGGCAGGTCGAGCCCGAACAGCGCCATGCCTTCCTCCGACCACGTTCGCGTGCGTGCGAGCAGGTCGGTTTCCCACGAGCCCATGCGCCCGGCCCTGAGGGCCAGGCGGTAGCGCGCCTCGCTCTCGCGCAGGGCGGTGTCGGCGGGCTCGCGCGCGTCGCCGTCAGCGCTCGCGGGGTCGGCGTCTGTTCGTCGCGGTTCGGATTTTGGTCGGGTCATCGACGCTTGCGCGCGTTCGCGCTGCCATGCTGTTTTTTTCGGTGGGTCGGTTCGCGCACAGCTTGCTTGGCAAGCGCCGCGCCGTACCGCCGTAACGCCGGTCCGGCGGCTCCTGGGCCGCCTTCGGCCGCGCCGCGATGCGCAGTCCGCGCTGGACGGCCGGCCGCTCGAGAAAGGCCTTCAGCACCCGCGTCACTTCGGCGAAGTCGGCGATGCCCACGAGATCGCCCGCACCGTAGAAGCCGATCAGGTTGTTGACCCTGGGAAAGAGGAGGGCACCCGACTCGAAGAGCGGCAGCGGCTTGCCGCCCGGACCCTGCGGGTCGAGGATGGCCGGGGCCTTGTTGTTCGGGCTGAGCGACACGAAATCCGGCGTCGACTGGTCGTTGGCATCGAAGCGCACGAGGTGCGCCTAATTCGGCGAGGTCGGACATCGGCACGTTCGTGGTGGAAGGGGCGAGGGATCATTCTCGACCCTTCGGCGCGACCATCGCGCCCGGCCGGTCACTCCAAGCGCAACGACGAGTCGTGTGTCGGCGCTGCCAGACGAATGCTGTCGGGATCGACCTCTTCGAGCGCGTGGGCGCGCCCGCCCGGCGCGAGCGACGAATGCGTGCGGCGCGACTGCAGCACGGGATAGAACATCTCGACGAACCAGCGCTCCTTGCCGTAGATCAGATCGTCCGGCAGGCCGACGCGCTCCGGGTAGCGCCGCGTGATCTTCGCGGTGCCGAACAGCACGTCCCAGAAGAACAGCAGATTGCCGAAGTTGCCCTTGTAGTGGCCGATGCCGTCGGCGTTGGTGAGCGCGTGGTGCGCCCAGTGCGTGGCCGGCGTCGAGATCGTCCGCTCGACGACCCAGGTCAGCGGAGCGAGCCACCTGATGCGATAGAGCGGCTCGTCCCAGCGCACCGCGCTGTGCGCGCCGAGGATCACCGTCAGCTTGACGAAGATGTAGGCGAGGTAGACGGTTCCGAAGCCCAGGTAGATGAGCACGCCCGAGACCCAGATGCCCGGCATCATCAGGTAGTAGAAGAAGTTGTTGCGGTAGGTGATGCGAATGCTCATGTAGTGCGCCGTGTGATGCGCGCGGTGCAGCGGCCAGAGCAGCGGCGTGTGCGAGACACGGTGCCAAAGGTACTGCGTGAGGTCGTCGCCGACGAGCAGGATCGCCGTCATCGCCCACCACGGCAGCTGTGCCCAGGCGCCGCGCTGCCCGGGCAGGAGCCAGGCGCACAGCGCGCCGGTGATCCAGAAGATCAGCGGTTGCGAGAAGGCGATGAGCGAGATGAACATGAAGAGCTCGAGCTTCGTGTCGTCGGCCGTGGCGTGAAATTCCTTGTGCCGGCGCGTTGCCACCTCGGCGATTGCGAAGACCAGGATGATGGCGACGAGCAGCACGTTCTGGATCGGATTCACGGGCCTTCTCCTGGCGTGACGAGGGGGTGCGGCGCGAATTCTCCGGCGGCGTGGAGCCGCCGTCCAATGCATTGCGAATCGGATACCGGTCAAGCTGCGCGAGCTGCAGGACTACGGCGTGACCTCGGTGCGCCTGCCGAACTTCTCGGCCATGGGAATCGTGACCTTGCGGGGACGGACGCCGTCTCCGATGGCCGAAGAAATCATCGCTCCCCTGCGCGCAGCCTGGTGCCTGCGTCTCGGCCAGCGCGTTTCGTCAGCTGCCGTTTGCGCTCATCTCGGCGCGGCACACCTTGGGGTACGCGTATTCCATGCCGACGACGGCACGGGCGTAGAGGTAGTTCTCGCGCGCCCGGTCGCTCAGCGCGTCGAGCTCGACGCGGCCTTGCTCGTCGCAGGGAAAGCACAGGCCGCTTGCCCTGAACAGGGACTGGAAGCGGATTTCGTAAGTCGGGTCCATGTCGGCGTCCTCCCGTAGATCGAGCCTGGGTACCTGACAAAAAGTATCGAAGCTGTCACGAACGCGCGCTAGCGGCTCGGCTCGCATTCGTGCGTCAGCAAAAGTCGTAGCCGGCCGTCGGTGAATGGCTTGCAACGTGATCTCTTCCCGGGGCGCAGGCTGAGCAGCGATTCCGTCGCTTCGTCGCATTGCGGCGTTGCCGCACCCGCCATGCCGCTACCTTCACGCCTTTGCGCAGTCACCCACGGAGCAGAGCCATGACGACAAGGCGATCACGCCATTCCTTACCGGATCCTTCATTTCTCGTCGCTGGCTTGCTCGCGTCGGCGGCCGCATCGGCAGCGCCCGATCCGGCGGGCCGCTGGCAAGGCATCGCCGACATTCCCGGCGCGCCGATGCGCGTGATCGTCGACATCGACCGTGACGCCGGGCGACTATGGATCGGCTCGGTGATCCTGCCCGGCCGCGGCGTGAAGGGCGCGCCCATGCCGGTGGCGCAAGTCGGCGACACCGGTCTTCGCCTCGACATGGCGGCAGCCTTTCGCGGCCCACCCGGGGCGACCGCGGAAGCCCGCCTCGACTGGCACGGCGAAGATTCGCTGACCGGCGAACTGATGCTGGGCGGCCACGCCGCGCCGCTGCGACTGCAACGCGCCGGCGCGCCGCAGGTCGATCTGCCGACTCCCGGCACGCCTGTCAGCGCCGAGCTCGAAGGCACCTGGGTCGGTCGCTACGAGCTCGACGGCGTACCGCGCGAAGTGACGCTGAAGCTCGCCAACGGCGCCGACGGAAGGGCCGCGGGTGAGCTCGTGATTGTCGGCCGAAGAACCGTGAATCTGGTCATCGACTTCGTGCGGCAGGGCAGCGGGTACATCGCCATGAAGTCCAGTGCGATCGACTTTCACATCGAGGGAAGCTGGTCGGCGAGTGAGGGCAGCATCCGCGGCCAGATGGCGCAGGGCCCGTTCGAAGCGCCGCTGGTGCTACGCAAGACCTTGTCGAAGACGGGGAGCAAGTCATGAAGCCGATGAGCCTGATCGTTGCGATCGCGGCCGCAAGCTTGTCGTGGCCCGCGGCCGCGCAGTCGATGTTTCGCGGCGATGCGGCGCACAGCGGCGTCGCCACGACCGGCGCACCGCGCCAGTTCCATCGCGTGAAGTGGACCTTCCCGACCGGTCAGCGCATCGTCTCGTCGCCCGTCCTGCATGATGGCGCGATCGTTTTCGGCAGCGATGACGGCAACGTCTACGCGGTCGACGCCGCGACCGGCCGGCAGCGCTGGATGCAGGCGACCGGCGGGCCCGTGTCGTCGACCCCGTCGATCGCCGGCGGGCGCGTCTATGCCGTCAGCTACGACGGTCGCCTCTACGCGCTCGACGAGCGAAACGGCGACGTGATCTGGAAATTCGCCACCGATGGCGAGCGCCGTTTCGAGGCGCGCGGCCTGCACGGCATGCAGCCGCGCGCGCAGACCTTTCCCGACGCGTTCGACGTCTTCCTGTCGAGCCCGGTCGTTGCCGACGGAGCCGTCTTCTTCGGCAGCGGCGACGGCCACCTCTATGCCGTCGACGCGGCGACCGGCAAGCTGCGCTGGCGCTTTCGCACCGGCGACGTCGTCCATGCCTCGCCGGCCTATGCCGAGGGCGTGGTCTACGTCGGCAGCTGGGACGGACGCTTCTACGCCGTCGACGCGAAGAGCGGCGAGCAGCGCTGGATGTTCCAGGGCGGCGTCGATGCGCTGATGCACAACCAGCAGGGCTTCCAGTCGTCGCCGTCGGTCGTGAACGGCGTCGTCTACACCGGCTGCCGCGACGGGCACGTCTATGCCCTCGACGCGGCCACCGGCAAGGAACGCTGGAACATCTCGACCAACGCGAGCTGGGTCAATGCGTCACCAGCGGTGAGCGGCGGGAACGTCTACTTCGGCACCTCCGACAGCGCGCTCTACCAGGTGGTCGATGCCGTCAGCGGCCAGCCGCTACAGCAGCACGACGTGCTCGCCTACGTGTTCGCGTCGCCCAGCGTCGCTGGCGACGTCGTCCTGCTCGGCATGCTCAACGGCGTGCTGCAGGCGCGCGACAAGGCGAGCGGCGAACTGCTCTGGGAATTTCGCACCGAGGCCTCGCGCGCCAACCGCGGCTGGGTGCTGACCGCCGACAAGCGCTTCAACGCGGCGATGCTCTTCGTCTCGACCTGGCACGAGGCCACCGACGTCGCCCAGGACCGGCAGGCGAGCGTCGGCTCGTTCTTCTCGACGCCGCTGGTTGCCGCCGGCGTGGTCTACGTCGGCAGCGCCGACGGCAACCTCTACGCGATCGAATAGCCGGCGCGCCTCAGCTGATGCGCCAGGCGTAGGCCCAGGGCTGCGCGAACTGGGTGATGTGGAAGGCGTTGATCGTGAACGTCACGGTGCCGGCGGGGATGTTGTCCCAGACCACCTGCTCGACGTTGTTGACGCGATCGAACTTCTTCGACGTGCCCATGTTGCCGTGCCGCACCTGGCCGTTCGAAGCCTTGACGATGAGGTCGAGGTCGTTCTGCAGCTTGGCGCCCGGCGGGTCGGTCCAGACCAGCGTGACCTTCAAGGCGTAGCCGGTGCCCATGGTGTGCGCGCCGGTCGAGGTCTTCTTCTTCGGAATGGTGATCGTCACCGTTCCGTTCTGTCCCTGCTTCAGCGGACCGCCGTCGCCGAAGCCGCCGTTGGGGTTGGGGCCCGGAATGATGATCGAGCCGGCCAGATCGACGCGTCCCCAGCCCGACGCCATGTTCGGCGAGGTGCCGGCTTCGCTCGGGCTGTACTGGCCGGGCAGCGTCACCGCGCCGTTGATGAGGATGGCCTTGATGAGTGCGGCGCTCGGTGCCGTGGTGCCGTTCTTCACCAGCGTTTCGCGAACCACGGCGACGCAGCCGGCGACCAGCGGCGTCGCCATGCTCGTGCCACCGTCGAAGAAGAAGAGCGGATCGGTCGAGACGCCGTAGTCGGTCGAGGCGTTGACGAGATTGCGCGAGCGGGTCGAGAGGATGCAGGTGCCGGGTGCGACGACGTCGGGCTTGATGCGGCCCTCGTGCGTCGGCCCGCGGCTGCTGAACGCGACCATGCCGTCGGGGTTGTTGGCGATCTTGTCGTCGTGCAGCGGGTTGGCCGGATAGTCGTTCGGCCAGTAGGCGCCGTAGGTCGCCGCGAACTTGGCGCGATTGCTCTCCGAGGCGCCGACGCTGATGCAGTTCTTCGCCGATGCTTCGCCGGCGATCGAGCCGTTGTCGACGACGCCGTTGGCGTTGCCGTCGCTGCCGTCGTTGCCGGCGGCGAAGCAGATCACGCAGTCGGGGTGGTTCCAGACGAAGTCGTCGATCTCGTTCGAGCTCGGCGAGTACGGCCCCGGCCCCGAGCCCCAGGAGTTGGTGTGGATGCGCGCCTTGTTATTGACGTAGGTCGGGCTGAAGAGGTCGTGCAGATCGTTGGGAATGCCGCCCAGGCCGCCGCCGGCATCGAGCAGCGACTGCGTGATGAGCCTGGCCTGGGGCGCGGTGCCCTGGATCTTGCCGCCCATGGCCGCCGAGTTGCCGTCGCCGAGCACCGAGCCGGCGACGTGCGTGCCGTGGCCGTCGGGATCGTCCGAGGTCGGCCGGCCGAGTGCGACGAGCTTGGCGACGCGGCCGGTGAAGGCCGGGTGCACGTTCGTCGTCGATCCCTTGTCGAAGCCGGTGTCGTTGACGACGACGATCTGGCCCTTGCCTTGATAGGTGGTGCCGTTGACGACCACGTCGGCATGCAGGATCGGCCGGGCGACGTTGTTGTAGAGCCGGTAGGTCGGCGACGACGAGACATAGCGAACCTCGTCGAGTGCCGCGATATCGTCGAGGTAGCGGTCCTGCACGCGCATGCGCACCTTGCTCTTGCTCGTCTCGAGGTCGTCGGGATTGACGCGCGCGGCCGCGGCGATCTTCTTGCGCAAGGTCGCCTTGCTCGTGTCGACGCCCTTGTGAAAGACGACGTCGATCTTGTGCAGGGCGCGCGAGGTCGAGGTGGCCGCAGCGGCGCCGCCGATCGTCGCGGCGCGTGCCGACGGCATCGCGGGACGAACGCCCGGCGGGATCTTGAAGGCGGTGTCGTACACGCCGGCCCAGGCGACGAAGGGCAGGGCGCGCACCTTGGCCAACCCGGTTCCCTTGAAGCCGCAGAGATAGGTGTTGTCGGAGACGTACTCGTGGACGACGGCGCCGGCCTTGGCGAGTTTGGCCAGTTGTTCCCCGGTCATCTGCTCGCTCGATTGGACGAGGATGTAGTCGGAGTGGGTCGCGCTCGCCCGGCCCATCGCGGCGACCCGGGGGACGCTGGACGAAGGATCGAGAGAGACGCCGTTGATGGTGATTCGCAGCATGGTTCAGTCTCCTCTGCGCCCACGAGGTGGGCCGCGTTGTTGAAGCCGGAAAAGTCGCCCCCTGCACGCCGCGAGCGACGAGCGACGAGCGACGAGCGACTGTAGGCCGATGCACGTCGCCCGACATCCCCACGAGTGGGCAGATCGCATCGACGCCATACGGACGATGCCTCAAGAATCGGACACGTCGCTCGACACCTTCGCATGCCGGTCCGTACTCATCACTCGAAGTGGCGCAGCCTTGCGGCGCTAGCCGCGCAGGTGGCAGGCGACCCAGTGCCCGTCGCTGCTCTGCTTCAGCTCCGGCTTCTCGCTGCTGCACAGCGGAAACTGCGCGATCGGGCAGCGCGTGTGGAAGTGGCAGCCCGAGGGCGGGCGGATCGGGCTCGGCACGTCGCCCTGCAGCGGAATGCGCTTGCGCTTGACTTGTGGATCGGGAATCGGCACCGCCGAGAGCAGCGCCTCGGTGTACGGGTGCAGCGGCTGCGTGTAGAGCTCCCGCGACGGCGCGATCTCGACGATGCGGCCGAGGTACATCACGGCGACGCGGTCGCTGATGTGCTCGACCACCGACAGGTCGTGGGCGATGAAGATGTAGGTCAGGCCGAGCTGGCCCTGCAGGTCCTCGAGCAGGTTGATCACCTGCGCCTGGATCGAGACGTCGAGCGCCGAG
Source organism: Burkholderiales bacterium (assembly GCA_038231215.1). Taxonomy (GTDB): domain Bacteria; phylum Pseudomonadota; class Gammaproteobacteria; order Burkholderiales; family Burkholderiaceae_C; genus Schlegelella_A. The sequence continues at coordinate 11,742 of JBBRLS010000021.1, read as the reverse complement.
ACGGCCTCGTCGCAGACCACGAGCTTGGGGCTCACAGCGAGCGCCCGCGCGATGCCGATGCGCTGCCGCTGCCCGCCCGAGAACTCGTGCGGATAGCGGCGCATGTGGTCGGCAGAGAGACCCACCGTCTCGAGCAGCTCGACGATGCGCGCCTCGAACTCGGCGCGGCTCTTCGTCAGCTTGTGGATGATGAGCGCCTCGCCGACGATGGCGCCGACCGTCATGCGCGGGTTGAGCGACGCATAAGGGTCCTGGAAGATGATCTGCATGTCGCGCGCCAGCGCTCGCAGCTCGTCCTTGCCGGCGCGCGTCACGTCCTTGCCCTCGAACCAGACTTCGCCCGAGGTCGGCTCGATGAGCCGCAAGATGCAGCGCCCGGTCGTGCTCTTGCCGCAGCCCGACTCGCCGACGACGCCGAGCGTCTCGCCGGCGGCGAGGTCGAAGCTCACGCCGTCGACGGCGTGCACGTTCTCGACTTCGCGGCCGAGCCAGCCGCCCTTGATCGGGAAGCGCTTGACGAGGTCTTTGACCTGAAGGAGGGGAGGCGTCATGGTGTCGGATTCGTCATCCTGAACGAAGTGAAGGATCTCCGCGTCGATGAGATCCTTCGCTTCGCTCAGGATGACACGGCTGAAGGCGAAGGAAAGACATCGAAGATGCAGCGCACCTTGTGCCCCGGCACGGGCTCGCGCAGCGTCGGCGTGGCGGCGACGCACTCGGGCACGGCGTAGCGGCAGCGCGGCGCGAAGCGGCAGCCTTCGGCCGGGTCGATCAGCTTCGGCACGGTGCCCGGAATCTGCTCGAGGCGCACCTTGTGCACGGCCGCCGTGTCGATGCGCGGGATCGAGCGGATGAGGCCCTGCGTGTACGGATGGCGCGGGTGCGCGAACAGCTCCTCCACGCTCGCCTCCTCGACGACCTGACCGGCGTACATGACGACGACGCGCTGCGCCACCTCGGCGACGACGCCCATCGCATGCGTGATGAGCATGATCGCCATGCCGAGCCGTTCCTTCAGCTCGGAGAGCAGGTCGAGGATCTGCGCCTGGATGGTGACGTCGAGCGCGGTGGTCGGCTCGTCGGCGATGAGCAGTTTCGGGTTGCAGGCTAGGGCGATGGCGATCATGACGCGCTGCCTCATGCCGCCCGAGAACTGGTGCGGATAGTCGTTGACGCGTCGCTCCGGTGTCGGGATGCGCACCAGCGCCAGCATCTCGACGGCGCGCGCGAGCGCGGCCTTGCGGCCCAGGCCCTCGTGCAGTCGAACCGACTCGGCGATCTGATCGCCGACCGAGTAGACCGGGTTGAGCGAGGTCATCGGCTCCTGGAAGACGATGGCGATTTCCTTGGCGCGAACGCGGCGCATCTCTTCGGCGCTCGCCTGCACCAGATCGCGGCCGCGCCAGAGCACCTGGCCGCCGACGATCTTGCCGGGCGGCATCGGCAGCAGCTTGAGCACCGTCATCGCCGTCACCGTCTTGCCGCAGCCCGACTCGCCGACCACGCAGACCGTCTGGCCGCGATCGATCGAGATATCGACGCCGTCGACGGCGTGCAGCCAGCCCTCGTCGGTCTTGAAGTGCGTCTTGAGTCCCTTGATCTCGAGCAGCGCGGGCTCCGGGGCGGGGTCCTGCAGTTTGCCCTTCGCGCGCGAGGGCGAGGTCACCAGCATCGGCTGCAGCGGCGCCGGCATCAGAGCACCCTGCGCGGGTCGAGCGCGTCGCGCAGTCCGTCGCCGACGAAGTTGATGCAGAGCACGGCGAGAGAGATCGCCGTGCCGGGAAAGAGCGCCCAGTGCGGCGCGATGTCGAGGTATTCCTTGCTGTCGAAGAGGATGCGGCCCCAGGTCGGGATGTCGGGCGGGAAGCCGAGGCCGAGGAAGGAGAGCGTGGACTCGGCGATGATCGCCGCGGCGACGTCGATGGTGCCGGCGACGATCACCGGGCCGAGCGAGTTGGGCAGGATGTGGCGCACCACCTGTCGCGGCACCGAGGCGCCGAGGGCGCGCGCCGCTTCCACGAACTCCTTCTCGCGCAATGAGAAGAACTGCGCCCGCACCAGCCGCGCCACGGGCATCCAGCGAAAGCCGCCGATCACGAGCACGATGAGGATGAAGACGCCGACTTCGGGCCCGAAGGTCTGCTTCAGCTTCTCGCGGAACAGGTAGATCAGGATCAGCAGCAGGGGCAGTTGCGGCAGCGAGAGGAAGAGGTCGGTCAGCCACATCAGCGCCGCATCGACGGCGCCGCGGGAGATGCCGGCGATGGCGCCGATCGTCACGCCGACGAACATCGCCATCAGCATCGCCGCGAGGCCGACCGAGAGCGAGATGCGGCCGCCGTAGAGCATGCGTGCGAAGACGTCCTGGCCGAGGTCGTCGGTGCCGAAGGGATGGGCCAGCGTCGGCGTCTTCAGGCGGGCGCCGAAGTCGATCTCGTTGATCGAGACCTTCCAGACGAGCGGCCCCAGGGCAACCATCGCGATCATGATGACGAGCACGATCAGCCCGGCGACGGCCAGCTTGTGCCGGCGAAAGCGACGCCACGCCTCGGTCCACGGCGAGACGCCGCGCGCGCGTGCCACGGCCACGGCGGCGCCGGTGGCGCTAGCGGTAGCTGATGCGGGGGTCGAGCCAGCCATAGAGCAGATCCGCGATCAGGTTGAAAAGGATGACGAGACACGAGAGCACGAAGGTCACCGACATGATCACCGGCGTGTCGTTGCGCAGGATCGCGTCGATGAGCAGCGAGCCGATGCCCGGCACGCGAAAGATCTGCTCGGTGACGATGGCGCCGCCGAACACCTGCGGCATGGTCAGCGCGACCAGCGTGACGACCGGGATCAGGGCATTGCGGACGACGTGCTTGAGGATCACGGCGCGCTCGCTCAGGCCCTTGCTGCGCGCCGTCGTCACGTAGTCGAGGCGCACCACGTCGAGCATCGCCGAGCGCACGTAGCGCGTCCAGCTCGCGCCCTGGAAGAGGCCGAGCACGAGCACCGGCATGATCGACTGCCGGATCATCTGCCCCCACCAGTCGAGGCCGGTCGCCGCGAGGTCGGCGCGAAAGACGAAGGGCAGCCAGTCGAGCTTGATCGAGAACAGCAGGATCAGGAGCAGGCCGGTGAAGAAGGTCGGCAGCGAGAAGCCGACGAAGGCGAGCGTGCTGGCGATGCGGTCGAACCACGAGTAGGGTCGCGCCGCCGAATAGATGCCCACCGGCAGGGCGATCAGCAGCGCCAGGATCTGCGAGGCGCCGATCACCGCCAGCGTCACCGGCAGCCGGCCGAGGATGAGCTTGTCGACGTCGACCCGGCTGATGAAGGAAAAGCCCCAGTCGCCCTTGAACATGGCGAAGAGCCAGCGAAAGTAGCGCTGCCAGACCGGATCGTCGAGGCCGAACTGGAGGCGCAGGTTGGCCGCGACCTCGGGCGGGACGTTCGGATTGAGCGTCATCTCGCTGAACGGGTCGCCCGGCGCGAGCGCGAGCACCGTGAACAGGACGACGCTGATGCCGAGCAGGCTCGGCACGGCGATCAGCAGACGCCGCAGGAGGTAGTGCCCCACGATGTCAGCCTGTCATTCCGTCACTTCATTCAACCCATCACCTCTGTCATCCTGAGCGAAGCGAAGGATCCCGGCGCAGCCGACTTTCGAGATCCTTCGCTTGCGCTCAGGATGACTGCTGGGGCTGAGGATGACGAAGCGCGCGGACGCGCTCAGCCCGTCGGCCCTTGCCGGTACCAGTTCTGCAGGGCCGAGAAGTCGAGGTCCCAGCCCGAGAGCGTCGTCACCAGCGTCAGCGCGCCGCCGCGCACGCGCGGCCGGCTGATCAGGGGCACGATGATGAAGTCGTTCACCACCAGGTCGTTCATCTTGATGTAGATCGCCGCGCGCTTGACCGGATCGAGCTCGGACGAGGCGGCCAGGGCCATCTTGTCGTACTCGAGGTTCACCCAGCGGCAGATGTTCCGGCCCTGCCATTTGTTGACCTTTTGCGAGATCTCGTCCGACTTGTACTGGTCCATGAAGCGCTCGGCATCGGGCGCGGTCATGGTCGTCGTGTACATCTGCATGTCGGCCCAGAACTTGCCGTAGGTGTCTGGGTTGGCTACGTCGGAAGAGAAGAACACCGACGCCGTCACCGACTTCAGTTCGAGGTCGATGCCGGCCTTCTGCGCCGCTTGCTTGACGATCGCCTGCTCCTTCTGGCGCGTGCCATTGATGGAAGTCTGGTAGACGAACTTCAACTTCTTGCCGCCCTTTTCGCGGATCCCGTCGGCGCCCTTCTTCCAGCCGGCGGCGTCGAGCATCGCGTTGGCCTTGTCGACGTTGAACTCCCACTTGGTGTTCGGCGACTTGAAGCGCGGCGGGTTGTTCATGAAGTTGGCGGTCGCGAAGCCGGTGCGCCCGTAGATGAACTCCTGCATGCTCTTCTTGTCGCAGAGCAGCGACATCGCCTCGCGCACCTTCGGGTCGCTGAACGCAAAGTGCTTGCTCTTGACGCTGCCGCGCTCGCCTTCGACCTCGTTCCACGGGTCCGTGATGTTGAGCTGGATGAACTCGATGTCGCCGCCGGGAACGATGTGGGCCTTGCCCTTGCCGCCCTTTTCCATGCGTTGCAACACTTCGTCTTCGACCTGCAGGTTCCAGGCGTAGTCGTACTCGCCGGTCTGCAGCACGGCGCGCGCCGCCGAGGTCGCATCGCCGCCGCCCTTCATTTCGATGGTGTCGAAATGGGGCCGGTTCGGCATGTGGTAATTCTTGTTGAGCTCACCGAGGACGATGTCGCCCGGCTTGAAATCGACGAAGGTGTACGGACCGGTGCCAACCGGTTTGAGGTTGGTCGGCGCGTCGCGCGACTTGGCGCCGGCGTAGGGGCCGAACAGATGCTTCGGGATGATCATGCCCTCGGCGGCGACGAAGGCGGTGGCCCAGAACGGCGTCGGCTTCTTGAAGGTCACCAGGAGCGTGTGGTCGTCGACCTTGACGACCGTCAGGTCCTTGTAGACGCCGCTGGTGACCGCGGCAGTCGCCGGGTCGCGCACGTACTCCCAGGTGAATACGCAGTCGTCGGCGGTGAAGGGCTTGCCGTCGTGCCAGGTCACGCCCTTCTTCAGGCGCCAGCGCACGACCTTGCCGCCCTCGAGGACGCCGCCGTTCTGGATGCTCGGAATCTCGGCCGCCAGGATCGGCACAAGGTTGCCGTCGTTGTCCCAGACGGCGAGCGGCTCGTAGAAGACGCGCGAGGCTTCCTGGTCCTTGGTGCCGTTGGCGAAGTGCGGCTGCAGCAGCGTCGGGCCCTGCCACCAGAGCGTCTTGAGGGCGCCGCCGCCGCCGCGTTTGGTCGGCTTGTAGACGGGCGCGGCTTGCGCCTGCACGACGCCCGCGTGCATCAGCATCATCGAGGCCATCGGCGCGGTCAGGCCGAAGCCGACCATCCGTTCGATGAAGGTGCGTCGCGGCAGTTCGCCGGAGCGCACGTCTTCGATCAGTGCACGCAGTTCAGGCTCGTTCATCGAGATCTCCTCGGGGGTTCATGGTCAAGGCGGGGTGCCGCCGTGGGCTGCATGCTATGGGTTGGCCCGCAAGTTCACATCCGGGACGGCCCCAAGCAATTGCGATACCCGGCCGGGTATCGCCAGACCGGGTATCCCTGTGGATCGATATAGTCATCGCCGCCGGCTCGCGATCAGGCCGGCGCGAGCGTCAGCTTGGCCTTCGCGCCAGCGAGCGTCCGCGCCAGCAGCCCGGCGATGCCGTAGACCGCGTCGATCGCCGGCGTTGGCGTGCCGGTGATGCGTCCGAGCTCGACGACGCTGCCGACCAGCGCCTCGAGCTCGAGGGCGCGGCCGTGCTCGACGTCCTGCAGCATCGATGTCTTGTGCGCGCCCACCGCCTCGGCGCCGGCGATGCGCTGCTCGATCGAGATCTTGAAGGCGACGCCGAGCTGGCCGGCCACAGCTTGCGCCTCTTTCATCATGGCCTCGACGGCGGCGCGGCCACCCGGGTCGCGGCAGATGCCTTCGAGCGTCGCGTGGGTAAGAGCGCTGACCGGGTTGAAGCTGACGTTGCCCCAGAGCTTGAGCCAGATCTCGGCGCGGATGTCCTTGGACACCGGCGCCTTGAACCCGGCGCCCATGAGCGCCTCCGACAGCGCTCCGATGCGGGGGCTGCGCGTGCCGTCGGGCTCGCCGAGCGTGAAGCGATTGCCCTCGATGACGCGCACCAGTCCCGGCTCGACGAGCTCGGTGGCCGCATAGACGACGCTGCCGATGACGCGCTGGGGAGCGATTGCCGCAGCGATGACGCCGCCGGGGTCGACGCTTTCGAGCGTCCTGTTCTCGAACGGGCCGGGCAGGCGATGGAAGTACCACCACGGCAGGCCATTGATCATCGTGACGACGGATGTCTCGGGACCGATCAAGCCTTGCATGGACGGCAGCACGTCGCGCACCTGGTGCGCCTTGACGGTGAGCAGCACCGCATCCTGCGTACCGGCCTCGGCGCCGTCGGCGACGGCGCGTGCCGCTGTGGCGTGCTGCTCGCGGCCGTCTGCCTCGATCAGCCGAAAGCCGCCTTGCGAGATCGCGGCGAGGTTCTTGTTGCGCGCGATGAAGGTCACGTCGTGACCGGCCAGCGAGAGCCGCGCGCCGAGAAAGCCGCCGATGGCTCCGGCGCCGACGACGGCGATCTTCATCGCGCCCTCATCCCGAGCGCTCCGCCGCCTGTCATCCTGAGCGCTCCGCCGCGCCTGTCATCCTGAGCGTGCCGCCGCATGTCATCCTGAGCGGAGCGAAGGATCTCGTCGATCGCGTGTGGCCGAGATCCTTCGCTGCGCTCAGGATGACAAGCATTTCAGACCAGACCCAGCTTGGCCGCAAGGCCGATGCGCTGCAGCTTGCCGGTCGCGCCTTTCGGGATCTCGTCCATGAAGAGGATCTTCTTCGGCACCTTGTACTCGGCGGCGCGCTCGCTCACGAAGGCCTGCAGCTCGCGATCGGTGGCGGCGCTGCCCGCCTTGAGAACGACGACTGCCGCCACCTCCTCGCCGAGCTTGGCGTGCGGAATGCCGAAGGTCACGACCTGGCCGACCGCCGGGTGGTCCATCAGGATCTCGTCGATCTCGCGAGGACTCACCTTTTCGCCTCCGCGGTTGATGATTTCCTTGAGCCGCCCGGTGATCGAGAGATAGCCTTCGGCGTCCTTCACGCCCTGGTCGCCGGTGCGAAACCAGCCCTCGCGAAAGCCCTCGGCGTTGGCCTTCGGGTTGTTCTCGTAGCCGGCCGTGACATTGGCGCCGCGGATGACGATCTCGCCGGTCTCGCCCGCGCCGAGCAGATCGCCCGACTCGCCCATGATCTCCACCTCGGGGCCCGCGGCGACGCCGACCGTTCCGGGCTTTCTGGTGTGCGGCGGCAGCGGATTCGACGCCATCTGGTGCGTCGCCTCCGTCATGCCGTAGGACTCGACGAGCGGCGCACCGAAGGCGGCTTCGAGCTCCTTGATGACCTGCGGCGGCATCGACGACGACGACGAGCGCATGAAGCGCAGCGGGTTGTTGCGGATCGTCTCGGCGTTGTTCTTCGCGCGGCCGACGATCGCCTGGTGCATGGTCGGCACTGCCGTGTACCAGGTGGGCTTTGCTTCATCCATCCAGGCGAAGAACTTCAGCGCGTTGAAGCCCGGCGTGCAGAACACCGACGAGCCCGCCGAGAGCGGCGCCAGCACGCCGGCGATGAGGCCGTGGATGTGGAACAGCGGCATGATGTTCAAGCCGCGATCGCCGGTCTGCAGCTCGAGCGTGGCGCGGATGTTCGATGCCGAGGCGCACAGATTGGCGACCGACAAGGGCACGATTTTCGGACGCGAGGTCGTGCCCGAGGTGTGCAGCACCATCGCCGTGTCGGCGGATGCCGAGAAGCCGCTTCTGTCCGATGGCACCGCGGCGCCCGCAGGCACCGCGAAGCGCGGCACGAGCGAGAAGCTGCCTGACAGCGCGCCTTCTTCGACGACCAGATCGACGATGCCGACGCCGAGCTTCTGCGCCACGGCAACTGCCGGCGACGTGCTGCCGGCCGCGACGATCAACAGCTTCGCGCTCAGATCGGCGAGATAGAACTCGAACTCTTCGGCCCGATACGACGGATTGAGCGGCGCGCTCGCCGTGCCGGCGGCGCAGGCGATGAAGCAGGCTGCCATCTCGGGCCCGTTGTCGAGGACGATGGCGACGCGATCGTTGTGCCCCGCGCCCGCCGCATTCAATGTCGTGAGCGTACCGGCGACGAGCTCGCGCAGCGCGCCGTGCGTCAGCGTCGGCCGGCCCGGCGCCGAGAGCGCGGGCGCCACGTCGGCGCCGGCAGCGAGCATGGCTTCGAAGTTCGCAGCCACGTCGTCCCGGCTCACTTCTTCGCCGGCTCGGCGGCTTTTGGCGGTTCGACTGCGCAGACGTAGGTCACCGCCAGTTCGCGCACCGTGCGCGGCGTCGCCACGCTGTACGGCAGTTGGGACTCGTTGTACTTGTAGCTCGAGACCGAGTCGAGGCCGCGCTCGTCGGCATAGCGCGTGCCTTCGGAGACGGCATAGCTGCGGTTGCTGCAGTTGGTGATCTGGATCTGACGCTCCAGGCGGTACTGGCGCGGCGGGTCGGCGTTGGGCACGTCGGTCAGTGCCTTCCAGCGCCATTCGAGCTGGGCGCGCGTCTCGGTGCCGCTGCGACGCACGCTGTCCTTGTCGACATAGAGGACGACCGGGCCGGCGTCACCGACCTTTTCCCATTTTGCCGCGAACGCCAGCGCCGGCACGGCGAGGCAGGCGAGGGCGATGATCGAAGGTCGGATCGGCACGGAGCGGCTCCCGGTTTGAAGGCGATGGGCAGCGATTTTATCGCGGCCGGCCATGGCCGCAGCGGCGATTGTGTGACGACGCGTCGCCGCCGGGTGATCAGGCCGCCGCGGCGATCTGTCGCAGCGCCTGCGCGAAGACCTCGGGCGGCTGGCCGCCGGAGATGAGGTGGCGCCCGTCGATCACCACCGCCGGCACCGAATGGATGCCGCGCTCCTGCCAGAAGCGCTCGCGTTCGCGCACCTCGCTCGCGTACTCGTCGGAGTCGAGGATGGCGCGCGCCCGCTCGACGTCGAGGCCGACTTCGCCGGCGACACGCAGCAGCACGTCGCGCGCGCCTGGGTTCTCGGCGTTCGTGTGATAGGCGCCGAGCAAGGCGTGCTTGAGGGCGCGCTGCTTCGCAAGGTCGGTGAGGCCGGCCCAGTGCAGCAGGCGATGCGCGTCGAGCGTGTTCCAGACACGCACCCGGTCGCCGAACGTGAAGCCGACCGCGGCGCCGCGCTCGCGAATCGCGGCGCGCGACTTGGCGAGCTGCTCCGGCGGCGCGCCGTACTTGCGCGACAGATGCTCGGTCGCGTCTTCGCCTTCGGGCGGCATCGCCGGGTTGAGCTCGAAGGGCTCGAAGTGCATCTCGACCGGGATTGCGTCGCCGATCTCGGCGATCGCCTTTTCCAGCGAGTTGAGGCCGACCGCGCACCACGGGCAGGCGACGTCGGAAACGAATTCGATTTTCATGGTGGCAGGGCGATGCTGGCTTGTGGGGCAGTCTAGGCGCGGACCGCGTTCAAGCGACCACCGGGATGCCGTGGTCGTTCCGGTCCGTGAGGATCTCGAACGCGGCGCGCTGGCGCGACACCAGCCGCCGCTCCGGGCGCCCCGGCTCCTCGACGAGCAACTCGCACGATGCGAGCTTGGTGTTGAGGCAGGTCTTGGTTCCACCCGGCGGGTTGGCGTACGCCAGTCCGACGAAGGACGACGGCGCCGCCTCGAAGCGTGCCGAGACGCGGACGTCCCCGGCCTCGGTCCGAAAGCTCCAGCGCGTGACATCGAAGCTCGCCTCGGCCCTGAACGCGTGGCCGAGGGCGTTGAGCCGGAGCTCGCGGCCTTCGAGGCGCAGCACGGCAACCGTCAGGGGCGGGACTGCCAGCGGCCCGAGCTTGAGCCTTGCCGTCGAGCACTCGAGAAAGGTCCCGGACGCGCCGTCGAAGCCGCAGACCTGGCCCCAGGCGTACGAGTCGGTGTGACGGCTGCCCCAGTTGTGGTTCTGGCTGCCGATCCAGTTCGCGATCTCGATCCTTTCGCCGTCGACGACCCACTCCCCGTCGAATACCGCGTTCGGCGTGCCGACCAGCGCCTTGGCCTTGGGAAAGCCGCGCTCGTACCAAGGCTCCGCCAGGAGCAGCAGCGGAGCGTCGCCGCCCGAGAAGCGGAAATCCCATCGCAGTTCGCTCGTGCCCGTGGCGGCGCGGCCCGAGAGACGGCCATCGCTCAGCACCGCGCTGCCGATGCGAACGTCGAGGCGATCGCGCGCGAACGAGCAGTCGCCGATCGGCACGACCTGCTTGGCCGCCGTGATGCGGCCGCGCTCGCCGTCGAAGTGGATCGCCCAGAGTTCGCCTACCGCCAGGTCCGGCCGTCCCTTCGGGCTGAACACCGTGTAGCGGACCCAGAACGCGAGCGGTCGCTGCGCGTGGTTGGCGCGCTGGAACCAGCTCTCGTAGTGCCCTGTGCGATCGCCGGGGACGTAGCGGCTTGCGTTGCAGCGACTCCGGTCCATCGCACCTCCTTCGTGGCCCGGCGATTCTCGCCACATTCGGCAGGCGCGGTCTTTGCGACCGGGCCGCGCGGCACCGGCGACCCGTCCCTAGAATGCTTCGCTCCCCTCCCGAAAGCCCTCCCCGATGAGCTCCGGCGTCATCCGCATCCGCGGCGCGCGACAGCACAACCTCAAGAACCTCGATCTCGACATCCGCACCGGCGAAATGACGGTCGTGACCGGGCCGAGCGGCTCGGGCAAATCGAGCCTCGTCTTCGACACGCTGTACGCCGAGGGGCAGCGCCGCTACGTCGAGACCTTCAGCGCCTACGCGCGGCAGTTTCTCGAGCGCATGGACCGGCCGGCGGTCGACAAGGTCGAGGGCGTGCCGCCGGCCATCGCCATCGACCAGACCAATCCGGTGCGCAGCTCGCGCTCGACGGTCGGCACGATGACCGAGTTGAACGACCATTTGAAGCTGTTGTTTGCGCGCGCTTCGGAGCTTTTCGACAAGCAGACGGCGCAGCGCGTGCGCCACGATTCGCCCGAGACCATCTACGCCGAGCTGATGAGCCGCGCCGCCGCGGCAGCGGTCAACGACGAAGAGCCGCGCCTTGTCTTGACCTTCCCGGTCGAGCTGCCCGCGTCGACAACCGCCGCCGAGATCGAGCAATGGCTCTCGGCGAGCGGCTTCACGCGCGTACACGCCGAGCGCGAGGTCGCTTCGCCGACCGGGCCGCGCAAGATGCTCGACGTCGTCGCCGACCGCTTCCGCATCGGCACGACCGAGAAGGTGCGCGCGATCGAGGCGATCGAGGTGGCGCTGAAGCGGGGCAGCGGAAGAGTCAACGTATACGCGGCGGTGGAAGGCGGCGAGCAGCTCTGGCGCTTCTCGACCGGCTTGCATTGTCCCGACAGCGACCTGCGCTACGCCGAGCCGCAACCGGCGCTGTTCTCGTTCAATTCGGCGTATGGCGCGTGCGAGACCTGCCGCGGCTTCGGCCGCGTCATCGGCGTCGACTTCGGCCTCGTCATTCCCGATCCGAAGAAGACCTTGCGCAACGGCGCCATCAAGACGATCACGACGCCGGCGTGGAAGGAGATCCGCGACGACCTCATCAAGTACGCCGGCGAGGCCGGCATT
>JBBRLS010000020.1:0-74666 GCA_038231215.1 Burkholderiales bacterium | reverse complement strand
CCGTCCTTGCCCTTGTATTCGGATCCCTTCTTCGTCTCGACCTTCAGCCCCTCGGGGCCGAGAGTGCCCTTCACTTCGCTGGTCTTCTTCAGGTTTCCTTCTGCGGTCGCCCGCTCGGTTTCGACCTTTTGCCCGACGCTCACGCCTTCGGCGCCCACGCCCCGCGTGTCGGTCGTGCGGTTGATATTGGCAACGCCCTTGTCGACGCTGGCGGTGGTCGTTGTCGTGGTCTTTTCGCCCGGTAACGGCCCCTTTTTCTCATTGACGGTGGTGGACTTGGCGACATTGCCGCCTGACTTCTGGCTGGCCGCGAGCGCGGCCGAGGCGGCGTCGTGGCCGTGTTCGTCCTCGCCGCCGGTATCCTTTCCAAGCGCCTGCGCCACCGTCGTACTCGGCTTCGACGTGGCACGGGCTGCCTCGGGCTTGTCGCCGCCGGTCGCCCTGGCCTTCGCGATCGCCTCCTCACCCTGGGTGCGCGAAACGCTGACGCTGGCGATGGCGGCGTCGAGAAGCGCCTTCTGCCTGGCCGCATCCTTGCCACCGAACTGGTTCGCCTCGCGCCGCTTGGCGTCGCAAGCGACCAAGGCCTTGATGAGCGCAGCCTGGATCGGTTTGTCTTCGCCGAGCGTTGCCGCGTAGGCGATCGCGCTCTTGAAGACGGTGTCGAACTGCTGCTTGCTCTGTTCGATCGCCTTCGGATCGACGGCCGGCTCCGCCGTGGCGGCACCGGCCGGAAGACGTGGCAGATTCAAGGCTTGCAACAGGCTCATGGCGCTCCCTCATCACGTGTCGATGAGCCACTATTCTGACGCGCCGATGTCGTCTCGGCGACTGCGATTCCTCCCGCTTTTTGACGAGCACCGATGCCGCTCATTCGGGCAGGACACCGATCTCCTGGGCCAGTACTTCCCGGTGACTTTGCAGTGACTGGAAAGGGGCATGGCGTCCCCTTTTCCGTTTCTGCTTACACCTGAGAGCTGTGCAGCGGCGCCTGTGGCTGCGGTGCCTGCGCTTCGCCTGGCCGCAGCAGCGCAAGGACGAACGAGGCTCCTGCGGCACAGTGCCACAGCACCCCGCCGAGCCACGACGAATCGTCGGCCGATATCCGAGAGACGTCTTGTTCGACCACGAGCCGGTTGTATCGACAGGCAAGTGCCCCGTCCGTGCGTTGGCGAACGGACTCGGTCCATCCAAGCAGAAACAATCGTCCGCATGTCCATCGGGTGCGCTTCAATGGCATGCCCATCGAGGAGTCTTCTCATGCCGCTCAGCCACGCCATAGCCTGGATCGATCACCACAGCGCCCAGGTGTTGCAGTTCGACGCCGGCCAAGTCCACGATCAGAAGATCAAGGAGCACGTTCACTACACGCGCCAGCACGGCAGTCAGGTGCGCAGCGAGCACGAGTTCTTCGCCGAGGTCTGCGACGCCCTGACAGGCATCAAGGCCGTGCTGGTCGCGGGCTCGCACACGGCGCAAGCCGACTTCCGTCGCTACGTCGAGAAGCATCGCCCGGCGCTGGCGCCGCAGATCGTCGGCTGGAAGACCGTCGACCACCCGACCGAAGGCGAGGTCGTCGAACTGGCGCGCCGGTTCTTCGTCGAGCGGGGAGAGATGACCGACACGCCGCGGCTGGGCTGAGAGCGTTCGGGCCTGCGCCATCGTTCCGAGCGTCGACTCGAGAGATCGAACGCCGTGAAGCGAACTCGGACGAGACGTCGATCGACGACTGATGGCGGCTCGAGGCCGGCACCCCGCTTGCCCTGACTGCCGAGCAAGACGGAGACGAAGCATGCAATTGGGAATGATCGGTCTCGGCCGCATGGGCGCGAGCATGGTGCGGCGGCTCCTCAAGAACGGCCATACCTGTGTCGTCTACGACACGCAGGCGGCCGCGGTGACCGGTCTCGAGAAGGAAGGCGCCACCGGCGCCGCATCGCTGCAGGACCTGGCGAAGAAGACGGCGTCGCCGCGGGCGATCTGGATGATGGTTCCCGCCGCCGTGGTCGAGCAGGAGCTCGATCAACTGGTGGCTCAGCTCGAGCCGGGCGACATCGTCATCGACGGCGGCAATTCCTGCTACCGGGACGACATCCGCCGCGCCAGGGCGCTGAGCGCATCGGGCTTGCATTACGTCGACGTCGGCACCAGTGGCGGCGTCGCAGGTCAGGACCGCGGCTACTGCCTGATGATCGGCGGCGAACCGCAGGTGGTGGCCCATCTGGCACCGATCTTCACGGCGCTCTCGCCCGGCGTCGACGCGGCGCCGCGCGGCCATGGCCGTAGCGGCGTCGTGACGAGCGCCGAACAGGGCTTTCTCCACTGCGGGCCGAGCGGTGCCGGCCACTTCGTCAAGATGGTCCACAACGGCATCGAGTACGGCGTCATGGCGGCGTACGCCGAAGGGCTCAACATCCTTCGTCACGCCAACGTCGGCAAGCGCGAGCAGGTGGCCGACGCCGAGACCACGCCGCTTCGCAATCCCGAGTTCTATCAGTTCGACATGAACCTGCCGGACATCGCCGAAGTCTGGCGTCGCGGCAGCGTCATCGGCTCGTGGCTGCTCGACCTGACAGCCAGCGCGCTGCTGGCGGATCCGCAGCTCGCGGCCTACGGCGGGCGCGTATCCGACTCGGGCGAGGGCCGCTGGACGATCGAGGCGGCCATCGATGAAGGCGTGCCGACGCACGTCCTGAGCGCCGCTCTGTACGAGCGCTTCAGCTCGCGTGGCGAAGGCGACTTCGCCAATCAGGTGCTGTCGGCCATGCGCCACGAGTTCGGCGGCCACGTCGAGAAGCCTGCCGAGGCCGCCGAGTGAACGTGCCGACGCAGGGGGCTGGAAGCGTTCGACGCACCGACCCCACGCCCTCCGACGCGCTCGTCGTCTTCGGCTTCACCGGCGACCTGGCGAACAAGAAGATCTTCCCTGCCCTCTACGCCATGGTGAAGAAGGGGACGCTGACGGTGCCGGTGATCGGCGTCGCCTCGAGCAGCCTCAACGATCAGCAGGTCAGGCAGCGCGTCCGCGACAGCATCGAGCACGCCGGTGCAATCGACGATGCGCCCGCGCTCGACCGTCTCTTCGGGCTGCTGCGATACGTCAGCGGCGACTACCAGCAGCCGGCGACGTTCCTGGCCCTCAAGCAGGCGCTCGGCCAGGCGCAGCGGCCAGCTCACTACCTCGCCATTCCCCCGGCGCTGTTCGAGACGGTGATCCGAAGCCTGGGCGATGCCGGCCTGGCAAAGAATGCGCGGGTCGTCGTCGAAAAGCCGTTCGGCCGCGATCTCGCGTCGGCGATCGAACTCGATGCCATCGCCCATGCCGTCTTCCCCGAGTCGTCGATCTTCCGGATCGACCACTACCTCGGCAAGGAGGCGATCATGAACATCCTCTATTTCCGCTTCGCCAATTCCTTTCTCGAGCCGATCTGGAACCGCGACCACGTCGCCAGCGTCCAGGTCACCCTGGCCGAGGACTTCGGCGTCGGCCTGCGCGGCGGCTTCTATGAAAGCGCCGGCTGCCTGCGCGACGTGGTCGAGAACCACCTGTTCCAGATCGTCGCGTTGCTGGCGATGGAGCCGCCGGCATTCCAGAGCTATGTCGCGGTGCAAAGCGCCAAGGCCAGCGTCATTCGTGCCATGCTGCCGCTCGAGCCCGACGACCTGGTGCGCGGCCAGTACGCCGGCTACCGGAGCGAGAAGGACGTTGCCGCCGATTCCGATGTCGAAACCTTCTGTGCGCTGCGCCTGTTCATCGATTCGTGGCGCTGGGCCGGCGTGCCCTGGTACCTGCGTGCCGGCAAGCTGCTGCCCAGCACCGCGGTCGAAGTGCTGGTCCAGATGCGGCCACCGCCGCAACGGCTGTTCGACGACTCGGCGCCGCCGCAGGGTCGCGCCAACTACGTGCGTTTCAAGTTGCAGCCCGCATCGGCGATCGCCCTGGCCGCTCGCGTCAAGCGTCCCGGCAAGGAATTCGTCGGCGACCAGCGCGAGCTCTACCTGGGCGACGACGCGCCGCACGAGGACTCGCCCTACGAGCGGCTGCTCGGCGACGCCATGGCCGGCGAAGGCGCCCTGTTCACGAGCCAGGAGGCGGTCGAGGCCGCATGGGCGGTCGTCGACCCGGTGCTCGCCAACCATCACGCCGCACTGCCGTACCTGCCCGGCACCTGGGGACCGGAGGCCGCCGACGCATTGATCGCAGGCGATGGCGGTTGGCACAACCCCGTGCCAGAGAGAAGGACGCCATGACAGCCGACGTGGTGTTCCTGCTCGACGTCGACAACACCTTGCTCGACAACGACCGGATCATCCTCGATCTGCGGCTCCATCTCGAGCACGAATTCGGCGGTGCCAGCGCCGAGCGCTACTGGACGGCGTTCGAAACCCTGCGCAGCGAGCTCGGCTATGCCGACTACCTCGGCGCCTTGCAGCGTTACCGCGCCGATGTGGAGCGCGAGGGCGCGGACGGTCAAAGGCTGCTGCAGATCTCGGGCTTCCTCGTCGACTATCCATTCCGCGAGCGGCTCTATCCGCGCGCGCTCGACGCCATCCGCCACCTCGGCCACGTCGGCCCGACGGTGATCCTGTCGGACGGCGACGTCGTGTTCCAGCCGCGCAAGATACAACGGTCGGGCCTGTGGGACGCCGTCCACGGACGCGTCCTGATCTACATCCACAAGGAGCAGATGCTCGAAACCGTAGAGCGCCTCCATCCGGCGCGCCGCTATGTCATGGTCGACGACAAGCTGCGCATTCTTGCGGCAATGAAAGCGGCCCTGGGCAATCGTCTGACGACCGTCTTTCCGCGCCAGGGCCACTACGCCATGGATCCAAACAATCTCGCCACCTACCCCAAGGCCGACATCACGGTCGAGCGGATCGGCGATCTCGCCGATGCCGACGTGGCCAGGCTGCTCGAGTCGGCGCCCGGCAACGCGAAGGCAAATCAGGAGAGCAGATGATGAACCCCAACACCCGACAGCTTCACGAACTCGGCCAGAGTCTCTGGCTCGACAACATCACCCGCGATATTCTGGGCAACGGCACGCTGGCGCGCTACATCGCCGAGATGTCGGTGACCGGGCTGACCTCGAACCCGACGATCTTCGAGCACGCGATCGGCAGCGGCAACTCTTACGACGCGGCCATCGTCGAGCTTGCACGCAAAGGAGAGTCGGGAGAGGACAAGTTCTTCGCGCTCGCGCTGCAGGACCTGACCCGGGCCGCCGACCTGTTTCGCCCGATCCACGACGCGACCGGCGGCGTCGACGGCTGGGTTTCGCTCGAGGTCTCGCCGCTGCTCGCCGACGACACGCGGCGAACCATCCAGGCGGCGGCCCGGCTGCACGCGACTGCGGCACGGCCGAACCTGTTCATCAAGATTCCCGGCACCGCTGCCGGCATCCCGGCGATCGAGGCGTCGATCTTCGCCGGCGTTCCGATCAACGTGACGCTGCTCTTCTCGCGCGAGCACTACCTGGCCGCCGCCGAGGCGTATCTGCGCGGCATCGAGCGTCGCATCGCCGCCGGCCTCGACCCGAAGGTCGAATCGGTCGCCTCGCTTTTCATCAGCCGCTGGGACGTGGGCGTGAAGGAAGAGATCTCGCCCGAGTACCGCAACCGGCTCGGCATCGCCATCGCCATGCGCACCTACAAGGCCTACCGCGACCTGCTCGCCTCGCCGCGCTGGCAAAAGCTCGCCGCGGCCGGCGCCCACCCGCAGCGGCTGCTCTGGGCCAGCACCGGCACCAAGGACCCGGCGGCGTCCGACACGCTGTACGTCGAGGCGCTCGCCGCGCCCGACACGATCGACACGATTCCGGAAAAGACGCTGCACGCGTTCGCCGACCACGGCAAGGTCGGCGCGGCGATGCCCACAGACGGCGGCTATGCCGAAGCGGTACTCGAGGAGTTCAGGCGCGAAGGCGTCGACGACGAGGCGCTGGCCGCGCAGTTGCAACGCGAAGGCGCGGCGGCATTCTCGACCTCCTGGCATGCCCTGCTCGCCCGCATCGGCGAGAAGAGTGCGCAGCTTGGCGGAGTAGGTTCCAGGTGAAGCGCCACCTGCGCGACGATCCGTCGGCCGCGTAGCCGCAGCGCCCATGGCCACGCACATCAGCCCCCTCGCCGGCAAGCCGGCGCCTCCTTCGCTGCTCGTCGACGTGGCCCGGCTCGTCACGGCGTACTACGCGGACGTTCCCGACCCGACGGTGGCGGCGCAGCGCGTCGCCTTCGGAACCTCGGGGCACCGTGGTTCCTCGCTCGACGTCTCGTTCAACGAGTGGCACGTGCTCGCGATCACGCAGGCGATCTGTCAGTACCGCCGCTGGCAGGGCATCGACGGGCCGCTCTTCCTCGGCATCGATACGCATGCGCTCTCGCAGCCGGCGTGCGCCACCTCACTCGAAGTGCTGGCGGCCAACGGCGTCGAGGTGATGCTGGCGACGAACGACGAATACACACCGACGCCGGCGATCTCGCACGCGATCCTCGGCTACAACCGCGGCCGCAGCTCGGGCCTGGCCGACGGCATCGTCGTCACGCCTTCGCACAACCCGCCCGACGCCGGTGGCTTCAAGTACAACCCGCCCAACGGCGGCCCGGCCGGCGAGGACATCACCGGCTGGATCGAGGCCACGGCCAACGGGTTCCTCGAACATGCCCTCGAGGGCGTGAAGCGCATCTCGCACGAGCGGGCGCTGCAGGCGGCGACGACACACCGGCACGACTATCTCGGCACCTACGTCGCCGACCTCGGCAACGTGATCGACATGGAGGCCATTCGGGCTGGCGGCGTGCGCATGGGCGTCGACCCGCTCGGCGGCGCGGGCGTGCACTACTGGGCGCGTATCGCGGAGCACTACCGGGTCGACCTCACGGTGGTGAACAGCGAGGTCGACCCGACCTTCCGCTTCATGACGGTCGACTGGGACGGCAAGATCCGCATGGATCCCTCGTCGCCCTACGCGATGCAGCGATTGCTCGACGTCAAGGACCGCTTCGACATCGCCTTTGCCTGCGACACCGACCACGACCGCCATGGCATCGTCACGTCGCAAGGCCTGCTGCCGCCGAACCACTACCTCTCCGTGGCAATCGACTATCTGATCCGGCACCGCCCGCACTGGGGCGTCGAAGCGGCCGTGGGCAAGACGGTGGTCAGCACAAGCCTCATCGATCTCGTCACGGCACGGCTCGGGCGCACGCTCTACGAAGTGCCGGTCGGCTTCAAGTGGTTCTCGGCCGGCCTGCTCGACGGCTCGCTGGCGTTCGGTGGCGAAGAAAGCGCCGGCGCGACCTTCCTGCGCCACGATGGATCGGTGTGGACGACCGACAAGGACGGCATCGTCCCCGCCCTGCTCGCCGCCGAGATGGGCGCACGTTGTGCGCGCGATCCGGGCACGCTCTACAGGGAGCTCGCGCAGGAGTTCGGCAACCCGATGGCCGACCGGCTCGAGGCGCCGGCCACGCCCGCGCAGAAGAAGCGGCTCGGCGCACTGGCGCCCGAACGCATAGTGGCCGGTGAGCTTGCCGGCGAGAAGATCACCAGCGTGATCGGCAAGGCGCGGGGCAACGGCGCATCGATCGGCGGCGTCAAGGTGAGCTCGGCCAGCGGCTGGTTCGCGGCGCGGCCGTCGGGCACAGAAGACATCTACAAGATCTACGCCGAGAGCTTCAGCGGCGCCGACCATCTGCAGCGCATCCTGAAGGAGGCGCAGGCGATCGTCGACAAGGCGATCGCCGCGCCGCCATGACGCAGGCACTGTCCGACGACGCCCTGCTCGATCGCCTGCAGCGGGCCGCCTTCGGCTACTTCCTGCACGCCATGAATCCGCAGAACGGCCTGGTCGCCGATACGACGCGGGCCGGCTCGCCATCGAGCATCGCCGTCGTCGGCTTCGCGCTTTCGGCGTATCCGGTCGGCGTCGAGCGCGGTTGGCTGGCGCGTGCCGACGCGGTCGAGCGCACGCTTCTGGCGCTGCGATTCTTCATGGCCAGCGACCAGTCGGGCAGCGCCGAGGCGACCGGCCATCGCGGCTACTACTTCCACTTCCTCGACATGGCCAGCGGCCGGCGCGTCTGGCTCTCCGAGCTGTCGCTCATCGACACCGCCTTCCTGATGGCCGGGGTTCTCACTGCGGCGGCGTACTTCGACGCCGGGACCAAGGACGAGACCGAGCTGCGCCGCCTCGCCGAGGCGCTCTATGCCCGCGTCGACTGGCGCTGGGCGCAGCGCGAGGGCGCGGCGCTGATGCACGGCTGGAAGCCCGAGTGCGGCTTTCTCCACTACGGCTGGGAAGGCTACAGCGAGGCGATCCTGCTCTACGTTCTGGGCCTCGGCGCGCCGAGGCACCCGCTCACCGACGCGAGCTTCCCGGCCTGGACCGAGACCTACCAGTGGGAGAACCTATACGGCATCGACTTTCTCTATGCCGGCCCGCTCTTCATCCACCAGTACTCGCATGCATGGATCGACTTTCGCGGCATCCGCGACAGCTTCATGCGCGAGAAGCACTGCGACTACTTCGAGAACAGCCGCCGCGCCGTCTGCGTGCAGCGCGAGTACGCGATACGCAATCCCCGCGGCTTTACCGGCTATGACGCCGACTGCTGGGGCCTGTCCGCGGGCGACGGCCCGAGCGCAGAGCCGCGCCTTGTCGCCGGCCGGCACCAGGCGTTCTACGGTTATGCCGCGCGCGGCGTTCCCTATGGGCCCGACGACGGCACGATCGCCGGCTCGTCGACGCTCTCGTCGCTGGTCTTCGCACCGGAGATCGCCCTGTCGGCGGTGCGCAGCATGACGGCGCGTGGACCCGATGAAGAAGGCGAAGTCGTCCGCGCCAGCGGCTTCGACCGGACGGTGTCCGAAGCGGGACCGGACGGCTGGATATCGGAGGGCCTCTTCGGTCTCGACCAGGGAATGATCGTGCTCATGGTCGAGAACTACCGCAGCGGTCTGCCGTGGCGGCTGGGCCGCGGCAACCCGCATCTGCGCACCGGGTTGCGCCGCGCCGGATTCAGAGGCGGCTGGCTGTAGAGCCCGTCGCGCACCGATGTCGAGTGATCAACGACCGGCCCAGGAGTCCTGCTCCGAGGGTGCGCACGACCAGGCACTTCGCGATAGCGTGCGGCCTGCGGCCTGGTGCAACCCGCGGCCTCGGGATCCCTATCACCTGCTGATCGTCGGCGCCGGGCCGGCCGGCCTGGTCGCGGCACGCGAGGCGGCCGGGCTCGGCGCCCGGGTCGCGCTGATCGAGCGTCATCTGCTGGGCGGCGACTGCCTGAACTACGGCTGCGTGCCGTCGAAGACCCTCATCCGCAGCGCCAGCCTGTACGCCGACATGCGCAACGCCGCCAGGTTCGGGGCGCGCCCGCCAGACGATATCCAGGTCGACTTCCCGATGGCGATGGAGCGTGTGCGGCGCATCCGCGCACGGCTCGGCCGGGTCGATTCGGCAGCGCGGCTGGCGGCCGCCGGCATCGACGTGTTCTTTGGAACAGCGCGCTTCACCGGCAGCGACGCCGTCGATGTCGACGGCACGCGATTGCGCTTCAGGAAGGCGATGATCGCGACCGGGTCGCGTTCCATGGCGCCGCAGATCCCCGGCCTCGCCGAAGCCGGCTTCCTGACCAACGAGACGGTCTTCGACCTCACCTCGCTCCCGGCCAGCCTGCTCGTCATCGGCGGCGGCCCGCTCGGCTGCGAGCTCGCGCAGGCCTTTGCTCGCTTCGGCGCGCGCACCGTGATCGCCCACAACGAGCCGCTCTTCCTGCCGAAGGAAGAGCGCGACGCCGCACAGATACTCGCCGAAGCGATGGCGTGCGACGGCGTCGAGATCCACCTCAACACCGAGGCCGTCGAGGTCCGCGTCGAAGGCGACAAGAAACGGATCACGACGATCAACGCCGGCAATGTCGCGACGATCGTGGTCGACCAGATCCTGACGGGCATCGGCCGCGTTCCCGCGGTCGAGGGCCTGGGCCTCGATGCCGCCGGCGTCGCCTTCGATGCCGAGACCGGCATTCGCGTCGACGACTTCCTGCGCACGACCAACCCGCGCATCTATGCCGCGGGCGACGTCTGCCTCGAGCACCGCTTCACCGACACCGCCGATGCCACGGCGCGCATCGTCGTGCGCAACGCCCTCTCCTTCGGCCGCCAGCGAATCAGCGCCCTGACGATTCCTTGGTGCACCTACACCGACCCGGAAATCGCCCACGTCGGCATGTACGTCAGGCAGGCGCGCCGGCGCGGCATACCGGTGAAGACTTTCACGGTGCCGATGCACAGCGTCGACCGCGCCATCGCCGACGGCGAAGAAGACGGCTTCGTGAAGATCCATGTGCGCGAAGGCAGCGACACGATTCTCGGCGCGACCGTGGTCGCCCGGCACGCCGGCGAGATGATCAACGACATCTCGCTGGCGATGGTCGCCGGCATCGGCCTCGGCACGGTCGCCAGCGTGATCCACGCCTATCCGACGCAGGCCGAGGCGATCAGGCTGGCGGCGGAGGCTTGCGTGCGATCGCGCCGGTCGCCGTTTCTTGGCTGGCTGCTGCGCAAGTGGGTCAGCCGATGAGGGCGTCGGCGATGCCGCTCATCGACCTCGGGCCCGGATTCCAATCACTTGCAAACGAGACCGTATGACACACGACACGATCACGCTGACTGCCGACCTGCTGAGGCGCATGGACGCCTATTGGCGCGCCGCGAACTACCTTTCGGTCGGGCAGATCTATCTCTGCGACAACCCGCTTCTGGAGCGCCCGCTCGCCCTCGCCGACATCAAGCACATGCTGCTCGGGCACTGGGGCACGACGCCGGGCCAGAACTTCATCTACGTGCATCTGAACCGGGTCATCCGCAAATACGACCTCGACATGATCTACGTCTCCGGACCCGGCCACGGCGGGCCTGCGGTGGTGGCCAACACCTATCTCGAAGGCACTTACAGCGAGGTCTATCCCGACATCGGCCAGGACGTGCGCGGACTGCAAAGGCTCTTCAAGCAGTTCTCGTTTCCGGGCGGCATCCCGAGCCACGCCTCGCCGGAGTGCCCCGGCTCGATCCACGAGGGCGGCGAGCTCGGCTATTCGCTCAGCCATTCGTTCGGCGCGGTGTTCGACAACCCCGATCTCATCGTCGCCTGCGTCGTCGGCGACGGCGAGGCCGAGACTGGTCCTCTCGCCACCGCGTGGCATTCGAACAAGTTCCTCGATCCGGTGAGCGACGGCGCGGTACTGCCGATCCTGCACCTCAACGGCTACAAGATCGCGAATCCGACCGTCCTGGCCCGCATCGGCCGCGAGGAGCTCGAGCAACTGCTGCGCGGCTACGGCTGGACGCCCTGCTTCGTTGAAGGCTGCGAGCCAGCGCTGATGCACGAGGCGATGGCCGCAGCGCTCGATGCGGCGGTGGAACAGATCCAGCAGATCCGGCACGAGTCGCTTGCCGGGGGCCAGCGGACGCGGCCGCGCTGGCCGATGATCGTTCTCGCCTCGCCCAAGGGCTGGACCGGCCCGAAGGTCGTCGACGGCCGGCAGATCGAAGGCACGTTTCGCGCGCACCAAGTGCCGATCAGCGACCCCGCGAGCCATCCGGGGCATCTCGAATTGCTGGAGTCCTGGCTCCGGAGCTATCGGCCGGAGGAGCTCTTCGACGCCCGGGGGCGGCTGATGCCGGAACTGGCCGAACTCGCGCCCCAAGGCGAGCGGCGCATGGGCGCCAACCCGCACGCCAACGGCGGCATGCTGCTGCGCGACCTGCGCATGCCGGACTTCCGTGACTACGGCTGCGACGTCCCCGCGCCCGGTACGCCGGGCATCGGCGACACGCACGTGCTCGGGCGATTCCTCCGCGATGTCACGAAGCTCAACGACGAGCAGCGCAACTTCCGCGTCTTCGGCCCCGACGAGACGCTTTCCAACGGGCTCGAAGCCCTGTTCGAGACGACCGCGCGCCAATGGGACGCGACGACTGAGCCGAACGACGAGTTCCTCGCGCCGACCGGGCGCGTCATGGAGATGCTCAGCGAGCACCAGTGCGAAGGCTGGCTCGAAGGCTACCTGCTGACCGGGCGGCACGGCCTCTTCAACTGCTACGAGGCCTTCATCCACATCGTCGACTCGATGTTCAACCAGCATGCGAAGTGGCTCAAGGTCACCTCGCAGATTCCGTGGCGGCGCAAGATCGCTTCGCTCAACTACCTGCTCGCTTCGCACGTCTGGCGTCAGGACCACAACGGCTTCACGCACCAGGATCCGGGCTTCATCGACCACGTCGTCAACAAGAAAGCCGAGATCGTTCGCGTCTACCTGCCGCCAGACGCGAACTGCCTGCTCTCGGTGATGGACCATTGCCTGAGGAGCCGCCACTACGTCAACGTCGTCGTCGCGGGAAAGCACCCTGCCCTGCAGTGGCTGACGATGGATGCCGCGGCGAAGCACTGCGCCGCAGGAATCGGCATCTGGGACTGGGCGAGCAACGACGGCGGCCTGACTCCCGATGTGGTCATCGCCTGCTGCGGCGACGTGCCCACGCTCGAGACGCTTGCTGCGGTGTCGATCCTGCGGGCGCATCTGCCGGAGCTGAAGGTGCGCGTCGTCAACGTCGTCGACCTGATGAAGCTGCAGCCGCACAGCGAGCATCCGCACGGCCTCGCCGATATGGCTTTCGACGAGCTGTTCACCAAGGACAAGCCAGTCATCTTCGCCTTCCACGGCTACCCGTCGCTGATCCACAAGCTGACCTATCGCCGCGCCAACCACGACAACATTCACGTTCGAGGCTACAAGGAAGAGGGCACGATCACGACCCCGTTCGACATGACCGTGCTGAACGATCTCGATCGCTTTCACCTCGTGATGGACAGCATCGACCGTCTGCCGCAAACCGGCGACAAGGGACTCGCCCTGAAGCGTCGCCTCGCCGAGAAGCTGGTCGAGCACAAGCTCTACATCGACGCGAACGGCCAGGACATGCCGGAGATCCGCAACTGGACCTGGGGTGAATCGTCATGAACACGCAAGCGCTCGTCGACACCGCGCAGGCGCTCGTCGCCGGCGACAAGGGCCTGCTGGCGATGGATGAGAGCAACCCGACCTGCAACAGGCGATTCGCCGCGCTCGGAATCGCGCAGACGGTCGAAGCGCGGCGCGACTACCGCGAGTGGATCGTCAGGACGCCGGGGCTCGGCGAGAGCATCAACGGCGCGATCCTCTTCGACGAGACCCTTCGCCAGAAGACATCGGACGGCACGCCGTTCGTCGAGGCGGTGACGGCGGCCGGCATCATCCCCGGCATCAAGGTCGACACCGGCGCCAAGGCGATGGCGGCCCATCCCGGCGAGCAGGTCACCGAAGGCCTCGACGGGCTGCGCGAGCGACTCGCCGACTACGCGCAGCGGGGAGCGCGCTTCGCCAAGTGGCGCGCCGTCATCGTCATCGACGACATCCTTCCCAGCCGCAGTGGCATCCTGGCCAACGCGCATGCGCTGGCCCGCTATGCCGCGCTGTGTCAGGAGGCCGGGCTGGTTCCCATCGTCGAGCCCGAAGTGCTGATGGACGGCGACCACACCCTGTCGCGATCCGGCGCCGTGACGGAGCAAGTCCTGCACGCGGTCTTCGACGAGTTGAACAGCCAGCGCGTCATGCTCGAGGGCATCCTGCTCAAGCCGAACATGGTGCTGCCGGGCCTGGCCTGCCCGGTGCAGGAGTCGGTCGACGAGGTGGCTGACGCGACGGTGATGTGTCTCCTGCGCGCCGTCCCGGCGGCTGTGCCGGGCATCGCGTTCCTGTCGGGCGGGCAATCGGCCCAACTGGCTTCGGCGCGCTTGAACGCGATGAACCTCCGGTTCAGGTCGCGCCGGCCGTGGGCGTTGACGTTCTCGTTCGCCCGCGCCATCCAGCAGCCGGCGCTCGAGATCTGGCGGGGCGACGCGGCGAACGTGCCGGCTGCGCAGCGGGCCCTCCTTGCGCGAGCCTGCGCGAACCAAGCGGCGCGGCGCGGCGAATACCAAGCCGCGACGGCCGCCGTCGCATGACTGAAGGAGCTCTCATGTCCGACGCCATCGATCGACAGTGCGTCGACACGCTTCGCTTCCTGTCGGTCGATATGGTGCAGCGTGCCAACAGCGGCCATCCCGGCCTGCCGCTCGGCGCGGCGCCGATGGCCTACGCGCTGTGGGCCAGGCACCTCAAGCACAACCCCGCCCATCCGCAGTGGCCCGATCGTGATCGTTTCGTGCTCTCGGCCGGGCACGGGTCGGCCCTGCTCTACAGCCTGCTCCATGTCACCGGCTACGACCTCACGCTCGACGACCTGAAGCATTTCCGCCAATGGGGCAGCAAGGCGCCGGGGCATCCCGAGCGCGGGCACACCGCCGGCGTCGAAGTGACTACCGGTCCGCTCGGCCAGGGCATGGCGAACGCGGTCGGCATGGCCATCGCGGAGGCGCATCTGGCCGCCCGCTACAACCAGCTCGGCCATGCGCCCATCGATCACCGCACCTGGGCCATCGTCAGCGATGGCGACCTCATGGAGGGCGTGGCTTCGGAGGCCGCCTCGCTCGCGGGCCACCTGAAGCTGGGCAAGCTCGTCTGCCTCTACGACGACAACTTCGTCACCCTCTCGGCGGGCACCGACATCACGTTCTCCGAAGATCGCGCGAAGCGCTTCGCGGCCTATGGCTGGCAGACGATCGCCGTCACCGAGGGCAACGACGTCGCGGCGATCGACGCCGCACTGAACGCGGCGCGCGCCGAGACGACGAGGCCTTCGCTGATCCTCGTGCGCACGCACCTCGGCTTCGGCTCGCCCGAGCAGGACAGCTTCAAGGCACACGGCTCGCCGCTCGGGCCCGAAGACGTCGCCAAGACCAAGATCATGCTTGGATGGCCGGTCGATCCGCCTTTCCTCGTGCCCGAGCCGGCGCTGGCCCGCTTTCGCGAAGCGCTGGCGCACGGTGCGAAGGCCGAGGCCGACTGGAACCAGCGGCTGCGCGAATACAGCGAGGCGCTCCCGGAGCTGGCGAAGGATCTTCAGGAACGGCTGCGAGGCGAAATGCCGGAAGGTTGGGACGCGGCCGTTCCGGTCTTCGCTGCAGACGCCAGGGGCATGGCCACGCGCGTCGCCGGCGGCAAGGTGATGAACGCGATCGCGCCCAGGCTGCCGGCGCTGGTCGGCGGCTCGGCCGACCTCGATCCCTCCACGCACACCGCGCTCCAGGGACAGGGCGACTTCAACCCGCCGCTGACCGCCGGCGAGGACAGCGAAGGCTCCGACGGCGGCGGATGGAGCCATGCCGGCCGCAATCTGCACTTCGGCGTGCGTGAACATGCGATGGGCGGGGTCGTCAACGGGCTGGCGGCGCACGGCGGATTCATTCCCTACGGCGCCACCTTCCTGATCTTCTCCGATTACATGCGCCCGGCCATTCGCCTCGCTGCGCTGATGGGCCTGCATGTCGTGCACGTGTTCACCCACGACAGCATCGCTCTCGGCGAAGACGGTCCGACGCATCAGCCCGTGGAACAGCTCGCCAGCCTGCGCGCGATCCCGAACCTCACGGTGATCCGCCCGGCCGACGCCAACGAGACCGCCGTGGCATGGAAAGTCGCGCTCCGGACGCGCGATCGTCCCGTGCTGCTGGTACTGACGCGACAGGATCTCGCCACGCTCGACCGCAGCGTCTACGCCAGCGCCGAGGGGCTCGCGCGCGGCGCCTATGTGCTCAAGGACTACTCGCCGGGCGACGCGAAGGATTGCCGGCCTGCGTTGATCCTGATGGCCAGCGGCTCCGAGGTCGGATTGATCCTGGCCGCGGCCGAGCGCCTGCGCGACGACGGCATGGCGGTGCGCTGCGTCTCGATGCCGAGCTGGGAGCTTTTCGAGGCCGAGCCGCAGGCCTATCGCGACGACGTCCTGCCACCGCACGTGACGGCCCGGCTGGCGGTGGAACTCGGCGTGTCGCAAGGCTGGCAACGCTACGTCGGCGAGCGCGGCGACATGCTCGGCGTCGAGCGCTTCGGTGCTTCTGCGCCCGCCGATGTTCTGCTGCGCGAGTACGGCTTCAGCGTCGAGAACGTCGTCGCCCGGGCCAAGGCGCTTCTCGCCGGCCTGTCATGAGCGAATGCCTCCCACACAGGCGCCGAGCCCGAGAACCCGGCACGCCGACCTGGCAATCATCAGCTCCTCGTCGGTCCGCATGACGCGCACCGTGACACTACTCGCAGCGGTGGAAACGACCGCGGCGTGCTCCGCGTTGCGCGCGGCATCGATCTCGAGGCCGAGGAAGCCGAGGCCTTCGCAAGCCCGCGCGCGAACCTCGGCGGCGTGCTCGCCGATGCCACCTGAAAAGACGAGCGTATCGAGCCCGCCGAGCGCGGCCGCGTAGGCGCCGATGCACTTCTTCGCCTGGTAGCAGAACAGGGCCACGGCCTCGGCGGCGCGAACGTCGGTGCCCTCGCGGGTGAGCAGATCGCGCATGTCGGCGCTGGTCTCGGAGACGCCGAGCAGGCCGGAGGCGTGATGGACCATGTCGTCGAACTGTGACCCGCTCATGTGCTCGGTACGCGCCAGGTACGAGACCAGGCCCGGGTCCAGATCGCCGGAACGTGTGCCCATCGGCAGGCCGGCGCTCGGCGTGAAGCCCATGCTGGTATCGATGCTGAGGCCGTGGTGCACCGCGGCCATGCTGGCACCGCTGCCCAGGTGGGCCAGCACGACGCGCCCGTGCGCGGCCGCCCTGCCGGCCACGCGTTCGAGCTCTTCGGTCAAAAAGGCATAGGACAGGCCATGAAAGCCGTAGCGCTGCACGCCCTTGGCGTCGAACTTGCGCGGAATCGGCAGCAGCCTGGCCACGCGCGGCATGCTGCGGTGAAAGGCGGTGTCGAAGCACGCCACCTGCGGCAGCGCCGGCAGGCGCTGGCGAAAGGCCTCGATCAACGCGATCTCGCCGGGCAAATGGTCGGGGTCGTAGGGCTGAATGCGGCGCAACTCCTCGAGCAGCGGCTCGGTGATCGTTTCGGGCTCGAAGTGGCTCATGCCATGGACGATGCGATGGCCGACGGCCGCCAGTCCGCTCAGCGCGGTTTCGCTGCCTGTGCCGTCCGGGCCGGCCAGCCAGTCCATCAGCGAAGCCACCGCCGAGCGATGGTCGGTCGCCGAGATGTCGAGAGTGCCCGATCGATGCCCGGCGACGTGCTCGAAGCTCAGCCGGGCATGGCCCTGGCCGATGCGGTCGATCTGCCCGCCGAGCCGGCGTTGCAGCGTCTCGCCCGCGTCATAGAGCGCGAACTTGATGCTCGATGAGCCGCCATTGAGGCTCAGCACGCAGGAGCCGGGGGTGTTCACAGGTCGGCAACCCCGGCATCGGAGGAGGGGCTGCCGTCCACGGGAATCTTCGTTCGTTCGTACATGTCGAGTCACGGCGGGGGAACAGCACAGACAGTCGCGTCAACGGCGCCTTCCGTCTGTGCGATGACGTACAGAAGCCCGGCCACGCTCGATGTGCAGACTGCCAGGGCAGGTCGTCCGGGCGGCAAGCGTGCGCACTCAGCGAGGCCGACGTCCCGGCGACGCCTGTCGCGTCGTTCAGAACATGCTCGCGCCGATGTTGATGAGCAGGGCCAGCACGGTCGTGTTGAAGAGGTACGACAGGATGCAGTGCAGCGTGCCGATGCGCCGCAAGGGCTTGTTCATGAAGGATACGTCGGCGGTCTGTCCCGAAGTGCCGATGACCGACGCGAAGTAGAAGAAGTCGCCGTAGTCCGGTTGCTCCTCGTCAGGAAACTTCAGCCCGGGTGGCCGGCCGTGGCATGCGGCGGCATAGAAGTCGTGCGCGTAGTGCAGCGCGAACATGATCTGGATGAAGGCCCACGACGTCAGCACGGTGACGCCGGCCAGCGCGATGTGCGCCGCCTTGTTGAAGCCGTGCATGTCCTTCACCACCGCCAGCTCGCCGCCGATCGCGGCCAAACTGGCGATCGTCGCGACGACGACGAGGGCGAGGATCGTGCGCTGGCCGTCGTCCTGGAGCTGCGCGCGATGCCGCATGTGGTGGCTCGACGAGCGGATCATCATGATCGCCGCGAGCAGCACGTAGAGACCGGCGCCGGCGTTCCACGCGAAGAGCCAGCGCGTCACCGGCTGGCTGGCGATCGAGGTCGGCAGGAGCCAGGCGATCGCCATCGCCACGCCGACGGCGATGAAGAGGCGTGGCCGCGAGCGCACCAGACGGAGGAAGCGATTGCGATGCCAGTTCATGCCTTGGTCTCCTTCGACGCTGGCGGAAATGCGGATCATGCACTGCGCGGCGCGCGCGACGTGGACGCGGTTGGCGCGCAATAGCAATCCGCCTTAGAGTGTTGCCTCCCCTGGCTCACTCACGGCAACCCCATGAAGAAGATCAAGTCACAAACGCGCGCCGCCGCGAAGACCCGCCGCGCCGCGCCCCTGGTCACACCGACCGACCTGAAGGCCGGCTCGACCAAGGATATCGCCGCGGCGATGAACGGCATCCTCGCCGACGTCTTCGCCCTCTACATGAAGACCAAGAACTTCCACTGGCACATGAGCGGCCCGCACTTTCGCGACTACCACGTCATGCTCGACGAGCAGTCCGACCAGATCTACGCCATGACCGATCCGATCGCCGAGCGCATCCGCAAGGTCGGCGGCACTACGCTCCGCTCGATCGGCCACATCGCGCGCATGCAGCGCATCGCCGACAACGACGCGGAATTCGTCGAGCCCTCGGACATGCTGGCCGAGCTGCGCGAGGATAACAAGACGCTCGCTGGCCGCCTGCGCGAGGCCCACGACGTCTGCGACGGGCACCGTGATATCGCCACCGCGAGCCTGATCGAAGTCTGGATCGACGAGACCGAGCGGCGCACCTGGTTCCTGTTCGAGGCGAGCCGGCCGGCCGACACGACCGGGCACTGAGCAGGGCGGCGGCGCCGTCATGCCGACCGGACCGCCGACCTGGCTGGCGCTCGAGAGCGAAGGCGGCATCGGCGTCCTTTATCTGCAAGGCCGATGGCGGCTGCCGAACGTCGGCGAGATCGAGGGCTTGACGCTCTCCGGCAAGACGCAATGCGTGATCGACGGCAGCCGGCTCGAGGAGCTGGACACCGCGGCCGGCTTCCTGCTGTTGCGTCGCCTTGCCAGCCTCGGCTGCGCCACCACCACGGTGCAGGTGCGGCAGATGCGCGAGGGCCACGAGAGGCTGCTGAAGCTGGTGCGCGAGCGCATGGCCGCGCCCTCGGTGGCCGCACCGACGCAGCGCCAGCCGCTCGTGCAGCGTGTCGGCGCCGTGACGCTCGCGGTCGCGCGCACGCTCGCCGCGCACACCGGATTCATCGGCATGGTCGCACTCGAGGTGCTGGTCCTGCTGCGCAGGCCGCGCCTCTTCCGCTTCAGGGAAACGGTCTCGCAGTTCGAGGTCATCACGCTCGACGCGATCCCGATCGTCGCCCTCGTCACCTTCCTGATCGGCGTCGTCTTCGCCTATCTGCTCGGCGTGCAGGCGCAGCGCTACGGCGCGACCATCTTCGTCGTCGACGGCGTCGGCATCGCCATCTGCCGCGAGCTCTCGCCGATCCTCGTTGCGGTCATCGTCGCCGGCCGCTCGGGCGCCGCCTTCACGGCGCAGATCGGCTCGATGAAGGTGCAGGAGGAGACCGACGCGATCCAGACGCTCGGCCTCTCGCCGATCCAGGTGCTGGTGGTGCCTCGGCTGGTCGCGATCATGGCCGGCCTGCCGCTGCTCGTCTTCGCCGGCGACGTGGCCGGCGTCGCCGGCGGCATGCTGGTCGGCGCGCTGCAGCTTGGCATCGCGCCCGAGGCGTTCGTCAGCCGGCTGCATGCCGTGCTGCCGATGAGCGCCTTCGTCGTCGGCGTGGCCAAGGCGCCGGTGTTCGCCGCCTTCATCGCCATGATCGCCTGCCGCATGGGCCTCTCGGTGGCGCGCGACGCGAGGAGCGTCGGCGAGCACACCACCTCGACCGTTGTGCAGAGCATCGTCTGGGTGATCGTGCTCGACGCCGTCTTCGCCGTCACCCTGCAACGCCTGGACATCTGAATGGACGACGTCGTGCTCGAGGTGAACGACATCGTCACGCGCTTCGGCGCCGACGTCGTGCACGACGGCGTGAGCTTTGCCGTGCAGCGCGGCGAGGTCGCGGCGCTGATCGGCGGCAGCGGCACCGGCAAGTCGGTGCTGTTGAAGGAAATCATCGGCCTGCTGCGCCCGACCGGCGGCCGCGTGCGTCTGCTCGGCGCCGACGTCTGGCAATCGGACGAAGAACAGATGAACGGCCTGCGCCGCCGCTTCGGCATGCTGTTCCAGGACGGCGCGCTGTTCTCTTCGCTGACCGTGGCGGAGAACATCGCCGTGCCCTTTCGCGAGCACACCGACCTGGACGAAGACATCATCGCGCCGCTGGTCGGCTTCAAGCTGTCGCTGGTGGGCCTGACCCCCGACGTCGGCAAGAAGACTCCGGCACAACTTTCCGGCGGGATGCGAAAACGCGTCGCCCTGGCGCGCGCGCTCGCCCTCGAGCCCGAGATCCTTTTCCTCGACGAACCGACCTCCGGGCTGGATCCGATCGGCGCACGCGCTTTCGACACACTGGTGCGTGCGCTCAGCGACAGCCTGGGTCTCACCGTCTTCATGGTCACGCACGATCTCGACACCCTGCTCTCGATCATCGACCGCGCCATCGCGCTCTCGGCCGGCAAGGTGATCGCCGACGGCCCGGTCGCCGATGTCGTGAAAAGCGAGCATCCCTGGATCAAGGAATACTTTTCGGCGCGCGCGCCGCACGAGAAAGGAAGTCGCTGATGGAACCCGAAGCCAAGTACACCTTCGTCGGCACCTCGGTGCTGGTCCTGCTCGGGCTCGTCGCGGCCGCCGTCGTCTGGCTCGCCTCGTCGGGCCAGCACACCGACGTGCAGAGCTACCGCATCTACTTCGCGCGCCAGTCGCTCGAGGGCCTGGACGTGCGCAGCGACGTGCGCATGAAGGGCATCCGCGTCGGCGCGGTGACCGGCTTCTCGTTCTCGACCGAGCGGCCCGGCACGGTCGTGGTGAGGGTCGGCATCGACCCGGCTACGCCGGTCAAGGAAAGCACGCGTGCCGTCGTCGAACGCAATCTCGTCACCGGGCTGGCGACGATCCGCCTGCAGAACCTGAGCGAGGACAGCCCGGCCGTGAAGCGGCCAGCACCGGAGGCGGCCGACGCGGTGATCGCCGAAGGCGCGTCGCAGCTTCAGCAGTTCTCGGAGACCGTCAACGAACTCGCGCAGCGCGCCGACGAGACCTTGCGCCGCGTCAACGCCACGCTGTCGCCGGAGAACCAGGCCGCGATCGGCCAGACGCTCGTCAACCTGCGCGACCTGTCGCACAACGCCAACGGCGTCGTGACGCGGCTCGACGGCACGCTGGCCTCCATCGGCCAGGCCGCCGACGGCGTGCGCACGTCGACGACGACGCTCTCCGGCGACGTGCACCGCCTGGTCGATCGCTACGACAAGCTCGGCGCCGACACCACCGCCAGCATCAAGGACGTCTCGGTCGCGGTGCGGCAGGTGGGCAACGACGTCTCGCAGCTCTCGCGGCGTACCGAGAGCCTGCTCGTCGACACCGACGTCGAGGTGCGCCTCACCAGTCAGCAGTTGCGCGGCACAGCCGACGCGCTCGGCGTCGCGGCGCGCAAGTTCCGCGATCCGCGGGCGACGTTCTTCGGCCCGGGCGAGGCCAGTCTCGGTCCCGGGGAGGATCGGCGATGAAGCGCCTCGCGACGGCAGTCGTCGCCGCACTGCTTGCCGGCTGCAGCGGGCTGAGCGCCGGCCCGTCGCAACGCTACTTCGTTCTCGAGGTCGCGCCGTCGCGGGTCGTCGCCGCGGAGACCCGGCGCGACGCGATCCTGCTCGTCGCGCCGACCACCGCATCGAGCTTCTACGACACGCAGGAGATCGTCTTCAGCCGCTCGGCCGGGCAACGCGCCTACTACCAGTTCAGCAACTGGACCGAACCGCCGAACCGCGGGCTCGCGCCGCTGCTGGTGGCGCGACTCGAACAAGCCGCTGCTTTTCGCGCCGTTGCCGAAGCCACGAGCAGCGTGCGCGGCAGCCTGATGTTGCGCACGCATCTGCCAGAGATCTATCACGACGCGACGTCGGTGCCAGGCAGCGCGCGCGTCACTCTCGTCGCCGAGCTGGCCGATCCGGCCGGCCGCACGATGCTCGCGCGGCGCAGCTTCGCCGCTTCGGTGCCCGTGCGTTCGCACGACGCCGCCGGCGCGGTGCAAGGCTTCGACGACGCGCTCGGAACGATCCTCGACGAGGTCGCGGCCTGGGCCGCCGGCGCCGGCGTGGCCGCTCGCTGAGCGGTCCCGATGCCCGCGCCATGGCACGCGACCCGAATAAAGTTGCCGGCGACTGTCGATCCGGCGCTAGCGTCGCGTCATGACGGCGTCCCCGGTCGTCGGGGCAACCGAAAGGAGCGACGATGCACTACATCATCCTGATCTACGGCGACGAGAAGAACTTCGCCATGATGGCCGATGACCCGAAGGCGCAAGAGCAGATGTACGCCGCCTTCACACGCTACGGCGGCGACATGCAGGCGGCCGGCGTGCTGCGCGGCGGCGCCGAGCTGAAGCCGACGCACAGCGCGACGACGGTGCGAGTCAGGAACGGCAAGACCGTGACCACCGACGGGCCCTTCGCCGAGACCAAGGAGCAGCTCGGCGGCTACTACCTGATCGACGTTCCCAACCTCGACGACGCCGTGCACTGGGCAGCGCGCTGCCCGGCGGCGATGGGCGGCTCGATCGAGGTTCGCCCGCTCGGCCATTCGGCGCCGAACGACAAGTAGACATACACGACCGCAGCGCGCCGGGCCGGCTCGGTCCCGCGCATCACGAAAGGCCCCGTCATGACTTCCTTCCCGACCATCTCCGCCACCATCGCCGCGCTGATCGGCCTGCTTGCCGTGCTCCTTGCCGTGCGCGTCATCGTCTTTCGCGGGCGCTACAAGGTCAATGCCGGCGACGGCGGCCACGCCCCGCTCGCACAGGCGATCCGTGCCCACGCCAACCTCGTCGAGCACGCGCCGCTGGCGCTCATCGTGCTGGCCTTCGCCGAGGCGAGCGTCGCCTGGCGCTGGCTCATCATGATCCTCGGCGTGCTGCTGCTGGTCGCCCGTCTCGCCAGCGCCTGGGGCCTCAGTCATTCCCTCGACGGCAGCACCGGCCGCCAGGCGGGGGCCGGGCTGACGATGCTGGTGACCGTCGTCGCCTCGCTGCTCATCCTCTATCGGGCCGTGCTGATGATGTGACGGGCGCGGTCACGCCGTCGGTCGATCCAGCGAGCGTGCGGCGATGCTGACGCCGATCATCGACGGCATCTGCCGCGCCGAGGGCCCGCGCCTGCTCGCCAGCCTGATTCGTCGCGTCGGCGACTTCGAGCTGGCCGAAGATGCGATGCAGGACGCCTTCACCAGGGCGCTCGAGGTCTGGCCCGCGCAAGGCCTGCCGGCGTCGCCGGCGGCGTGGCTCACGACGGTGGCGCGGCGCCGCGCCCTCGACCTGCTGCGTCGGCGTGCCACCGGGCCGCTCTACACCGACGAGCCGCCCGACATGGCCGGGCCCGAGCCCGAGCGCGAGCCGGAGTCCGAGGACGTCGATACGGCGGCGCTCTCCGGCGTCGAGGACGATCGCTTGCGGCTCGTCTTCACCTGCTGCCATCCGGCGATCGCGCAGCCGGCACAGGTCGCGCTCGCCTTGCGCACACTGGGCGGCCTGTCGACGCGCGAGATCGCGCGTGCCTTTCTCGAGCCCGAGGCGACGACGGCGCAGCGCCTGGTGCGCGCCAAGCGCAAGATCCTCGACGCGCGCATCCCCTATGCCGTGCCGGCGCGCGAGCTGCTGCCCGAGCGCCTGCAGGCGGTGCTTGGCGTCGTCTACCTGATCTTCAACGAAGGCTACTCGACGACCGAGCACGACGGCCTGATCCGCCCCGACCTCTGCGCCGAGGCGATCCGGCTGGCCCGCCTGCTCGACGTGCTCATGCCGAACGAGCCGGAGGTGCAAGGCCTGCTCGCGCTGATGCTGCTGCACGACGCGCGCCGCGCCACGCGCATCGGCGGCGACGGCGCGCTGGTGCCGCTCGAAGAGCAGGACCGCGGCCGATGGCAACGCGCCGAGATCGAAGAAGGCTTGGCCTTGCTGGAAGCGGCGCTGCTGCAGCGCCGGCGCGGTCCGTATCAGCTGCAGGCGGCGATCGCCGCGCTGCACGCGCAGGCGCCACGCGCCGACCGGACCGACTGGCAGCAGATCACCGTTCTCTATGGCGGGTTGCTGAGCGAGCAGCCCGGCCCGGTCGTCGAGCTCAATGCCGCGGTCGCGCTGGCGATGGCGCAGGGCCCCGAGCACGGCCTGGCCTGGATAGAGCGACTCGAACGGGGTGGCGAGCTCGAGGGCTATCACCTCTTGCCCGCGGCGCGCGCCGATCTGCTGCGCCGGCTCGGCCGGCGCGACGACGCGGCTGCCGCTTATCACGACGCGCTGGCGCTGGTGCGCAATCCCGCCGAGCGGCTCTACCTCGAACGGCGACTCGGCGAGTGCGTCGGCGGCAATGGCTGACGACGGCGGACCGTCAGGCAAGTCCTGTTCGTGACCACCCGACCGATCGAGTGCCTCGGCTGAAGGCCGGCGCGCTTTCCAAAAAACTCTGGCTTCCACAGGGTTGCCAAGCGCCTCTTGGCGCGAGAATACGGGCCACTACAACGACGGAGACAGACATGCCTGGAGCGAACGGAAACGGTCGTGTGGTGCTCGTCACCGGCGGCATGGGCGGACTCGGCGAGACGATCTCGACCAAGATGGCCGACGCCGGCTATCGCGTCGTCGTCACCTATTCACCGGGCAACACCACGCACGCGCAGTGGCTGGCCGGGATGAAGGGCCACGGCTACGACCTGCTGGCCGTCGCCTGCGACGTCGCCGACATCGACTCGTGCACCCGCGCGGTCGCCCAGGTCCACGAGAAGGTCGGCGCCGTCGACGTGCTCGTCAACAACGCCGGCATCACCCGCGACATGACCTTCAAGAAGATGGACAAGGTCAACTGGGACGTGGTCATGCGCACCAATCTCGACAGCCTGTTCAACATGAGCAAGCAGGTCGTCGACGGCATGGTCGAGCGCGGCTGGGGCCGCGTCATCAACGTCTCGTCGGTCAACGGCAGCAAGGGCGCCTTCGGCCAGACCAACTACTCGGCGGCCAAGGCCGGCGTGCACGGCTTCACCAAGGCACTCGCCCTCGAGGTGGCGAAGAAGGGCGTGACGGTCAACACCATCTCGCCGGGCTACATCGGCACGAAGATGGTGACGGCGATTCCGCAGGATATCCTCGACACCAAGATCCTGCCGCAGATCCCGGTCGGCCGGCTCGGCAAGCCGGAAGAAGTGGCTGGCCTCATCATCTACCTCGCGTCGGACGAGGCGGCATTCGTCACCGGAGCGAACATCGCCATCAATGGCGGGCAGCACATGCAATGAAGGAACTCTCATGATCAAGTCGGGAATCGACCAGGACGCTCTCATCACGATGTTCGCCGAGGCCGGCGCCAAGCAGGGCGAGGCGCTGCGCAAGGCGGTATCGAACGCGACGCTGCAGGCGCTGCAGGGGCGCGAGCTCACGCTCGACAGCATCAAGAAGGTCGTCAAGACCGTCGCCGGCGCCGCCTCGATGGGCGCAGCAAAGAACCCGGCCAGCCCGGTCGACGTCGAAGCCATGCTCGGCAAGGCGCTGGCCGGCATCGACTCGGCGCTGCTCCAGGCGGTCGAGGCCAATCGAAAGGCGCTCGAACAGTTCGTGAGTCACGGCGTGGGACTCGGCGAAAAGCCGATGAAGGACGCGCTGGCCAACATCGAGAAGATGGAAGACACCTTCTTCGACGCTGTCGCCAAGGCGAGCAAGTCGGCCGGGCCGTTGCAGGCACCTTGGGAGCACGCGCTCTCTGCCCTCAAGATGAAGGGCAGCGACACCGGAGCGCAGGCCACGCAGACCGTCGAGTCGCTGCTCGCACAGGCGCAGTCGACGCTGCGCGACACGCGCGCCAGCAGCATGCGCGCCGCCCAGGTCATGCTCGACAGCTATGCAGCACTGGTCAGCGGCGTCCTGATCGGCATGTCGGAAGGCATGCAGTCGGGCAAGGCATCGGCCAAGCCGGCGGCCGCGGCATCGGGTCACGACGCGGGCCCTGCGGCCGCTCCGGCCGCTCCGGTCAAACGCGGCGTGCGTCGACGCTAGACGAGCTAGGGTCGATCGGCGGCTGCACCGCCGCCGTCGTAGCAGCCTCGGGCGATGTTATCGCCGCGCCGTTTCAGCGGAGCGCGACAAGGGAGGCGATCACGCCCGCAACACGGGCCTCGACCGCGGCATCGTGGCGAATGGGACGACCCCATTCGCGAGCCGTTTCGCCCGGCCATTTGTTGGTCGCGTCCAGCCCCATCTTGCCGCCCAGTCCGGACACCGGCGACGCGAAGTCGAGCGAGTCGATGGGCGTGTGGTCGACGAGCACGGTGTCACGCACCGGGTCCATCCGTGTCGTGATCGCCCAGATCACGTCCTTCCAGTCGCGGGCGTCGACGTCGTCATCGATCACGACGATGAACTTGGTATACATGAACTGTCGCAGGAAGCCCCAGACGCCGAACATCACACGCCTGGCGTGGCCCGGGTAGCGCTTGGCGATCGAGACGATCGCCATCCGGTAGCTGCAGCCTTCGGGCGGCAGATAGAAGTCGGTGATCTCGGGAAACTGCTTGCGCAGGATCGGCACGAACACCTCGTTCAGGGCGACGCCGAGGATGGCCGGCTCGTCGGGCGGCTTGCCGGTGTAGGTCGAGTGATAGATCGGATCGTGGCGATGCGTCAGGCGCGAGATCTCGAAGACCGGGAACCAGTCGGCCTCGTTGTAGTAGCCGGTGTGGTCGCCGAAGGGACCTTCGAGGGCGTGCAAGTAGCCGCCGATCTCCTTCATTGCCACGCCGTGTTCGCTCGTCGCCGTGAAGCCGGCCGTCGCCGGCGGGATATGGCCTTCGAGCACGAACTCGGCCGTCGCCGGTGCTTGCAGCATCACGCCTGCGTCGCCGACCGAGCAGTCGCTGATTTCGGTACGGGCGCCGCGCAACAGGCCGGCGAACTGGTATTCAGAGAGGCTGTCGGGGACGGGGGTGACGGCGCCCAGGATCGTCGCCGGGTCGGCGCCCAGAGCCACCGCGATCGGAAACGGCTGGCCGGGTCGGAGGCTCGCGAACTCCCGGAAGTCGAGCGCGCCGCCGCGGTGGGCGAGCCAGCGCATGATCACTTGGCGCCGGCCGATCACCTGCTGCCGGTAGATGCCGAGGTTCTGGCGGGCGCGGGCCGCAGGTCCACCCTGAGGTCCGCGCGTGATGACGAGGCCCCAGGTGATGAGCGGCCCGGCGTCTTCGGGCCAGCAGGTCTGGATCGGCAGGCGGCCGAGATCGATGGCGTCGCCCTCCTCGACGACCTCGCGACACGGTGCCCGGGACACGGTGGCGGGCCGCATCGTCCACAGCGCCTTGGCGAGCTGCAGCAGCCGGCCGGCGTCGCGCACGCCCTTCGGCGGCTCGGGTTCCTTCAGGTTGGCGAGCAACTCGCCGATGTCGCGGAGCTCGCTGACATCTCCCGCGCCCATCGCCCTGGCGACTCGTCCGGGCGTGCCGAACAGGTTGGCCAGCACCGGAATTTTGTAACCGACGGGATTTTCGAAGAGCAGCGCAGGGCCGGCTTGGCGGAGCACGAAGTCACTGACCGCTGTCATTTCCAGCCGCGCGGAGACTGGCGCGGCGATCCGCAGAAGGTCGCCGCTCGCCTCCAGCGTCGCCACGAACTCGCGAAGATCTCGATATTTCATATTTGTTTGTAGTAAAGAATCGAGATTTGAGTGTTGACCGGGAATTAAACGGGTTCCTAGAATCGCGCCGTTTCGCGGATCTTGTCGCATCCGACGGGCCGCAGGGCGACCTCTGGGGCTTGTCACGACCGGATCGCCCCTTGACTTCTCGACCGCCGCCTCGGCGGAAATTATCGCCGTGCCGCCTCGTGCAACCGTCCTCTGCGTCGGTACCGGGCAGATTGGCCGGCAAGGAGATGGATAGATGACGAAGCTAGATGGACTACGCTCGACGGCCGCTTCATGGCGATCCGCGTTGCTCGGCTCCGGTTCGGTGTTTTTGCGCGACGTCGGCCATGGCCTGCTCGAGATCAGCCATAACTCGCTCGCACTGCTCGGTCTGGCGGTCGTCGGGATCGCGCTGTTCGCCGCCGGTCGGGCCGACTTGCGGCACGCCTTGGAGGCGGAAACCCTGAACTGGCTGCAGGCTCGCCAGGTCGCCCGAGTGCAGCCGGCCACCGCCGACACTCAGGAATTCGACCTGAGTGAACCCGATGCGATCGCCCGGGCGACCGCCGTGGACCCGAAAGACCTGAATCGAGCCCAGGCCGCCGTAGCTGGCTGGCTGGCGCGCCGCTATCACGTGGCCCTCGAGCCGGTGAGCCGCCTGGTGCAGGAAGCCTGGCGCGTCGGCGAGGTCGCCAATATCGACCCGACCCTGATCCTGGCGGTGATGGCCGTGGAGTCCAGCTTCAACCCCTTTGCCCAGAGCCCGGTCGGCGCACAGGGCCTCATGCAGGTCATGACCAAGGTGCATGACGACAAGTACGAGGCCTTCGGCGGCAGTCACGCTGCGTTCGACCCCGTGACCAACCTTCGCGTCGGCGTGCAGGTGCTGAAGGAGTGCATCACCCGGGCCGGCAGCCTCGAAGCGGGCCTCCGCTTCTACGTCGGCGCCGCCAACAGCGACGACGGCGGTTACGCGAACAAGGTGCTGGTCGAGCAGAACATCCTGCGCCAGCTTGCCGGAATGAAAGCCTTGCCACTCCCCGCCCGCCGCCCGGCGGTCGCCGTGGCCGACGCCGCCGACCGCGATTCGGCGACGACCGCCGTCGTGGCGCCGGCCGCCGTCGCCGAACCGCTGCCACGCCCCGTCGCCGAGCCGGGCACCCTGCCCGAGAAGATCGCGCTGCTCCACTAGCGCGGACCTCCTCCGCTACACTTTCGACGCCGCGCAACTGGCGATTTGGCCCCTTCCTTCGGGGCCTGAGGTGGACGACCACCGGGGAGCGCAGTCGGCCTTTGCGAAGCATCGGCCGGTCGAGCCGTTCGCCTGGGCCAGCCTGTCCGCATGTTCCGCGGATGCGCACGCCTCGCTGAAGGAGCCGACCTTGTTTCACCGCAGTCCCACCATCCTTGCCGACACCGATCCCGAGATCGCCTCGATCATCGAGCGCGAGAACCGGCGCCAGGAAGAGCACATCGAGCTGATCGCCTCGGAGAACTACGCCTCTGCGGCGGTGATGGAAGCGCAGGGCAGCCAGCTCACAAACAAATACGCCGAGGGCTATCCCGGCAAGCGCTACTACGGCGGCTGCGAATTCGTCGACATGGCCGAGCAGCTCGCCATCGACCGCGTCAAGCTGCTCTTCGGCGCCGCTTATGCCAACGTCCAGCCCAACTCGGGCTCGCAGGCGAACCAGGCGGTCTTCTTCGCCCTGCTGCAGCCGGGGGACACCATCATGGGCATGAGCCTCGCGGAAGGGGGCCACCTCACGCACGGCATGCCCCTCAACATGAGCGGCAAGTGGTTCAAGGTGGTGAGCTACGGCCTCACGCCAGCCGAGGAGATCGACTACGACCAGATGGAGCGGCTGGCGCACGAGACCCGGCCGAAGCTCATCATCGCCGGCGCCTCGGCGTACAGCCTGAAGATCGACTTCGCGCGCTTCGCCAAGGTCGCCAAGGACGTGGGTGCCTGGTTCATGGTCGACATCGCGCACTACGCGGGGCTGGTCGCTGCGGGCGTCTACCCGAACCCCGTGCCGCATGCCGACGTCGTGACCTCCACCACGCACAAGAGCCTGCGCGGGCCACGCGGCGGCATCGTCCTGACGAACGACGAGGCGATGGCGAAGAAGATCAACAGCGCCGTCTTCCCCGGCCTGCAGGGCGGGCCGCTGATGCACGTCATCGCCGCCAAGGCGGTCGCCTTCAAGGAGGCGCTGGCGCCCGAGTTCAAGCTCTATCAGGAGCAGGTGGCGAGAAACGCGATCGTCCTCGCCGAGACGCTCATCGAGCGCGGCCTTCGCATCGTCAGCGGCCGCACCGAGAGCCACGTGATGCTCGTCGACCTGCGGCCGAAGAACCTCACCGGCAAGGAGGCCGAGACGGTGCTGCACGCGGCACACATGACCTGCAACAAGAACGGCATCCCGAACGACCCGCAAAAGCCGATGGTGACGAGCGGCATCCGCCTCGGCACGCCGGCCATGACGACGCGCGGCTTTCGCAAGGAAGAAGCGGCGCGCACTGCGCACCTCATCGCCGACGTGCTCGACCAGCCGCACGACGAAGCCAATCTCGCCGCGGTGCGCGCCAAGGTCGCGACGCTGACGCGCGACTTTCCCGTCTACCGCTAGAGACGGCCTCGATGCGCTGCCCTTTCTGCAGCCACGAAGACACGACCGTCGTCGAGACCCGCGACTCGGACGAAGGCGACGTCGTGCGCCGGCGGCGGCGCTGCCAGAGTTGCGACAAGCGCTTCACGACTTACGAGCACGCCGAGATTGCGTTGCCTTCGGTGGTCAAGAAAGACGGCACGCGGGCCGAGTTCGACCCGGCCAAGGTGCGCGCCTCGATGACGCTGGCCCTGCGCAAGCGCCCGGTCAGCGTCGAGCAAATCGACGCAGCGATGGTCCGCATCCAGGACAAGCTCCTCAACAGCGGCACGAAGGAAGTGCTCTCGTCGAAGCTCGGCG
Source organism: Burkholderiales bacterium (assembly GCA_038231215.1). Lineage (GTDB taxonomy): Bacteria > Pseudomonadota > Gammaproteobacteria > Burkholderiales > Burkholderiaceae_C > Schlegelella_A. The sequence continues at coordinate 43,751 of JBBRLS010000020.1, read as the reverse complement.
AGTACGTCATGCGCGAGTTGAAGCGCATCGACAAGGTCGCCTACGTGCGCTTCGCGTCGGTCTATCGCAGCTTCGAGGACGTCGACGAATTCCGGCAGTTGATCCGCGACATCTGAGCGACGACGCCTGAGTCGCGCGCGAGGGGCCCCCCGACGGGCGTCCCGCCGCCCTCCCCCGCGCTTCCCCTGTCCACGGGATCGTGAAATCCGTCGCGGATTTCTACAGTGCTTCGCATGGACACGAAGCACCTCCGCCGCACCGCAAAGTGCAGCCAACGCGGCATTTCCCTGATCGAGTTGATGATCGTCGTCGCCGTGACGGCGATCGTGGCGACAACCGCGGCGCCCAGCCTGGCCGCGTTCATCGACGGCCGCCGCCTCGACGCCGCCGCCCACGCGCTCGCCGCCGACGTCCAGTTCGTTCGCACCGAAGCGGTCGCGCGCAACCGACCAATCAGACTCAGCTTTCACACCGGCGCCGGCACGACTTGCTGGGTGGTGCACACCGGATTGGCCACGCAGTGCAGCTGTTCCGGCACTGGCCCGGCCGTCTGCACCGGCGGTGCTTCGGAGATCAAGACCGTGAACCTCGGCGCCACCGACCGCGTCGTCGTGCAGGCCAACGTCGGCTCGATCCTGTTCGACCCGTTGCACGGCACGAGCACGCCGACCGGAACGCTTCGCCTCGTCGACCCGCGCGGCCGCGCCGTGCATCACATCGTCAACGTCATGGGTCGCCTTCGCTCGTGCTCGCCCTCGGGCGCGGTGCCGGGCTGGCCCGTCTGCTGAATTCAACCGGAGAACCCTCATGCAACGACCGATCCGTTCCCGCGCCGAACCGAGCCGCCAAAAGGCGAGCCGCGGCTTCACCCTGATCGAAACGATGCTCGCCGTCGGCATCGTCGGCGTGCTGTCGAGCATTGCCTACCCTTCGCTCGAAGGCCACGTGCTGCGTGCCCGCCGCACCGACGGCCTGGTCGCGCTGATGCAGGCGCAGCTCGCCCAGGAGCGCTATCGCGCCAACAACCGTACCTACGGCGACCTCGCCGAGATCGGCCTGCGCAGCTCGTCGATGTCGGGCTACTACACGGTGCAGGTGACGTCGAGCTCGAACGACGGCTACGAAGTGGTCGCCACCGCAACCGGCCGGCAGGCGCGTGACGGGAGCTGCCAGACGCTTCGCCTCGCCGCCTACGGCGCGAGCGTCGGCTACGCCTCGGGACCGAACGCTTCGGCGTCGAACCCGCCCGACGTCAACCGCAAGTGCTGGAACCAGTGATGGGCGCGCGCAGCTCACGCGGTCTGTCGATGATCGAGCTGCTCGTCGGCACGGCGGTCGGCCTGGTCATCGTCGCCGCCGGCACCGTCGTCGTCGTGCATCACGCTCGCGAGAACCGCGCGCTCTTGATCGAGGCGCGTCTGATGCAGGACCTGCGCACCGCCGCCGACATCGTCTCGCGCGACCTGCGCCGGGCCGGCTACTGGGCCGCCGCGGCGTCGGGTGTGCGCAGCGACGACGGCAGCGTGGTCGTGGCCAATCCCTACGCCGCGGTCACGCCAGACGCGGCCGCCTCCGACGCCGTGCGTCTCAGTTTCTCGCGCGACGCGATCGAGGACAACGTCGTCGACAGCAACGAACAGTTCGGCTTTCGTCTGCGCAACCGCGCCATCGAGCTGCAACTCGGCGACAGCAACTGGCAGGCGCTCACCGATCCTGCAACGCTGTCCGTCACTGCCTTCAGCGTCGCGCCGCACACCGAGGAGACGAGCCTCGCCGCCTTTTGCTCCGAGCCCTGCGCCGCAGGCAGCACGAGCTGCCCGCCGCGCCAGCAGGTCAGGAGCTTCGCGGTCGCCATCTCCGGCCGCTCTGCCCTCGACGCGAACGTGCGCCGCAGCGTGCAGAGCGCCGTGCGTTTGCGCAACGTGGCGATCGTCGGCAGCTGCGAGGGCTGAGTCATGACACCCAACTCCGGTCATCGTCATGGTCAGCGGGGCGCAGCCGCGCTCGTCGTCACGATGCTGCTCGTCTTCGCGATGCTGATCGTCGTCGCCTGGGCCAATCGAAACGTCGTCGTCGAAGCGCGCGCGTCGGCCAACCAGTACCGGTCGACGCAGGCCTTCGAAGCGGCCGAGGCCGGTCTCGAATGGACGCTGGCCAAGCTCAACGACGGCACGCCGATCGGCGACGACTGCCTGCCGAGCGCCGACCCGGCCGCGCAGTCGTTCCGCGACCGGCAATTGCGTCTCATCGGCTCGGGCTTCACAGCCGCGACCTGGGACAACGCCGGCACGCCCACGCCCTTACAGGCGGCCTGCGTGCGCGGCGACGCCGGCTGGTCGTGCAGTTGCCCGAACGCCGGCGTGCCGGCGCCCGCGGCCACTGCGGGCACCGCGACGGCGCCGGCGTTCACGGTCACGCTCGCCACGGGCGCCAGGCCCGGGCTCATCGTCGCCACCGCGAACGGCTGCACGCGCAGCGACGCCTTGTGCACCGCCACTTCCGATGCCGGGCACGAATCCGCCGCGCGCGTCGAAGTCGCGTTCGGACTGGTACCGGGTCTGCGTTCGGCCCCGGGTGCGGCGCTCACTGCACGCGGCAACGTCGACGCCGGCTCCGGCGCACTCGGCCTGCACAACCCCGACCCGGCTTCAGGTGGCACGGCCGTGCATGCCGGCGGCCACGTGACGGGCGACGCGCTTCGCTTCACCGCGGCCGCGGGCTCGTCGCTCGAGGGCGCGAGCGTCTCCGGCGACACGACGATCGCCCGCCTGACGAACGATCGCTTCTTCGCGCGCTGGTTCGGCATGGACAAGGCGACGTGGATGGCGCAGCCGGCGGCGACACGGATCGCCTGCAGCGGCAATTGCGCGTCGTCGATCGCCAGCGCCGTCGCGGCAGGCAGCCGCCTCCTCGCGATCGACGGCGACCTCGATCTCGACGGCCCGGTCTCGCTCGGCACGGCCGAGCGGCCCGTCGTTCTCGTCGCCAACGGCACGCTGCGCCTGCGCGGTGCAGTGACGCTGCGCGGCGTCGTCGCCGCGGCCTCGATCGACTGGCGCGACATGGCCGCAGGCGCGCTCGTCCAGGGCGCGGCGATCAGCGACAGCGACTACAGCGGCGACGCCGCCGCCGACATCGTTCGCGACGCGGCCGTGCTGTCCCGCTTGCAATCGGGCAGCGGCAGCTTCACGCGCGTCAACGGCAGCTGGAAGGACTTCTGACCATGAAACCACTTGCTTTCCATCACGCACCGGCGCGCCGCAAGCAGGGCGGCGCGGCGCTCTTCGAATCGCTGGTCGCCTTCGTCTTTCTCGCCATCGCCGCGATGTCCGCAGCGCAGCTTCAAGGACACCTTCGCCTGCACGCCGACCTCGCACGACAGCGCTCGCAGGCGGTCCATCTCGGCCAGCGCGAGCTCGAGACGCTGCGCGCATGGTCATCGCCGGTGGCCGCTTCCGGTGCCAGTGCGTACGCGTCCATCGTCGACGCCGACCATGTCGCCGGCGCCGATGCAGCCGACGCGAGCAATGCCGACTACCGCATCGTTCGCCGTGTCGACGACGCTGCCTTCGCCGGGTCGAAGGCCACATCGGTGTCGGTCGAGTGGGCCGATCGCAGTGGGGCAATGCAACGCGTTGTCCTCGAGAGCGTGATCGCGCGCAGCGACCCAGCGTGGTCGGGCGCGCTGGCGCTCGGTGCGGGGGCCGGTGCGCCGCGCGGCGCCTATGCGCGCTCGAGCGGCATTCCAGTGATGGCGAAGTCGCTCGGCGGCGGCCGCAGCGTGCTTAAGACAGCCGCCTCGGGCAGCACGGCCCTCCTTTTCGACGACGTGACCGGCAGCGTCGTCTCGCGCTGCACCGGCATCGCCGCGACAATCGCCACGCGAGACCTCGCCGCCGGCGACCTCGCCGCTTGCAGCACCGGTGCCTGGTTTCTTCTCTCCGGGACGATCCGCTTCACCTCGGCCGTGCCGCCATTGCCTTCGCAAGCGAGCGAGACGCCACCTGCCCTTGCCCTCGCGCTGGCACTCTCGGGTGGCACCTACGCCGCCGCGCCCGATTGCAGCGCCGAGGCGATGAAGACGGTGCGCTACGCAGCGGCCGGCAGCTTGCGCATCGAGGCCGTGCCGATCGACGCATTGCCGGCATCGCTCGGTCTCTCGTCGTGGAGCGATACCGGCGATCGCTTCGTCGCCTATCGCTGCGTCGTCGTGCCACGTGCCGACGGGCGCTGGTCGGGTCGCAGCACGCTCGTTGCCACGGGCTGGACGATAGGCACCGCAAGCGCTGACCGCCGCGTCTGCCGCTACGCCGCCGATCGCGACGGCTCGGGCACGATCGATGCGAACATCGAGCATCCCGCCAGCTATGCCGGCGTCGCGACTGCGTTGCAGGGGCAGAATTTCATCGTCGTGCGTGGCGACCAGAACTGCCCCGCTGCGACCGATTCCGGACTGCTCGCCGCCAATTCCGGTACCGTGCAACATCAGCCTTGAGACTTCAGGAACGCTTTTCCTTGAGCCACGCGACGATCCCCGACGCCGACACGGGCTCCCCGTTCGCCGCGCCCATGCGCGAGGCGCTGGCGCTGGCCGAGCTCGCGATCGGCCTCTCGGAGCCGAACCCGCGTGTCGGCTGCGTCATCGTCGCTGGCGACGGCAGCGTGTTGGGACGTGGCCACACGCAGGAAGCGGGCGGCGCGCATGCCGAAGTGATGGCCTTGCGCGACGCTGCATCGCGCGGCGCGAGCGTTCGCGGCGCGACGGTCGTCGTCACGCTCGAACCCTGTTCGCACCACGGCCGCACGCCGCCTTGCGCAGAAGCGCTGATCGAGGCCGGCGTCGGCCGCGTCGTCATGGCGATGCACGACCCCAATCCGATCGTCGCAGGGCAAGGCGCAGCGCGGCTCGCGGCGGCCGGCATCGAAGTCGTCGCGGGTCCGTTCGCGGCGCAAGCGCACGAGCTCAATATCGGCTTCGTCTCGCGCATGACGCGCGGCCGGCCCTGGCTGCGCCTCAAGGTCGCGATCTCGCTCGATGGCCGCACGGCCCTGGCTAACGGCGCCAGCCAGTGGATCACCGGCGAGGCCGCACGCAGCGACGGCCATGCCTGGCGCAGGCGCGCCGGTGCCGTGCTCACCGGCGTCGGCACCGTGCTCGACGACGATCCGCGGCTCGATGTGCGCCTCGTGCGCACGGCGCGCCAGCCATTGCGCGTCGTCGTCGATTCGCGCCTCGAGACGCCGCCCACGGCACGGATCGTCGAGCCGCCGGGATCAGTGCTGGTCTATGCCGCGACCGACAGCGACGAGCGGCGTCTCGCGCTCGAAGCGCGTGCCGTCGAGGTCGCGGTCGTTTCCTCCACCACCGGCAAGGTGGACCTCGCCGCGATGCTGACCGACCTGGGGCGACGCGACATCAACGAGCTGCACGTCGAAGCAGGCGAAAAGCTCAACGCCTCGCTCCTGCGCGAAGGCCTCGCCGACGAGCTGCTCGTCTACATCGCACCGCGCCTGCTCGGCAGCGGCCGCGCCCTGGCCGCGCTCGGGCCTTTCGAGCACCTCGAGCAGAGCCTCGATTTCCAACTCGTCGAAGCAACGCCGATCGGCGACGACTTGCGCTTGCGGCTCAGGCCGCGCTGACACCTTCGCGACCCCGTGGCCTCCGCGTCGCGGCCACAATAACGGGATGTTCACCGGCATCGTCAGCGGCGTCGGCCGCATCGTTGAAGCACGCGCACTCGGCACGGGCACCTTCTTCGGGAAAGCCTTGTCGATCGAAGCGCCGGCCAGCTTTCTCGACGGTGTCGCCATCGGCGACAGCATCGCGCTCTCGGGCGCCTGCATGACGGTCGTCAGGCTCGACAACGCGCGGCGTCGCTTCGATGTCGAGATCTCCGCCGAAAGCCTCGACAGGACGGCCGGGCTCGACGGTCCGGGCGAAGTCAATCTCGAAAAGGCGTTGCGTGCCGACGGCAAGCTCGATGGCCACCTCGTCAGCGGGCACGTCGACGGCGTCGGCCGCGTCACGCGCTTCGAACGCGTCGGCGAGTCGTGGGAGCTGCGCGTCGCGGCGCCGGCGGCGCTGGCCCGCTTCTTCGCGGTCAAGGGCTCGGTCGCTGTCGATGGCGTCAGCCTCACGGTCAACGCCGTCGCCGACAGCGCAACCGGCTGCGAGCTGTCGATCAACCTGATCCCGCACACCGTGCAGAACACGAGCCTGCGCCAACTCTCGGTCGGGCGCCGCGTCAATCTCGAGATCGACCTGATCGCCCGCTATGTCGAGCGCATGCTGGCCGCTGCGCGTACCGCGGCCTGACCTTCCACCACCACCTACAATTTCAGCCATGGCCATCGCCCCGATTCCAGAGCTCGTCGCCGAGTTGGCCGCCGGTCGCATGGTCATCCTCGTCGATGAGGAGGACCGCGAAAACGAAGGCGACCTCGTCCTCGCCGCCGACCGCGTCACGCCCGAGGCGATCAACTTCATGGCCAAGTTCGGGCGCGGCCTGATCTGCCTGACGCTGACGCGCGAGCGCTGCGAGCGCCTTCAGCTTCCGCCGATGGCCGCGAAGAACGGCGCGCAGCACGGCACCGCCTTCACCGTCTCGATCGAGGCGGCGACCGGCGTGACCACCGGCATCTCCGCCGCCGATCGCGCGCGTACCGTGCAGGCTGCCGTGCGCAAGGACGCGAAAGCGGTCGACCTCGTGCAACCAGGCCACATCTTCCCGCTGCAGGCGCAGGACGGTGGCGTGCTCATGCGTGCCGGCCACACCGAAGCCGGTTGCGATCTCGCCGCGATGGCCGGCCTGGCGCCGGCCGCCGTCATCTGCGAAGTCATGAACGACGACGGGACGATGGCGCGCCTGCCCGACCTGATCGCCTTCGCCGAGTTGCACGGCCTGAAGATCGGCACGATCGCCGGCCTGATCGAGCACCGCAGCCGCAACGAGTCGCTGATCGAGCGCGCCGGCACGCGCAAGATGCTGACGCCGCAAGGCGAGTTCGACTGCATCGTCTACACCGACAAGCGAGGCGACGGTGCCGGCGGACTGCACCTGGCGCTGACCAAGGGCCGCTGGTCGGCCGCCGACGAGGTCCTGGTGCGCGTGCACGAGCCCTTGTCCGTGCTCGATCTGCTCGACGCGGGCCCCTGCGACCACTCGTGGCCCTTGCCGCGCGCCCTCGCCGCCTTGCAGAAGAGCGAGCGCGGCGCGGCGGTATTGCTCAATTGCGGCGAAGACGCCGCCGTCCTGCTGCCGCAGGTGCTGGCGCGCAGCCGCGGCGCGCGCCGCCCGGCCCGGCCCATGGACCTTCGCACCTACGGCATCGGCGCGCAGATCCTGCGCGACCTCGGCATCGCGAAGATGAAGCTGCTCGGCAGCCCGCGCCGCATGCCGAGCATGACCGGCTACGGGCTCGAGGTGAGCGGCTTCGTCGCCGACTCGGCCGCCGTGCCGCTGCCCGTCGAAACCACCACGCATGCGCAACGCTGACCGCGGCGAGGCGGAGCGCCTCGACGGTCGCGAGCTGCATGTCGGCATCGTCCAGGCCCGCTTCAACGCCGGCATCACCGATCGCATCGTTGCCGCCTGCCGTGCCGAGCTGGCCGTGCTCGGCGTCGCTCCGGCCGCCACGACCTTGCTGCAGGTGCCCGGCGCGCTCGAGATCGGCATCGCCCTCGCTGCGCTGGCCGAGACCGACGAGTTCGATGCGCTGATCGCCGTCGGCTGCGTGATCCGCGGCGAGACCTATCACTTCGAACTCGTCGCCAACGAGAGCGGCGCCGCGGTCACGCGCGTCTCGCTCGATCACAGCGTGCCTGTCGCCAACGTCATCCTGACCTGCGAGAACGAAGCGCAGGCTGCCGAACGCGCCGACGACAATGGCCGCGACGCCGCGCGCGTCGCCGTCGAGATGGCGAACCTGCTGGATGACTGGTCGTGAGCGAGGTTGCCGAAGGCGCCGACAAGCGAAGGCGCCGCAGCACCGTCACGACCGCCCGTCGCAAGGCGCGCGAGTTCGCGCTCCAGGGCCTGTACGAATGGCTGATCGGCGGCGCCGATGCCGGCGTGGTCGATGCGCACGTGCGCGAGCAGGAAGGCTTCGACCAGTGCGACGCCGTGCACTTCGACATGCTGCTGCACGGCTGCATCCGCGAAGCCGCGGAGCTCGACGCGCTGCTCGCCGCCCACCTCGACCGCAAGACCGCGCAGCTTTCGCCGGTCGAGCACGCGGTGCTCATGATCGGCGCCTACGAGCTGCGCCATTGCGTCGCCATTCCCTACAAGGTGGCGATCAACGAGGCCGTCGAGCTGGCCAAGAGCTTCGGCGGCACCGACGGCCACAAGTACGTCAACGGCGTGCTCGACAAGACCGCCTTCGACCTGCGCGGCGAAGAGGTCGCGGCGGCGCGACTTCGGCGCGGCTGAAAGTCGTACGCGACGGGCGCACGCGTTGTAGGACGCCGCCCGTCGCGACGTGGGCCAAAGCGCCAGTTCGGCACGCCGAATGGTGAGCTAGTGTTACGAACGTTCCCTGCGACGCCTATTTCACACTCGGTGCGCCGGCACCTCACTTAAGCTGGCGACGTGAACAGCCCTTCGACCCCGCCAGCCGTGCCCGACGATTCCGTTCCGGGCGCTACGGCAAGCCATCCCGGCGTCGCCTTGTGGAGCGATTCCGACAGCGGCCGGCCCGCGCCAGCCGGTTTCGCGGGCCTGGTCGCGGCACCCGCCGATCGCGCCATGCCGACGATCGGCCACATCGGCCGCTACGCGCTCAAGTACCAGCTCGGCAGCGGCGGCCTCGGCACGGTGTTCGCGGCGCACGATCCGCTGCTCTCGCGGCTGATCGCCGTCAAGACGCTCAACCTCGAAATCAAGGACGAGGAACGCGAGTCCTTCAACGCGCTCTTCATCAACGAGGCGCGCGCCGCCGGCGGCCTCAGCCATCCGCACATCGTCACCGTGTTCGATGCCGGCATCAGCGACAAGCGCGCCTACATCGCCATGGAGCTGCTGAAGGGTCGCGACCTGCGCCAGCTTCGCCAGGAGGGCTGGCGCGCGACACCGGCGCAGGCGGCGCTGATCGTGCGCCGCGTCGCCGACGCGTTGGCCTTCGCCCACTCCAAGGGCGTGATCCATCGCGACATCAAGCCGGCCAACATCTTCATGGTCGGACGCACGCAGCCGCGCGTGCTCGACTTCGGCATCGCCCGGATTGCCGACCAGCGTGAGGCGGGCGACGCCCTGCCCGGCGCCGGGTCGCCCTACTACATGGCGCCGGAACAAGTCCGGCGCGAGCCGGGCGACCGGCGCGCCGACGTGTTCTCGCTCGGCGTCGTCCTCTACGAGCTGCTCACCGACACCAAGCCCTTCGTCGGCGACTCGCTCAAGCAGATCACCGACGCGGTGTTGAACCACGAGCCGCCGCCGGCCAACAAGGTCGACAAGGGCGTGCCCAAGGCGCTCGCCGACATCGCGGCGCGAGCCATGGCCAAGGACCCGGAGCAGCGCTTCCGCTCGGCCCGCTCGTTCGCGCGCGAGCTGCGCCAGTGGCTCGATGCGAACCCGGTCGGCCCCGAAGGCGAAGCCGCCGCACCAGCCGAAGCCGCGCCGGTCGCGCCGCCCAAGCATGTGGCGACGATCGCCGTCGTCGCTCTCGGCGTGCTGGGCCTGATGGCCGGCGCGTTCTGGTGGCAGCACGGCAACGCACCCGAACGCGGCGCGACCGTCGTTGCCGCCACGACGCCACGCGCCAGCGTCGTGGCGCCGCCGATTCGCGCGGTCACGCCTGCACCCGCCCCGGTCGCCTTGCCCGCACCGGTCGCCCCGATGGCGATGGCGACTTCGCTGCCGACGGCGGCATCGGTCCCGGCCGCAACGACGCCTGCGGCGCCCGTACCGGCAACCCCGCCGAGCGCAAGTTCGATGCAGGACTCGCTCCTCCTGTCGACCCTTGTCCCGACGGCACCGAACATGGCCACGCGCACTGCCGCGCCGGTTCTCGATACTGCGCCCGCCATGGCACCGGCGACGACGCACCGGTCCGACGCCGTCTCCATCACGCCGCCCGCCGCCGCGACGGTGCCGGCAAGGGAGTCGAGCAAGGAGCGGCGTGCCCGCGAAGCGCGTGAACGCGACGCGCGTCTCGCCTCGGCCGCGCCGGTGGCCATCGCGACCGGCACGGTGAAGATCGCCATCAGCCCGTGGGGCCAGGTCGAGGTCGACGGCGTGCCTTCGGGCGCCGCGCCGCCGCTGACCGAGTTCACGCTCGCCGAAGGCCGACACCAGGTCGTCGTGCGCAACGGCGAGTTCGCGCCCTTCGTCGCGCAGATCAACGTCGTCGCCGGTCAAGCGCTGTCGCTCAGGCACAAGTTCGGTTCGTAGCGATGACGCCCCCACGCTCACCCCGTTCGCTGCCCCCCGAGGGGCCGTGGCCGGGCTTGGGGCGACCCGGCGCCCGGCCGTGAGGCCGGCTCTTGTAGCATCGGCCGCCGGGCTTCTCCTCGCGGCGTGCATGCAAGCGCCGCCTGCCCCGGTCGGCCTGCTCGACGTGAGCGGCCGGCCGGCCGAGAAAGCCTTGCTCGACGGCCTCAAGGCTTATGAAGACGCCCAATACGAATCCGCGGAAAGACAGTTCCGGCGAGCCCTCGGCCTCGGCCTCGCCTCGGCCAAGGATCGCGCCGAGGCACACAAACGGCTCGCCTTCATCCATTGCGCCGCTGGCCGCGTGGTCGAGTGTGAAGCGGAATTCCGCCTCGCGCGTCAGGCCGACCCGGGCTTCGCCCTCGATCGATCCGAGGCCGGACATCCGGTCTGGGGGCCGGTGTATCGCAAGGTCGTTCCGCCCTGATCGCGTCCTGCGCGGCGTGCGCGGATGACGGCCGCGCACGATGGGCCGGGGCCGCTCGAGCGCGACGCCGACTTTCGCCTGCCGATCCGTATCTACTGGGAAGACACCGACGCGGCGGGCATCGTCTTCTACGCCAACTACCTGAAGTTCTTCGAGCGAGCCCGCACCGAGTGGCTGCGCAGCTTCGGCCTCGGACAGGAACGGCTGCGCGCCGCATCGGGCGTCGCCTTCGTCGTCACCGAGACGGCGCTTCGCTACTTCGCGCCGGCGCGCCTCGACGACCTGATCGAGGTCAGCGTGCGCGTCGAGCGCCTCGGCCAGGCCAGCCTGGTCGTGACGCAGCAGGCGCGCCGCGACGAGCTCTTGCTCGCCGGGGGCACGATCCGCGTCGGCTGCGTCGACCTCGGAACTTTCCGGCCACGCCGCATCCCTGACGAGATCCTCACGATGATCCGAAACGACGACGACACACGATGAACCAGGACCTTTCGATCGTCACGCTCGTCCTGCACGCGAGCCTCGTCGTGCAGGTCGTCATGGCCGGCCTGATGCTCGCCTCGCTGGCCAGCTGGACAGTGATCTTCGGCAAGCTGTTCGGCCTGCGCAAGCTGCGCGCCGACAACGACGAGTTCGAGCGCGAGTTCTGGGCCGGCCGCAACCTCAACGACCTGTTCGCCGACGCGACCAAGAAGGTGCCGCGCTCGGCGATGGAGCGCATCTTCGCCTCGGGCATGCGCGAGTTCTTCAAGCTGCGCGAGAAACGCGTCACCGACGCCGGCGCCCTGCTCGATGGCGCGCGTCGCGCCATGCGCGCCAGCTTTCAGCGCGAGCTCGACACGGTCGAGTCGAACCTGTCTTTCCTCGCCTCGGTCGGCTCGGTCTCGCCCTACGTCGGCCTGTTCGGCACGGTGTGGGGAATCATGCATGCCTTCATCGGCCTGTCGAACCTGCAGCAGGTGACGCTGGCGACCGTCGCGCCTGGCATCGCCGAGGCGCTCGTCGCCACCGCCATCGGCCTGTTCGCGGCGATCCCGGCGGTGATCGCCTACAACCGCTTCGCGCGCCAGATCGACCGCATCGCGACGCAGCTCGAGAGCTTCATCGAGGAGTTCTCCAACATCCTGCAGCGCAATGCGGGTGTCATGCCGGCACCGGGCAGATAGCGATGGCCGGCTTCAGCCAGCGCGGCGGAATGCGCCGCCGCACGATCAGCGAGATCAACATGGTCCCGTTCATCGACGTCATGCTCGTGCTCCTCATCATCTTCATGGTGACGGCGCCGCTCATCACGACGGGTGTCGTCGACCTGCCGAGCGTCGGCAAGAGCAGGCAGCGGCCCGAGCACTTCGTCGAGCTCGTGATCGGCGCCGACGAGCAGTTGCGCATGCGCGTCGACGGCAGGGACTCGGCGACGCTCCGCCTGGCCGACTTGGCGGCGCGCGTCACCGAGGTGCAGGCCGGCAACGCCAACACTCCCGTCGTCATCTCGGCCGACCGCAACGTCAAGTACGAGACCGTCGTCAAGACCATGGACGTTCTGCAGCGTGCCGGCGTGCAGCGTGTCGGCCTCTCGGTGAAGCAGGCGGCCGGGTCGTGACCGGCGCGGATTCATGAGCACGGCGCCTACATGAGCACGGCGACCCTGTCGGCACGCGACGCGTTCGCGCCGCAGCGGCCGCCGGGCATGGGCCCGGGGCTCTTCCTGGCGCTTATCGCGCACGGGCTGCTGATCCTGGCGCTCGCCTGGAGCGTCAATTGGAAGACGAGCGAGCCCGAAGGCGTGGTCGCCGAGTTGTGGTCGGCCTTGCCGCAAATCGCTGCACCGCGCGTCTCGCTGCCCGAGCCGCGACCGCCGGTGGTCGAGCCCAGGCCCACACCGCCGGTGCCGCGGCCTGAACCGGTGACGCCGCCGCGCGTCGATGCGCAGATCGCGATCGAGCGCGCCGAGGCGGCGAAAAAGGCCGAAGCCGCCAAGCGCGAGGAGGCGCGCCGCGCCGAGGCCGAGAAGGAGCGTGAACGCGAGCGCCAGCGCGTCGCTGAGGAGCAGGCCGACAAGAAGAAGCTTGCCGAGAAGGCGCGCCAGGACGAAGCGCGCCAGGCCGCGATCCGCGAAGCCAACCTCCGCCGGATGATGAGCCAGGCCGGCGCCAGCGACGATCCGGGTGCGACCGGCAACGCGGCGCGAACGTCCGGACCGTCGGCCGGTTATGCCGGGCGTATCAAGGCGCGCATCAAGCCGAACATCGTGCTCACGTCGGTGCTGTCGGGCAACCCGCTGGCGACGGTCGAGGTGCGCCTCGCCCCGGACGGCACGATCGTCGGCCGCAAGCTCGTCAGGAGCAGCGGCTCTCCCGCCTGGGACGAGACCGTGCTGCGCGCCATCGACAAGACCGAGGTCCTGCCGCGCGACGTCGATGGCCGCGTCCCGCCGGTGCTGCAGATCGAGTTCAAGCCGAACGAATGAGCCGCCGCCGGCGGCACTGGCTCAGGTGCGGACGACGTCGGGCCCTTCGCCCGCGACGACCGGCACCCCAAGGGCCGCCTTGGCCGCGGCGAGTTGCTCCTGGAGACGGGTCACGTCGGCCGAGAGCCGGCTCGCGACGAGGCCGATCAGCTCGAAGCCGAACGCCGGGTTCTGGAAGTAGATCTCGCGCACGGTGCGGTGATTGACGCTCAGCACGTGGCAGTCCTCGGCGCAGCGCGCGGTCAGCGTGCGTCGCTTGCCGGGAGCGAAAAAGGCGATCTCGCCGAACACCTGGCCAGGGCCGACGCTTTCCTGGATCTCGACGAACTCGACCCGCCCGTCGACGAGCATGAACAGGTGCTCGGCCTCGTCGCCCTTCTCGAAGATCACGTCGCCGGCCTTGCGCCGTGTCTGCTTCATGTAGGGACGCAGCCAGATCAGCGAGGCATCGGCGCTGGCGGCGGCGGCCGAAACGCGTCGCGTCAGGCGCCGCATCTCGCGCAGGCGGAACATGTTGATCGGCAACAAGGTCGCGTAGAGAAGCGCGGTGACGAGCGAAGGATGCAGCAAGCCGAAGGCGAGGAAGCCGCAGTTGGCGCAGACGGCGAGCCAGCGCAGCGGCACCATCGTCTTGACGAAGGCGCTCGTGATCATCAGCGCGGCGGCGGCAGCGGCCGCGAAGAGGGCGAGGATCTGCGTCGGCGACGAGACGATCGCCGACAGCGTCGACGCGGCTTGCGCAGCGATCTGGTCCGCGGTCACGGCTGCAGTTCGATGCCGGCGACGTAGCCGAGGCTATGCGAGTGCGTGTTGTCCGAATCGGCGCCGACCGCCACGCCCGTGATCGCCGGCATGTGGTCGAGCTCGTCCATGAAGAGCTTGTCGAAATCGGCGGCGACGTCGCGGCGCTCGTCGACCCACTGGTTCAACCGGTCCGCGCCGCTGCGCACGACGATGTAGCGCAACCGGCGCGTGAAGGCGTTGTCGAGGATCGTCCCGACCGGCAGCTTGTCGTCCCACACGTAGCAGACGGTCGCGGTCGGCACCGGATCCTCGCTCTTCGCACGCGCGAAGCGCAGCGCCTGGCGGTCGGCGAAAGGCACCTTGTCGAGCGGCAGGTCGAAGAAGACGCAGACCTTCAAGGTCGTGTCGTCGCCCCGGCGCAGATGGAGGTCTGCCGTCTCGAGCAGCCGCTCGACCCGCCACTGCCACGCGAGATGCGCGCTGGCGCCGCTGTACTGCAGCGGATGCACCAGGTTGCCGTACGACTCGATCGCCTCGATCCTGAGCGCCCGCTTGCCGTCGAGGTCGACGACCGAGAACTGGGTGAACGGCTTGGTCTGCTGCGGCAGCCCGACGACGTGCCACGGCAACGCCGGTGCGCTGCCCGCGGCGGCGAAGGGCTGCAGCAGGGAAGGCCCGGCGGCCGTCGCGGCAACCGAAGCGCAACTGCAGGCCAGCGCGATGACAAAGCGACTCCACATCGATGTCTCCCGGGAATGCGGCAACATCTTCGCCGAATGGCAATTGTCAGGCCGGACCGTAGCCGCCGCCGCCCGGCGTCTCGATGACGAACACGTCGCCCGCGTTCATCTCGATGCTGGCGATGTGGTCGAGCGCGACGGTGCTGCCATCGGCGCGCTCGACCCGGTTGATGCCAGGCAGGCCGGCGCCGCCGCCGGCCGCGCCGAAGGCGCCCTGGTGCCGGTTGTTGGAAAGGATCGACGCCGTCATCGGCTCGAGGAAGCGCATGCGCCGCACCGCGCCGTCGCCGCCCGGATACTTGCCGCGGCCGCCCGAGCCGGGCCGGATCTGGTAGCTGTCGAGCCGCACCGGGAAGCGGAACTCAAGCACTTCGGGGTCGGTGAGCCGCGAGTTGGTCATGTGCGTCTGCACGACCGAGGTGCCGGCGAATCCGGCGCCCGCGCCCGAGCCGCCGGACAGGGTCTCGTAATACTGGTGACGCGCGTTGCCGAAAGTGAAGTTGTTCATCGTGCCCTGCGACGAGCCCATCGTGCCGAGCGCGCCGTACAGTGCGTTGGTGATGCAGGTCGAGGTCTCGACGTTGCCGGCGACCACCGACGCCGGCGGCTGCGGATTGAGCATCGAGCGCTCGGGGATGATCACCTTCAGCGGCTTCATGCAGCCGGCGTTGAGCGGGATGTCGTCGGCCACCAGCGTGCGAAAGACATAGAGCACCGCGGCCATGCACACGGCGGTGGGCGCGTTGAAGTTGTTGCTGAGCTGCGGCGAGGTGCCGGTGAAATCGATCTCGGCGCTGCGCGCTTCGGCGTCGACGCGGATCGCCACCTCGATGACTGCGCCGTTGTCGAGCGTCAACGAGAACGAACCGTCCTTCAGCTTCGTGATGACGCGCCGCACCGATTCCTCGGCGTTGTCCTGCACGTGGCGCATGTAGCCCTGCACGACGTCGAGGCCGTACTGCGTGACCATGGCGCGCAGCTCGCGCACGCCTTTCTCGTTGGCGGCGACCTGCGCCTTCAGGTCGGCGAGGTTCTGATCCGGATTGCGCGACGGATGCTCGCCGCTCTGCAGCAGCGCGCGCATCTCGGCTTCGAGAAAGCGGCCTCCCTCGACCAGCTTGACGTTGTCGATCTGCACGCCTTCTTCCTCGATGCGCGTCGAGAACGGCGGCATCGAGCCTGGCGTCGTGCCGCCGATGTCGGCGTGATGGCCGCGCGAGCCGACGAAAAACGTGGGGGTTCGCGCACCCCTCACCCCAGCCCTCTCCCCGTGTCCCGGGAGAGGGAGCGCTCCTTTCCCCGCTCCCGCGCGCGCGGGAGGGAGTGCTCCTTCCCCCGCTCCCGCTCGCGGGAGAGGGCCGGGGTGAGGGTCTTCGAGGTAGACCGGCGTCACCACCGTCACGTCGGGCAGGTGCGTGCCGCCGTGATACGGATCGTTGAGCACGAACACGTCGCCCGGCTTCATGCGCCCGGCGTTGCGGGCGATCACGGTCTTGATCGACTCGCTCATCGAGCCCAGGTGCACCGGCATGTGCGGCGCGTTGGCGATGAGATTGCCTTCGGCGTCGAACAGGGCGCACGAGAAATCGAGGCGCTCCTTGATGTTCACCGAGTAGGCGGTGTTCTGCAACTGCAGGCCCATCTGCTCGGCGATGCTCATGAACAGGTGGTTGAACACTTCGAGCAGCACCGGATCGGCCGTGGTGCCGATGGCGCGCCGCGACTCGCGCGGTGCGATGCGTTCGAGCAGGAGGTGATCGAGCGCCGTGATGCGCGCGCGCCAGCCGGGCTCGACGATGGTCGTGGCATTCCGCTCGGCGACGATGGCCGGGCCGTCGATGGTGTGGCCCGGGCGCGCGTCGTCGCGCTCGACAAGGGCGGCGTCGTGCCAGCGGCCTTCGCTGAAGAGGCGCACCGTCGCCTTCGAGGGCGCTGCGCCGGCGGCGACGAGCTCGTGGCGCGTCTCGGCCGGTGCGTCGCCGGCGCCGACCGCCTCGACCGAGACCGCTTCGACGATGAGTCGCCGCTCGCTCATGAGAAAGGCGAAGCGCTGACTGTAGGTCGACTCGAACGCCGCGCGCATCGCGTCGGCGTCGCCGAAGGGGACGGCGATGGCCGAGTCGGTGCCCTCGTAGCGCACGTGCACGCGCCGATGCACGACGACCTGGCTGCGCGCAACGCCTTGTCGCACGAGCTCGGCGAGCGCCTCGTCGGCAAGCTCATCGAGCCGCGCAGTGAGCGCCGGCCCGGCCGACGCCAGCGGCAGCTCGATCGCCGCCTGGCGCAGCGTCGCCTGGTCGGCGAGGCCCATGCCGTAGGCCGAGAGCACGCCGGCCAGCGGATGGACGAAGACGCGCGTCATGCCCAGCGCGTCGGCAACGCGACACGCGTGCTGGCCGCCGGCACCGCCGAAGCATTGCAGCGCGTAGCGCGTCACGTCGTAGCCGCGCGAGACCGAGATCTTTTTGATGGCGTTGGCCATGCCACCGACAGCGATGTCGATAAAGCCTTCGGCCACCTGCTCGGGCGAGCGCGTCGTGCCGGTGGCACGCGCGACCTCGGCGGCAAGCGCCGCGAAGCGCGTGCGCACCACCTCGCCGTCGAGCGCCTCGTCGCCGGCCGGGCCGAACACCTTGGGAAAGAAGGCCGGCTGGATCTTGCCGACGGCGATGTTCGCGTCGGTCACGGTGAGCGGCCCGCCGCGTCGGTACGACGCCGGTCCCGGATTGGCGCCGGCGCTGTGCGGCCCGACGCGAAAGCGCGCGCCGTCGAAGCCGAGGATCGAGCCGCCACCCGCCGCGACGGTGTGGATCGCCATCATCGGCGCGCGCACGCGCACGCCGGCGACCTGCGTCTCGAAGGCGCGCTCGAACTCGCCGGCGTAGTGACTCACGTCGGTCGAGGTGCCGCCCATGTCGAAGCCGATGACGCGGAGCGCGCCGCCGCTGTCATCCTGAGCGGAGCGAAGGATCTCGTCCTCCGCCGCGCCGGGATCCTTCGCTTCGCTCAGGATGTCGGGATCGGCGAGCCCCAGCTCTGCCGTCCGCACCATGCCGACGATGCCGCCTGCAGGCCCGGACAGGATCGCGTCCTTGCCCTGGAAGCCGCCGGCTTCGGCAAGACCGCCCGACGACTGCATGAAGTAGAGGCGCACGCCCGGCATCTCGGCAGCGACCTCGTCGACGTAGCGGCGCAGGATCGGCGAGAGGTAGGCATCGACCACCGTCGTGTCGCCGCGGCCGACCAGCTTCATGAGCGGGCTGACGCGATGCGACACGCTCACCTGCGTGAAGCCGGCTTCGCGCGCGAGCCGCTCGGCGACCTGTTCGTGCGTGGTGTAGCGCCAGCCGTGCATGAAGATGATGGCGACGCTCGCGAAGCCGCCCAAGCGCGCCGCACGCAAGTCGTCGCGCAGCTTGCTTTCGTCGAGCGCCTGGACGACCTCGCCGTCCACGCCGACGCGCTCGTTCGCCTCGATCACGCGCGAATAGAGCAGTTCCGGCAAGACGATATGCGGCTCGAACAGCTTGGGCCGCTCCTGGTAGCCGATGCGCAGCGCGTCGCGAAATCCCTTCGTGATGACAAGCAGCGTCGGCTCGCCCTTTCGTTCGAGCAGCGCGTTGGTGGCGACCGTCGTGCCCATCTTCACGTTCTCGACCTGCGCCGGCGTGATCGGCTCGCCGGCAGCGAGGCCGAGCAGGCGGCGAATGCCGGCGACGGCCGCGTCGCGGTACTGCTCGGGATTCTCGGAAAGGAGCTTCAGCGTCGTCAGCGAACCGTCGGGGCGCTTGCCGACGATGTCGGTGAAAGTGCCGCCACGGTCGATCCAGAACTGCCAGCGGGCGGGGGTCGATCCGGTCATGGTCGAAGCGCGGCGAAACGCGCTGCGATCAGCGTCGTGATGTCGTGCACCGGCAGGTGCGTCGCAGCACGCACAGCGTCAGCGTAGGGAGGCATGTTGGTGCATTCGAGAACGATCGCGCCGAGGTTCGGGTGCCGGGCGACGAGGCGGTTGGCGGCGGCGACGGTTGCCGCCTGCGCCTCGGCCGCGTCCAGCTCGGTCCGATTGTCGAGCAGCGTGCGCTGGAATGCCGAATCGGGCGCCAGGCCTTCGATCGGCGTGTCTGCGCGCGCACCGGCCGCAGCGAGGTGCGCCGAGGTCAGCGACACCGCGTCGGCGGTGACGATGCCGACGCGCTGTCCTGCCGCCAGCGTCGCCTCGACCTCGTCGACGAGGAGCAGGCTCGAGGTCCACACCGGCACGCTGACGGCGCCCTGCATCTCGTTCTGGAACAGGGCGAGAAAGCCGCAGCTCGTGGCGATGGCCGCGCAGCCTTCGGTTTCGAGCGCACGGGCCGCGTCGATGAAGGGCTGAAGCAGCGACCGGTCGCGCTCGACGACGACGCGCCGCGGCAGCGCGCCTTTCACGACGAAGTAGCGGACCGGAACGTCGAAGGTCTCGGCGCAGCCGATGTCGCCGCGCAAACGCGGAAATCGCGTGTCGAGCATGACGACACCGAGCGTTCGCGTCGTCATCACAGAGACGCCGCGGCGCGAGCGGCGCGATGGCGGAGGTAGTTCAGCACGAGCATGTCGGTGGTTTCGGATCAGGGCAGTCTAGACCGCAAACGGTCGGGGAAGAACCGATGCACGGGCCACGCGGCACGCACTATGCTTCGCCTTCATTCGTTCATCGATTGCCGGAGTGCCCATGATTTCTGTTCGACGCTTTCTGCCGAGCCTGGCGCAGGCCGCCGCAACGCTCACGCTCGCCGTCGTCGCCGCCGGCGCCGTGGCGCAGACCAAGTGGGACCTGCCTTCCGCCTATCCCGCGACCAACTACCACACCGAAAACCTGGTCCAGTTCGCCAACGACGTCGACAAGGCCACCGGCGGCAAGCTGAAGATCACGGTGCACGCCAACGCCTCGCTCTTCAAGGCCAACGAGATCAAGCGCGCGGTGCAAGGCGGCCAGGCGCAGATCGGCGAGGTGCTGCTCGTCAATTTCGAGAACGAGAACCCGATCTATGCGGTCGACGGCATTCCGTTCCTGGCGACGAGCTACGCCGAATCGAACAAGCTCGCCGCGGCGCAGAAGCCCTTGCTGACGAAAGTGCTGGCAGCGCAGGGAATCATGCTGCTGTACACGGTTCCTTGGCCGCCGCAAGGCATCTACGTGAAGAAGCCGATCTCGTCGGTGGCCGAAATGCGAGGCATCAAGTGGCGAGCCTACAGCCCGGCCACGGCGAAGATCGCCGAGCTGATCGGGGCCCAACCGGTGACGATCCAGGCCTCCGAGCTGTCGCAGGCGCTCGCCACCGGCATCGTCGAAAGCTACATGTCGTCGCTTTCGACCGGCTACGACAGCAAGACCTACGAGTCGATCAAGTACTGGTACGACACCCAGGCCTGGCTGCCGAAGAACGCGGTCCTCGTCAACAAGGCAGCCTTCGACGCGCTCGACAAGGCGACGCAGGGCGAGCTGCTCAAGGCAGCCGCCGAAGCCGAGACGCGCGGCTTCAAGGCGAGCCAGGAGAAGAACGAGTGGTACAGGAAGCAGCTGACCGAAAAGGGCATGCAACTGCTGCCGCCCCCGGCCAAGCTCCAGGCCGACCTCAGGCAGGTCGGCGACGTCATGCTCTCCGACTGGCAGAAGAAGGCCGGCGCCGACGGCGCCTCCGTGATCTCTTCCTATCGGGCCAAGTGAGCGAGCCCGGCGAGCCGGCGTTACCGACGGGCGAGCCGCTGCGCGGGCCCTTCGGGCGCGCCCTCGACCGTCTCTACGACGGCACGGCCGCCCTCGGCGCCCTTGCCATGGTGATGCTGCTCGTGATGGTGATGCTCTCCGTCGCCTCGCGGCAGATCGGCTTCAACATCGGCGGCATCGATGCGTACGCCGGCTACATGATGGCGGCGGCCGGCTTCCTGGCCATGGCGCACACGCTCAAGCGCGGCGAGCACATCCGCGTCACCCTGATCCTGGCCCAGCTCAGGGGCAAGGCGAAGCACGGGTTGGAGGTCTGGGCGCTCTTCGCCGCCACGCTGCTGGCCGTGCTTTCCGCGGTCTACAGCTGCAAGCTGGCTTGGCAGTCGCACGTTTTCAACGACATCTCGACCAGCAACGACGCAACGCCGCTCTGGCTGCCGCAGCTCTCGATGGCGCTCGGCACGGTCGTGCTGGCGATCGCGTTTGTCGACGAGCTGGTGCTCGAGATCCGCGGCAGGCGCTTCGTTCCGGTCAGCAGCGAGGCACTGCGCAATGAGTGACTTCGCGATCACGGCGCTGCTCGTCGCGTCGCTCTTCCTGATCCTTGCCAGCGGTGTCTGGATCGGCCTCACGCTCTCGGGCGTGGCCTGGATCGGCATGCAGCTCTTCAGCTCGCGGCCGGCCGGTGATGCCATGGCCGTCACGATCTGGGGCTCGGCCTCGAGCTGGACGCTGACGGCCCTGCCGCTCTTCATCTGGATGGGCGAGATCCTTTTTCGCACGCGCCTCAGCCAGGACATGTTCAAGGGCCTCGCACCGTGGGTGCAACGGCTGCCGGGTCGCCTGTTGCACACCAACGTCGTCGGCTGCGCGATCTTCGCCGCCGTGTCCGGATCGAGCGCCGCCACCTGCGCAACGATCGGCAAGATGAGCCTGCCCGAGCTCGCCAAGCGCGGCTACCCCGACATGATGTCGCTCGGCTCGCTCGCCGGCGCCGGAACGCTGGGCTTGCTCATCCCGCCCTCGATCATCATGATCGTCTACGGCGTCACCGCCGACGTCTCGATCTCGCAGCTCTTCATCGGCGGCGTCATTCCCGGCATCGTCCTGGCCGGTATCTTCTCGCTCTACATCGCGGCCTGGTCGCTGAAGAACGCGCACCTCATCCCGCCGCCCGACGCGCCGATGACGTTCGCCGAAAAGCTGCGCGAATCGAAGAGCCTGATCCCGGTCGTGCTGCTCATCGTCGCCGTGCTCGGCTCGATCTACGCCGGCATCGCCACGGCGACCGAGGCAGCCGCCATCGGCGTGGTCGGCTCGCTCGTCATCTCGACGGTGCAAGGCACGATGAACTGGGCAACCTTTCGCGAGTCGTTGATGGGCGGCACGCGCCTTTACTGCATGATCGCCTTGATTCTCGCCGGCGCCGCCTTCCTCACGCTGAGCATGGGCTACATCGGCCTGCCGCGCCACCTCGCCGAATGGATCGCCACGCTGGGCCTCAGCAAGTTCGGGCTGATCGTCGCGCTGACCGCGTTCTACGTCGTGCTCGGCTGCTTTCTCGACGGTATTTCGATGGTCGTGCTGACCATGGGCGTGATCATGCCGACGGTGCAGAAGGCCGGCATCGATACGCTCTGGTTCGGCATCTTCATCGTCGTCGTCGTCGAGATGGCGCAGGTCACGCCGCCGGTCGGTTTCAACCTCTTCGTGCTGCAGGGAATGACCAAGCGCTCGATCGGCACCATCGCCCGAGCCGCCTTTCCGTTCTTCCTGCTCATGGTGCTGATGGTCGCCCTGCTGTACGCCTTTCCGCAGCTCGTGACCTTTCTGCCCGATCAGATGAAGCGCTGAGCGGGCGCGGCAGGCGTCGAAAAGCGGCGATCTGCGTGCAATTCGCCCCGCATTTCGGGGCACCCCGGCGAGACGAAGACGGCACGATCGCCAAGTCTGATGGGTCGGGGCGTCTCGCGTATCGAGGCGGCGGCCGGTCAGCGCGAAGGATTCTCCATGGCCGACATGCTCGCTCCCCTCCAATGGGACATGCCCGCGCGCGCTCCGCAGCGCGGGCAGACGGTCGTGCCGCCCGCCGCGAACGCCGCCGTCGCATCGAGCGACGCCGCCAAGGAAAAGGGCAATCGCGAAGGCTTCATGTGGCCGACGCCTCCCTACGCGAGCTACCCCGCGCCGACCGAGCAGACGGAGACGCTGCCATGCCAGATCATGACCGGAGCCGAGCTCAAGATCACCTCGGTCCGGCTCACCTTCTTCGTGCCCGAGACCTCGGTGGCGCATCTGCAGATGCCTTCGGCACGGGTCACCGTGCCGCTGCGCTTCGACCAGTTCAAGGCGCTGACGCTGACGACGCCGCTGATGCCCCTGCCGCTGCCGCTGTCTGACCCGCATGCCGATCTGCTGCGGCACCGCGAGAGCAGCCCCTACAAGGTCCACCTTGTCGAAGGCGGCGACCTGAGCGGCGAGACCGTGGGCCACGTCGAGACCGACTTCGGCCTGTTCCTCTTTCCGCCGATCGGCGACGATGGCAGCGTCAAGCGCGTGTTCATCCCGAAGAGCGCCTTCTCCGCCTTCGAGATCGGCAAGAAGATCGGCGAGTTGCTGGTCGAGGACCATCACGCGACCTGGGACCAGGTCACCGACGCGATGGACCTGCAGGACGAGTTGCGCAGCAAGAAGATCGGCGACATCCTGGTGATGAAGCAGATCGTCCTGCCCGAGCAGCTGCTCGAGGCGATCGAAGCGCAGCACAAGATGCCGATGGTGCGCATCGGCGAAGCGCTCTTGTCGCTCGGCATGGTCACCGAAGCGCAGCTCAAGGATGCCCTCGTTCAGCAGCAGCTCGACCGCAGCGTGCCGCTCGGCGAGGTGCTGGTGCGCACGGGCGTGGTCTCGCGCAACGACCTGCAGACCGCGCTGGCGCGCAAGATGGGCTACCCGCTCGTCAACCTCGACGCCTTCCCGGTCGAGCCCGAGGCGCTGCGCAAGCTCAACTACGGCGTCGCGGCGCGGCTGCGCGTCATGCCGCTGCTGATCCGCGACGGCCGCCTCGTCGTCGCCCTCGACGACCCGTCGCGCCGCGCCGCGCTCGACGAGATCGAGTTCAACGCCGACATGAAGGTGGTGCCGGTGCTGGCGCGCGGCACGGCGATCGAGATCGCCTTGCGCGCCGCCTACGAGAAGGTCGGCTCCAGCCTGAGCAAGAAGAACGACGACCTCGCGCCCATCCAGTACGACCTGACGCCCCTGCCCAGCACGACCGACCAGCTCGTCGAATCGCTGGAGAAGGAAGGCGCCGACCGGAGCGCGTCGACGGGCGACGACGAGAAGACGATCGAGCAGAGCGACAACTCGCTGGTGCGCCTGCTCAACAGCATGATCGTCGAGGCGCACAAGGACGGCGTCTCCGACATCCATATCGAAAGCTACCCCGGCAAGGAAAAGATCCGCGTCCGCTTCCGCAAGGACGGCACGCTGCGCACCTACCTCGAGCTGCCGTCGAACTATCGCAATGCCCTGATCGCGCGGGTCAAGATCATGTGCGATCTCGACATCTCCGAGCGCCGGAAGCCGCAGGACGGCAAGATCAACTTCGCCAAGTTCTCGCCGCAGCACAAGATCGAGCTGCGCGTCGCGACCATTCCCACCAACGGCGGGCTCGAGGACGTCGTGCTGCGCCTGCTCGCCTCGGCCAAGCCGATTCCCGTCGACAGCCTGGGCCTCTCGGAAGCCAATCTCAAGGCGCTGCTCGACGCCGTCGAGCGGCCTTACGGCATGGTGCTTTGCGTCGGCCCCACCGGCTCGGGCAAGACGACCACCCTGCACTCGGCGCTCAGTCACATCAACGTGCCGGAGCGCAAGATCTGGACCGCCGAAGACCCGGTCGAGATCACGCAGCCGGGCCTGCGCCAGGTGCAGATGAATCCGAAGATCGACTGGACCTTTGCCAAGGCGCTGCGCTCCTTCATGCGTGCCGATCCCGACGTGATCATGCTCGGCGAGATCCGCGACGACGAGACCGCCAAGATGGCCATCGAGGCGTCGTTGACCGGCCACCTCGTGCTCTCGACGCTGCACACCAACAGCGCCCCGGAGACGGTGACGCGCCTGCTCGACATGGGCATGGACCCGTTCAACTTCGCCGATTCGCTGCTCGCTGTGCTGGCGCAGCGCCTGGTGCGCAAGAACTGCGGCGCCTGCAAGACAAGTCGCCCCGCCACGCACGACGAGATCGAGGAGCTGCTCGGCGACTACATGAACGCCTTCGGCGCCGAGCCGCCGGTGACGCGCGCCGACGTGCTCGCCGGCTGGACCAAGCGCCATGCGCAGGACGGCCGACTCATGTTCCACAAGAGCGTGGGCTGCGAAAAGTGCGACCACAGCGGCTTGAAGGGCCGTGCCGGCATCCACGAACTGATGCAGATTTCGCGCGAGATGCGCCGCCTGATCCAGAACGGCGGTCGGGCCGAGGAGCTGCAGCACCTGGCGATGAAGCAAGGCATGCGCACGCTGCGCCAGGACGGCATCGACAAGGTGCTCGCCGGGGTATCGACAATCGAGGAAGTGCGCGCGTCGAGCAACGCGTGAACCCGGGCGGCGCAGTACGCGGCAGCTCGAACGGTCAGTTCCCGACCAGCCCGCTCCTGATCGCGTAGACCGTCATCTCGGAGTTGTTCGTCAGGCCTAGCTTCTCGAGCACGCGCGCCCGGTAGACGCTGACCGTCTTGGGCGAAAGCATCAGCTCCTCGGCGATGTCCGAGAGCCGCTTGCCCGAGGCGATCATGACCAGCGTCTGCATCTCGCGGTCGGAGAGCCTGTCGTGCGCATTCTCCGAGGTCGGCGAGGTCAGGCTCTCGACCAGCATCTGCGCGATCTCCGGGGTCACGTACTTGCGCCCTTGCGCCACGGTGCGCACGGCGCTGACGATGAGCGCCGGATCGCCGCCCTTGTTGACGTAGCCGAAGGCGCCGGCACGCAGCGCCCGGATCGCGTACTGGTCTTCGGGATACATCGAGACGACGAGCACGCGCATGGTCGTGCCCTCGTCCTTGAGCGCATGCAGCACGTCGAGGCCGCTGCGGCCGGGCAGATTGATGTCGAGCACGAGCACGTCGGCGGTCTTCTCGCGCATCAGCGCGCGCAGCTCGCCGTAGTCGCCTGCCTCGCCGACAACCTCGATGTCGGGCGCGTCCGACAGGGTGTCGCGGATACCGCGGCGGATCAGCGCGTGGTCGTCGCAGAGAAGGACCTTGATCATCGGGAATTGTCACCCTGAGCGAAGCGAAGGGTCTCGACGACGCCGATGAGATCCTTCGCTTCGCTCAGGATGACACCGTGCGGGCTCATACGTCGGCCCATTGGCTCGGGTCGTACGAACGATCCGGTTCTGCTTCGGTGACATAGGCGCTGTCGGGCACGTCGAGCGGTACCGAGAGGATCAGCGTCGTGCCGTGCGGCCCGCTCGACAGATCGATCCAGCCGCCGACCGTGTTGGCGCGCTCGTACAGGCCGCGGATTCCGAACGATCGCGCCTTGGCCAGGTCTTCCTGGCTGAGGCCGCGGCCGTTGTCGCTGATCTCCAGCGAGAGCACGCCGCCGGCCATCGACAGGTCGATCTGCACCCGGCTCGCGCTGGCGTGCTTGCTGATGTTGGTGAGCGCCTCTTGCGCCGTGCGGTAGGCCACCAGCGGCACGCCCGGCGGCAGTTCGAGCGGCTTCTTCGGCAGGCGGATCGTGCAGACCACGCCGGCGCGACGCTCGAAGCGCAGCGCGATCCAGTGCAGCGCCGCCGCCAGACCCTGCTCGAGGATGGCGGGGCGCAGGTTGTGCATGATGCGCTGGCTCGACTCGACGGCGTGGCTCACCGTCTCGATCGCCGACTGCACGCGCGAGACGACCTGCGGCGCGCTCGAGTGGCGCGCGATCCAGGCGAGGTCGAACTTCAGCGCCGTGAGCGAGCCGCCGACGTCGTCGTGGATCTCGCGCGCGATCGCCGCGCGCTCCTGCTCGATGCTCGTCTGCAAGTGCTGGGCAAGCTCGTGCAGGCGCTGCTTGGAGGCGACCAGGTCGCGATCGGCCTTGACGCGCGCTCGCTTGGTCTCGGCCGCGTCGACGGCGTGCAGCAGCGCCGGCACGAGCCGCGCAAGGTGGTTCTTCTGCAGGTAGTCGCTGGCGCCGTGGCGCATCGCCTCGACGGCCGTGTCTTCGCCGATCTCGCCGGAGACGAGGATGAATGGCACGTCGCGCGTGTTGGCCTTGAGCAGCTCCAGGGCGACGAGGCCGCTGAAGCCGGGCAGGTTGTAGTCGGAGACGACGACGTCCCAGGGCTCGTCGAGCGCTTCCAGAAATTCGGCTTCGGTCTCGACGCGGCGCGTCTGGCTCAGCAGGCCGCCGCGCACCATGTGGGCCAGCAGCAGTTCGTGGTCGAGCTCGGAATCCTCGAGATGGAGGACCCGGAAGATGCGGTCCCTGGTCGCAGGCGGCATGGCGCCGAGTATGCCGCGCGAGCATGCGGATCGAGCCGGGGCCGGGATCCTTCGCTACGCTCAGGATGACAAACCGCACATCCTGCCGCCGTCGCCCTCGCTCTTGTGGCCCTCGCTGCCGCCACCGGCCGTGCTGTCATCCTGAGCGAAGCGAAGGATCTCTGCGCCGTCAATCCGCCGCAGCCTGGCGCAGCGTCTGCACTACCGGTCGCGTCAGCACTTCCCGCAGCCCCCACCAGCCGGCCGCCAGCGCGAGCAGCGCACCCGCCACGCCGCCGGCCAGAGGCACGAAGGGCGACGGGTTCCAGCTGAACTCGAACACGTAGCGCGCCAGCGCCCAGCTCACGGCGATGGCCGCCATCGAAGCGAGCACGCCGGCCAGCGCGCCGACGCCGAGCAGCTCGGCGCGCTGCACCTGCGCGAGCAGCCGGCTGCTCGCGCCGAGCGCGCGCATCACCGCGAACTCGCGCGCCCGCGACTCGCGCGTCGCGCTCACCGCCGCGAACAGCACGACGAGGCCGGCGGCGAGCGTGAAGCCGAACAGGAACTCGACGGCGCGCACGACCTGGTCGAGCACGCCCTGGATCTGCGCGATCGAGGCCGAGACGTCGATCGACGTGACATTCGGAAAGTCGCGGCTGATGGCGTTGTCGAAGCCCGGCGTCTCGGGCGCGCGATAGGCGGCGATGTAGCTCACCGGCACATCCGGCACCTGCGCCGTCGGAAAAAGGACGAAGAAGTTGACGCGCATCGACGACCAGTCGACCTTGCGCAAGCTGGTGATCCTCCCTTCGATCGTCGTGCCGCCCATCTCGAAGCGCAGCGTGTCGCCGAGCTTCAAGCCCAGCGTTTCGGCCAGGCCTTCTTCGACGCTGAGCGCGCCGGCCTCGTTGTCGGTCCAGCGGCCTTTGGAGACGACGTTGTGCGCCGGCAGATCGGCGCTATGGCTCAGGTTGAACTCGCGATCGACGAGCCGCCTGGCGCGCTCGTCGAGCATCTGTTCGGGCGTCACGGTCTTGCCGTCGATGGCAACGAGGCGGCCGCGGATCATCGGAAACCAGTCGTAGCGCGCGACGCCGGTGTCCTGCAGCTTCTTGCGAAAAGCCTCGGCCTGCGGCGGTTGCACGTTGATGACGAAGCGGTTCGGCGCATCCTTGGGCGTCGCCTGGCGCCAGCTCGAGATCAGGTCCGTGCGCAGCAAGGCGAGCAGCACGAGCGCGAGCAGGCCGACGGCGAGCGCCGAGACCTGCAGCACGGCAAAGGCCGGCCGCGCCGCGATCTGGCGCGTCGCCAGCACCAGCCAGCGCGGCGCGCCAGCCTCGGGCACCGAGCGCCGCAACACCCAGAGCGCGAGCCACGACATCAAGGCGAACACGCAGACCGCGCCGGCGAAGCCGCCGACGGCGATGAGCCCCAGCTTGATGTCGCTGGAGACCGCGAGCAGCAGCGCGGCGAAGCCCACGGTGCCGGCGGCGAGCACGGCCAGCGACGCCGGCTTCAGCTCGCCGACGTCGCGCCGGATGACGCGCAGCGGCGGCACGCTGGCGAGCTGCAGAACCGGCGGCAGGCCGAAGCCGAACAGCAGCGTGAAGCCGACGCCGGCGCCGAACAACGCCGGCCACAGGCCCGGCGGCGGCAGCACCGCCTCGACCAGGCCGGAGAGGAACCAGAGGAAGACGTAGTGCACGGCAAAGCCGAGCACGACACCGGCCGCGCTGGCGAGCAGGCCGACGCCGGCAAACTCGATGAAGTACTGCGCCGCGATGGTCCGTTGCGGCAGACCGAGCACGCGCAGCATCGCGCAATCGTCGAGATGACGGCTCGCGAAATCGCGCGAAGCGATGCCCACCGCCACCGCCGCGAGCAAGGCCGCGAGCAGGGCGACGAGGTTGAGAAACTTCTCGGCCCGATCGAGCGTCTGGCGCATCTCGGGCCGGCCGGTGGCCAGCGACTCGACGCGCATGCCGTGCAGGCTCTTCGCCTTCACCTCGGCCTCGGCCCACGCCACGAACTCGGCGACGCGCGCATCGGCACTGGCATCGGCGGCGACGGCCAGCCGATAGGTGACGCGGCTCGCCGGCTGCACGAGGCCGGTCGCGGCGAGATCGGCGACGTTGAGCATGACGCGCGGCGCAAAGCTTGCGAAGCCAGCGCCGCGATCCGGCTCGATGACGATGACGTTGGCGATCTTCAGGCTCGCATCGCCGAGCAGCAGCGGGTCGCCGACCTTGAGGGCCAGCGAGTCGAGCACCGCCGCATCGACCCACACCGTGCCGGGCGACGGCGCCTTGACGACCTCGGCGTTCTTCGTACCCTCGCCATCGCGCAGGCGCAGCTTGCCGCGCAGGGGATAGGCGTCGCTCACCGCCTTGACGCTGACCAGCCGCGTCGCCCCGCCCTGCGCGTCGATGGCGCGGCCCATGCTCGGGAAGTTGGCGGTCGTCGCGGTGACGAGGCCGAGCGCATGCGCCTTCGCCTCGAAGCTCGGTGGCGCGGGCAGGTCGCTGGCGACGATGGCGTCGCCGCCGAGCAACTGGCGCGCGTCGCGGGCCAAGCCGCCGTTGATGCGGTCGGCGAAGAAGCCGACCGCCGTGAGCGCACCGACCGCGAGCGTGACGGCGACGACGAGCAGGCGCAACTCGCCAGCGCGAAAGTCGCGCAGCAACTGGCGCCAGCCGAGAGCCCAGGGCGAAGGGGTGCGAAGCGTTGTCATCGCGAAAGAATCGTTGTCATCCTGAGGGACTCGTTGTCATCCTGAACGACTCTTTGTCATCCTGAACGAAGTGAAGGATCTCATCGTCGCAGCCGAGATCCTTCGCTGCGCTCAGGATGACATTGGAGGCCGAACTTACACGAGTCGCGAACGATGCGTGCAGGCGGGTTGAATGCCGGGGCACCGCGGCAGTGCTCCAATGGATGCATGAACACCCCCCTGCCCGCCATCTTCGTCTCGCACGGCTCGCCCATGATCGCGCTCGAGCCGGGCGAGGCCGGCGCCTTCATGCAGCGGCTCGGCCCGGCGATCGACGCCGGCTTCGGCCGCCCGAAAGCGATCGTCAGCATCTCGGCGCACACGGCGGCGCGCGTGCCGGTCGTGTTCTCGGCGGCACGCCACGAAGCGGTCCACGACTTCGGCGGCTTCGACCCCAAGCTCTTCACGCTGCGCTACGACGCGCCCGGCGACCCGGACCTGGCCGCGCGCGTGCTCGGCCTGCTGCAGGCCAAGGGCATCGCCGCGCAATCGATTCCCGAAGGCGGCCTCGACCACGGTGCGTGGACGGCGCTGCGCTACCTCTATCCCGCGGCCGACATTCCCATCGTGCCGCTGGCCTTCGTGCCGAGCGCGTCGCCGGCTTCGCAGTTCGCCCTCGGCGAAGCACTCGCGCCGCTGGCGGACGAAGGCGTGCTCGTGCTCGGCAGCGGCAGCATCACCCACAACCTGCGCCGCGCTTTCGCCGGTGGACTGCATTCGCCGCGGGCCGTCGCCGAGATCGCGGAGAGCGCCGCATTCCGACGCTGGTTCGCCGACCGGTCGGCGGCGCGCGACTGGGAAGCCCTGTTCACCTATCGCAGCAAGGCGCCGCACGCCGCCGACATGCACCCGACCGACGAGCACTTGCTGCCTTGGTACGTCGCGGCCGGCGCGGGCGGCCGCGACGCCGTGCCGCAGCGCATTCACGACAGCGTCGAGATGGGCTGCATCGGTATGGACGCGTACGCATTCGGGCCGAACGCCGAAGCGCTGGCCGAGGCGCTGGGTGCGGTCAGTCCGGCGTAGCGACCGCTCAGCGCGCGCCGCTCGCGCTCATCGATGAAGGCCGTGGTACGCGGCGCGCTCGAACTTCTCGTAGGTCGAGACGAAGCGCGGCTCGACGAAGGGCAGCGACTGCGTCATCAGCAGGCCGGCGAGGTCGGCCTTGGCGTCCCACCAGTAGTGCGTGTTCAGCACGCCAGCCCAGCCTTGCGAGCCGGCCGAGCGCATGCCGGGAATGTCTTCCTCGAAGCGCATGAACGCCATGCTGTGCGACTTGCGCTTGCCCGGAAAGAACTCGGCGTCGGCGGTGATCGGCGGCGCCACCGTCTTCAGCAGCGGGATCGGAATGTCGCCGATCTGGTTGGCAAGCATCGTCGCGAGGCCCTTCTCGCTCAGGATGCGGGCGCCGTCGAGCTGACCCATGTTCAGGAACATGCGCAGGAAGCGCAAGTAGTCGGGTGCGGTCGAGTAGAGGGCGTGGCCCATGCCGTAGAACTCGGGCTTCGAGGGCGGTGCTATCTCGAACGCGCCGAACTTGCCGTCCTCGCCGCGAATCTTCACCGCCGCAAGGCGCGATGCCATGTGCGGCTCGACCTCGAAGCGCGTGTCGCCCATCATCAGCGGATCGAAGATCTCTTCCTTGCAGAACTGGTCGATGCTGCGGCCATCGACCTTCTCGACGACGCGGCCCAGCCAGTCGATGCCGATGCCGTAGTCCCAGCGCTGGCCCGGGTCGAACTGCAGCGGGTACTTCAGCGCGACCAGCTGACCCGACAGGATGCTCGGCGAGCCCGTCGCCTCCATGTAGCGCGGCACCTCGGCGTTCCAGAATTCGTAGACCAGGCCCGACGTATGCGTGGCCAGGTGGCGCACCGTCGCCTGGGTGCGCGGCGCGCGCAGCTTCGGCCCGTCGGCGCCGATCGACTCCACGACCTTCAGCTCGGCGAACTCGGGCAGGATGCTCTCGACCGCGGCATCGGCGCTGAGCTTGCCGCGGTCCATCAGGATCATCGCCGCCGTGCTGCCGACGGCCTTGGTCATCGAGAAGATGCGAAAGACGGTGTCGACGGTGGCGGCCTGACCGGGGCTGCGCTCGCCTGCCGCGCCCGACCAGGTGGTGCCGGCGGCGTTGCCGAGCATGCCGACGAGAAAGGGAACGTCTTCGTGAGAGACGGCTTCGCTGATGACCTTGTCGAGATCGGACATGGAGTGCCTCCGTGGGGTGGGACGCGCGGCGGAATGCAGGCGCCGCCGGATGAAATCAGCGTAGAACGAACGCCCGCCAGGTGCAAGCGCATCTTCCCGCGACGACCCCTCGTCACCCGGTCGCCTATTGCCAGTTGCGCATCTCGATGCGCAGCCGGCCGTTCACGCCCGGCCGCACGCCCGCCGGCGAATCGACCGGGACGGAGAAGGTGAGCATGTTGCCGACGAGCTGCGTCGGCGCGACGTTCGGCGTCTCGTTCTGGAAGCCGTACTCGAGCCGCCAGCCCGCGATCGCGGTGGCATCGCGCGTCGCCTCGACGACGATCAGGCGGCGGTACAGATAGCCGCCCTCGAAGTGCTTCTTCAGCCAGAGCACGCCGTCGATCTCGTAGTCGGGCACGAGCACGGCGAGGTCGAAGGCGAAGGCCACGCTCTGGTGCCTGAGCTGGCTCTTCGTCGGATCGAGAAAGAGCGAGAAGAGATGCGGGCTGTTCGCGTTGCTCCAGGCGCGCTTGCCATCGACGCCGCGCGGAAACAACTCGTCGTAGGTGCGTTGGATGGCCGAGTTCTCGCGCACGACGCGGCGGTGCAGTTGCCACTGGCTGGCACGCAGCGCAGCGACGATCTCGATGCGATACGAGGCGCGCACCGAGTCGTTGTCCTTCAGGTAGGCGGCCTGCACCTCGTCGGGCAGGCTGACGTTGAAAACATCGAGAAAACCGTCGACACGCACTGCGCCGAACAGGAAACGGGTGAGGTTCTGGAAGCCCTCTTCGGAATTGACGATGCCGTACTGACCCGAGTGGCTGCGATAGGCATAGGCGCGCGGCGACTCGACGCGCTGCGCGCCGACCGTGGCGAAGGTTGTTGCGTTGTCCATGCGCACCAGGCCGTCGCTGCGGTCGCCCACCGCCCACGACGAGAGTCCGTTGGCGACGAGGTAGTCGGCCGGATTCGTGCCGACGAGGTTGAAGACCCGGTCGGGCGCAAAGTCGGCCAGGTCCGCGACCTCGGTCGTGCCCTCGGGCAGGCCGAGGTAGCCGGCCATGCGGTCGCGGTTGAAGTTGGTCGCCTCGCCGAGCGCGGCCCATCCCGGCACGTTGCGCACGACACGCAGGTCGATGCCGTTGTGCGGCGTGGCGTAAGTGAACACCTTGTCGACGGTGCTGCGCGCATCGTCGCTGCCGAACAGCTTGTTTTGCAGGAAGGCGCGGCAGACCAGCCCGCCCATCGAGTGGGCGACGAGGTAGACCTTGAAGTCCTTCTCGTCGACGCCGTTGTCGAGCGTCTCGTCCGGCCGCGTCGGGTACTTGCCGCCCTTGCGGCAGACGAGAGTGCGCAGGCGCAGGATGAGGTCGCTCAGGCCGTTGGCAAACTGCTCGATCGGATGCGCCGTGCCGTCGCCGAAGTCGGCCGAGGCGTCGTCGTAGTAGCGCAGGATGGCGATCGACTGGTAGGGCAGCGTGATGTCGGAACGCAGCGGCCGGCCGGGGTCGTCGGGATGCGGCGCCGTCAGGTCCTCGCCATTGACGTAGACGTCGTCGTAGCGATCGGTCGAAAGCACCGGGTCGCCCGCACCGACGCTCTTCCAGATCGGCTCGTCCTTCAACCGCACCAGCGGCGACTCGAAGTAGTAGCGCCGCATCTTGCCGTCCCAGACCTGGCGCGACTTGGTGCTGCCGACGTTGAAGCCCATGTACGGGTCGCCGACCGTGTCCTCGATCTCGCCTTGCGAGCCGGCGAAGCCGCGGACGTAGATGATCGGGTGATAGGGGGCGTGCGGGTTGGCCACGGGCGTCACTCCGGGTGGGTGAAGGAAGGCGCGAGACTACGTGCTGGTCCGCACTCGTGCAAGAGCCCGCTCGGCACGGGTGGGCGAGCTGACCCGGACTCAGTCTTCCCCGGCAACGAAGCCGAGCGCCTGGTGCGCTGTGCGCAGCAGATGGCGCTGCTTGAATCCGCCGGCGAACAGGCGATTGACGGCCGCGCGCAAGGCCTCGGCTGTGGTCTCGGGGAGGCCGAGCTCGATCTCGTCGCGCACGGCAACCCAGGTCTTGAGCAGGTGCACGGCGTGGATGTAGAGGGCCATGCCGTGGTCGAGCACGGTCGCCGTGCACTCCGCGTCGAAGGCCGCGGCGTCTGCCACGGCCCAGCGCTGCAGCGCCGGAACGTTCGCATCGTCGGCGGCGAGATAGGGCGTGTTGCGGCCGACGAAGAGCGCCATCTGCAGAAGACCTTGCGGCCACAGCGCGGGCTGGCGCGTGCACTGAAGGCGAACCGCGTGGCCGAAGGTGAGCGCGTGGCTGAAGTCGAGCCAGCCGACGTTGTCGGCCACCGGGTTGTCGGTACGCCGCTCGACCTTCGGGTCGAAGCGAAGCAGGTGCAGCGCGGCCGCCTGCATCAACGCGTGATGCAGCTGCAGCGGCGTCGCGTGCGCGGCTGCGGCGCAGGCCGCAGCGAGCGTGTCGCGCACGTTGCGGGCGATGAAGGGCGCGACGTCGATCTCGGCGCTCGTCGCATCGACGTCGTCCGGCGCCTGCGCAGGCCACTGGGCCAGCGCGGCCGCATAGTGGCGAAAGTCGGGCAGCAGGTCTTCGCGTGTGGCGTAGACGAGCATGCGCAGCCAGGCCAGCAGCAGTGGCTGTTGCGCCGCGGCGCCAAGCCGCCCGATCAGGCCGCGCATATGAACGAGGTAGATCAGGGCGTGGCCGAAGTCGTTGTAGTGAGCGAGGGCGGCGGCATTAAGGGTCGGCTCGATATCTGCGAAGGCCAGGCCGTCGTGCAAGGCGGCGACAAGCATCGAGGCCGCAGCGCGCTCGTCCTGCGCTTCGACGGCGGCGAGAAAAGTCGTCGCGTCCCAGCGCGCGGCCGGATCGAACGCGAAGGCGAACGCCGGTTCGCGCAGCGTGTCGTAGGCGATGTGCGAGAGCGCCTCGCTCGCACACGCCAGGCGCGCCGGCTCGTCGCTCAGCGTGTCGCGCAGTCGAAGCCACACCTCGGCGCCGGCATAGGCGTGCGTCATGCCGTAGCGCAGATGCTCGTGGCTGCGCGCGATGGCATGGGCGAGCGCGCGCTCGGGTGCCGCATCGGCGCGCCCAAGTCGTGCCAGCTCGCGGGCGATGCGCGGCGTGTCGTGGTCGTCCATCGCCGCGTCGAGCTGCTGCAAGGCTTGCTGCACGCGCTCTTCGGCCGGCGCGTCGCGCGCGTCGACGAACACGACATCGGACTCGACCTTGACGGGGTAGATGCGCAGGTTGTCGCCGCCGTAGTGGTTGGCGCCGGTGCGCAGATCGAACTTCCAGTTGTGCCAGTGGCAGGTCAGCATGCACCCGTCGTCGATCGCGCCCTCGACGAGCGGATAGCCTTCGTGCGGGCAGCGGTTGTTGCAGGCGTGTACGGTGCCGTCGTGCAGGAAGAGCGCGAGCTGCTTGTGGCCGATCTTGACCGTGGCGCGGCCCGAGGTGCGCAGGCGGTCGAGGGTGATCGTCCGGCTCCAGGCCGGATCGTCCCCAATTACGGCTCGCGGTGCGGCAGGACTGTCGGTGAGTGGCGAAGTGGCCATTCGGATCTCCTTCCCTTCAAAGCTTCCCCAGATCGGCGCCACGCAGCCCGACGAGCAAGGCGTGGCCCTTCGCGTCGACGCGGAACTCGCCGAACTTCGCCGGCGCCCAGCGCGCCGCCTCGCCCTCGGCAAACGACCAGGCATCGCTGACGACGACCCAGTCGCCATGCATCGGTGTGAGCTCGATGCGCAGCTCGCCGGCGGCCAGCGGCTCGCCCTGATGCAGGCGCACGAAGCTGACGACGCCGCGCTCGTCTTTTGTCGCGACCATCACCGGCCGCTCGTTTTCGAGCAGCCCGCCCGCGTCTTGGAGGAGCTGGGGCGGAACGCGGAAATTGAGTCTCATGTAGTCGCCCTGCATCAGGGAGCGCGGGTCGGACGGCGCGATGGCGACGAAGACCGGCTGGCCGTTGGCGATGAGGTCTTCCTTCTGCCAGATCGCAAGGTTGGCGGCCAGCACGACGAGCAGCGCCGTGGCGACGATGCCGAGCCGGTCGACGGGCATCGAGCGCAAGCCGCCCGGACCCCACGGCAGCTTCATCGATCCGGCGGGCTCGCCGGCAGAAGAAGTCGTCGCGACGCCATGGCCGCGAAACGCCAGCCACGCCAGCGCGCCGAGCACGATGCCGGCGGCGACGAGCACGGCCGCCTTGGTGGCGAGCGGCCAGGCGAGCTGGTAGTAGAAGCCGCCGACGATCCACGCCGCCGTCAATCCCGCGCTGGCGGCGAGTCGCCAGCGCTTGCCGACAGAGCACGCCGACAGCGCGACCAGGGATGCACCGAGTGCCGGCATGAACCACGCGAGGGCGACGAGCACGAGCGCGACGCCAGCGGCGGCCGGCGTCTGCAACGAGCGCCATCGACGCGCCGCCCAGGCCGCCGCACCGACCGCGAGCAACACCGACGCAACCCGCATCGCCGCCATCGCCGCGCCGCCGACATCTCGCTGGGCGAGCCGGCCGAACAGTTCGCCGGCGAGACCACCGCCCGGCGAGACGCTGGCGCCGACCAGAAAGGTCATGCCCGACCACCAGGCCAGGCCGAGCAAGGTCGCGAGCAACCAGCCGGCGCGCATCGACTCGACCGCGGCCGAGGCGCGCGGGCTCCACCTTTCGCCGAGCAGCGAACGCTGTGCACCGCCCGCGGCGGCCCAGAGCAACAGGTCGAGATGCCAGGCGAGCCAGAAACGGACGAGGGCGTCGTGCCAGCCACTGCGGTCCCACGGCAGCCAGGCGAGGGCCGCGAGGGCGGCAGCGGCAGCGGCAAGGACAACGCGCAGCCACGGCCGCGGAATGGCGAAGGCACTGCCGAGCGCGACGAGCGCGAGCACGGCAGACGCCACGGCCTCGGGCAGATCCCGAAAGAGGCCCCAGCCCAGCAAGGCCATGCCAACGATCAGGAGCGGCGTGATGAGCTGCTCGACGAAGAGCGGCAAGGTCGTGCGCCGCAGCGCATAGATCGCGGCGGCGAGCGCGAGCACGCCGACGATGTACTGGCCGGGGCCGTGGCGCATCGTGTCGGCGAGCAGCAGCCCGGCCAGGCCGATGAGCGGGATCGCCGCGAGCCAGGCGCCGAAGGCGGTGAGCAGCACCACCGGCCAGGGCCGGTCGTCCTGCGCGGGGGCCGTGGCCGGCAGCAGGCCTTCGGCGATTGCCCTGCGCAAGGCGGCGGCGAGACGGGCGTCGCTCATGACCGCGCTACTTCGTGGCGACGCGACAGTCGCAACACGATCGACACGCTCCCGGCGACGAGGCCGGCGGCGACCAGGCCGATGAAGAGCAGGGACAGGATGCCGTCGCCGTGCGAGTTGTGGAACAGCAGCCAGGCCATGCCGCCGATGAGCAGCGCATCGAGGCCGAGGGCGACGGCGCTGAGGCCGAACACGTCGAAGGACTCGCGGCGCGAGAGCATGGCCGCGCCGCCGGCCAGCACTGCCAGGCCGAGGCCGTAGAACAGCCCGGCCCGATCCTCGAAGAGGCCTGCGAAGCCGGTGCTCGCGATCATCGCCACCGCCATCGTGATCGCCGTGCGCAGCGACCAGATGCCGGCGCCGGTGTAGCGCCGCAACGGCGCGCTCAACGTGGCGACGAGCACGAGCGCGCCGACCCAGCCGAACATGTGCACGAGCAGGTCGTCGGGCTGCACGCGCCAGCGGTGCCCGATGTGCGCGTGGATCCAGAGCGAGACGCCGGTCATGACGACGAGCGCCCAGGGCGCCCAGAGCACGTCGCTGCGCGCGGCGACGCAGAGCGGCAGCGCGAGCACCGCCCAGACGGCGAAGAGCTGCCAGGGGTCGGCGCCGGTCTGGTACGTCTGGCCGAAAAAGGCGAACAGGCCGCCGATCGCCAACAGCGCGAGCAGCCCGAGCGGCGCACGCGCGGCAGGACGCCACAAGGCGCCCGCGCACATCGCGAGCACGAAGGCCTCGAGCAGGGCGAAGCGGCCGAAGCGGCCGAGCGTCTGCCAATTGGCGGCGATCCAGAACACGAGGCCGAGGCCGCCGAGGGCGGCGGCGAGGACGGCGACGCCGCGCGGCAGCCACGCCGCCAGGGCGGGTGGCTCGTCGCGCAGGCCGGCGAGCTCCTCGAGCCGAGCCTGGCCTCGGGCGGCGAGTCGATGCTCGGCGGCGATCTCGGACAAGGCCAGTCGTAGATCCATGGTGCTCCTGCCGCAAGGCGGGGGAAAGAAGCGTAATTCTCGTAGCGGCCAGCGCGGCGCCTGCGAGGGTGAACGCCAAGGCTTGGTAGGCGTGGAAGCATTGGCGGTAAACTGCACAGGATTCTGTACTTGTTGCGAGGAAAGAGCCATGGGCATTGCCGCCGCCGACGTGGTGCCGCTGACGCAGGCACGCGCCAACCTCTCCGAGCTGGCCGACCAGGCGAAGGCCGGCGCAGAAAAGATCATCACCAAGAATGGCGAGAGCTACGTCGCGCTGATCGACGCCGACCGGCTCGATTACTACCACGCACTGGAGCGGGAACGCATTCATCTGCTGTTGATCGACGATGCCCGGCGCGGCCTGGAAGACATTGCCGCTGGTCGCACGCAGGATGCCGACACTGCCATCGCCCGGCGTCAGCAACAGCGCACGCTCGCTGGCAAGGCCGCCAGAAAGCGTGGCTGAGGCAGGCGTCTATCGGGTCGAGCTGACGGCGAGCTTTCTGGCCCGG
The DNA here is from genome assembly GCA_038231215.1 of Burkholderiales bacterium. GTDB lineage: Bacteria > Pseudomonadota > Gammaproteobacteria > Burkholderiales > Burkholderiaceae_C > Schlegelella_A. The sequence goes on along the minus strand of JBBRLS010000020.1, from coordinate 5,047 downwards.
CTCGACTCGATCGAGGCGTTCCTGACGGAAGCCGATGCGGGGTTCGCCTTCGATGGCCTGCTCGACGAGTTGCGGGCCGCAGTCATTCCGAATCTGGCCCGATTCCCGCGGATGGGGCGGCGCTACCTCGACCATGTGCCGCGTTCGACCGAAGCCATGGCTCAACTCGCGGCATTGCCCGCCGGCGCCGCCGACGCGCTGCGAGAGTATCTGCACGGCGACTATCTGGTTCTCTATGCCAACGCCGAGGCCAACGCCACGGTCTATCTTCTATCGATCCGGCATCACCGGCAGCTCTCTTTCGACTTCGGCCGACTCTGGCCGCGGGCTTGAGTGGCGAGTTCTTGTAGTGGTATCAAAGCTCACGTTTGACATCAACCCTCAGCAGGCGTAACCTGTCGACTCATGAAGAAATCTACTGTCCAGGCCAGTGCCGGCGCCATCAAGCCACGAACCCTCAGGCTCGAGCCGATATACGAGGTGGGTCTTGGCATCCTGAAGGGCGTTCTCCACAAGCCGGTCAACAAGATGGTGAATGAGGCCGTCGCCGAGTACATCAAGAAGAGCACCGCACAGGTCGAGGCCGAGATGGGGAGCGTGCTGACCCAGCTCAAGGCATACCGGCGGGCCGATCGCACCTTCCAGCAGGACAAGGAAGCCTTCATCGCGGCGGAGGCGGAGTTCGGGACCTCGGACCCGATGGAAGGCACCACCTACAAAGTGGCGCGCCATCGCGGCCCGAAGTCACGGAAGGCGCCCGCACCGAAGGAGAAGGCTGGCGCAGCTTTGACGATGGTCCGCGAGATGCTGCGGAGCTAGGCGGTGGCGTCGGGACCTGCGCCTGACTGGGACGCCGACAGTCCGATTCTTCGCAGCAACCTGGCGCACGTCGAAGACCGCATTCGCGCCGATGCAAAGGCGCGAGTCAAACCAGACCTGGCCGCGGCACGGGCCTGGCACGTCGCGATGATGAAGGGGCTGAAGGTCCCCGACCCCCTCTTCGTCGGCCGCTTCCGCGGCGAGGCCGGCCTCGAGGACACAGGCGTGCGGGTCGGCCTGCTCGAGGGCACCCATCCTGACCTCGTGGCCAGCGAGCTCGAGGCATTCGAAAGCAAGCTGCAGCGTACGGTCGCAGCGCTGGACGCCAGATATCCCATCGCGGACTCGCTCGACCTGGATGGCATGGACGCCGTCATCGAGCTGGCCGCATGGGCGCACTCGGAATGGGTCCGCATCCATCCGTTCGGCAACGGCAATGGGCGGAGCGCGCGGATCTGGGCCAACCTGCTTCTGATGCGTTACGGCATGCGCCCCGTTCTTCGGCCAAGGCCTCGGCCGGACACACCCTACGCAAACGCCGGCCGCGCCGGCATGCAAGGCGACTCGGCGCCGATGGCCGCCTTGATTCGAAGGCTTCACGACGCGTCGTTCGCCAGTCGACCGATCCAGGTGAAGAAAGTCACCAGGAAGGGCAGGAAATGAGGCGCACCGGCTCATGCTGTCGATCACACAGCGTTCGCTGTCGAACGAACAGCACCCTCCAGTCGATGCCGGCGAGCAGCTTCTGGCTGCACGGCTTTTTGATGTTCAACCGCATCCAGGGCGGCGCCGACAAGAACGTCGACCCCGGCTTCAGCAAGTGGGCCAGCACCATCGGCCCCAACGTGCTCGAGTACATCCCGAGCTCGGCCAAGCTCTCGGAGATGGTGCAGACCGGCGAGGCCGCGATCTTTCCGCTCACGCCCACGGGAGTGGCCACGCAGAAGGCACGCGGCGTGCCGATGGAATATGCGCAGCCCAAGGAAGGCTAGTTGCTGCTGATGGTGGCCGAGTGCGTGACCGCGAACAACGACAACCCGGCGCTGGCGCAAAAGCTCGCCGAGTTTCTGCTCACGCCGAACGCGCAGTCGGCGGCGCTGGAGTTCGGCAACCAGATCCCGTCGAACCTGAAGACTCAGCCGAGCTCGCCAGCAGCGGCGGCGACGGTGGGAAGTTCAAGGTCTACATGAAGACGGTGAACACGCTGGACTGGGATGCGGTGAATGCGTTGCGGCCGGAGTGGAATACGCGGTGGAATAAGACGGTGGAGAGGTGACGGAAGCGGCACGATCAACGAAACCGCTTGGCACACGAAGCGGTTCGTCGATCGAATGCTTCGCCGACCCGAAGGCGACCAGAACATAGACACGGCAGAATGCGGCATGAGGTACGCAAACAGATCGGCCATGACTGTTCTCGACGCCTTCTCGGGTGCTGGGGGGTTCAGCCTAGGCTTCGAGATGGCGGGATGCCGAATCGTGGGGGCCGTCGAGATCGACGAGTGGGCCTGCGAAACGTTCCAGGCCAATCATCCAGACGCTCACGTATTGAAGGCAGACATCTCACGTATGTCCGACGGCGAACTGCGTGACTCGTTCATCGACCGAAAGCCCGACATCGTCATTGGTGGGCCCCCGTGTCAGGGCTTTTCAATAGCCAACAGAAACGCCGGTGACGCGAAGGACCCACGCAACTCGTTGTTCAAGGACTTCGTACGAATAGGCCGGCTGTTTCAGCCGCGCCTAATGGTGATGGAAAACGTGCCCAACCTTCTGCAGACGCGGACGCAGGAAGGCATCCCTGTCATCACGATCGTTACCGATCTTCTACGAGACCTTGGCTACACCACTTATTGGAAGACGCTCCAGGCCATCGATTTCGGGGTGCCGCAAATCCGTACTCGCCTCTTCGTCGTAGCTTCGAAGGTCCCGCTCGAAAGCCCGTTTCCCTCGCCGTCGCATCGCGTTACCAGGATTGACACGACGCGAGATATGTACGAGCCCGAACTCGCTGAATGTCCGACCCTTTGGGACGCCATTTCAGACTTGCCAGCGTTGAACGCGCGAGAGGGCTCGGAGGCAATGCTCTATGACTGTCCGCCGAAGAATACCTACCAGGTCCTTTTGCGCAACAGTGGTACCACCTTGTGGAATCACAAGGCGATGAACCACACGCCCCGGGTTGTCGAACGGTTTTCCCACATGAAGTGGGGGGATTCCGGAAATGATGTGCCAGACCACCTGAAGCCCCGCGCCCGGAACAGCGAAGAGGTTCGGGCGGAAGCCTATGACCAGAACAACCGCCGCATGTTTCCGCATCGCCCGTGCCACACGGTACCAGCGTCGTTTTACGCAAACTTCGTACACCCGTTTCAGGACCGCAATTTCACGGCCAGAGAAGGGGCTCGCATTCAGTCCTTCCCCGATACGTTTCGATTCCTCGGCAAGCCAACAGTTGTTAGTCATAAGTTGCTTGCGCGAGAGGGACGCACGGCGGAGAAGCATCTATGTCAATACAGTCAAATCGGCAATGCGGTGCCTCCGTTGCTAGCCAAGGCCGTAGCAGAAAATTTACTGTGGCAAATCGGCCGAACGCAAGGGGACGTCAATGCACGTGCACGGGAACAATCTGTTCGAGAAAGAGAACCATCTGACGAAGTATCGCGATAAGGATTCGCGACGCTTTCTCGCAGAGATACGACCGCGCTATGACGCTTGGAAGGCTGCCAACCTTGCGTTACCTGGACCGGTCAAGGTAGCGAACAAGAAAGACGTGGCGACGATAGCCAGACGAGTCTCGCTTCTCAATGACTACAAGGACTTCGTCGACCGGCAAATCTATGCGGAGCGATTCGATGCGCGCTCGAATTTGCACTCGTCGGTCCTAGAAGAGTTCATGTACTTTCTCTTCAAGGACCTGGTTGCCTCAATCTCACAAGCCGCTCTCAGAGCTGGCCCCATTGATCTGAACAGATCTCGAAGGTTTTTAAGTGGATCCTGCGGGTTCAGGCTGCGTCGGCCGAAGGCTGATGCAGCGATGCGAAGTACACCACGTCCGGGGTTCGAGCTTGATGGCTCGAGTGCGGCCTGCGGGAGTTGTAGAAGTTGATGTAGCGGCCGATGCCTTCGCGAGCGGCGCTGACGGTCTCGTAGGCATGGAGGTAGACCTCCTCGTACTTGATCGAACGCCACACCCGTTCGACGAACACGTTGTCGCGCCAGCAGCCCTTGCCGTCCATCGAGACCCGGATGCCGTGGCCGTGCAGCAAGCCGGTGAACGCACCGCTCGTAAATTGACTTCCCTGGTCGGTGTTGAAGATCTCCGGCTTGCCGTATTTGGCGATCGCTTCCTCGACAGCCTCGGTGCAGAACTCCGTATCCATCGAGATCGACAAGCGCCACGCCAGCACGCGTCGGCTGTGCCAGTCGATGACGGCCGCCAGGTAGACGAAGCCTCTGGCCATCGGGATGTAGCTGATGTCCATCGCCCAGACGTGGTTCGAGCGCGTGATCGCCAGCGTGCGCAACAGGTACGGGTAGATCGTGTGCCCAGGCGCCTTCTTGCTCGTGTTGGGCCTGCGGTACAGCGCCGTGATGCCCATGCGCCGCATCAGCGTGGTCATGTGCTTGCGCCCGACGGTGAAGCCTTCTGCTCGCAGCAGGTCGCGCAGCATGCGTGCTCCAGCGAATGGCAGCTCCAGATGCAGCTCGTCGATGCGACGCATCAGCTCGAGGTCGGCAGCGCTGATCGGCTCGCTCTCGTAGTACACCGAGCCGCGGCTGATGTTGACGATCTCGGCCTGGCGCTTGATCGGCAGGGTGTGGCTGCGGTCGATCATCGCTTTGCGCTCAGCATGCCGGCCTTGATGAGCGCGCCTTCCAAAAAATCATTCTCCAAGGCCAACTGGCCGATCTTGGCGTGCAGCACCTTGAGGTCGACCGTGGGAGCGTCGGCCCGCGGCTCGCCGCCAAACACGTCGGCCGCCTTGGCCAGCAACTGGTTCTTCCAGTCGGTGATCTGGTTGGGGTGCACATCATGCTGCTGCGCCAACTCGGCCAGGGTCTTGTCGCCTCGGACGGCGGCCAGCGCCACCTTGGCCTTGAATGCCGCTGAGTGCGTGCGGCGGGGTCTTCTGCTCATGCTTGCTCCAGTTCTCACAGGCGATGTCCTCGCCTTCAGGAGCAGTGTCCACCCTCATCGGACTGTTCAGTTTTGCGGGGCCAGCTCT
>JBBRLS010000019.1:0-75698 GCA_038231215.1 Burkholderiales bacterium | reverse complement strand
CGCTTTCGTCACATCGCCGTCGAGGGTCCGATCGGCGCCGGCAAGACGACACTGACGCGCCTGATCGCGACGCGCATTGGCGCCGATCCGATGCTCGAACAGCCGGCCGAGAACCCATTCCTCGACCGCTTCTATGACGACATGGCGGGCCATGCCTTCCAGACGCAGCTCTTCTTCCTGTTCCAGCGCGAGCGGCAGATGCGCGCGTTGGCGCAGCCCAGCATGTTCGCGCACGCGGTGGTGAGCGACTTCATGTTCGCCAAGGACGCGCTCTTCGCCAGGCTCAACCTGAGCGACGACGAATATCGGCTCTATGCGCAGATGCACAGGCCGATCGCCGCGCAGCTCCGCGAGCCCGATCTCGTGATCTGGCTGCGCGCCGCGCCGCGCACCCTGCTCGCACGCGTGCGCAGCCGCGGCGTGACGATGGAGCGCGGCATCGACCTCGCCTATCTCGAGCGGCTGTGCGACGCCTACGCCGAGTTCTTCGACGGCTACGACGGCGCGCCCGTCTTCGTCATCGACACGGAGCATTTCAATCCACTCGATCGCGACCCGGACCTCGCCGAGTTGCTGTTGCGCCTCGAGGCCTTCGACGGCCGGCGCGGTCATTTCGGCGCGCGCGCCGATTCCGCATTCGGCTGAGGCTCCGCTTAGACTGGGCGCCACCGAATCCTTGACGACACCCGGAGATCCCGATGAATTCACGGCGCCATTTCATACGCCTGGCAGCCTGCTCGGGTGCCGTCTTGCTCGCGGGTCGCGACGCGCTGGCAGCCGACCCGCCGAAGGTCGACGAGAAGGATGCGCAGGCCGCCGCGCTCGGCTACGTGGCCGATGCAAGCCGGGTGAACAAGGCGAAGTACGCGAGCTATGCGCCGGGGCAGGTCTGCGGCAACTGCCAGTTCTATCAAGGCAAGCCGGGCAGCGCGAGTGGCGCGTGCCCGGTCCTCGGCGGCAAGCAGGTCTTTGCCGCTGGATGGTGCAGCGCCTGGGCCAAGAAGGTGGCGTGATCGTCCATCGCGCCGGGCTCCGGTGACCGGTACGCGATATTCGATTCTCGGCTTCGATCTCGACGGCACGCTCATCGACACGGCCGGCGAGATCGCCGAGGCGGCGAACCTCGCGCTCCGCGATCTCGGTCTGGCGCGCCGAACGCCGACCGAGGTCGCGAACCTGATCGGCGTGGGTGGTCGGCAACTGATGCACGATCTCGTGCGCACGACGCCGGGCGATGCGATCGGCGACCGCGCCGTCACCGACGAAGATCTCGCCTACCGCCGCTTCGCGCATCACTACGCGGCAACGGTCGGCACGTCGTGCCGGGCCTACCCCTCGGCAGGGCCGGCGCTGGCGCGGCTGCGCGCCGGCGGCCTCCGCCTCGCCTGCGTCACCAACAAAGAGGAGCGCTTCAGCCGCAGCGTACTCGCCGCATGCGGCATGCAGGACGCGTTCGACCTGCTCGTCGCTGGCGACACCCTGGCCGTGAAGAAGCCCGATGCGCGTGTCCTCGCGCACGTCGTCGCGATGCTGGGCGGCGAGCCGGCGCGAACGGCGCATGTCGGAGACTCTCGCATCGACGTCGCCGCGGCGCAAAACGCCGGCGTCGCCGCCTGGGTGGTGCCGTACGGCTACAACCGCGGCGAGCCGATCGAGCAGGCGCGTCCCGACCGGGTGTTCGCAAGCCTCGACGAGGTTGCGGACTACGTGCTCGGCTGAAGCGCCCTCAAGGCCCGGCGCCGACGACGCGATCGATGCGGATCGCCACGCCGCTCGCACCCGGTGCCACCGGAGCCAGCTCGCCCGACAGGTCGCCGGCCTGAGGAATCGCGTTGCCGCTCTTGCTGATGCGCGCGCCGACGATCACCTGCTTCGCGCCCGAGAGCGTGGCACCCGGCGCCATCGCCATGCTGTCGTCGAGGCGGAAGGCGAGTGGCAGGTCGGCGACCTTCGCACGCTGTACCGCGAGCGGCATGCGGCCACCGCTGGCGGCGCGCGCGAACACGAACACGGTGTCGCCGGGCGACGCCTTGGCAGCGAGGGACGCGTCGAGCGTGACGGTGCCTGTCAGTGCGGTAACGGGGGGAGCTACCGCAGTCGCGGTCGAGGCGGCCGGCGGAACCGGCGCGCCGCTCGCCGTCGCGTGCTCGCGCGCCTCGGCGATGCTGGCCAGCACCTGCCTGGCGAGCTCGCTGCCCGGCGGCAGCTTGTCGGCGATCTTCTGCCAGCGCGCGACGGCGCCGGCGTAGTCACCGCGGTCGTACAGGGCCGTGCCGGCGAGCGCGAGCGCTTTCGGATGGTCGGGATCGATGGCGAGGGCGCGCTCGACCAGTGCCATCGATTGCGGATTGTTCGCCGTGCCCTTGGTGGCTGCAACGGCGTCGGCGTAGTCCGAGAGCAGGGTCGCGTTCTTCGGCACCAGCTCGACGGCACGCGCATACGCCGGCAGCGCGTCGGCGAAGCGGCCGAGCACGGTGTACGAGCGCGCCAGCATGGTCCAGCCTTCGGCGTCGTCGGGGTGATCCTTCATCCGCGCAGCGAGCTTGTCGACCATCGCCGCGATCTGCTGCAGGCCACTGGCGCCGGCGTCGCTCGCCGCTGCACTCGGGGCGACGGCATCCGGCGCGCTCGCGACCGTCGCCCGGGCACCGAGCAGCGATGGCGAACCCGTCTTCCAGTAGCCGACGACGGCCAGAGCGAGCACGGCGACGCTCAGGCCCGCCACGAGTCGGCGCGAAGGCCTTACCTTGAGCTCGGTCGGGGACGCCGACGTGGCCACACCGGCCAGACGATCGCCGAACTCCCGCTCGATGGCGCGTCGCTCGGCGTCGTAGGTCGCGGCGTCCAACTTGCCGGCGTCGTGCAAGGTCTTGAGCTGGAGCAATCGGCCACGTGCCGTCGCGAAGAAGTCGTCGCCGGCCATCAAGGCTTGCTCATCGCGGCCGTGACCGCTTCATCGGCCGCTTCGTCTTCACTGTCGGGCTCGAAGGCGGCGTCGGCCAGGCGCGTGCGGCGCCGCAGGACGATGAGGAGTACCGCGGCGCCGCCCAGGAGCATCGCCGCCGGGCCGAACCAGAGCAACGCGGTGTTCGCTTGCAGAGGCGGCCGGTAGAGCACGAAGTCGCCGTAGCGCGCCGTCATGTACTCGACGACTTCGCGGTCGGTCTTGCCCTGCTTCAGGAGCTCGCGCGTCTGCTTGCGCAGGTCGACGGCGAGGTCGGCGTTCGAGTCGGCGATGGTCTGGTTCTGGCAAACGAGGCAGCGCAGCTCGGAGGTGATGCGCGCCATACGCGACTCCAGCGCAGGGTCGGCCGCCTCGGGTGCCGCTTCTTTCGCCGCGGCCGCGAGGGACGCCAGCGCCAGCGCTGCGGCGACGGTCAGCTTGCAGACCCGCTCAAGCATCGAGCTTCTTGAGCAGCGGCTCGATCTTGGTCGCGATCACTTCGGGGGTGAGCGGGCCGATGTGCTTCATGCGGATCACGCCGTTCTGGTCGATCACGAAGGTCTCGGGAACGCCGTAGACCCCGAAGTCGATGCCGACCCGGCCTTCGTTGTCGAACAGCGATGCGTCGTAGGGATTGCCGAAGCGCGAGAGCCAGCCGTTGGCATCGCTGCGCTGGTCCTTGTAGTTGAGGCCGTAGATCGGCACGACGCGCCGCTTCGAGAACTCGACGAGCAGCGGATGCTCTTCACGGCAGGCGACGCACCACGAGGCCCAGACGTTGAGCATCCAGACCTTGCCGCGCATGTCGTCGAGGCTGATCGTCCTGGACGCGTCGTCGAGGCGGGTCAGCGCGAATTTCGGCGCCGGCTTGTCGATCAGCGGCGACGGGACCTCGTGCGGATCGAGCTTCAGTCCGAAGGCGAGCATCGTCGCGAGGGCGAAGAACACCGCGAGCGGGATCAGGAACCAGAGTCGCTTCATGCGGGGGCCGCGCTCGTCGACGCGCCCGCATTGGCCGTCTGCCGCACCTTGGCCCGATAGCGGCGATCGCTCGCCGCGAGCAGGCCGCCGAGCGCCATGACGAGGCAGCCGCCCCAGATCCAGTCGACGAAGGGTTTGAGGTAGACGCGCACGATCCAGGCGCCGCCCGCGACCGCCTCGCCGAGCGACACGTAGAGGTCGCGCGTCAGGCCGGGCTCGATGGCGGCCTCCGTCATCGTCGATTGCGACGCTGGATAGAAGCGCTTCTCGGGGCGCAGCGTGGCGATCGGCTTGCCGTTCTCGGTGACGTCGATCTGGCCCTGCGCGGCGCGATAGTTGGGGCCGAACACTTCGCGTACGCCGCGGAAAGTGAAGACCATGCCGCGAATCTCGGTCGTGTCGCCGGTCTGCATCTTGACGTCTCGCTCGACCTCGCCGGTCTTCACGAAGGTCACGCCGAAGATGAAGATGGCGATGCCGAGGTGGGCGAGCATCATGCCGGCCGTGGCGCGCGGGATCTGCCGGGCACGATGCAGCACGCCAGTGCGCAGGCCACCGGCCGGGCGCAGCCGCTCGACGAGGTCGGTGGCGAGCGAGGCGATGATCCAGAACGCCATCAGCAAACCGAGGACGCCGACGCCGCCGATGCCGCCCTTCAGCCACGCCGTGGCGAGCGCCGCGACGACGGCGGCACCCGCGGCCCATTTGAGGCGCGACGCGAGGTCGGGCAGCTCGGCCTGCTTCCAGCGCGCCAGCGGGCCGACGCCCATCAGGAAGACGAGCGGCGTGAGCAAGGGAACGAACACGGTGTCGAAATAGGGCGGCCCGACCGAGATCTTGCCGAGGCCGAGCGCGTCCAGGGCGAGCGGATAGAGCGTGCCGAGCAGCACCGCGCCGCACGCGACGACGAGCAGGACGTTGTTGCCGAGCAGCAGCGACTCGCGCGAGAGCAGGCCGAATCGCGCGCCGAGTCCGACCGTGGGTGCGCGCCACGCATAGAGCGCAAGCGACGAGCCGATGACGATGACGAGACAGGCAAGGATGAAGAGGCCGCGCCGCGGATCGGTGGCGAAGGCATGCACCGACGAGAGCACGTCCGAGCGGACCAGGAAGGTGCCGAGCAGCGAGAGCGAGAAGGCAAGGATCGCGAGCAGCACGGTCCACGACTTGAAGCTGTTGCGCTTCTCGGTGACGGCGAGCGAATGGATCAGCGCCGTCGCCACCAGCCAGGGCATGAACGAGGCGTTCTCGACAGGGTCCCAGAACCACCAGCCGCCCCAGCCGAGCTCGTAGTAGGCCCAGCCGCTGCCGAGCGCGATGCCGATCGTGAGGAAGATCCAGGCGGCCGTCGTCCACGGTCGCGTCCAGCGCGCCCATTGCGCGTCGAGGTTGCCACCGATCAGCGCGGCGACGGCGAACGAGAACGCCACCGAGAGGCCGACGTAGCCCATGTAGAGCATGGGCGGGTGGATGACCATGCCCGGGTCTTGCAGCAGCGGGTTCAGGTCGCGGCCATCGGCGGGAACCGGCAGGAGTCGGTCGAACGGATTCGACGTCACGAGCAGAAAGAGCAGGAAGCCGAACGAGAGCCAGCCCATCACGGCGAGGATGCGCGACACGACCTTCTCGGGCAGGTGCCGGCTGAACTGCGCGACCGCGATCGTCCAGAACGTGAGCATCAGCAGCCAGAGCAGGATCGAGCCTTCGTGCCCACCCCAAACCGCGGCGAAGCGGTAGTAGACGGGCAGCGAGCGGTTCGAGTTGGTGGCGACGTAGAGCACCGAGAAATCGTTGCCGACGAACGCGAGCGCGAGGCAGAAGAAGGCGATCGCGACGAGCGCGAACAGCAGTCGTGCGCAGGGCCGAGCCAGCGCCATCCAGTCGAGGCGATTCTTCGCCGCGCCAGCGAGCGGCAGCGTGCCGAGCACGGCCGAGACGCCGAGGGCGATCCAGAGCAGAAAGTGGCCAAGTTCGGGAATCATCGAATCACTTTCGCATCGGCTCGGCCGAGATCGTCTCCGCCAGCTTGGGGTTGCCTTGCTGGGCGCGCTTCAAGGCCTCGGCGGCCTCGGGCGGCATGTAGTTCTCGTCGTGTTTGGCCAGTACCTCGCGGGCGACGAACACGCCGTCCTGGAGTTGCCCTTGCGCGACCACGCCCTTGCCCTCCTTGAACAGGTCGGGAAGGATGCCGGTGAAGCGCACCGGGATCGACTTCGCGGTGTCGGTGACGATAAAGCTCACGCTCGTGCCCTCGCGCTTGACGGTGCCGCGCTCGACGAGACCGCCGATGCGGAAGGTGCGCATGCTCGGCGCCTCGTGCGCCACCACTTGCGAAGGCGAATAGAAGAAGACGAGGTTGCTCTGAAAGGCGTTGAGCACCAGCGCCGTCGCGGCGCCGGCGGCGGCGACGATGGCGCCGGCCACGGCGAGTCGCTTGTGGCGCGGCTTCATGGCTGGACCTCGCCTCCGCCCTCGGCGAGGGCGCGCTGCGCCGCGCGATGCCGCACGGCGGTGAGCAGCGGCTCGGCCGTCATGCAGACCAGCGTCACGCCGTACGCGCCCCAGACGTAAAGACCGTAGCCGCCCATGGCGAAGAAATCGGCGGCGCTGTTCCAGATCATGTCTGCATTCTCGGTGCGGCGGCCGACGGCGACGTGCGCGCGACCTCGCCGGCCCATTGCGTGTGCCGGTCGCGTTCGAGGACGATCGCGCGTGCGCGGATGAAGACGACGGCGAATCCATAGGCCCAGAAGGCCAGGGTCATGAGCAGCATCGCGGTCAGCATCGTGCTCGCCATTTTCGGCGCTGCGGCGACGCTGATGCTCGCGCCCTGGTGCAGCGTGTTCCACCATTTCACGGAAAAGTAAATGATCGGCACGTTGACGCTGCCGACGATCGCAACCAGGGCACCGGCCCGATCTGCACGGCGCGGGTCGTCGATGGCCGAGACGATCGAAAGAAATCCGGCGTAGAGAAAGAGCAGGATCAGCTCGGAGGTGAGGCGCGCGTCCCACACCCACCAGGTGCCCCATGTGGGTTTGCCCCAGAGCGCGCCGGTCCAGAGTGCGAGGAAGGTGAACATCGCTCCGGTCGGCGCGATGGCGCGCGCCAGCGCCGAGGCGAGACGCGCGTTGAAGGCCCAGCCGATCGCCGCCCAGAACGCCATCGCCAGATACAGCAGCATCGACATCCACGCCGCAGGAACATGGATGAAGATGATGCGATAGGCGTCGCCCTGCGTCGCATCGGTGGGCGCGCGGAAAAAGCCGATGTAGAGGCCCGCCGCGGCGAGCACGGCGAACGCCGCCCAGCACCACGGAACGAGCACACCCGCCAGCCGGTAGAAGCGCACCGGCGCGGCGAAATGGAAGAAGCGGAGAGACGACGTCGTCATGGTCGGTACGCAACGATTGTCCTGCCTGCGTGAAAGCGCTTGTTACCAGCGGTCATTCGGTCGCGATGCGCAGGGCGGCGGCCGTGGCGGGCGGCGCGATCAGCGCGGTGAAGATGAGGAACGCGCCGAGCAGCGAGTAGTGGCCGCGCGCCGAGAGCCCGGCGTCGATGGCCGAGACGGCACCGGCGCCGAAGATCAGCGCCGGCACGCACAGCGGCACGATGAGCAGGATGAGCAGGGCCGCGCCGCCGCGCAGGCCGAGCGTCAGGGCGGCGCCCAGGCCGCCGAGCAGGCTGAGCACGGGTGTGCCGAGCAGCAGCGTGAGGGCGAGCGACGCGATGGCTTCGCCGCTCATGTCGAACATCAGGCCGAATAGCGGCGCAGCGACGACCAGCGGCAGGCCGGTCAGCAGCCAGTGCGCCAGCGCCTTGGCCAGCACCAGGCCGAGCTTGTCGAGCGTGCCGGGGCCGCTCGCGATCAGCATCTGCTCGAGCGAGCCGTCGGCGAAGTCGCCGCCATAGAGCTGCGTCACCGAGAGCATCGCGGCGAGTAGCGCGGCAACCCAGACGACGCCCGGCGCGATGAGGCGCAGCGTCTGCGGTTCCGGGCCGACACCGAGCGGAAACAGGCTGATGGCGACCGTGAAGAAGGCGATCGGCAACAGCGCGTCGGCGCGGCGCCGCGCGGCCAAACGCAGGTCGCGTGCGACGAGGTTGGAGAACACGCCGGTCATGCCGCGACCGGTGCGTCGATTTGCACGCCGAGGGGTAGTGGATCGACGAGGGACAGCGGCACGTGGCTGGTGAGGACGACGCTGCCGCCGCGTCGCGCATGTTCGGCGAGAAGCGCGTTCAAGGTCTCGATACCCGACGCGTCGAGCGCGTCGAAGGGCTCGTCGAGCAGCCAGGTCGAAGGCGTCGTCTGCGCAGCGAGCCGGGCCAGCGCGACGCGTCGACGCTGGCCTTGCGAGAGCGTGCGCACGGGCGCGTTGCGGCGGCTCGTCAGGCCGAAGCGGTCGAGCGCGCCGTCGAGCAACTCGCTTTCCGGCGCATCGCCCGCGAGTGCGTGGAGAAAGCGCAAGGATTCGGCAACGGTCAGGTCTTCCTTCAGGGCGTTGGCGTGCGCCAGATAAGTAAGACGCCGCTTTTGCAGCGGTTGGTGCCAGACGATCTCGCCGCTCTCCGGTGCGGACAGGCCGGCCAAGGTCCGCAGCAAGGTCGTCTTGCCCTGTCCGTTGGCCCCGCGGATCCATACGATCTGCCCGGGACTCACGGAGAAGGCGAGACCCGAGAACAGGCGGCGCTCGCCGCGGCGGCATTCGAGCCCGCGCACGACCAGGTGCGCCGAGGCAAATCCCGGGTTGTCGGACAGAACTGACACTCTTGCTATCCGATCATGTTGTCAGTCGAGCCGAGCCCGGTACGCGCCAGCCGGGACGATCCCCGGCCGCACGCGCGATTGTGATCGGTAGCGGCCTCGGCGGGATCGCCGCGGCGGTGCTGATCGGCGCGAGCGGCCACCACTTCACCGTGCTCGAAAAGCTCGAAGCGCCAGGCAGCCGCGCCCGTCGCCGCGCCGGTCCGTCGCTCGGTGGGGCAGCGAGCGATTGACGATGCCCGCTAATATGTCTATTCTAATTGACACAAGAACAAGTAGATTTGCGTTGACACCAAGGAGCACGATTTGCAGCAGATCACGTCGCGGATCCGACACGCGCTGGAGAAGGCTCTCGCCGAGGGTGAAGCCCAGGGCGGCCCACCTCAACTCGCGGCCGCGATCAGGCATGCCGTCTTCCCGGGCGGTGCGCGCATCCGGCCGCAGCTTTGCGTCGCGGTCGCCGGCGCTTGCGGCGACGACGACCCCGCGCTCGCCGATGCGGCCGCCGCGGCGATCGAGTTGCTGCATTGCGCATCGCTCGTTCACGACGACCTGCCCTGCTTCGACGACGCGTCGCTGCGCCGCGGTGTCGCGACGGTGCACCGCGCTTACGGCGAGCGCGTCGCGGTGCTGTGCGGCGACGCGCTGATCGTGCTCGCTTTCCAGACGCTTGCAGCGGGCGCAGCGCGTTCGCCGGGCCGGCTCGCGCCCTTGCTCGGCACGCTGGGGCGGGGCGTCGGCATGCCGCTCGGCATCGTCGCCGGCCAGGCCTGGGAGTGCGAGCCGCAGGTCGACCTTTCCGACTATCAGCGGGCCAAGACGGGCGCCTTGTTCGCGGCGGCGACGATGGCCGGGGCGCAGGCGGCAGGCGTCGGGCCGGAGCCGTGGCGCGCGTTCGGCGAGTGGTTGGGCGAGGCCTATCAGGTGGCCGACGACATTCGCGATGCCGCGGCCGATCCGGAGATGATCGGCAAGCCGACCGGACGCGACGTCGCGCTCGGCCGGCCCAGCGTGGCGCGCGAGCTCGGCGTGCGCGAAGCGATCCGTCGATTCGAGCAACTGGTCGCGAGCACCGCGGCTTCCATTCCCGAATGTCGAGGCGCGGCGCAATTGCGCACGCTGGTTCGTGTCGAGTCGGAGCGACTGTTGCCCAAGGCCTGGTCGGAGCGCCTGGAACGCATCGCCGCCTGACCGACGCGCGGCGAGCCGACCCGACCCGACCCCTCCATGTCCTCGCTGCTTCGAACGGACGCCCCGATGCCGTTACCGCGCCGGTGGCGGGATCGCTGGCTCGCTTTGCGCGATCGCTGGCTCGCCAGCCCCTCCTTCCAGCGCGCCGCTGCGCGCTTTCCGCCGACGCGCGGCATCGCCCGTCGCAGGGCCGCGCAGGTGTTCGATCTGGTCGCGGGATTCGTCTACTCGCAAGTGCTCGCGGCTTGCGTCAGGCTCGAACTCTTCGACAAGCTGGCCGAAGGGCCACAAGCCTTGCATGAACTCGCGCCGCGGCTCGGCCTCGATGTGGCCGCCGCGGAACGATTGCTCTCGGCCGCGGTCGCGCTGAAGCTGGTCGAGCGGCGCGGCGGCGATCGCTTCGGGCTGGGTGTGCTCGGCGCGCCTCTGGTGGGCAACGCCGGTGTGGCGGCGATGGTGCGACATCACGCCTTGCTCTATGCCGACCTGGCCGATCCTCTCGCCCTGCTGCGCGGCGAAGCGTCGAGCGCCAGGCTGGCGCGCTATTGGCCCTATGCCGGCGCCTCGGAGCCGAGCGCGGCGAGTGCCGATGAGGTCGAGGACTACTCGGCATTGATGTCGGCGTCACAGCCGCTGGTGGCGGGCGCGATCCTCGACGCGGTGGACCTCGGGCGCCATCGCTGCCTGCTCGATGTCGGTGGCGGCGAGGGCAGATTCATCATCGCTGCGGCGGCACGCGCGCCCCGGCTGCAGCTTCGCCTGTTCGATCTGCCCGCCGTCGCGGAACTGGCGTCGCGACGCCTCGCCTCTGCCGGCCTGCAGGAACGCGCGCGTACGTTCGGCGGCAGCTTTCTTGACGACCCGTTGCCCGAGGGCGCCGACATCGTGACGCTGATCCGCGTCCTGCACGACCACGACGACGCGCGCGTCATGACGCTGCTGCGCTCGGTGCATCGTGCACTGCCGCCCGGCGGTCATCTGGTCGTCGCCGAGCCGATGGCCGAGACGCGCGGCGCCGAAGCGATGGGCGACGCCTACTTCGGCTTCTATCTGCTCGCCATGGGTCGCGGCCAGCCGCGCAGCGCGGAGCGCCTGAGGCAGATGCTCGACGCCGCCGGATTCGTGTCGATGCGCCTCGTCGACACGGCGCAACCGCTGCAGACCCGTCTTCTCCTGGCGCGCACGCCATTCGAGAAAACCCTGAAGAACGCGCCGTAAACCGAGGTTGACACTTTGAACCGTAAGTCTAAGATTACAGTGTGATGTGGTCCCGCTTCTTATCTCTTGCGCGCCTCGGCGTCGGGCTGCTTTTCTTGCCCGGTGTCGCCGCCGAAGGGGATGGCAGATGAACACGCTGGCTGTCGTCCTCGAGCGGCCCGAGCATCTTGCCCTGACCCGGCTCGAACTCACGCCCGCAGGGCCCGCCGATGTCGTCGTCGAGATCGACTACAGCGGCATCAGCACCGGCACGGAAAAGCTGCTCTGGACCGGGCGCATGCCGAATTTTCCTGGCATGGGCTATCCGCTCGTGCCGGGGTACGAATCGGTCGGTCGCGTCGTCGCCGCCGGAACCGACGCCGTCCACCGCGTCGGCGACAACGTCTTCGTGCCGGGCGCGCGCTGCTTCGGTGAAGTGCGCGGCCTGTTCGGCGGCGCAGCCTCGCGGCTCGTTGTCGACGGAGCCAGAGCGGTTGGCATCGACGCGCAATTCGGCGAGCAAGGCGCGCTGCTGGCGCTCGCCGCGACGGCCTATCACGCGGTCGCCGGCGAAGCGCGCCACGGCGGCACGATCACGCCGCCCGATCTGATCGTCGGCCACGGTGTGCTCGGGCGCCTGCTCGCCCGCATGACGGTCGCTGCAGGCTTCGCGCCGCCGACCGTGTGGGAGCTCAACGCGCAGCGCCAGAGCGGCGCGACGGGCTACGCCGTCGTGCATCCCGACGACGACAGCCGGCGCGACTACCACGCCATCTACGACGTCAGCGGCGACGCCACGATCCTCGACACGCTGATCGCGCGCCTCGCGCCCGGCGGCGAGGTGGTGCTGGCCGGTTTCTACGACCGGCTGTCGTTCGCATTCGCGCCTGCCTTCATGCGCGAAGCCCGCGTGCGCGCGGCGGCGGAGTGGCAAAAGCCCGATCTGCTCGCGACCAGGGAACTGGTCGAGTCGGGCCGCGTGTCGCTCGACGGTCTCATCACCCATCGCGAGCGTGCCGAACACGCGATGCGTGCCTATCCCACCGCCTTCGGCGACGCGGCCTGTCTGAAGATGGTTCTCGACTGGAGAGAGTGCTCATGAGCATGGCGTCCGCGGTCCCGGCGGCAGCGCCGGTCAAGTTCATGGAGCGGCTCCGCGCCGAGGCAGCAATCGAGCCCGATCCCGTGCCCACCACATCACCCGCCGCGAAGACCACGCAGATCATCGCCATCTACGGCAAGGGCGGCATCGGCAAGAGCTTCACCCTCGCCAACCTGAGCTACATGATGGCGCAGCTCGGCAAGAAGGTGCTGCTCATCGGCTGCGACCCGAAGAGCGACACCACCTCGCTGCTGTTCGGCGGCCGGGCCTGCCCGACCATCATCGAGACCTCGTCGAAGAAGAAGCTCGCCGGCGAGGCGGTCGCGATCGGCGACGTCTGCTTCAAGCGCGACGGCGTCTACGCGATGGAACTCGGCGGCCCCGAGGTCGGCCGCGGCTGTGGCGGGCGAGGCATCATCCACGGCTTCGAGCTGCTCGAAAAGCTCGGCTTCCACGAGTGGGGCTTCGACTACGTGCTGCTCGACTTTCTGGGCGACGTGGTCTGCGGCGGCTTCGGATTGCCGATCGCGCGCGACATGTGCCAGAAGGTCATCGTCGTCGCCAGCAACGACCTGCAGTCGCTCTACGTCGCGAACAACGTCTGTTCGGCGGTCGAGTACTTCCGCAAGCTCGGCGGCAACGTCGGCGTGGCCGGCATGGTGATCAACCGCGACGACGGCACCGGCGAAGCGGCGAGCTTCGCCGAGAAGGTGGGCATCCCGGTCTTGTCCACGATCCCCGCGAACGACGACATCCGCCGCAAGAGCGCCAGCTACGAAATCATCGGCCGGCCCGGTTCAGTGTGGGGCCCGATGTTCGCCGAGCTGGCCGAGAACGTCGGCACCTCGCAGCCGATGCGCCCGAAGCCCATGACGCAAGACCAGCTGCTCGGCCTGTTTGCCGCCGACGTGGTCGGCCGCAACGTGGTGCTCGAGCCGGCAACGCAGTTCGACATGTGCGGCAAGACCGAGTCGAAGAAGGAAACGCTCGAAGTCGTGTACGACGAGGTCTGAGCCGAGCTCCCTGATCATGACCGCGCCCGTGATCCCCATCGTCCCCGTGCCCGCTGCGCTGAAGAGCGATGGCCACGGTTGCCATTCGGGTGCCGAGACGATGCTGGCCGCTGCCAAGGAAGCCGGCAAGAGCGAGGTGCTCGCGCAGTACGCGAAGGATTACCCGGTCGACCCCAAAGCGGGCCCGCACGACCAGCCGCAAAGCATGTGCCCCGCGTTCGGCGCGCTGCGCGTCGGCCTTCGCATGCGCCGCACCGCGACCATCCTGTCGGGCTCGGCGTGCTGCGTTTACGGCCTGACCTTCACGTCGCACTTCTACGGCGCGCGCCGCAGTGTCGGCTACGTGCCGTTCAACAGCGAATCGCTCGTTACCGGCAAGCTGTTCGAAGATATCCGCGAGGCCGTCTACAAGCAGGCCGACCCTGCCTTGTATGACGCCATCGTCATCATCAACCTGTGCGTGCCCACCGCCAGCGGCGTGCCCCTGCAGATCCTGCCCAAAGAGATCAACGGCGTGCGCATCATCGGCATCGATGTGCCGGGCTTCGGTGTGCCCACGCATGCCGAAGCGAAGGACGTGCTTGCCGGTGCGATGCTGAAGTACGCGCGCACCGAGGCGACGAACGGCCCGGTTCAGGCGCCCCGCCAAGGTCGTTCGAAGAAGCCGACGATCTCGTTGCTCGGCGAGATGTTCCCGGCCGACCCGGTCGTGATCGGCATGTTGCTCGACCCGATGGGTCTGGCTGCCGGCCCCGTGGTGCCGACACGCGAATGGCGCGAGCTGTACGCAGCGCTCGATTGCGTGACTGTTGCCGCCATCCATCCGTTCTACACCGCGAGCATCCGCGAGTTCAACGCTGCAGGCCGCGCCATCGTCGGCTCGGCGCCGGTCGGCCACGACGGCACCGAGGCCTGGCTTCAAGCCATCGGCACCGCCGCCAACGTGGCGCAAGACAAGATCGATGCGGCGAAGAACCGCTTCCTGCCGATCATCAAGGGCGCGCTTTCGAAGATGCCGATCAAGGGCCGCATCACGCTCAGCGGCTACGAAGGCTCGGAGTTGCTGGTTGCGAGGTTGCTGGTCGAGAGCGGCGCCGACCTGCGGTACGTAGGTACCGCATGCCCGCGCACCGCGTGGAGCGAGTCGGATCGCGATTGGCTCGAAGCGCGCGGCGTGCACGTGAAGTACCGCGCTTCGCTCGAGCAAGACCTCGCGGCGATGCACGAGTTCAAGCCCGATCTGGCGATCGGCACGACGCCAGTGGTGCAGGCAGCCAAGCAGGCGAGCATTCCGTCGCTGTACTTCACGAACCTGATCTCGGCGCGCCCGCTCATGGGCCCGGCCGGTGCCGGCTCGTTGGCCCAGGTGGTCAATGCGGCGATCGGCAACAAGGCGCGTTTCGATCAGATGAGCGCGTTCTTCGGTGATACCGGCAAGGGCCATGCGGCGGGTGTGTGGGAAGCCTCGCACGGTGTTCCGCAGGAGCGCCCCGAGTTCAAGGCCGAAACGAAACGCCAGTTGCAAAAGCAACTCGCGCGTCGCAAGGCGGAGGCCATGGGTACATGATGGTCCTCGACCACGATCGCGCCGGCGGCTACTGGGGCGCGGTGTACGTCTTCACGGCGATCAAGGGCCTGCAGGTCGTGATCGATGGCCCGGTCGGCTGCGAGAACCTGCCGGTCACGAGCGTGCTGCACTACACCGACGCGCTGCCGCCGCACGAGTTGCCGATCGTTGTCACTGGCCTGGCCGAAGAGCAACTCGGCCGCGAGGGCACCGAAGGAAGCATGCGCCGCGCGCACGCCGCGCTCGACCCCGATCTGCCGTCGGTCGTGGTCACCGGCTCGATCGCCGAGATGATCGGCGGCGGCGTCACGCCCGAAGGCACGAACATCCTGCGCTTCCTGCCGCGCACCATCGACGAAGACCAGTGGCAGTGCGCAAACCGCGCGATGTTCTGGCTCTGGTCCGAGTACGGCCTGAAGAAGGTGCCGGCGCGCAAGCCGTATGCCGACCGCCCCGCTGGCAAGGATGGGCTGAAAGAACGGCCGCGCGTCAACATCATCGGCCCGAGCTACGGCGTGTTCAACATGCCGAGCGATCTGGCTGAGATCCGCCGACTGGTGCAAGGTATCGGCGCCGACGTGAACATGGTGTTCCCGCTCGGCAGCCACCTCGCCGACGTGTCGCGCCTCGTCGAGGCCGACGTGAACATCTGCATGTACCGCGAGTTCGGCCGCATGCTGTGCGAGGCGCTGGAGCGGCCGTACCTGCAAGCGCCCATCGGCCTGCACAGCACGACCAAGTTCCTGCGCAGCCTGGGCGAGTTGCTCGGCCTCGACCCCGAGCCATTCATCGAGCGCGAGAAGCACAGCACGATCAAGCCGATCTGGGACCTGTGGCGTTCGGTCACGCAAGACTTCTTCGGCACCGCCAGTTTCGCCGTCGTTGCGAACGAAACCTACAGCCGCGGCCTGCGCCACTTCCTCGAAGACGAGATGGGCCTGCCGTGCAACTTCGCAGTCGCGCGCAAACCAGGCGAAAAGACCGACAACGGGGCGGTGCGGGAACTCGTCAAGACCAAACCGCCACTCGTGATGTACGGCAGCTACAACGAACGCATGTACCTCGCCGAAGGCACGGGCGCCGCGGGCGGCTCGCCGATGCGCGCGACCTTCATCCCGGCGTCGTTCCCGTTGCCGATCATCCGCCGCCACACCGGCACGCCGTTCATGGGTTACGCGGGCGCGACCTACGTGATCCAGGAGTTCTGCAACGCGCTGTTCGATGCGCTGTTCCACATCTTGCCGCTCGGCACCGAACTCGACCGCATCGACGCCACGCCGAGCCGGCTGGCGCACAGCGAAACGGTCGCGTGGGACGACGACGCGCAACAGTTTCTCGAAGAGTTGATCGAGGCCGAGCCGGTGCTGGTGCGCATTTCGGCCGCCAAACGAATGCGTGATCGGGCCGAGGCCGATGCGCGTGCAGCCGGGCGCTCCCAAGTGAGCGCCGATCGGCTGCAAGAGTTGTTCGGTCGTTCGAAGGTCGGGCTCGGGGCATGAACAGCCTCTGCCCATTGTCGAACGCCCGCGCAAAGGTGCCGCAGTGGCAACGCAGCGGTGGTCTGGGCGGCGTCTTCAAAACGCTGCCGATGCCGTAAGGCAACCGAAGAAAGAGGTGAAAGCTATGCCTGCAAGCGTGAATCCTTCAGGGCTGACAGACGACGAGTGCCAGGAGTTCCACAAGTACTACATCCAGGGTTACCTGTTGTGGGCGGTGGGCGCGTTAGTGGCGCACAGCCTAGTGTGGATCTGGCGTCCTTGGTTCTGACGACGCGGTAGACATGGAGGTGGCTATGACACATGAAACCGCGAATGGTCCGGTGGCGAAGCATGGCAGCCCACTCGAGGGTCTGCACATGATCTACGCCGCGATCTTTGTCGTCTTCCTTCTCGTTTCGCTGGCTTCGCAGTTGTTCCACTGGAACTGGCGAACCTGGCTGCCCGGGGCAGAAGATGCGCGCTCCGTGTGGACTGGCGTGCAGTCCGCTGTGTACACCGTGATGTCTCAACTGACCTAACTGAAAGGAAGCCAACATGTGGCGTTTTTGGCGAGTTGTCGATCCCCGCAAGGCGATCATTTTGACGGGGCTGTTGATCGCCTTCGTCTCCACGAGCATCCACCTGATCCAGATCAGTGGCGATCGCTACAACATCAACACCTGGCACCCCGATACGGTGAAAGCCGCGAAGGCTGCGCAGAATTCGGCGATGCCCCCGTCCAAATAAACGGTGTTGTTGTGCAAAGGCGGGCCGGGGCGGCTGCCGGCTGGGGCCACACCCCGCCCGCCGATGCGAATTCTTCTTCTTGACAGTCCACAAGACAGCACAAGAAACGGACCGATTCGTCGGTTGTGAGGAGCGATCAAATGGCCATGCTGAGCTTCGAAAGAAAGTACCGCGTCCGCGGCGGCACCCTGGTCGGGGGTGATCTCTTCGACTTCTGGGTGGGGCCGTTTTATGTCGGCTTCTTCGGTGTCACCACGGCCTTCTTCTCGCTGCTGGGCACGCTGATGATTCTGTGGGGCGCGGCCATGGGGCCGACCTGGAATCTCTGGCAGATCAGCATCGCGCCGCCCGATCTGTCGGTCGGTTTGAACTTCGCGCCGATGATGCAAGGAGGCCTGTGGCAGATCATCACCGTCTGTGCGATCGGCTCCTTCGTGTCGTGGGCGCTGCGCGAGGTCGAGATCTGCCGCAAACTCGGCATGGGCTATCACGTGCCAGTCGCGTTCGGCTTCGCGATCCTGGCCTACGTGACGCTGCAGGTCATCCGCCCGGTGCTGATGGGCGGCTGGGGCCATGCTTTTCCGTACGGCATCTACAGCCACCTCGACTGGGTCAGCAACATCGGCTACCAGTACCTACACTTCCATTACAACCCGGCGCACATGATTGCGGCGAGTCTGTTCTTCGCCACCGTGCTCGCGCTGTCGCTGCACGGCGGGCTGGTGCTCTCCTCCACGAACCCGAAGAAGGGGCAGGTCGTCAAGACGCCGGAGCATGAAGACACGTTCTTCCGCGACTTCATCGGCTACTCGGTGGGCACGCTGGGCATTCACCGGCTCGGCTTGTTCCTAGCGCTCGCGTCGGTCTGGTTCGCAGCCCTGTGCATCGTGATTAGCGGGCCGTTCTGGACCCGCGGCTGGCCCGAGTGGTGGGGCTGGTGGCTGAACCTTCCGATCTGGCGCTAGGCCGCGGCACGCTGAGCAGGAGATGACGATGGCGGAGTATCAAAACCTCTTCACCGCGGTCCAGGTGACCGGCCCGTTGCACGACGGCATCGGGTTGCCGCGCGACGACTGGAAGCGCAGCGGCAAGCCCTTTCTGGTGCACTTGTTCGGGCGCCTGGGCAATGCGCAGCTCGGCCCGATCTATCTCGGCGGCCTGGGCGTAGCGTCGCTTCTGTTCGGCACGCTGGCCTTCAACATCATCGGCTTCAACATGTTGGCCTCGGTCGACTGGAACCCGATCCAGCTCGTGCGCCAACTGTTCTGGCTCGCGCTCGAGCCGCCACCGCCGAGCTTCGGCTTGAGCATCCCGCCGCTCGCGCAGGGCGGCTGGTGGCTCTTCACCGGTTTCTTGCTCACCGTGTCGATCCTGCTGTGGTGGGTGCGGACCTATCGTCGCGCACGCCAGTTGGGTCTCGGCACGCACGTGGCCTGGGCGTTCGCGGCCGCCATCTGGCTCTACCTCGTGTGCGGCTTCTTCCGGCCGATCATGATGGGCAGCTGGGGCGAGGCGGTGCCGTTCGGCATCTTCCCGCACCTCGACTGGGTTTCGGCCTTGTCATTGCGCTACGGCAACCTGTTCTACAACCCGTTCCATGCGTTGTCGATCGTGTTCCTGTATGGCTCGGTGCTGCTGTTCGCGATGCACGGCGCCACCATCCTCGCAGTGAGCCGCTACGGCGGCGAGCGCGAGATCGAGCAGATCGTCGATCGCGGCACGGCCTCCGAGCGCGCGGCACTGTTCTGGCGCTGGACGATGGGCTTCAACGCGACGATGGAGTCGATCCACCGTTGGGCCTGGTGGTTCGCGGTACTGTGTCCGCTCGTCGGCGGCATCGGCATCCTGCTGACCGGCCCGGTGGTCGACAACTGGTATCTCTGGTCGATGAAGCACCACGTGGTGCCGGCTTACCCGACGGTGTATCCGCTGAGCATCGATCCCGCCTTGCTGGGAGCAAAGCCATGAGCTGCGTGACGACCTCCAAATGGCTGGCTGCGGCACTTGCGGCCACGCTGCTCGCGGGCTGCGAGCGTCCGCCGATCGCGTCGGTGCAGATCGGCTACCGCGGCACCGGCATGGAGCAGATCTACAACCCACGAACCCTGGCGGCGCAAGCCCCGTTGAACCAGGCGCCGGAAGCGGCACCGGCTGCCAGTAGCGAAGGCCCGAAGGCCGGCGCGGTGTACCAGAACGTCAAGGTGCTGGGCGACCTGAGCGTCGGCCAGTTCGCGCGCCACATGGTCGCGATCACCTCGTGGGTCGCGCCGAACGAAGGTTGCACGTACTGCCACAACGCCGCGAACTTTGCCGACGACACGAAGTACACCAAGGTCGTGGCGCGCCGAATGATCCAGATGACGCAGCACTTGAACGGCGACTGGAACAAGCACGTCGGCGCCACGGGTGTGACCTGCTACACCTGCCACCGCGGCAACAACATCCCGACGCAGGTCTGGTATGCGCCGACCGACCGCAAGTACGCCAACTCACTGCTCGGCGATCTGGCCGGACAGAACATGGCGGCGCCTTCCGTCGGGTTGTCTTCGTTGCCGTCCGACCCCTTCACGCCTTACCTCAAAGAGGCGAAGCCGATCCGCGTGAACGGCACCGAGGCGCTAAAGTTCACCGGCGCAGCGGCCAACCGCAGCTCGACCAAGCAGGCCGAGCACACCTACGGCCTGATGATGCACATGTCGACCTCGCTCGGCGTGAACTGCACGTACTGCCACAACACGCAGTCGTTCCAGTCGTGGGCGATTTCTCCGCCGCAACGGGTGACTGCGTGGTACGGCATCCGCATGGCGCGTGACCTCAACAACGACTACCTCGAGCCGCTGACCAGCACCTTCCCGCCGAACCGGCTCGGCCCGCACGGCGATGTGGCGAAGGTCAACTGCGCCACCTGCCACCAGGGCGCTTACAAGCCGCTGTATGGCGCGGCGATGGCCAAGGACTACCCCGAACTTCTGGCACTCGCAAAAGTGGCCGCCGCCAACCCGGGCAGCTTGCCGATGCCGCTCGCCGAGCCGGCGCACTCGGTGATGTACTTCGACGTCGGCTCGTCCACACTCGAAGGTGAACAGGCCAAAGGCCTGGCGCAGCTGATCGTGACGATGACGAACACGCCAGCCGCCAAGGTCTCGATCTCGGGCTACCACCCGGCCTCGGGCGAGTTGGCGGCAAACCAGGAGCTCACCAGGGAACGCGCGTCCTCGGTCCGCGATTCGCTGCTCGGCGCGGGCATTGCTCAAGACCGCGTCGTGCTCGACAAGCCGATGCAGGCCGAGGCCAACCTGTCGGGCGAAGACCCCGCCGCACGCCGCGTCGAGGCCACGGTCAAGTGACCCGCCGGGTTGCGGCCCGGCCGGGAACGTCGCAACATCGAGAGATGGACGGCCCGGCCCGGCAGCAACCCGCAACGCTCGCGCGCACCCAAGCGCCGGCGCACGCGCTTTCGCAGCTCGTTCGAAGCTGCACCGCATCGACTTCGGCATCGCAATCGGTCGGCGACGATGTCGTCGTGCTGCTGCTCGTCGAGCTCAAGCCGGCGGCATGGTTGTGGGGCTGGTCGCGCATCGTGCTGCGAGACTGGCCGCTGCGCCGCGAGCGCGGCTTGCGCTTTGCCAAAGCGCTCGGCAGTGGCCACGACGGCGGCTTCGGCTTGCGCCCGAGCGGCTCGCGCCAAGGTTTGTTCGCGGTGTTCGCGAGCGAGGCCGATGCCGATGCGTTCACCGCCGCATCGGGCATCGTCGAGGGCTATCGCGCACGCGCCCGCGAGCTGTGCATCGCCAAGCTGCGCGCCACGTCGAGCCGCGGTCAGTGGGGCGGCGAATCGATCGGCGTGACGGCCGAGCCGCGTGTCGATGGGCCGGTGGCGTCACTGACGCGAGCGTCGATCCGGCCGCGCAGCGCCTTCGCCTTCTGGCGCCGCTCGCCGCAGACCGAACACGCCTTGCGGCGCGCGCCGGGGTGCCGCCTTGCCGTGGGCCTGGGCGAGGCACCGCTGCTGCGCCAGGCCACCTTCAGCGTCTGGGACGATCAGGCCGCGATGGACGCCTACGCACGCAGCGGTTCCCACCAGGAGGCGATCCTCGCCGCGCACCGCGAACACTACTTCAGCGAGTCGATGTTCGTGCGCTTCACGCCGCTGCAGATCACCGGCTCGTGGCACGGCCGGCGCCATGGCTGAGCCAGAGCGCGCGCGTGCCGCGCCCGATCACAAAGTGGTCGTCATCGGCGCGGGTATCGGCGGGCTCGTCAGCGCGCTCCTGCTCGCCTGCCGTGGCCTCGATGTCACGCTCGTCGAAGCGGCCGACGCGCCCGGCGGCAAGATGCGCCAGGTCGAGGTCGACGGCGTGCGCATCGACGCCGGCCCCACCGTGTTCACGATGCGCTGGGTGTTCGATCAGATCCTCGCCGCGGCCGGCGCGTCGCTCGACAGCCTGCTCACCCTTCGACCGCTCGGCGTTCTTGCGCGCCATGCATGGCGCGCAAGCGATGCGCGGCTCGACCTGTTTGCCGATCTGGCTGCGTCCGCCGATGCGATCAGCCGCTTCGCGACCCCGGATGAAGGGCGCCGCTACCTTGCGTTCTGTGCTGAAGCGCGGCGCGTCTACGAGCGGCTCGAGCGTCCCTACATCTGCTCGCCACGACCGAGCGCACTGCGCATCGCGCGCGATCTCGGCCCCGCCGGCATCGCCACGCTCGCCGGCCTCGGCCCGTTTGCGAGCCTGTGGCAACGCCTCGGCCACCACTTCGCCGACCCGCGCCTGCGGCAACTGTTCGGCCGCTATGCCACCTACTGCGGCGCGTCGCCTTGGCAGGCGCCGGCCACGCTGATGCTCGTCGCCCATGTCGAGCAAAGCGGCGTCTGGGCGATCGACGGCGGCATGCATGCGCTGGCGCAAGCGCTCGCGCAACTCGCACAGCAACGCGGCGTGCGCCTGCACTACGGCCAGACCTGCGAGCGCATCGAGGTGCGCACTGGCAGGGTGAGCGGCGTGCGCCTGGCCGACGGACGCGTGCTGCCGGCCGACTCGGTCGTCTTCAACGGCGAGGCCAGCGCGCTCGCACAAGGCCTGCTCGGAGATGCGGTGGCGCATGCGGCGCCGGCGGTCCCACCACCGCGGCGTTCACTGTCGGCGGTGACGTGGGCCGTGCACGCACGCACAAGCGGCTTTCCGCTGGTGCGCCACAACGTCTTCTTCGACGATGACTACGCGTCCGAGTTCGACGACATCTTCCGGCAGCGCCGCCTGCCGCAGCGCGGCACCGTGTACGTGTGCGCGCAAGACCGCGGTGATGTGCCAGGCGGTGGCCCATGCGACTCTGCCGCAGCAACGCCGCGGCGCGAACGCTTGCTGTGCCTTGTCAACGCTCCTGCCGATGGCGATCGCGGGCCTTTTGATGATCCGGAGGTCGACCCATGCCAACACCGCAGCCTGGCTCTGCTGCAGCAGTGCGGCCTGCAACTCGAGCTGACGCCGTCGCAAGTGGTGCGTACGACTCCGGCGCATTTCAACCGCCTGTTCCCGGGCACGGGCGGGGCGCTGTATGGGGCCGCGAGCCACGGCTGGTGGGCGCAGTTCAAGAGGTCGGGTTCGGTGACGCCGGTGCCGGGCCTGTACCTGGCGGGGGGCAGTGTGCATCCAGGGCCGGGCGTGCCGATGGCGGCGATGTCGGGCCGGCTGGCGGTCGAGGCGCTGATGGCGCACCTCGATTCGACCAGGCGGTGGCGCAGGGCGGCTACCTCTGGTGGTACCTCGACGCCCTCAGCGACGACGGCCGGCACGGGCTGACCATCATCGCCTTCGTCGGCAGCGTCTTCTCACCGTACTACGCCCTCGCACGGGCTCGCGGAGCGGCCGACCCCGAGAACTTCTGTGCCATCAACGTCGCGTTGTACGGGCAGGGCGGCAACCACTGGACCATGACCGAACGCGGCCGCCGCCACATGACGCGCAGCGCCGATGCGCTCTCGGTCGGCCCGAGCCGCATGGCATGGGACGGCCAGTCGCTCGCGATCGACATCGACGAGCTCACAGCCCCGTGGCCGCGCCGCGTGCGCGGGCGCGTGCGCCTGTGGCCGCAAGGCCTGAGCCGCTTCGTCACATCGCTCGATGCGGCGGGCGCCCACCGCTGGGGGCCGATCGCGCCGGTCGCGCGCGTCGAGGTCGACTTGCCGCAGCCCGGACTGCGCTGGGCCGGTCATGCCTACCTCGACTCGAACGAAGGCGACGAGCCGATCGACCGGGCGTTTCGCGAATGGGACTGGTCGCGCGCGCAACTCGCCGACGGCAGCACCGCCGTGATCTACGACCTGCGACCCAGGAGCGGCGCCGACCGCGTCATCGCCCAGCGCTTCGCGCCTGATGGCAGCGCTAGACCTTTCGATGCGCCGCCGCGCCAGGCGCTGCTGCGCTCGAAGTGGCTGCTCGACCGCACGATGCGCAGCAGCGAGGGGGTTGTGCCGCAGGTGATCCAGTCGCTCGAGGACACGCCGTTCTACGCGCGCTCGGTGCTCGCCTGCGGCGTGCTCGGCGAGCGCGTCACCGCGATGCACGAGACACTGAACGTGCCACGCGTGGTCTCGCTGCCGGTGCGCTTGATGCTGCCTTGGCGGATGCCGCGAAGAGGCTGAACGCCTCGATGCGGGCCCGCAACGCCCCTGCGCCCGGCCGCGGGGCCGTTCATGCGATGTCTTCCTCGTTCGGGGGCGAGTCAGCGGCCAATGCCGGCGCTCGAAGCGGATAGATCCGGTGACGCGTCCGCCTCGATGCGGCCCGCGTTCCTTGCCAGTCGTTGCTTTGCGCGCTCGAGTTCGCGCGGTCCGAACGACGACGCCAGTGGCCCTTCGGCCGCCAGGCCTTCCAGGTAGTGCCGTTCAATGTCGGGCGCGGCTTGCAGCAACTGGCGTTCGGCAAGCGGCGTGTGCAGCATCGCGCGCAGCCAGTACAGCACGCGCACCCAACCGGGCACCCAGATGCGTCGCGCTCTGCGCGTGATGCCATCGGCGATGCGCTGCGCTGCCACGGGAGCCGGCGTCTCCTCGCCTAGCGGCCCGGGCATCGTCGCGCGCAGCCGGCGAAAACCCGGGTGCAGCGCGCCCTCGCTGACGAGCGGCGTGCTCACCCACGACGGGTGGATGATGCCCACGCGCACGCCGTGCGCGGCGAGCTCGATGCGCCAGGCATTGCACATCGCCTCGACCGCCGCCTTCGACGCTGCGTACGCCGACATCGCCGGTGGGTGCGCAAAGCTCGCGACCGATGCCGTGACGAGCACGTAGCCGCGTTGCTGCATCACGGCGGGCAGGGCACTGCGAACAGTGTTGAAGACGCCCATCACGTTGACCTCGATGCAGCGCTGCCAGGCCGAGGCGTCGGTGCGGGCGAGCGGGCCGAACGAGGCCACGCCGGCGTTGGCCCAGATAACGTCGATGTGGCCGTGGCGAACGAGCGCGGCGGTCACCATGTGTTCGCACTGAGTCAGCGAGGTGACGTCTGCCGTGACCGCAAGCACGCCTTCACCGACTGAGCGCGCAACGGCCGCCACCTCGTCGGCATCGCAGTCGACCAGCACGACAGCCGCGCCGCGTGCATGCAGCTCGCGTGCCGTGGCTTTGCCGATGCCGGACGCAGCCCCCGTGATGACGATGACCTGGCCGGCCAGTGGCGGGGCGCTGCGCGACATGGGCGAAAGGCTCTCACCCTCTCAGGCGACCTTCGTCACCATCAGGTACAGGATCGGCAGCGGCAGCACGGTCGCGACCGCGCCCGAGATCTGCCAGACTTTCGACAGGCGCAGGTACTCGCCCGTGATGTGATCGTGGCGCTTGAGCAGCAGGCGCTGCTTGAGCTGGATCGGCACCAGCACGCAGGCCCAGATCAGCCCCGACAGGCCGAACAGCAGGTACGACCAGGTGATCCAGCTGTGCGCCGCATCATCGAAGCGGCTCGCCATCAAGTGGCCGGTCACGATCACGCCAAGTGCGCCGGTCACGGTGAACAGCAGATCGGTGATGAGCACCAGCTTGTTGCTGAAACGGATGATCTCGTGGTTGCGCGTGCGCTCTGCCAGCGCCGCCCAGGTGCCGCTGACGATCACGTTGCCGAGAAACAGACACGCCGACATGACGTGGATGGTCTTGAGCGCCGTGCTCATGGTTCGCCACGCTTTGGAAGATCAGCCGATGCGCCTTCGTCCTGCCGACTGTTCCGCTCGGCGCGCTCCTCGGCCGATCGCTGCTGCGCGCGCTTCACGTCGCGCAACTGCCACCACGCGAACGCCACGCCGGCCGCGAGGAACGCCAGGCCTTCGAAGAGCTTGAGCGGGAAGCCGTCGAACACGGGTGGTGCAGCGGCAGCAGTCAGCGAATGGAATGGTGGTTGTGGTTGTGCAACCTCGCATGCAGGTCACAGGCCCAGGCCATGCGCTCGTCGAACGTGCGGCGCGGCACCGCGCTCGCTGCCGAGGCGGGCAAGGCTTGCGCCGCGGCATCGACGAGGTACTGCACCTCTCGCAGCGCGGCCAGCGGCTGCGTCTGCGCATGCGGTGCGATCACCGCTGCCGTGGTGGCGCGGGCGATGAGTGCGAGCTTGCGGCGGCGTGACACCACGGCGCGGTGGTTCACGGAATCGAGGCCGTCGCGCACTAGCTGGTGGCCGATCTCGGCATACACCAGGCGCGCCGCGAAAATCGCCGGGCGACAGTCGCGCGGCAGTGCTTCGATGCCCTGCTCGGCGCGCTCGTACAGCGCATCGGCCGCGCGCAGCAGGCGCTGCGTGACATGCGCGATCGCGGCATCGAAGTGCGGCGCCCGCAACCAAGCGTCGGCGTCGACGCCGGCGTCGCGCAGCCATTCGCGCGGCAGGTACAGGCGGCCATTGCGGGCGTCTTCGCCGACGTCGCGCGCGATGTTGGTGAGCTGCATCGCCACGCCGAGTTCGCAGGCACGCGCGAGGGCCTGTTCGGTGCCGCAGCGCATCACCAGCGCCATCATCGCGCCCACGGTGCCGGCAACGCGCGCGCCGTACGCCTGCACGTCTTCGATGGTTTCGTAGCGGTGGCCTTGCGCGTCCCACAAGAAGCCGTCGAGCAGCGCGTCGAGCAGCGCGCGCGGGATGGCGTGGGCGTGGACCACGCGGGCGATCGCGCGGTCGGCGTCGATGTCGTACGGCTTGTCGTCGTAGATGGCGTCGAGCCGGCACTGCAGCGCGAGCATCGCGGCGAACGGATCGGCGCCGAGGTCGATCGCGTCGTCGGCGAGGCGGCAGAACGCATAGAGCGCACTCGCCGGTGCGCGCACGCGCTGCGGCAGCAGCATCGAGGCGGCGAAGAAGGTCTTCGAGCCGCCGCGCATCAGGGTGCGGCAGGCCGCGAGGTCGTGGTCGGCTCGGGTTGAATCGACCGAGCGGGCAGATGGGGCCGATAGTGCTTCAGGCGAAGGCATCGACATGGGGCACCACCGTTTCAAGGGCTTTGGCGGACATGAGCACGCCGGGAATGCCGGCGCCCGGGTGCGTGCTGGCGCCCACCATGAAGAGGCCATCGATGTCTTCGCTGCGGTTGTGCGGGCGGAACCACGCGCTTTGCAGCAGCAGCGGCTCCATGCCGAACGCGGCACCTTTGTACGAGAGCAGCCGGTCGTGAAAGTCTTGAGGCGTGGTCACGCGCGAGGTGACGATATGCTGGCGCAGGCCGGGCAACACCGTGGCCTCGAGTCTGGTCTCGACGAGCTGGCGGTAGGCTTCGGCGTGCTGCGCCCAGTCGGTGCCGCTGTCGAGGTGTGGCACCGGCGAAAGCACATAGAACGCGTCGTGCCCCGGCGGCGCCATGCCGTCATCGCTCGCGGTCGGGCGATGCAGGTACAGGCTGAAGTCGTCGGCGAGGTGGTGGCGCTTGAAGATGTCGGTGAGCAGTTCCTTGTAGCGCGGCCCGAGCACCATCATGTGGTGCGGCACGTCGTCGTAGCGTCGGTTGGTACCGAAGTACCAGACGAACAGGCTCATCGAGTAGCGCTTGCTCTCGATGCGCTTGTCGGTCCAGTGCGGTCGCTGATTGGCATCGATCAGGTGCCGGTAGGTCCAGGCTGTGTCGGCATTGCTGACCACGATGTCGGCATTGATGCGCTCGCCGCTTGCGAGCTCCACACCGACCGCCTTGCGGTTCTCGACCACGATACGCTTCACCTCGGTGTTGCAGCGCACCTGTACGCCACGCTCGGCGAGCAGATCGACGAGGCCGCGCACCAGCGCGCCCGTGCCGCCCATGGCCCAGTGCACGCCCCAGCGCCGTTCGAGCGTGTTGATGAGGCTGTACGTGCACGTCACCGCGAACGGGTTGCCGCCGATCAAGAGCGGGTGAAAGCTCATCACGATGCGCAACTTGGGGTTGCGCAAGTGGCTCGCGACCATCTGGTAGATGCTGCGCCAGGCCTTCATGCGCACCATCGACGGCACAGCCTTGAAGAGGTCGCCGAGGCTGTCGAACGCGACCGGGCCGAGATCCTCGAAACCGAGCTTGCAGCACAGCTCCGATTCTTCCAGGAAGCGCGCATAGCCGGGCAGGTCGTCGGGGCTGAAGCGGGCGACCTCGGCGCGCATGCGCTCGGCGTCGCCGCTGTAGTCGAACCAGGTGCCGTCGTCGAAGCGGATGCGGTAGAACGGGTCGAGGGGTTTGAGCGTCACGTGGTCGGCGAGCTGCTTGCCGCACAGTGTCCACAACTCTTCGAGCAGGTGCGGCGCGGTCACGATGGTCGGGCCGGCGTCGAACGTGAAGCCGTCTTGCCGCCACACGTAAGCGCGGCCGCCGGGGCCGTCGAGCTTCTCGAGCACCTGCACGCGATAGCCCTTGCAACTGAGTCGCACGGCCGCTGCGAGGCCACCGAAGCCGCTGCCGATCACCAGAGCCAGTGGCGCGCCGGCAACGGGTGCCCGCCCGCCTGGCGTGAGCGGCAAAACGTTGCTAGTGGATTTGAAGTAACTGTTCATCGGCGTCCCGGGGGCTCTTCGGTGAGGGTGCGCCGGCCACGGATCGGAGGTCGGTTTCGGTCCGCGGTTTGCCTTCACGCAGCGCCCAGCGCCACATCGCCGTGCCCTGGATCGGCAGCACCAAAAGCCAGTGCTCGAGGATCGCCATCGCGAGCATCGTGCCGGTGAGTGTCAGGCCGATGGCCAAAGCAGGCGGCGTGCCCGCATCGAGCGCGCGCACGACCATCAGCCCGAGCACTAGGCTCGAGGCGGTGACCGACATCGGGAACAGCAAGTTCACCGGCCGGCGCCGGAAGAAGCTCTGCAGGTACGCCAGGTGCGGCGGCAGGAACTCTTCGCTCAGGTTGCGCACGCCCAGAAACAGGTTTAGCTTGGCGCTGGTGCGCATCACCCAAAGAACGAGAAACGTCCAGACGCCGATCTGGTTCGGCGCGCCCCAGGTGACTGCGATAAGTGCGAGGCCGACGCCGCTGATCGCGAGTTCGTGCCACAGGATCGCACGCACCGATTGCACGAAGCGCGGCCAGCCTTCCGTGCCGGGCGCGAGCGCCGTCTTGCGCGGCCCGGTGATCCAGCCGCTCAGGAAGCTCAGCTCGTGCCAGCCCCACACCAGCAGCGCAGACGTGAACGCGCAGTAGGCGTTGGCCACGGTCAGTTGCCACGCGGTGTGCGCGAGCGCCACGAACGCGGTCAGTGCGAGCAGAGACGAAAGCAGCAGGCTCCAGCGGAATGCGCCGCGCGGCATGCGATCGAGCAGCAGCACGAGGCCGGTGCTGAACCACCAGATGAACACTGCGAACACGGAGGCGAGGGCGAGGTCGGGCATGGGTCGGCGGCGTTGTGCAGTGGGCGCTCGTGGCCGCTACCAGGCTGGCGCCATGCGCATCTGCTCGGGCAGGTCGTGGCGCTGCACCGGCATCAAGTACAGACGCGCGAACGTGGCCAGCCCGGCCACGGCCCAGCCCGCCTGCTGCAACCTGCCGATCACGCCACCGCGCGCCTTGGCGGCGTTGATCGCAGTCTGGATGCGGAACAGCCGCGCGAGCCCGGCGCGGAACGACGGGTGATCGGTGTCGAGCGAGATCGGGAACACCTGCTTCGAGATTTCGGTGGTGATGCGAAACACGGTGTAGTCGTACTCGTCGCTATCGAGCCCCATCGCGTGGTGCAGCATCGGCCGCGTGTGGTCTCGCACGTACATCGTTGCGTATACCGCCAGCAGGAAGAAGCGGATCCACAGCACGTTGGCTCCGCGCAGCAGGTGCGGTTGCGATCGCATGATCAGCGCGAACGATTCGCCATGGCGAAACTCGTCGTTGCACCAGCGCTCGAACCAGCGAAAGATCGGGTGGAAGCGCTTGTCGGGGTGGCGCTCGAGCTGCCGGAAGATGGTGATGTAGCGCGCGTAGCCGATCTTCTCGGACAGGTAGGTCGCGTAGAAGATGTACTTTGGCTTGAAGTAGGTGTAGGCCTTGGTGCGCTTCAGGTTCGGCAGATCCAGGCCGATGCCGAAGTCTTTCAGGCTCTGGTTGATGAAGCCGGCGTGGCGCGACTCGTCGCGCGTCATGTAGCGCATCAGCGCCTTGATGTCGGGGTTGGTGACGTTCTTCTGGATCTCGTTGTACAGAATGCAGCCCGAGTACTCGCTCGTCACCGAGCTGATGAGAAAGTCGAGAAACTCCTGCCGCAATTCGGGCGAGACCTTGCCGAACACCTCGTTCACTTCGGTTGCAAACTCGGCCGTGCGCTGGAAGTGGTCGTGGTTGTTGTCGCCTTCGTACTCGGCGAGCATGGCGTCCCACTCGGCGCGGATCGGCGAGACGTCGATCCGATCCATCGCCGCGAAGTCGGTGGTGTAGAAGCGCGGGCTCAAAAGCGAATTGTCTTTGGCCTTGCTGGCGGCGTCGTCGGCGCTGGCGATCGTGGCTGGGTTCGCGGTAGCGGTGGGGCTGGCCATGGTGGTGTGCTCCGTGGGGTTCAAACGGTCATCGCCGGGGCGTTGTGCCGACCGTCAGCAATTTGGCAAACTCGCCGGCGTTCGTCGGCCCGAAGGCCTCGAGGTCGACGCGGTTGTCGGTCATCGGATCGAACAGCGTGAGCCCGCCGTCGGTGCGCGCGATGAGCTGGAACGGCTGCTGCGAACCCATGCCGCGTGCGCGCCTTTCGCGCGCCAGCGCGCGCAGTGCGCCGCGTACGAAACCCTGCTCTCCCTGCACCGAAGTCACCTGCGCGCCGGTACGACCGTCGAGTACGGCGATGCTGCCATCGGGGCGATCCTCGAAGCGCAGCGCGCGTTCCATCGCCGCCGGAGCAGCGCGCTGATCGGGGCCGTTGCCGGTAAGGCGGACCAAGCCAACGCTGAGCAGCGAGAACAGGATCAGGCCACCGGCACCGACCAGGAACCAGCGCGGAAAGCTGTCCGGCCGTGGAGCTGTGGCGGGCGAAGCGGATGTGCTCATGTCGGGCTCGGTTGCCATTGCTGCGACGACGCAGCGGCTTGCGGAACGTTCGCGTCGCCGGTCGGTGCCGCGTGCGATGCGGGGCGCTCGCTCGCGGGTGAAGGTGCAGGCGTTGCCGCCATGCCGGTGGCTTGCACCCAGGCGTTGGACAGCAGCGCTGCCACGCGCGCCGCGTCAGGCACCGAGCGCAACGCGGGCTCGGGGCGTGCCAGGCGCCACGCGCGCACGTGCGGCCACAGGTTCAGCCACGCGATATGGTCTTTGGGATCGAGCGTGAGCACGATGTCACCGCACGCGCCGTCGCGCTCACGCAATGCAGCCGACTCGATGCGGCGCAGCGGCAGATTGAACGTGAGTGTGAGGACGATGCCCACCCGCATCACGACGCGCTTGTCGGTCAGTGTGTAGACGGTGGTGCGCGCGGTCAGCCAGGCTAGCGCCGCCACGCTCGCGAGCGCCACTACGGCCAGTGCGGCAGGCACCAGCAGTGACCGGAAGGCATCGAACGCCGAGCCGCCATCGGACATGACGAACGTGGCGCGCAACGCCAGCATCGCGGCGAAGTAAGCCACGAACTGCTTCCAGTGGAAGGCCTGGCGAGCCAGCGCGTAGAAGTCGGGCGCGCCTTGCCAGAGGATGCGCTCGTCGGCGGGCAGGCTTTCGGGCAGCCCGTATTCGGGTTCGAACTCGTGCTCGTGCCCGTTCCCATGCCCGTGCGGGCGACCGTGTTTGGCGACGTTCATGCGGCCTCCGATCGCATCAGATCCAAGTCTCGCTGCGCTTCGGCTCGGCATACAAGGTGCCGGCGCCGTAGTACGCAGTGACCTTCTCTTCTTCGAGGAAGGTGACCTGGTCGGGGTGGCGGGTGCGGGGCACGTTCGCGATCTGATGGCCGAGCAGCGAGTTGACCTCGATGCGGTCTTTGCGGATGCGCGCGAACGGGATCGGCAGCAGCACGTTCGGCCCCAGCGCCGCATTCGCCACGCTCACCTCGAGGTAGCGCACCAGCATCTCGGAGCGATCGAGCCACAGCTCGCGAATCGTGCCGGCTTGCATGCCGTCGGCGCCGAACACCGGCAGGCCGCGCGGGTCGGTGTCGTGGCGCGACACGTCGCAACCGGGGGCCACGCGCAGCGGCACGATCTTCACATCGCCATGCGCGGTGACATCGGGCTTGTCGGCGCGCAGCGCGTAAGCGCCCGGCCCGGCGTTGGACGCCATCGGGTTGCCGGTGGGCTCGATCGGCGAGCCAGGCGACGGGCCGGTCGTGACGGCGGCGACCTCCAGCTCGGGACGGTGCAGTTCGGGCACCGTGACCGAACTGCCGTCGGCCAGCTTGTACGTCTTCGGCGAAGGGATCGGCCAGCCGTTGACGGGGGCGCGGCCGAGGCTGTCGGACTGCATCGGGTAACCCTCGCGATGGCCCTCGCGCACAAGGTAGTAGATCAGCCCGAAGAAGAACAGCCAGAACGCGTAAAGCAGGATCTGGGCGAGGTCCACATAGTGGGTGATGGCGCCGAATTCCATGGTCTCTTCTCCTCGGTGTGGACGCTCGATGGATGGGTGTTGAATGCGGGGCGAAAACGACTAACTCTTTAGGTCAGCGAGACCGTACGTTCGCGTTGCGGCGGACGGGGCCTCAGGGGCGCGCCGGCCCACCAAGGGGCCCATGACCACGAGGGTCGCAAACAGCAGCACGATCTCGAGGTGATAGACGGCGCTGTAGCCGGTGGCCGGCCCGGCGAGCGCGCTGCCCAGCACACCTTGCGTGGCGAGGCTGGAGACGCTGTCGCGCAGCGCGCCGCCGAAGAACATCGCCAAGCCCGCAGCGGTGGACTGGACAGCGCCCCAAACACCCAGCGCCAGCCCGACGAAGCCGCCTTCTTCGAGGCGCATCGCGGCCGACAAGGTGCCGATCGCGAACAGCCCGCCGCCGAAGCCGATGCCCAGAGCGCCGGTGCGAAACACCCAGCCGGCGTCGAGCGGCGCCGCCAGGATCACGGCCGAGAAGGCCGGCAGGCCGGCGAGCGCTCCGTAGCAAGCCAGACGCAAGGGGTCGGCGCCGCGCGTCAGGCAGCGCCCCGCAAATACGAAGCCAATGAGTGCGCCACCGGCGAGCATCGCGGTCAACGCACTGGTCGCGCCAACGCTGAGTTGCAGGATCTCGCCGCCATACGGTTCGAGCACGATGTCCTGCATGTTGAAGGCGAGCGTGCCGAGACCCGTGGCCCACAGGAAGCGTCGCACGCGCGCGCCGGCGATGAAGCGGCACCACACATCCTTGAACGGCGGCGGCATCACGTTCTTGGATTGCGCCGCGCGCTGCGGGTTGCGCGGCTCCTGCTTCCACAACGCGATTGCGTTGAGAAACAGCACGACCAGAGCCGTGCCCTGCACCACCTGAACCAGCTTCTGCGGGCTGAAGTCGGCGAGCAGCGCGCTGAACGCGACACTGCCGCCGCCGGCGCCGAGGAGCAGCATCACGTACATCAGCGCCACGACTTTCGGCCGTGTCTCTGCGCTCGCCTGGTCGGTTGCGAGCGCGAGACCGGCGGTCTGCGAGGTCTGCAGCCCGGCGCCGACGGTCAGGAAAGCGAGCGCCGCAGCAGCCTGGCCAAACCACGCCGGCACCGGGACCGCGCCCTGGCCCGACAAAACAAGCAACGCGAACGGCATCACCGCAAGGCCGAAGAACTGGATCAGGGTTCCGCCCCACATGTAGGGCACGCGCTTCCAGCCGAAGGCCGAACGGTGCGTGTCGGAGTGGTAGCCGGTGACGGCGCGAAACGGCGCCACCAGCAACGGCAGCGCCAGCATCAGCGACACCAGCCAGGCGGCCACGCCGAGCTCGACGATCATCACCCGGTTCAGCGTGCCGACGAGCAGCGCCGTGGTGATGCCCATCGACACTTTGAAAAGCGACAGGCGCAAAAGCCGTGGCAGCGGCAGATCGGCGCTGGCGACGTCGGCGAACGGCAGCCAGCGCGGGTCGAGCTGCTTGACGAAGCGGGTGAAGCGTGCGGCTTTCAAACGCGGCTCAACTCGAGTGCGTGCGATTTGTAGAAGCCGCTGGAGACGCGCTGCATGCGGGCGAAGCGAAAGGCTCCAAGCGCCGGCTCGGCTGCGAGGCGGCGCAGCAGATCGTTTGGAGCAACGGGAACGACCGACGGCGCACGGTCCCCTTTCGGGAAGAGCCGGCCGACGCGACGCATCGCGAGCAAGAGCGGCGTGCCCGGGACGAACGTGAACAGCACCGCGCGCTCAGTGCGCTGCGCCAGGCCGGCCAGCACGCGCACGGCGTCCTCGGCCTCGTAGTGGATCACCGAATCCATGCCGACCACGTAGTCGAAGCGGCCGAGCGCAGGGTCGAGCATGTCGCCAGAGTGAAACTCGATCCGGCGCGCGAGTGCCGCAGGACGGCGCTCGCGCGCTATGCCCACGAGCGTTGGCGACAGGTCGATGGCTACCACCTGTGCGCCGCGCTGCGCCGCGCAGGTCGCGAGCGCGCCGGTGCCGCAACCGGCGTCGAGCAAGCGCATGCCGTGCATGTCTGCCGGTAGCCAGCCGAGCAGGGTAGCCCGCATCTCGTCACGCCCGGCCCGCACGCTGGCGCGGATGCGGCCGACGGGCGCGGTCGAGGTCAGACGCTCCCATGCCTTGACGGCGGTGCGATCGAAGTAGGTTTCGATCTCGCTGCGGCGTTGCGCGTACGTGCCCTGTGTCATCAGTCGAATCCCAGCAGATCGAAGATGTCGCGGTCTTTCATCGGCGTGCAGATCAACGGGTCGGTGCCGAGCCACAGCGACGCGGCCAGGCGCATGTACTCCTTCTGCACCGCCTCGAGCTCGGGCGAATACTCCATCTCGAACAGCGTCGCCTTCTTCAGGCGCGAGCGGCGGATGACGTCGAGATCGGGGAAATGCGCCATCAGCTTGAGGCCGATCTGCGCGTTGTACTTGTCGATCTGGTCGGTGTCCGCGCTGCGGTTGGCGATCACGCCGCCGAGGCGGACGTTGTAGTTTTTGGCCTTGGCGCCGATCGCCTGCACGATGCGGTTCATCGCGAAAATGGAATCGAAGTCGTTGGCGGTGACGATGAGCGCGCGGTCGGCATGCTGCAAGGGCGCGGCGAAGCCGCCGCAGACCACGTCGCCCAGCACGTCGAAGATCACCACGTCGGTCTCTTCGAGCAGGTGGTGCTCCTTGAGCAGCTTGACGGTCTGGCCGACCACGTAGCCGCCGCAGCCGGTGCCGGCCGGCGGCCCGCCGGCCTCGACGCACATCACGCCGTTGTAGCCGGGGAAGACGAAGTCCTCGATGCGCAGCTCTTCGGGGTGGAAGTCGACCGTCTCGAGCACGTCGATCACCGTCGGCATCAGCTTCTTGGTGAGCGTGAAAGTGGAATCGTGCTTGGGATCGCAGCCGATCTGGAGCACACGCTTTCCCAACTTCGAGAACGCGACCGAAAGATTCGACGAGGTCGTGCTCTTGCCGATGCCGCCCTTGCCGTAGACGGCGAAGACCTTGGCCGTGCCGATGCGCAGGCTCGGGTCGAGCTGCACCTGCACACTGCCCTCCCCGTCGGCGCCGCGTGGCAGCGGCTTGGCGCCACGCCCGATGTCGGAAATGGGGACGCGTGTTTCAGCGAGCGTATCGAAACTCATGCCGTAGCTCCTTCGTAGACACCTTCGAGCCGGTCCTCGAGTTCTTCTCCGGCACGGCGCAATGCTTCGAGCATCTTGGCGTCGGGCTTCCAATATTTCCGCTCCGAAGCTTCGAGCAGCCGGTTGGCCACCTTCACCGAAGCGGTCGGGTTCAGCTTGGCGAGTCGCTCGCGCATTTCCGGGTCGAGCATGAACGTTTCGCTGAGCTGCTCGTAGACCCACGGCTGCACCTGGCCGGTGGTGGCCGACCAGCCCATCGTGTTGGTGACGTGGACCTCGATCTGGCGCACGCCTTCGTAGCCGTGCTTGAGCATGCCTTCGTACCACTTCGGGTTGAGCATGCGGGTGCGCGTCTCGAGCGCGACCTGCTCGCTGAGCGTGCGCACCGTGCCGCCGCCACCGGCGCCGTCTTTGGTCTGGTCGCCGATGTAGACGGGCGCCACCGCCGCGTCGGGCCCCTTGGCGCGCTGGATCGCGCGGCTGATGCCGCCGAGGGTGTCGAAGTAGGTGTCGATGGTGGTCACACCGAGTTCTACCGAATCGAGGTTCTGGTAGGCGAGCTGAACGCCCGACAGCACGCTCTGGAGCAGGGCCGACTGCTGCTGCGGCCGGCCCGCGCGGCCATAGGCGAAGCCCTTCCTGCGCGAATAGGTCTCGGCCAACTCGTCGCCGTCTTCCCAGCGGCTGTTGTCGACCAGGCTGTTCACGTTCGAGCCGTACGCGCCCTCGGCGTTGCCGAACACGCGCAGCGAGGCGGTTTCGAGGTCGCCGCCGTGCTCGGCCATGAAGGCGAGCGCATGCTTGCGGATGAAGTTCTGCTCGGCCGGCTCGTCGGCGCCGGCGGCGAGGAACGCCGCTTCGGCGAGCAGCTTGATCTGCAGCGGCAACAGGTCGCGGAAGATGCCCGAGAGCGTGATCACGACATCGATGCGCGGGTGGCCGAGCGCTTCGAGCGGCACGAGCTCGGCACCGGCCAGGCGCCCGTAGCCGTCGAAGCGCGGCTTGGCGCCCATCAGCGCGAGTGCCTGCGCGATCGGCCCGCCCTCGCTCTTCAGGTTGTCGGTGCCCCAGAGCACCATTGCGATCGATTCGGGGAACACCGTGCTGCCGGCCATGTGCTTGGTGAGCAGTCGCTCGGCCTGGCGTGCGCCATCGGTGACCGCGTAAGCGCTCGGGATGCGGAACGGGTCGAAGCCGTGCAGGTTGCGGCCAGTCGGCAGGATGGCCGGCGTGCGCAGCAGGTCGCCGCCGGGTGCGGGCCGGATGAAGCGGCCGTCGAGCGCGCGCAGGATGCCGCCGACCTCGTGGTCTTCGGCCATCAGCCGGTCGGCCGTGGCGAGTTCGTTCAGCAGGGGCAGGGCGAGCGCGCCGTCGCTGGCCACGCCGTACGCTGCGAGCGCTTCTTCCGGCGTGCAACCGGCCACGATGGCCGCGACGATCTCGCGCTGCGGCCGCTGGCCGTGCGACGCTTCGGCGAGCGAGAGCAACAGGTCGATGCGCTCGGCTTCGGAAGGTGCCTGGCCAACCACGTGCAGCCCGTAAGGGATCAGCGTGTATTCGAGCTCGAGCACCGCGTCGTTCAGCCTGGCGATGCGCGCCGGCGCATCATCGTCGCCCCAGCCCGGCTCGACGTTCGCGAGTTCGAGGTCGGCGGCTTGCGCCTGGATCAGGAGGCTCAGTTCATGGGCCTCGTGCATCGTCTCGGGCGCCAGGCCGCGGTAGCGCTCGAGCAGCGCCTTCAGGTCGGCCAGGCCCTTGTAGAGGCCGGCTTGGGCGACCGGCGGGGTCAGGTAGCTGATCAGCGTGGCGGCGGCGCGGCGCTTGGCGATCGTGCCTTCAGAGGGGTTGTTCGAAGCGTAGAGATAGATGTTGGGAAGGTCGCCGATCAGCCGGTCGGGCCAGCAGCCGGCTGCCATGCCGCTCTGTTTGCCGGGCATGAACTCAAGCGCGCCGTGGGTGCCGAAATGCAGCACCGCGTGGGCGCCGAAGTCTTCGCGCAGCCAGCGGTAGAAGGCCGAGAACGCGTGGGTCGGCGCGAAGCCGCGCTCGAACAACAGGCGCATCGGGTCGCCCTCGTAGCCGAACGCCGGCTGGATGCCGACGAAGACGTTGCCGAAGCGCTCGCCGAGCACGAAGATCGTGCTGCCATCGCTCTGCTGGCGGCCCGGCGCCGGGCCCCACTGCGCTTCGATCTCCTTCAGGTGCTTCTCGCGCCGCACGTGGTCGTCGGCGCCGATGCGCGCGTGCACGTTGGCCTGCGCACCGTAACGCTCGGCGTTGCCGTGGATGAGACGCTCGCGCAGCTCGTCGACGCTGCCCGGCAGCTCGACGACGTAGCCCTCGCGCCGCATCGCCGCCATCGTGTTGTAGAGCGACTCGAACACCGAGAGGAAGGCGGCGGTGCCGGTGTTGCCCGCGTTGGGCGGAAAGTTGAAGATCACCGCGGCGACCTTGCGCTTGGCGCGCTCGCCGCGGCGCAGGTCGACGAGGCGCCCGGTGCGCGCGGCCAGCATATCGGCGCGCTCGATGCAGCTGTGCATGTCGTGCGAGCCGCTCACATTGTCGAACGTGCAGGCGTGCGCGCAGCCGGTGCAAGCGATGCGTGCCGCGCTGCCGCGGCCGCCGAACACCATCGAGCCGGTGGCGCCGTCGAGCTCGGGGATCGCGACCATCATGGTCGACTCCACCGGCGTGAGCCCGCGCAGCGAACCGCCCCACTGGTCGAGCGTCTGGAACTCGACCGGCGTGACGCCGAGGTAGGGCACGTCGAGCCTGGCCAGGATCTCTTCGGCGGCTCGCGCGTCGTTGTAGGCCGGCCCGCCGACGAGCGAGAAGCCGGTGAGCGAGACGAGCGCGTCGATGGTCGGGTGGCCGTTGTCGACGAAGAAGGCGTCGATGGCGGGGCGCGCGTCGAGGCCGGTGGCAAAGGCAGGGATCACGCGGAGGCCGCGCGCTTCCATCGCGGTGATCACGCCGTCGTAGTGGTCGGCGTTGCCGGCCAGCAGGTACGAGCGCATGAGCAGCAGGCCGACGGTGCCGCGTTTGCCGGTGGTGGCCACCGTGGGCAGCGCGTCGAGCGTGGCGGCCAGCTTTCCGCTTGCTGCCTTGTGCTTCATGCGCGGGTGATAGACGCCGACTTCCGGGTACTCGACCGGGACGTGCATCTTGGCCGTGCCGCGCAGGCCGCGCCGCGCGCCGCTGGCATAGCGGTCGACCAGGAAGCGGACCATGTGGCCGACGTTCTGCTCGGAGCCGGCGAGCCAGTACTGCAGCGTGAGGAAATAGGCGCGCACGTCCTGCGCGGTGCCGGGGATGAAGCGCAAGATCTTGGGCAGGCGGCGCAGCATGCGCATTTGTTTGGCGCCGGCCTCGGTGCGCTGCTCGGGCGCATCGGCGGCGGTGGGCGGCTTGCCGCGCAGGCGCTTGAGAAAAGCCATCGGCCCGCTCGGGGTCGAGTCCATCGTGAACTTGCCCATGCGGGTGAGTTTCATCACCTCTCCGGCCGACATGGCGCAGACCATCGCGTCGCAATGGTCGCGGCGCGCCTGCAGCGCGGGCAGGATCGGCAGGAAGTGCTCTTCCATGAAGAGCATCGCCGCCACCACGATGTCGCCGGAGGCGATATCGGCCTTGCAGCGGGCCAGCGCCTCGGCGTCGTCGCCCCATTCGCTGGCCGCGTGCACCGCGAGCGTGGTGCCCGGCAGGTCGCGGGCCAGCGCCAGAGCCGCGCGTTCGGCGGCTCCGGCGATGTGGCTGTCCATCGTGACGATCACCACCCGCATCCGCGCGGCAGCCGGTGCGGCGCTGCGTGCGAGGGGCTTCGCGTCAACGACTGAAATGCGCTTTGGCGTCATAAAGAGTTTCGACCGTGATCGTCGGTACGCTGCGGAGAGCGGCATAGCGCTCCGTGTTACGACGTGCCTTTCCGCGCACGAAGAACGGAATCTTGTGTAGCTCGCGCTCCGCGTCCGGCGCCCAGGCGGCGACGATCGGCTCGGTCGAGGCAGGCGTCGAGATCTCGGCAAGCGTGGCCGCTTGGACGGCGGCGGCCGGCGCCTGCGCTGCCGGCTCGGCCGCCAGGACCATCGCGGGTGCGGCCGGTGCCGCATGCGAGCCCAGGTGCGACGGCGCGGCGTCTTCGTGGAATTCGATGTCGCCGCGGAACATGCCGATCAGGTGCTCCTCGAGGCCCATCATGAGCGGGTGGACCCAAGTGTCGAACAGCACGTTGGCGCCTTCGAAGCCCATCTGCGGCGAGTGGCGGGCGGGGAAATCCTGCACGTGAACCGGGCCCGAAATCACCGCGCAGGGAACGCGCAACCGCTTGGCGATGTGGCGCTCCATCTGCGAGCCGAGCACGAGGTCCGGCTGCAGCGCTTCGACCTGCGCCTCGACTTCCAGGTAGTCGTCGGTGATGAGCGGCTCGACGCCATATTTCTTGGCGGCTTCGCGAATGTCGCGTGCGAACTCGCGGCTGTAGGTGCCGAGGCCGCAAACCGTGAAGCCGAGTTCCTCGCTCGCCACGCGCGCCGCCGCCACCACGTGGGTCGCGTCGCCGAACAGGAACACGCGCTTGCCGTGCA
Source organism: Burkholderiales bacterium (assembly GCA_038231215.1). GTDB lineage: Bacteria > Pseudomonadota > Gammaproteobacteria > Burkholderiales > Burkholderiaceae_C > Schlegelella_A. Next base: position 36,008 of record JBBRLS010000019.1, on the reverse strand, counting down.
GATAGGTCGCGTCGACCGAGTGCGCGTACCAGGTAGAGCGGGACTCGGTCGAAGCGAGCGCGCCGCCCGCTTCGACGCCGGCCAGCGCGGCGACCTCGGCGATGAATTGACGCGTCGCGCCGACACCGATCGGGATCGTCTTCGTGGCCGGCATGCCGAAGTTGCGTGTGAGCCATTGCGCGGCGCTGCCCACGACCTCGGGGTACATCACGACGTTGAAGTCGGCTTCGTGCAAGCGCGCGATGTCGTCGGGTGTGGCGCCGAGCGGCGCGGTCACATGCACGTCGACGCCGAGCTGCGCGAGCAACGACTTGATCTCGCGCAGGTCGTCGCGGTGGCGAAAGCCGAGCGCGCTCGGACCGAGGATGTTGCAGCGCGGCCGGCGTGACGGGTCGCGAGGGGGCCGCACGAAGCCGGGCGCCAGCGTGGGTTCGGACGCCGCAGCGGGCCCCGCCAGGGTGCGCACGATCTGATAGAACGTTTCGGCGGCACCCCAGTTCTCTTTCTTCTGGTACGAAGGCAACTCGAGCGCGATCACCGGGATCGGCAGCGCCAGCGCCTTGGCCAAGCCGCCCGGGTCATCCTGGATGAGTTCGGCGGTGCACGAGGCGCCGACCAGCATCGCCTTCGGAGCGAAGCGCTCGAAGGCGTCGCGTGCGGCAGTCTTGAACAGCTCGGCCGTGTCGCCGCCGAGGTCTCTCGCCTGGAAGGTCGTGTAGGTGACAGGCGGCCGCTTCGGAAGGCGCTCGATCATCGTGAAGAGCAGGTCGGCATAGGTGTCGCCCTGCGGCGCGTGCAGCACGTAGTGCACGTCTTTCATGGCGGTGGCGATGCGCATCGCGCCGACGTGCGGCGGGCCTTCGTAGGTCCAGAGGGTCAGTTGCATGTCAGAGCCGACGGGCCGCCCCGAGAAGCTGACGCGCCCCACTTGGGGGGCTGCGACCGTAGCGAGCGTGGGGGTGGCATCTCTATGCGACGAGGGTGAGGCGGCGCTGCAGCGGCCGCGTGAAGAGGCCGGCGAGATCGGCGGCCTGGTCGTAGCCGTGAATCGGCGTGAAGACGAGCTCGATCGCCCACTTCGTGGTCATGCCCTCGGCCTCGAGCGGGTTGGCCAGGCCGAGCCCGCAGACGACGATATCGGGCTGCGCGGCGCGGCAGCGGTCGAGCTGGCGATCGACGTCCTGGCCTTCGGAGAGCAGCGTGCCTTCGGGCAGCAGCGCCAGCTCGTCGGCCAGGTGCTGGCGGTGCAGGTAGGGCGTGCCGACCTCGACCAGCGCCATACCCATTTCACGCGAGAGAAATCGCGCGAGCGGGATCTCGAGCTGCGAGTCCGGAAAAAAGAAAATGCGCTTGCCGGCGAGTTGCAGGCGATGCACGGCGAGCGCCCGTTCCGCCCGCGCGCGGCGGCTCGACACCACCTGCTCGAAGCGCGCCGCGTTGACGGCGAACGCGTCGGCCGCCGCCTTCAGCCAAGCCGTGGTGCCTTCGACACCCAATGGGAACGGCGCTTGCAAACGCCGTGCGCCCCGCTCCTCGAGGGCGCGCGCGGTGTCGGCCAGAAACGGCTGGGCGAGCAAGAAGCGGGTGTTCGGGCCGACGGGTGCGAGGTCGCTCGCGCGGCGCGGCGGAAAGAAGCGGACGCCGCCCAGGCCCATCTCGTCGAACAGGCGCGTGAACTGATCTTCGACGACGTCGGCGAGCGCGCCGACGACGAGCAGCGACGGCGGGGCGTCCTGCGCCGAGGCCGGCATCTCTGCACAGAGCGCGGCGAGACAGGCGTCTTCTCCCTGCGTGAATGTGGTCTCGATGCCACTGCCCGAATAGTTGAGCACGCGCACCTTCGGCGCGAAGCGGGACGACAGCCGCTGCGCGGCACGCGACAGATCGAGCTTGATGACTTCCGAGGGGCACGAACCGACGAGAAACAGCAGCTTGATCTCGGGCCGGCGCGCGAGTAGCCGCGTGACCACGCGATCGAGCTCTTCGTTGGCATCTGCGACGCCAGCGAGATCGCGGTCGTCGATGATCGCGGTGGCGAAGCGCGGCTCGGCGAAGATCATCACGCCGGCCGCCGATTGGATGAGGTGCGCGCAGGTGCGCGAGCCGACGACGAGAAAGAATGCGTCCTGGATCTTGCGGTGCAGCCAGATGATGCCGGTGAGGCCGCAGAACACCTCACGCTGGCCGCGCTCGCGCAGCACCGGCGCGTCGGCACAACCTGTCGCGGTGCGGATGGGAATGACCTCGTTCATGCGGCAGCCCCCAGCGCTGCGCCGCCGCGCATCGCTTGTGCGTGGTCGAGCCTTGCGGCGCGCAGCTTGAGCAGAAACTGCGTCGCGTTGATCAGGTAGGTGGCGTAGGCAACGAGCGCGAGCAGCATCTGGCCACGAGCGCCCAAGGCGTCGGTGGCGAGCGCCACCAGATAGGCCGTGTGAAGGGCCAGCACCAGCATGCTGAACACGTCTTCCCAGTAGAACGCGGCGGCGAACAGGTACTTTCCGAAGACCGCCTTTTCCCACAGGCAGCCGGTGATCATGATGGCGTAGAGCGCGAACGTCTTCACCACCACAGAGATCGTCGCCGCGCCGTGGCCGTGGCCGGTGGCGAGGTAGTGCAGGACCAAACCGAGACTCACCAGGAAGATCACGAACTGGATCGGTGCAAGTACGCCTTGCACAAAAGTCCATCGCGATGTATCCCGGCGGCGCTTTTGTTCAGCGTCATAGAGCGGCAAGCGCATGACGCGAATCTAGCCAGCGAAATCGACGCTGTCAATCAGCGTAGACGTAAATGCAGATTGACGTTTACAAGCGCGCGAAAGAGGTGTGAAATAGGTTTGTCGAGAATTGCGAATGCAGCGAGTTCGATCCCTTCTGCCAGGTTCGGGTGCTGCCTGGTTCAGCGAGTGACCGTGCTTATCCGCACTAAAAGAATTGCGAGAGGAGACACGAATGACCGACGTGTATCAGGGTTCTCGTTCGGCGCGTGCCGGCTCGGGGAGCTCTGGCCCGCAGCATGGGCTCGAGCCGGCTGAAGCGATGCTCCATCGGGGGCTCGCCGAGACGGCGCAACGGCGCGCTGTCGCCACGACCTGGATCAGCTCGCTCTGCGACGCCGACCTCGCGTGCCTCATGGCGGTGATCGAGGCGCAACTGCTACCTCGCCTGTTGCGCGAATACCGTCCAGCCGACGCTTCCCCATTGAAGCGCTACCGCGCCTGATCGATCGCGTTCGTTTCGGGCGGCCCGAGGTGGGCGCCACACTCGGGCTGAGGCATCGCTCCAAGCACAATGTGGCTTCATGGCAAGAACACTGAAAAAAGAGAAGCTGCAGGTGCCTGCGGCACACGTCGGCCGCGCTCGCACTAAGCCGACCGAGGAGGAAGGCTCGGTTCCCGAGGCCGCCATGAAGGCTCGTCTTGTCGAGGCCCAGGCCACGATGGAACGCGACTATGCGAGGTTGCGCGAGTTCGAATCACGCTTCCGGCATCTGTTCACGGCCACCACCGAAGCGCTTCTCGTCGTCGAGGGGCAGACCCTGCGCGTTCTCGACGTCAACCCCGCGGCCTGCGTACTGCTCGGCATGAGCGCGAAGAAGATCGGCAATGCGTCCGCGCTGTCAGTATTCCAGGCGCGGTCGCACGACGCTCTCGAAGCGCTGGCTGCCGACATGCTGCGCGGCGGCCGCCCCGGCAACATCCGCGTCGATGCCGTCGCCGGTTCGCGCAGGCTGGTGCTGTCGGCCTCGGTGTTCCGCCAGGACGGCGCCTTCGTACTGCTGCTCCGTCTCGAGCCGCCGGATGCGCGCACGGCGCGCGGCGAGCGCGTCGACGCGAGTGACGACTGGGCGCGTTATTGCGCCGGTGCGCCCGACGCGATCGTTCTCACCGATCTGAGCGGCAAGATCCTCCAGGCCAACCCGGCGTTCGTCGAGCTGGTGCAGGTGGCCACCGAGCGGCAGGTGCGCGGCGAATCGCTCGGACGCTGGCTCGGGCGCACGAGCGTCGATCTGGGCGTGCTCATCACCAACCTGCGCCAGCGCGGCTCGCTCAAGCTCTTCGCGACCAACCTGCGCTCGGAGCACGGCGCACTCACCGAGGTGGAGATCTCGGCCGCGCAGGTCACCCTCGACGAGCACTCCTGTCTCGGCTTCACGATTCGCGATGTCGGCCGCCGCCTGGTGGGCGATACCCACTCGCACGGCGCCCTGTCGAAGTCGGTCGGCCAGCTTGCCGAGCTGGTCGGCCGGGTGCCGATGCGCGATATCGTAGCCAACACCACCTCGCTGATCGAGAAGATGTGCATCGAAGCGGCGCTTCAGCTCACGCGCGACAACCGCGCTGCCGCCGCGGAGTTGCTGGGCCTGTCGCGCCAGAGCCTCTACGTGAAGCTGCGCCGGTACGGGCTCGGCGGTGCCGACAGCGAGGTTGTTGGTCGCGCCTGAGCCGACGCCGAGGCCGCCTCAGGCCGCCTCAGGCTGTCTCGAGGCTGCTGCCGCCCAGCGTGCTGAATGTCGCGAGGATGTTCGGCGTCTTGTGCGGGTTGATGTGCAGGTCGTCCAGCAGCGCCGGATCGGCAACCGAGAAGCCGTCGACGATCGATTCGTGTTGGTGGTCCCGGTGCGCAAAGCGCATTTGCCAGCCGCCGAACAGTCGCACCGGAATCGTCTGGTCGGCAATGCAATGAATGTCGCCGTGCCGGGGATCGCGCCGGATGCTGTTCCACACCTTGCCGAGCGCGAGATTGCTGCCTTCCAGCCACTGAAAGTAGTAGCCGCGGTCGTAAAGAATGAGGCCCGTAAGCTCGAGAGCCTCGTTCCGCATGCGGGCTTGCGCCAGCAGATAAAAGAGGTCGAGGTCGGACGGCGGGCAAGACGCCCGACTCCGATAGATCACAGCAGACAAGCTTCTCATGCTCGACTTGTTCGCTTTCGCACCGCGCCCCCGCGACACTGCAATGGATGTCAACAAAGATTGACGTTATTGTATGTCAGGTGCGAAACTGACGCCATGACCACACCGCAAGTATTCGCTGTCGCGGAGCTCCTCAAGCCGATCACGTGGTTCCCGCCGATGTGGGCGTTTGGCTGCGGCGTTGTCGCTTCGGGCATGCCGGTCGGCGAGCGCTGGCCGGTCGTGGTGGCGGGGCTGGCGCTCGCCGGGCCGCTGGTGTGCGCCACCAGCCAGGCGGTGAACGACTGGTTCGACCGCGACGTCGACGCCATCAACGAGCCGCAGCGCCCGATCCCGTCCGGCCGAATTCCGGGGCGCTGGGGCATCCGCATCGCGATGGGTTGGACGGTGCTGTCGCTGGCAGTGGCGACGCTGCTCGGCGTGTGGGGTTTCGCCGCCGCCGCGTTCGGGCTCGCGCTGGCGTGGGCTTATAGCGCACCGCCGCTGCGCCTCAAGCTCAACGGCTGGTGGGGCAATGCTGCTTGCGCGCTCTGCTACGAGGGACTCGCCTGGACGACCGGCGCGGCGGTGATGGCGGGCGGGCAGATGCCCGGCGTCGAGACGCTGGTGCTGGCCGGGCTCTACAGCGCAGGCGCGCACGGCATCATGACGCTCAACGACTTCAAGTCGATCAAGGGCGACCGTATGCTCGGCATCGGTTCGCTCCCGGTCCGTCTAGGAATTCAGAACGCGGCGCGCGCGGCTTGCCTGATCATGGCCGTGCCCCAGGTGATCGTGGTGCTGTTCCTGGTGGCGTGGCACGCCCCGGTCCACGCCGTCAGCGTCGGCTTGCTGCTACTGGTGCAGCTCGCGATGATGGCCAGGTTCCTGGAGCGCCCCCTCGAGCGCGCGCTCTGGTACAGCGGCTTCGGCGTGCCGCTCTACGTGGGTGGCATGCTGGTGAGCGCCTTCGCGCTGCGTGCCGCAGGAGGTTGACGACATGCATCCGACAGGCAGTTCCGTACCGGCCATGCGGCCACGTGAGATCTTCGACGCCGTCGTGGTGGGCGGCGGTCCGGCCGGCGCCACCGCCGCCGACGATCTCGCGCGGCGTGGTCATAGCGTGCTGCTGCTCGACCGGGCCGGGCGGGTCAAGCCGTGCGGCGGGGCGATCCCGCCGCGTTTGATCAAGGACTTCTCCATTCCCGACGCACAGCTGGTCGCGCGCGCCACATCGGCGCGCATGGTGGCGCCCTCCGACAGCCGGGTCGACATTCCGATCGAAGGCGGCTTCGTCGGCATGGTCGATCGCGAACGATTCGACGAGTTCCTGCGCGAGCGCGCCCGTGAGCACGGTGCGGTGCGCCGCTCCGGCAGCTTCGAGAAGCTCACGCGCGACGCAGACGGCACCACCGTCGTGCACTACGTGCAGCGAGACCGCCACCACCGCGGCGAAGGCATCGCTTGCACGGTGAGGGCGCGCACAGTGATCGGCGCCGACGGCGCGCGCTCGAACGTCGCACGCGAGGCCGCCGTGCCGAAGGCCGACCGCACGAAATACGTCTTCGCGTACCACGAGATCGTGCGCGCCCCGGCGGTCAGGCCGTCCGGCTACGACGGCTCACGCTGCGACGTCTACTACCGCGGCCAGCTCTCGCCCGACTTCTACGGCTGGGTGTTTCCGCACGGCGATACGCTGAGCATCGGCACCGGCAGCGCCGACAAGGGCTTTTCGCTGCGCGGCGCGGTGGCAACGCTGCGCGATGCTGCCGGATTGGCCGAGGCGGAAACGCTGCGCCGTGAGGGCGCACCCATTCCGATGAAGCCGCTGCGCCACTGGGACAACGGCCGCGACGTGGTGCTGGCGGGCGACGCCGCCGGCGTGGTCGCGCCCGCATCCGGCGAAGGCATCTACTACGCGATGCTCGGCGGGCGCTTCGCTGCCGACGCCGTCGACGAGCTGCTGCGCACCGGAGACGCGCGCGCGCTGGCCGGCGCGCGGCAGCGCTTCATGAAACTGCACGGCAAGGTGTTTTGGGTGCTCGGTGTGATGCAGTGGTTCTGGTACAGCAGCGACCGTCGTCGCGAGCGCTTCGTCAGCATCTGCAAGGACAAGGATGTGCAGACGCTGACCTTCGACGCCTACATGAACAAGGAGCTCGTTCGCAAGCGGCCGATGGCGCACGTGCGCATCTTCTTCAAGGACATGGCGCACCTGCTCGGCCTGGCCCGTGTCTGAACGGCGCGGGGCCGGCGCGTGGACCGGCGAGCGCTGGAAACCGGTCGTGGTGGCTGCTGCTGCGGCACTCGGCCTGGCCACACTCGGTGCGCTCTCTACCGATATCGGCCCTTGGTATCAGTCGCTGAAGGAGCCGGCGTGGAAGCCGCCCGACTTCCTGTTCGGGCCAGCCTGGACGACGATCTACGCCTGCGCCGCGATCGCCGGCGTCATCGCCTGGCGGCGCGCCGCGACCGCGGCACGACGCGAATGGATGCTCGGCCTGTTCGCCGCGAATGCCTTCGCCAACGTGCTCTGGAGCCTGCTCTTCTTTCGCCTGCGCCGACCCGACTGGGCCCTGCCCGAAGTCGGCTTCCTCTGGCTCTCGATCCTCGTGCTGATCGTCTACCTCGGCCATTTCTCGAGAGCCAGCGGCTGGCTGCTCGTGCCTTATCTGGCGTGGGTGAGCTTCGCCGCGACGTTGAACTACGCCGTCGTGCGCCTGAACGCGCCATTCAGCGGCCTGTAGCTTCGTGGCCATCGCCGAGTGGCTGACGAGCACGGGAATAGTCGACGCAGTGATCGTGATCACGGTCATCGAGCTCTCGGTCCTGATCGTCCACTATCGCAAAACGGGACGCGGGCTGGCGCCGCGTGAGTTGTTGCCGGAACTCGGCGCGGGCCTCTTTCTCATGCTCGGCCTTCGCGCTGTCCTCGCTGGCGTGGCGTGGCCGTGGCTGCCCCTCTGCCTGGCCGGCGCCGGGCTGGCCCATCTCGTCCATCTGATCCGTCGCTGGCCACGCCCGTAAACTCCTCACCATACGAGGGGGGAAATCGGGATGCTTTTCGGCAAGCTGCTACCGCGGGAAGGCAACTTCTTCGAGCTGTTCAACCAGCACGGCAACTACATCGCCGAAGGCGCGCGCGCCTTCATCCGGCTGATCCAGCATTACGCCGATCCGGACCTGCGCGCCAAGCACACCGATGAGGTAGGCACGGCCGAGCGGCAGGCCGACCGCATCACCGCCGAGGTGAACCGGCTGCTGCACAAGACCTTCATCACGCCGATCGACCGCGAGCAGATCTTCGGCCTGATCAACGCCATGGACGACGTGCTCGACCTGCTGCAGGACGCCAGCGAGACGATGTCGCTCTACGACGTGCAGGCGATGAACGAGGACATCCTGCGCCTGGGTGACCTGAGCGCCAAGTGCTGCGAGCGCGTGCAGCACGCGGTCTCGCTCCTCTCGAGGATCAGCGAGCCCGAGGTCGCGGCCGCGGCACTCAAGACCTGCGAGGAGATCGACCGCCTCGAGTCCGACGCCGACCGCGTCATGCGCTCGGCGATGTCGCGCCTGTTCCGCGAGGAGACCGACGTCCGTGAGCTGATCAAGCTGAAGGCGGTCTACGAGCTGCTCGAGTCGATCTCCGACCGCTGCGAGGACGTGGCCAATCTCATCGAGGGCGTCGTCCTCGAGAATTCGTGAGGTCTTTGCGGTCGGAGACGGTCGAGGCGAATTCGTGAACGCCGTCCAGATCTCTTTCGGGATCGTCGCGCTGCTGGTGATGCTCGCCATCGCGTTCGACTTCATGAACGGCTTTCACGACGCCGCGAACTCGATCGCCACCGTCGTCTCGACCGGCGTACTGAAGCCGCAGCAGGCGATCGTCTTCGCCGCCTTCTTCAACGTCGTCGCCATCTTCGTCTTTCACCTGAGCGTCGCCGCGACCATCGGCAAGGGCATCGTGCAGGCCGGCGTGGTCGACCACCACGTCGTCTTCGGCGCCCTGATCGGCGCCATCTTCTGGAACCTGATCACCTGGTGGTGGGGCATCCCGTCGAGCTCGTCGCATGCGCTCATCGGCGGCATCGTCGGCGCCGTGATCGCCAAGTCGGGGGCGAGCGCGCTGATCGCCACGGGCGTGTGGAAGACGGTGCTCTTCATTTTCGTCTCGCCGGTGCTCGGCTTCCTGCTCGGAGCCCTGCTGATGGTGGCGGTCGCCAACCTGTTTCGTCACGCGTCGCCGCTCAAGGTCGACAACCTGTTCCGCCGCCTGCAACTCGTCTCTGCCGGGCTCTACAGCCTGGGGCATGGCGGCAACGATGCGCAAAAGACGATCGGCATCATCTGGATGCTGCTCATCGCGTCGGGCTATGCACAGGCCAGTTCGAGCATGCCTCCGACCTGGGTGATCTGGTGCTGCTACATCGCGATCGGCCTGGGCACGATGTTCGGCGGCTGGCGCATCGTCAAGACGATGGGCCAGCGCATCACCAAACTGAAGCCGGTGGGCGGCTTCTGCGCCGAGACCGGCGGCGCGATCACGCTCTTTCTCGCCACCGCGCTCGGCATCCCGGTCTCGACCACGCACACCATCACCGGCGCAATCGTCGGCGTCGGCTCGGTGCGCCGCGCCGCGACGGTTCGCTGGGGGCTGGCCGGCAACATCGTCTGGGCCTGGATCTTCACGATCCCGGCCTCGGCCTTCGTCGCCGCCGTGTTCTATGCCGTGGGCCTGTGGCTGTTCGACTGAGCGTCAGCCGGGCGAACGCCATTCGAAGTAGCGCTGCGCGGTGAAGGCGATGGTCGCCATCGTCACCGTGGCGCCGACGGCCAGCGCGACGATGACCCCGGCGATCGTCGCCCAGCCCGTGCGCGCCGGCGTGCCATGCGCGCCGTACCTCGCTTGCCAACGCTCGTCCGGCGTCAGGCCGCAGACGATGGCCGACAGCATCGCGATGGCGACCATCGCGCCGAGCAGGGGCACGAGCTGACTGCCGAGGCGGTCGTCGGTGCCGATCTCGCGCAGGCGCCAGAAGCCGTAGGCGCCGATCAGCGTCGGCCATGGATGGAGCCAGGCCCAGGCGTCGCGCACGCCATGCAGGTAGAAGCGATGCAGGCCGAAGCTGCCGCCGATGACGGCGAGCCAGGTCGCGAAAGCCTTGGAGCGACCGGCGGCGCTTGTCATGTCGCCGGCAGCGACGCGCCGAAGCCGAGGCTCTTCTGCATGACGACGACGTCGAGCCAGCGATCGAACTTCCAGCCGGCCGCCCGCATCGGGCCGACTGGCGTGAAGCCGAGCGCCCGGCGCCCGGTTGCGTCGGGCGTATCGATCTCGAAGGTGCCGGTGCCGTGCTCGGCGTTCCAGGCGTAGACGCAACTCACCGCGCCGAGGTCGGCGTCGCTGCTCGGCCGAAGCACGACAGCGCTCATCTCGAAGGCCCCGGGGGACGCATCCATCGCCGGAGTTTATAATGCGCGATTTTTCGCGGGACGTGTCCCGAGTCCAGAGGATTTCATCATGGTCGTGATCCGGCTTGCCCGCGGCGGTGCGAAAAAGCGCCCCTTCTTCAACATCGTCGTCGCCGATTCCCGGCTGCGTCGCGACGGTCGCTTCATCGAACGCGTCGGCTTCTACAACCCGGTCGCTTCAGGCGGCGAGCAGCCCTTGCGCGTCGCCTTCGACCGCGTCGAACACTGGACTGGCCACGGCGCGCAGATGTCGCCCACGGTCCGTCGTCTCGTCGAGCAGGCGAAGACCGCTGCCGCCTGAGGCCGGCGCAAGCCGCGTCGCGATGGCCGACACCGCGTGGCCTGACGACGCGCTCGAAGTCGGGCGCATCGGCGATGCGTGGGGCTTGAAGGGCTGGTTCAAGGTGCAGCCCTACGCGACCCCTCCCGAAGCCCTGCTGGCGGTTCGCCGCTGGCACTTGCAGAACGCCGAGTCCGGTGTCGCCCACCGGCCTTCGCCGGGCGGCGTGCCCGGAATCCTCGACATCCGCGAAGTGCGCGAACACGGCGACGCCCTCGTCGCTGCTGCCGGTGGCGTGGACGATCGAAGCGGCGCCGAGGCGCTGCGCGGCGCGCGCATCTTCATTGGCCGCTCCCTCTTTCCGAAGGCCCGTGCCGACGAGTTCTACTGGGCCGACCTGATCGGGCTGGCGGTCGTCAATCGCGCAGGCGTCGAGCTCGGCATGGTGGCTGGGCTGATAGACACCGGACCGCACAGTGTCCTGCGTGTGTTGCCTCATGGGGCAATGGAAGTGCCGGCGGCCGAAGAGCGCCTGATCCCTTTCGTCTCCGCCTACGTCGACACCGTCGATCCGGTGGCGCGAAGAATCGTGGTCGACTGGGGCCTCGACTACTGAACGGCGGGCTGCCGCGATCATGAGATTCGACGTCATCACGCTCTTTCCCGAGCTGTTCGAAGCGCATTTCGTGCACGGGGTGACGCGCCGCGCGTTCGAGTCGCGCCAGGTCAATGTGCGCTTGTGGCAACTTCGCGATTTCGGCGATCCGCCGCATGCGCGCGTCGACGACCGGCCGTACGGTGGCGGACCCGGCATGGTGTTGCTGGCCGAGCCGCTGATGCGCGCACTCGGTGCCATCCGTGCCGATCGCGCTGAGGCCACGCCGGCACCGCTCGTCAACTTCTCGCCTGCGGGTCGCCTGCTGGACCAGGCGACGGTGGGCGAGTTCGCCGCAAGTGCCGGGGCGATCCTGCTCTGCGCGCGCTACGAGGGTGTCGACCAGCGCTTCATCGACCGCCACGTCGATGTCGAGCTGAGCGTCGGCGACTACGTGCTCTCGGGCGGCGAGATTCCGGCGCTGGCCTTGCTCGACGCCGTGGCCCGGTTGCAGCCCGGCGTACTCGGCGACGCGCGCTCGCACGAGCAGGACAGCTTTTCCGAAAGCTTGCTCGACTGTCCGCATTTCAGCCGGCCCGAGATCCTGGTCAGCGCCGAGGGCGACGACGCAGTGCCTGAGGTCCTGCTCTCCGGCAACCACGCGGCGATCGGGCGCTGGCGTCGCGAGCAGGCCCTGGCGCTGACGTCTGTGCGCCGCCCCGATCTCCTGGCGGCTGCCGAATCGCAGGGCCGGCTCGGCCCTGCCGACCGGGCGTGGCTCGCGAAGCGCTCGGCAGCAAAGCTATAATTTGTGGTTTTTCGATCCTCTGCCACGCAGGGCCGCATGCGGCCCACACACCTCATTCAAAAGCGTACGCACGATCGCATTGGAGTATTCCGTGGACCTGATCCAGACCCTCGAGCACGAGGAAATCGCCCGTCTCGCCAAGACCATTCCCGACTTCGCCCCCGGCGACACGGTGATCGTCAGCGTCAACGTCGTCGAAGGCACGCGCAAGCGCCTGCAGGCCTTCGAAGGCGTCGTCATCGCCAAGCGCAACCGCAGCCTCAATTCGAGCTTCATCGTGCGCAAGGTGTCGAGCGGCGAGGGCGTTGAGCGCACCTTTCAGACCTACAGCCCGCTGATCGCCTCGATCGAGGTCAAGCGCCGCGGCGACGTGCGCCGCGCCAAGCTCTACTACCTGCGCGATCGCTCGGGCAAGTCGGCACGTATCAAAGAGAAGCTCGCCTGAGTCTTCCTTTCGACCCCGAGGACCTTCCCGTTCTCGGCCTCGATTCGCATCTTCCTGCGATCGCCGCTGCGACCCTGAATCCCGCGGCCTTGCGCATGCGCTTCGCCGAGCCTCCGGCGTGGCAGCCCGAGATCACCGTCGAGCGGCGCTTCATCGAGCGCGCTGTCGCCGCGGCGTCGGTGCTGATCGCGATCGTTCTTCACGACGAGGTGACGGTGCTGCTGACGCAGCGCACCGATCACCTCACCGATCATCCGAGCCAGATCAGCTTTCCCGGTGGCCGCACGGAATCCTTCGACGTCGACGCCACGGCAACCGCCCTGCGCGAAGCCCGGGAAGAAATCGGCCTCGACCCGTCGCGGGTCGAGGTGCTCGGGCGCTTGCCCACCTACACGACGGGCACCGGCTTCGTCGTCACGCCCGTCTTCGCTCTGGTGCCGCCTGGCTTCACACTGAAGACCGATCCGCACGAGGTCGCCGAAGTCTTCGAGGTGCCCCTGGCGTGGCTGATGGACCCTGCGCACCACCAGCGCCACGCCATCGAGATCGACGGCGTGCGCCGCGAATTCCTGTCCATCCCCTGGCCTGGCATCGGTGCCGACGGGCAGCCCCGTCGCTACTTCATCTGGGGCGCGACCGCGGCCATGCTGCGCAATCTCTACCGCTTTCTTTCGGCCTGACGAGCAGCCGCGATGCGCCGTGCGTCGCTCGCGCGTCGCTGCGCGCAACCCCGCCGTTATGATCGACCGCGATGAGTTTTTTCGCCGTCTTGTTCGCCCTGCTGCTCGAGCAAGTCAAGCCGCTGCCGCGCGGCAACGTGATTCACGACACGCTCACCGGATGGATGCGCTGGGCGGCGCGCAACTTCGACGCTGGCCGTGAAAGCCACGCCTGGGTCGTCTGGTGCGTCACGGCGCTGGCGCCCGCGCTCTTCACCTGGGCTGCCTTCTACGCGCTCGATCGCCTGAGCAGCCCCGCCGGTCTTGCCTTCGACGTCGGCGTTCTCTACCTCACGCTCGGCTTTCGCCAGTTCAGCCACTACTTCACCGACATCCGCGAGGCGCTCGAGCACGGTGACGAGCCCGAAGCGCGGCGGCTACTCAGCGAATGGCGCCATCTCGACGCGAGCGAGTTGCCCGCCTCAGAGTTGTTGCGTCACGTCATCGAGCATTCGCTGCTGGCGGCGCATCGGCACGTGTTCGGTGTGTTCTTCTGGTTCGTCCTGCTGTCCGGTTTCGGGCTGGGGCCGGCGGGCGCTGTGCTCTACCGCATGGCCGAGCTGGCCAGCCGCTACTGGGCGTTCAAGAGCGGCGATGCCGCGCTCGCCAACAACGAAACGTTGACGGCCTTGTCGCTGCGCCTGTTCCAGCTTCTCGACCACGTGCCGGCCCGGCTCACCGCGTCGGGCTTCGCCGTCGTCGGCAACTTCGAGGAAGCGGTCAATTGCTGGCGGCGCGATGCGGGCCTGTGGAAGTACGACAACGAAGGCGTGATCCTCGCCGCCGCCGCCGGCGCCGTCGGCGTTCGCCTCGGTGGCGGCTCGGCCCCGGGCCTGACGCCTGATCGCGCCAAGACCTTCGAGGCTGGCGCGCCGCCGGAGTCGGCCGAGGCATCGGGCTCGACACCGGGTGCCGTGCCGCAGCTCGCGCACCTGCGCAGCGTCGTCGGCCTGGTCTGGCGCTCGGTCGTTCTCTGGATGCTGTTGCTGGCCCTTCTGTCGCTGGCCAACCTGATCGGCTGAAGTCTTTTCAGGCCGGCAGCTCGGCGCGGATCTCGCCGTAGATTCGGTAACGCGATTCGCTGATCTCGCCACGTGCGAGCGCCGCCAGGACGCCGCAGCCCGGCTCATGCAGATGGCTGCAGTTGTAGAAGCGGCATTCGCCGACGTGCGCGGCGAGGTCGGGCATGAGCGCCGCGAGCTCGTTGGCGGCGATATGGCGCAGGCCAAACTCCTGGAAGCCAGGTGAATCGATGAGCGCGCTCCGACGGCTCGTGTCGATCCAGTACCAGTGCGTCGCGGTAGTCGTGTGCCGGCCGGTATTCAACGACTCCGAGATCTCGCCGACCTGCACCTTCGCGTCCGCGACCAGCAGGTTGACGAGCGTGCTCTTGCCGGCGCCGCTGGGGCCGAGTACGAGCGTCGCACGACCTTCGAGCAGCGGCGTGAGGATCGCGTGGGCTGGTGCCGGCGTCTTCTTCAAGGCGACGCCGATGACATCGACACCCATCGCCACGTAGGGCGCGAGGCGCGCCTCGGCGGCCAGCCACGAAGGCAGGTCGTGCTTGTTGAGGACGATGCGTGCCGGGATGCCGGCGGCGCGCGCCGCGATCAGCGCACGCGCGAGCTGCGACTCGCTGAACACCGGCTCGGCGGCGACGACGACGAGCAACTGGTCGAGGTTGGCGGCGAATGCCTTGGTCTTCCAGGCGTCCTGCCGGTACAGGAGGTTCTGGCGCGGCAGCAACGACTCGACGACGCCTTCGTCGCCGCTGCGCTGCCATCGCACGCGGTCGCCGACGACGCATTCGCTCTTCTTGCCGCGCGCGTGGCAGAGAACGCGGCTGCCGTCGGCCGCTTCGACGACGACGTGCCGGCCGTGCCCCGAGACGACGCGCCCCTCGAAATCAGCCGACGAAGGCGACGAGGGCATCGGCCTTGGCGGCGCAGATGAAGTCGTTGCGCGAAATGCCGCCGGCCGAGTGCGTCGAGAAGCGGATCGTGCAGCGGTCGAAGGACACGCGCAGATCCGGGTGATGGTCTTCGACGTGGCAGATCCACGCCAGCGCGTCGACGAAGGCGACGGTCTCGAGCCAGCCCTTGAAGGCGAAGGTCTTCTCGATCGCGCCCGACGATTCGTGCCAGCCGCTCATCTGCGCGAGATGGCGCTGGACCTCCCCTTCGCTCATCGCGACGGCGCGCAGCTCGCACTTCTGCTCGAGTAAATTGGTCATGCAAGGACTCCCTGGACGTTGAGCGGCGCCAGTGCAGCGAGGCGCTCGACGGCCGGCGGATGCGAATAGTAGAAGCGCGCGTAGACAGGGTCGGGCGTCAGCGTCGACGCGTTGTCTTCGTGCAGCTTGAGAAGCGCCGAGGCGAGCGCGCGGCCGTCGGCGTGGCGCGCTGCCCAGGCGTCGGCCTCGTACTCGTGGCGGCGCGACAGGCCGGCGAACAGCGGCGCGATGAACGAGCCGAAGACAGGCGCCACGAACATCAGCAGGATCAGGGCGACCGCGTCGTTCGGCGCGCCCAGGACCGGTCGTACGCCAAGCCCGGTGTAGAACCAGGTCTGCGAGGCAAGAAAGCCGAAGGCGGCGAACAGCGCGAGCGCGGTCAGGAGCATCGCGCCTATGCGTCGCGCGATGTGGCCGAGCTTGAAGTGGCCCAGCTCGTGGGCGAGCACCGCCTCGACTTCCTCGGGCGCGAGTCGGGCCAGCAAGGTGTCGAAGAAGACGACGCGGCGCGCCGCGCCGAAGCCGGTGAAGTAGGCGTTGCCGTGCGCCGAGCGGCGGCTGCCGTCCATCACGAAAAGGCCTTTGGCGGCGAAGCCGGCGCGCGCCATCAAGGCGCGCACGCGCGCTTCGAGCGAGGCGTCGGCTAGCGGCTCGAAGCGATTGAAGAGCGGCGCGATCAGCGTCGGCACGACGATCAGCGCCACCAGGTTGAAGGCCGTCCATGCCGCCCAGGCCCAGAGCCACCAGAGCGGTCCGCTCGCGGCCATGATCCAGAGCACGCCGCCGATCAGCGGCAGGCCGATGACGATGGCCAGCAGCAGGCCTTTCAGCGCGTCGGCGAGCCAGAGCTTCCAGGTCATGCGGTTGAAGCCGAACTTCGCTTCGACGCCGAAGGTGGCGTAGAGGTCGAGCGGCAGGTTGAGCACGACCTCGACGGCAACGACCGCGACGACAAGCGCGACCTCGTAGGCCAGGCCGCCCCAGCGCGGCGCGACCGCGTCGCGCAGCAGACCATTCAGCGCATCGAGGCCACCGAACAAGGTCCAGCCGAGCAGCGTGATCGCGCCGACCGCCATCTGCCATTGGCCGAGGCGGATCTTCGCCAGCGTGTAGGCGGCGGCCTTGCGAT
Organism: Burkholderiales bacterium; assembly: GCA_038231215.1. Taxonomy (GTDB): domain Bacteria; phylum Pseudomonadota; class Gammaproteobacteria; order Burkholderiales; family Burkholderiaceae_C; genus Schlegelella_A. The sequence goes on along the minus strand of JBBRLS010000019.1, from coordinate 19,436 downwards.
GCGCGGTGATGTCGACGGTGGCGCGAAAGGCCTCGGGCACGGTCTCACGGTGGCGCGCGACGTGGCGCACCTGTCTGCCCGCGAGCCAGGCGCGCAGGGCGAGCGAGACGACGAGCGCCGTGGCGAAAACGAGGGTCCAGCTCCCGGAAGTCATCGGCGAAAGTGTAGGCGTCGAAACGGATCGACGCTTACGATCGGCCAATGACCGACACCGAACTTGCATGCGACGACGCCAACCTGGTCTGGATCGACCTGGAGATGACCGGCCTCTTTCCCGATCGCGACCGGATCATCGAGATCGCCGTCATCGTCACCGATCCGCAGTTGACGAAGCAGGTCGAAGGGCCGGTCTTCGCCATCCACCAGAGCGACGCCGTGCTCGCCGGCATGGACGCCTGGAACACCGGCACGCATGGCCGCAGCGGTCTCACCGACCGCGTCAGGGTATCGACCGTCGACGAAGGCGGCGCCGAGCGCGAGGTGATCGCCTTCCTCGAGCGCTACGTGGGCAAGGGCAAGTCGCCGATGTGTGGCAACAGCATCTGCCAGGATCGGCGGTTCCTCGCCGCGACCATGCCGGCGCTGGAGGCCTTCTTTCACTACCGCAACCTCGACGTGAGCACGCTGAAGGAGCTGGCGCGGCGCTGGAAGCCAGAGATCCTGGCCGGCTTCAAGAAGGCGCAGGCGCACACGGCGCTCGCCGACATCAAGGAATCGATCGACGAGCTGGCCTACTACCGCGCCCATTTCCTGAAGGCGTGAGGCTTGCAGGATTGCGGCGCTGCAGCAAACCGATGTAGAATCGAAGGCTTGCCGAAAGACGGTCAAACGTCGTTCGGCGATTCGCTCATCCCCTCTGACCGTCTCGGCCTCGAGTTGCCGAATTCTGCGCTGGTCGGCGGCGATGCCGTCGCACCCCACCGCTGAAGCGGACCGCGACCTTGCACCCGCCACGGCAGGTGCCCGAGCGTTGCCGCGCGCAAGCGGCGGCGCTCGCGTTCGACGACAGAGAAGACATCATGACTTTCGAATCCTTGGGCCTCCCTGACGCCCTGACGCGCGCCCTGGCCGATGCCGGCTACGACGCGCCGACGACCGTGCAAGCGGCCGCCATCCCGCCGGCCATGGCCGGCGCCGACCTGATGGTCGCCGCCGCCACCGGCAGCGGCAAGACTGCCTCCTTCCTCCTGCCCGCGCTGCAACGCGTGCTGCTGGCGCGCGGCGATGCGAGCAAGCGGCGCGACAAGGGCACGACCTACGGCCCGCGCATCCTCGTGCTGACGCCGACGCGCGAGCTGGCGATCCAGATCGCCAAGGCCGCCGACGTCTATGGCCGCCACGTCGGGGGCCTGCGCGTCTCGACTGTCGTCGGCGGCGTGCCCTATGGCGCGCAGCTCAAGGCGCTGCGCGGCCCGCTCGACATCCTGATCGCGACGCCGGGCCGGCTGCTCGACCACCTGCAAAGCGGCAAGGCCGAGCTCGGCAACGTCGAGATGTTCGTGCTCGACGAAGCCGACCGCATGCTCGACATGGGCTTCATCGACGACATCCGCACCATCGCCGATCACGTGCCGAAGGCGCGCCAGACGGTGATGTACAGCGCCACCTTCCTCGGCAACGTCGGCGGCCTGGCGAGGAGCCTGCTGCGCGACCCGCAGAAGGTCGAGGTCGCCTCGCACACCGACACGCACGCCAACATCGAGCAGCGCCTGCACTGGGCCGACAACGCCGCGCACAAGAACGCGCTGCTCGACCACATCCTGACGCAGCGCGAGATGGAACAGGCGCTCGTCTTCACGAGCACGCAGCGCGACGCCGACTGGCTGGCCGACCGCCTGGCCGACATGGGCCACCACGTCGCCTCGCTTCACGGCGGCCATCCGCAAGGGCGGCGCAATCGCGTGTTGCAAGGCCTGCGCGACCGCAAGCTCAAGATCCTCGTCGCCACCGACGTCGCGGCGCGCGGCATCGATGTGCGCACGATCAGCCACGTCGTCAACTACGGCCTGCCGATGAAGCCGGAAGACTACGTGCACCGCATCGGCCGCACCGGACGCGCCGGTGTCAACGGCCTGGCGGTGACGCTGGCCGAGCGCATGGACACGGGCATGATCCGCCGCATCCAGCAGTTCACGACGCAGGCGATTCCGGTCGCGACGATCGGCGGCCTCGAGCCCAAGTCGCCGGCGCCGAAGATGCACGCGAGCGGACCCGCCTCGCGCGCGCCCGATCGCGCGCCGCGCCGCGCCGATCCGCGTCGCCCGGTCGAGCACCGCGGCAGCGACGGCCCGGCCCGTGCCGCAGCGCGCGGCAATCCTTTCGATCGCGCCTTGCCTGTTCGCGACGAGCGTCGCGGGCCGGCTCGGCCCGGCCCCGCGCCCTTCAAGGCACGTGGCAAGCCGCCCGCGCGCCCGCGTCCGGGTGGTTTCGCCCGCTGACGCGAGCTTGATCACATTGAACGCCGCCCTCGAGGCGGCGTTTTCTTTTCAGCGCCGCTGCACGGTGACCGACACGTCCATGCCGAGATAGTCGCCGGTCTCGCCGAACCAGCTTCCGGAGATCGGCGCCGCTTGCGAAGGATCGCGGGCGACGCCGACGCGGATGAGTTGCGTGCCGCCGAGCAGGTTGTTGGTCGGATCGAAAGGCACCCAGCCGGCACCCGGCAGATAGGCTTGGAGCCAGGCGTGCGTGTAGCCCGCGCCGACCGTGCGACCGACGTCGTCGCCGCCGTCGAGCGCCGGGTCGTAGAGATAGCCCGAGACGAAGCGCGTCGCCACGCCCAGGCGTCGTGCCGCTTCCATCATCAGCAGGGCGAAGTCACGACACGAGCCGCTGCCGAGCTCGAGCGTCTCTAGCGGCTGCTGCGTGCCTTCCTCGTCGCGCGCCAGATACCTGAATTTTTCCCGGATGTTCTGGTTCATCGCGATCAGCAGCGCGCGCGTTCCGGTCGGCCCGTCGGTGCGCATGAACTGGCGCGCCCAGGACGTGAGCAGGCCGTCCGGGTCGTCGTGGTAGGGGCGCAGATAGTGCTCGAGGTCGTAGCGCTCCTCGAGCGTGTAGGCGAAGGGAAAGATCTCGGCGCTCGGCGAGAGCGGCAGCTCGAGGTTCATCGAATGCGCATGCTCGATCGAGAAGCTGCAGACGATCTGCAGCGTGTCGGCCTTCTCGAGCGGCTGCACCAGCGCCACCGAGTTCGACAGCGGGTCCTGGATCATGCGCACGTCGGCATCAGGGCTCACGTCGAGGTCGGTGGCGAGCACGCGCAGGTCGTGGCTGTCGCGCGGCCGGAACATCACCCGGTGCTCGCCGAAGGTCACCGGCTGGCGATAGCGGTAGACCGTCGTGTGGACGATGTCGTAGCGAACCGGCATGGTGCGGCCTCGCGGATTCTCAGGCGCGCAGCAGCTCGACTTCGAACATCAGCGTCGCGTTCGGCGGGATCACGCCGCCGGCACCGCGCGCGCCGTAGCCAAGCTCGGGTGGAATGACGAGCACGCGCGTGCCGCCTTCCAGCATGCCTTGCACGCCTTCGTCCCAGCCCTTGATGACGCGCCCGGCACCGAGGTCGAACTCGAAGGGATCGTTGCGTTCCTTGCTCGAATCGAACTTGTCGCCCTTGACGCCGTTCTCGTACAGCCAGCCCGTGTAATGCACCGATACCGGCACGCCGGCTTCGGCGCGCTTGCCGGTGCCGGCGATGGTGTCGTCATATTGGAGGCCGGAAGGAGTCGTTTGCATGGAGGAGAGCTTTCGGGTTGGCGAAACCACGAATGATGCCAGCCGACGACGACGTGCGCGGTGGTCAGGGCAGCGGCCAGCGGCGTCGCCAATCCGCGACCGCCGACGCGAGCCATTCAGCAAGGCCCGTGCCCTGGGCCGCGAGTCCGAGAACGCCGCCCGCCGTACGAAGCGCGGCGAGCGGATCGTCGAGGGCCAGCGGCACGGCCCCGGTCTGCTTGGAAAGCTTGTCGCCACTGGCGGCAAGCACCAGCGGCGTGTGCAGATAGCGCGGCGTCGGCAGGCCGAGAAGGCGCTGCAGCAGGATCTGCCGCGCCGTGTTGCTGGCCAGATCCTCGCCGCGCACGACGTCGGTGACCCCCTGTGCGGCGTCGTCGACGACGACGGCGAGCTGGTAGGCCCACACGCCGTCGGCACGCTTCAGCACGAAGTCGCCGACCTCGGCGGCAACGTCTTGTCGCATGGCTCCGAGGCGCCGATCGCTCCATTCGACGATTCCGCCGAAGCTGCCTGCGCCGCCGGTGCGCAGGCGGATCGATCGCGCCTCCTTGCCGTGCAGGCCGTCGCGGCAGGTGCCCGGGTAGATGCGCTCCGCATGACGATGATGCGCGGCCCCGTCCGGCGCGCCGGCAAGGGCGAGGTCGCGCCGGCTGCAGCCGCAGGGGTAGGCCAGGTTGGCCGCGAGCAGGCTCTCGAGGGCCTGCGCGTAGAGCGAAGTGCGGGCCGATTGGCGGATCGGCGCTTCGTCGGCGTGGAGTCTGCAGCGATGGAGCTGGCCGAGGATCAACTCGGCCGCGCCGTCGACGTTGCGCGGCGTGTCGAGGTCCTCGATGCGAACCAGCCAGCGCCCGTCATGGGCCCGCGCGTCGAGCCAAGAGGCGAGCGCCGCGACCAGCGAGCCGGCGTGCAGCGCTCCGCTCGGCGAGGGCGCAAAGCGTCCGACGTAGCGGCTGTTCACGCCGTGTGCGCGCCCGCGCCCGCGCCGGCCGTCACTTGATCCGCTCGCCGACCCGACTGCCATGCCGGTCGAGCAGCGCCTTGCGGGTCGTCGGGCTTTCGAGCTGTTCGAGCCACCAGCGCAGGGCAAGACCCGGCGGCGACTTCTTCGCCGTCCCTCGGCGTGGCGCGGCCGGCGTGCGCCAGGCGTAGCCGAAGCGTCCTTCGAGCCGATCGCGCTGCACGCGCTTTACCATGAGGCGCCCGGCGGCGATATGGTCGCGCACCATCGGCTCGGGAACGAAGCCGCAACCGAGCGAGCGCAGCAAGGCGTCGATCTTGGCGCGCATGTCGCTCACCGTCAGCACGTCTTGCCCCGGCAGCAGGTTGACGGTCACCGGCGTGAGCCGATGCGCCGAGTCGGCGACGGCGATGGCACGATGGCGGATCAACTCGGCGTCGGATAGCGGCTCGCTGGCTGCGGCGAGAGCGTGATGCGGCGCGACGGCGAAGACGAAGGGCAGGGGACCGAGGTCCTTGACGCTGACGCCGCTCGGCACTTCGCGGTTGCTCATGACGCCGATCGCGAGGTCGGCCTGGCCAGTGACCAGAGCCTCCCAGGTGCCCGCCATCACTTCGGCGCGCAAGCGAAGCCGCGTCGCCGGCGGCATGGCGACGCCCGCCGCGCCAGGAGCGCGCGACGCCGGCGGCGTTCGTGCCAGCGTCGCCGAGCAGGCGTAGAACGATTCGCACAACTCGAGCATCGTCGAGCGCGAGATCACGTCGTCGACGGCGATGCTCAACTGCGTCTCCCAGCCGGTGGCGACGCGCTTGACGCGGTTGGCGACGGCGTCGATCTCCTCGAGCAGGCGGCGTCCTTCGTCGAGCAACTCCTGACCCGCGGCGGTGAGCGTGGCCTGGCGCGAGCGGCGATCGAAGAGCAGCACGTCGAGCGCGTCTTCGAGCTGGCGCACGCTGTAGGTCAGCGCTGACGGGACCTTGCCGAGCTCGCGCGCCGCCGCCGCGAAGCTGCCGCTTCGGGCGATGGCGTCCATCATCATCAGGGCATCGGGCGTGAGGGCACTGCGGGCATCGGTCATGGGGGTACGTGGTGCTTGCGGCTGACGTGTCGCCTCGAGTTCGACGCCATCGGCACCCGGAGATGCCGTCGGCGCAAGCATTCATCTTATTTGAACGACGCCATCAACGCAGCGCCGCCACGCGGGCCGCGCTCGTCCCTACATTGAAAGCCTCGAAAACAAGAGCAATGCAATGATCACGCTTCGCAAATCGTCCGACCGCGGCTATGCCGACCATGGCTGGTTGAAGAGCTGCCATACGTTCTCGTTCGCCGACTATCACGATCCCGCGCACATGGGATTCGGCAACCTGCGCGTCATCAACGAAGACCGCATCACCCCCGGCAGCGGCTTCGGCACGCACGGCCATCGCGACATGGAGATCGTGAGCTACGTGCTCGAGGGCGAGCTGGCGCACAAGGACAGCATGGGCACAGGCCAGGCCAAGGGCGCGCCGAGCGGCGTGATCCGGCCCGGCGACGTGCAGCGCATGAGTGCCGGCCGCGGCGTCCAGCACAGCGAGTTCAACCACGCGCCCGACGCGACGACGCACTTCCTGCAGATCTGGATCGAACCCAGCGAGCGCGGCCTGCCGGCGAGCTACGAGCAAAAGCATTTCGACGCTCAAGGCAAGCGCGGCAAGCTCAGGCTCGTCGCTTCGCCTGACGGGCGCGACGGGTCGCTGGCCATTCACGCCGACGCCTCCATCTCGGCCGGCCTGTTCGACGGCGACGAGTCGGCCGAGTTGCCGCTCGACCCGAAGCGCAGGGCCTGGGTGCAGGTCGTGCGTGGCGAGGTCGAAGTCAACGGCCAACGCTTGGGCACGGGAGATGCCGCAGGACTGCAACAGGAATCGCGCCTGCGCATCGACCGCGGCGCCGACGCAGAGGTGCTGGTCTTCGACCTCGCCTGAATTTCACTGTCTTCAACCAACCTGAAAGAGGAATCTCGAATGCAATACCAGAACCAGGTGGCCCTCGTCGGCCGCATCCTGCTCGGCCTGATGTTCGTCATGTCGGGCTTCGAAAAGGTCATGGGCTTCGAAGGGACGGCGGGCTACATCGCGTCCAAAGGCTTGCCCCTTCCCGCGGTGCTCGCGGCGCTGACGATCGCCGTCGAGCTGGGCGGCGGACTGATGCTCGTCTTCGGCCTGTTCGCACGCTGGGCGGGCTTCGCGCTTGCCGGCTTCTCGATCCTCGCCGCCGTCATCTTCCACAACTACTGGGATGCCGAACAAGCCTCGTACATGGAGCAGTACCTCAACTTCTGGAAGAACATCACCGTCGCCGGCGGCATGCTGATGGTCGCTGCCTTCGGGCCGGGCTCGATCGCCTTCGATGGCCGCTCGAGCCAGCGCGCCGGCACGCGCGGTCGGCACTCGATCGCCTGATGCGGGCTCGTGTCCAGCGCGCTGCGGCGCGCTGGACGCTTGTTACAGTGCGGCCATGGACATTTCGCTCCGCGCGATGGCGCTCCTTCCGTGGGTCGACTGGGTCGCGCTGGTTCTGTTCTTTCTGGCGTGGACAGGCTACGCGATCTTCGCCCGGCGCCGCGTCGGCAAGCAGCCCTCGTTGCTGGCCACGACCAATCGGGTGCGACGCCAATGGATGCTGCAAACGACGTACCGCGAGGTTCGCGTCATCGACGGCGTGGTCATCCAGAACCTGTCGACCAGCCCGTCGTTCTTCGCCTCGACGACCATCCTCATCATCGGCGGATTGCTCGCCGTGCTCGGCACCGCCGACAAGGCGAGCGAGCTGGCGCGCGAGCTGCCGTTCGCGGCGCGCACCAGCGGCCTGGTGTTCGACCTGAAGCTCATGCTTCTGCTCGCGATCTTCGTCTACGCCTTCTTCCGCTTCACCTGGTCGATGCGCCAGTACACCTTCGGCGCGCTGCTCGTCGCCGCGGCACCGGAGGCCAAGCTCTTCATCGAGGAGGACCTGTCGCGCGAAGCCTTCGCCGACAAGGCGGGCCGCGTCGTCGGCATGGCGGCGGAGACCTTCAACGACGGCCTGCGCGGCTACTACTTCTCGTTCGCGGCGATCGGCTGGTTCTTCTCGCCGCTCGTTTTCATGGCCGCGACCGCTGGCGTCGTCTACATCCTCTACCGGCGCGAGTTCAATTCCGACGTGCTCGGCGTGCTGATGTCATAGGCATGGCGCTCAACCGTTTCTCGCCAGACGCAAACCGCTGAACTGCCATTGCGCATCGGGCGGGAAGAAGTTGCGATAGCTTGCCCGCACGTGACCCGCGGGTGTCGCGCACGAACCGCCGCGCAGCACGAACTGGTTGCACATGAACTTGCCGTTGTATTCGCCCACGGCACCGGGAAGCGGACGGTAGCCGGGGTAGCCGAGATAGGCCGAGTGCGTCCACTCCCAGACGTCGCCGAACATCTGCACCGGCTCATCGCCGACCACAGCCGTTTGCGGCATCGGATGGAAAGCGCCGCGGTCGGCGAAGTTGCCGACGACGGGCACCCGCAGAGCGCGCGCCGCGTGCTCCCATTCGAGTTCGGTCGGCAGGCGCGCGCCCGACCAGCGGGCGAACGCGTCGGCCTCGAAATAACTGAGGTGACAGACCGGCGTGTGCGTGTCGATCTCGACCGTGCCCTGCAGCGTATGGCTGAGCCAGCGCGCGCCGTCGTGCAGCCAGTAGAGCGGTGCGCTGCGCCGCTCCGACTGGACCCAGTCCCAGCCCATCGAGAGCCAGAGCTCGGGACGTGCATAGCCGTCGTCGTCGATGAAGGCGAGAAAGTCGCCGTAGGTCGCGGGCCGCGACGCGATCTCGAACGGCGCGGCGTACGCCGGATGACGCGGCGTCTCGTTGTCGAAGCAGAAGTCGCCGTCGAGGGCGGCGTCGTGGCCGAGCTGGACGAGGCCGCCCTCGTAGCCGAACCAGCGCATGGGCTGCGGCTGCACTTGGGCCATCGGCCAGCGTCTCGCGTAGGCAGCCGAGGCCGGATTGACCGCCAGCGCGTGCTTGATGTCGGTGAGCAGCAGTTCCTGGTGCTGCTGCTCGTGCTGCAGGCCGAGGGTGACCAGCGCTTCGATCTCGGCATCGCCCTGGCGCGCATCGATCAGCGCCAGCATGCGCTCGTCGATCTGCGCGCGATAGCGCTTGACGTCGACCAGCGTGGGCCGCGCGATCATGCCGCGACGAGCGCGCGGGAACTGCTCGCCCACGCCCTGGTAGTAGCTGTTGAAGAGAACTCGAAAGGCGGAATCAAAAGGCCTGAAGCCGGGCTCGAAGCGCTCGAGCGCGAAGGTCTCGAAGAACCACGTGATGTGCGCGAGATGCCACTTCGTGGGGCTGGCATCGGGCATCGACTGCAGTTGGCAGTCCTCAGCGGAGAGCGGCGCGGCTAGCACCAGGCTGGCCTGCCGGACGCTTGCATACCGGTCGGCCAGCGAACTCGTGCGGCCGAGCGGGCTCGCCTTCGGAGTGGCGTTGCTCATCGTTTATTCCCCCGCGGTCGGCAAGCCTAACGGAAGTCGCGTGTCTGCGTCTGTCGCAGGGTTGCGGCCTCTCTAGAATGCCAGCATGTCTTTCGTTCACCTGCGCGTTCACACCGAATATTCGGTTTCCGATGGAACCTTGCGCATCGACGAAGCGGTGGCTGCTGCGGCCGCGGACGGGCAAGGCGCCCTCGCCATCACCGACCTGAGCAATTTGTTCGGCGCGGTCAAGTTCTACAGCGCTGCGCGCGCTGTCGGCGTCAAGCCGATCATCGGTGCCGAGTTGTGCCTCGAGCCCGAGGGCGGCGAACGCCAGGCCAGCCACCTTCTCGTGCTGGCGCAGAACCGCGAGGGCTATCTCAACTGCTGCGACCTGCTTTCGCGCGGCTGGCTGCGCAATGCCGAACGCGGCCATGCATTGATCAAATGGGAGTGGCTCGCCGAGTGCCACGACGGCCTGATCGTGCTCTCGGGCGCGGAGAGCGGCGCGATCGGACAGGCGCTTGCGGCCGGCGATACGCCACGGGCGCGAGCGCTCGCCGAGCGGGCGCGTGGCGTGTTCGGTAACCGCTTCTACATCGAGGTGCAGCGCAACGGCATGCCCGGATGCGAAGCGCAGTTGCGCGGCGCCGTCGAGCTGGCCGCGACCTTGCGTTTGCCGGTGGTGGCGACGCACGGCGTGCAGTTTCTCGGCCCCGACGACCACGAGGCGCACGACGCGCGCGTCTGCGTCGCGGAGGGCGAGATGCTCGCCAATCCGAAGCGCATCAGGCGCTTCAGCCGGGAGCAGTATTTCAAGTCGCAGGCACAGATGGAGGCGCTCTTCGCCGACCTGCCGAGCGCGCTCGCCAACAGCGTCGAAATCGCCAGGCGCTGCAACCTCGAGCTCGTGCTCGGCAAGCCGCAGCTTCCGGACTTTGCAACACCGTGCGTCGACGACGTCACCGTGCCGATGGCTGAGTATTTCCGCATCGCCTCGCACGAAGGACTCGAGGTCCGTCTGGGCCAGCTCTATCCCGACACGGCGGCGCGCGAGCAGGAGCGCCTGCGGTACGAAACGCGGCTCGACTTCGAGATCGAGACGATCCTGAAGATGGGCTTTCCCGGCTACTTCCTGATCGTTGCCGACTTCATCAACTGGGCGCGCGCCAACGGCTGTCCGGTCGGACCGGGGAGGGGCTCGGGCGCCGGCTCGCTGGTCGCGTATTCGCTCAACATCACCGGCCTCGATCCGCTGCGCTACGGCCTGCTGTTCGAGCGCTTCCTGAACCCGGAGCGGGTCTCGATGCCCGACTTCGACATCGACTTCTGCCAGGCCAACCGCGACCGCGTCATCGACTACGTCAAGGCCAAGTACGGGCGCGACGCGGTGAGCCAGATCGCCACCTTCGGCACGATGGCGGCGAAGGCTGCGCTGCGCGACATCGGCCGCGTGCTGGGCATGAGCTACGGCCACGTCGACTCGGTGGCCAAGCTCGTGCCGGCGCCGCCCGGCAAGACAGTGACCTTGCGCCGGCCGCCGCCGCGCGGCGAAGACGGCGAGAAGGCCGACGACGGCGGCGTCATCTACGCCCGCCGTGAAGCCCCGGAGATCGAGCAACGCGAGAAGAACGAGGTCGAGGTTGCCGAGCTGCTGGCGCTGGCCGAGCGCGTCGAGGGCATCGTGCGCAACGTCGGCATGCATGCCGGCGGCGTGCTCATCGCGCCGGGCCGCATCACCGACTTCTGCCCGCTCTACATGCAGCCGGGCAGCGAGAGCGCAGTGAGCCAGTTCGACAAGGACGACGTCGAGGCGATTGGCCTCGTCAAGTTCGACTTTCTCGGCCTCGCCACGCTGACCATCCTCGAGCTGGCCAAGGACTTCATCGTTGCCCGCCATCCCGAGCGCGCCGGCTTCGACTACGACAAGCTGCCGCTCGACGACGCCAAGGTCTACGCCATATTCTCCGAGGGACGCACCGAGTCGGTGTTCCAGTTCGAAAGCGGCGGCATGCAGCGCATGCTGCGCGAAGCCAAGCCGACGCGGCTCGAGGACCTGATCGCTCTCAACGCCATGTTCCGGCCGGGGCCGATGGAGAACATCCCGAGCTTTTGCCTGCGCAAGAACGGCAAGGAGACGGTGACCTATCCGCACCCCTTGCTCGAGCGCGTGCTCGGCGAGACCTACGGGATCATGGTCTACCAGGAGCAGGTGATGGAGGCGGCCCGCCTGATGGGCGGCTACTCGCTCGGCGGCGCCGACCTGCTGCGCCGCGCCATGGGCAAGAAGAAGCTCGACGAGATGGCCAAGCACCGGGCCATCTTCCGCGAGGGCGCGGCGAAGAAGGAGATCCCGGTCGAAGTCGCCGACGAAGTGTTCTCGCTGATGCTGAAGTTCGCCGGCTACGGCTTCAACAAGTCGCACGCCGCGGCCTACTCGCTGCTCGCCTATCACACGGCGTGGATCAAGGTTCACTACGCGGCCGAGTTCTTCGCTGCCAACATGACGGTCGAGCTCGACAACAGCGACAAGCTGAAGGCCCTGCTCGTCGACGCCCGAACCTTCGGCGTGACGATCGCGCCGCCCGACATCAACGCCGGCACCTATCGCTTCGAGCCGGTCTCGGAGCGGGTCGTCCGCTATGGGCTCGGTGCCGTCAAAGGAACGGGCCAGGGTGCGATCGAGGCCATCGTCGCGGCGCGAGACGGGACCGGAAGCGGTCCCTCCGGAACCAGTGGCGAGTTCACCAGCCTGTTCGACTTCTGTGCCCGCGTCGACCGTGGCCGCATCAACCGGCGCGTCGTCGAGGCGCTCATCAAGTCGGGCGCCTTCGACGCGCTCGGCGGCGAGCGCTCGAGCCTGCTCGCCAGCGTCGGACTGGCCCTCGACTGGGCCGACACGCAGGCCGCGCATGCGGATCAGGGCGGCCTTTTCGACTTCGGTGCCGACGCCGGCGACACGCACGGCGCCAGCACGCAAGAGCCGGCGCTCGTGCCGGCCGCGCCGTGGAGCATCAAGGAGCGGCTCACGCTCGAGAAGGCTGCGCTCGGCTTCTATCTCTCGGGCCATTTGTTCGACCAGAGCGCGGCCGAGGTCAGGCGCTTCGCCAAGATCAAGCTTGCCGACGTGATCGACAGTCGCGAAGTCATGCTGCTTGCCGGCATCGTCTCCGACCTGCGCGTCGTCAACGGGCAGCGTGGCCGCGTCGCCATCTTCAAGCTCGACGACGGCAGCGAGGCGATGGAGGCCGTCGCGCACGAGGAGCTGCTCAACGCCAACCGTGATCTGCTGAAGGACGACGAGCTCGTCATCGTGCAGGGCAAGGTCCAGCCCGATCGGTTCTCGGGCGGCGTTCGGCTCAACGTGCAAAGCGTCTGGGACCTTGCCGCGGCGCGCTGCCGCTTCGGCAAGTACCTGCGCGTCGAGGTCAACGGCAGCGTGCCGCCAGTCGCCGAAGTGCTGCGCGAGTTTCCGTCGCGCCGCATCGTCACCGAGCATGGCGAATCGCCGCTCGGCCTGGCCGTTCGCCTCGCGCTGCTGCGCGAGCACGCGAGCGGCGAGATCGACCTCGGCGACTCGGCGCGCTTCTATCCTTCCGAGGCCGCGCTGGCGCGCTGGAACGCAGCGGCCACGCACGGTCACGCCGTCGTCGTCTACGACTGATCGCGCCGCAGTGCCTTCGCCGATGACCGACAACGCGCTGCTCACCGGCCTCGTCCTCACCGGCGGCGGCGCACGGGCTGCCTACCAGGTCGGCGTGCTGAAGGCGATCGCGCAGGTACGACGCGAAGCCGGCGCGACGAGCACCGGTAATCCCTTCCCCGTGATCGCCGGCACCTCGGCCGGCGCCATCAACGCCGCCGCGCTGGCCTGCCGGGCCGACGACTTCGACGGCGCCGTCGCCGGCATCTGCGAGGTCTGGGAAAACTTTCGCGCCGAGCAGGTCTACCGCTCCGATTCGATCGGCGTCATCCGCACTGGCGCGCGCTGGCTCACCATGATGTCGATCGGCTGGGTGATCGCACGCTGGCGCCGCGCCCGGCCGCGCTCGCTGCTCGACAACAAGCCGCTCGAGACCCTGCTCGGCCGTCTCGTCAGCACCGAGCGATTGCACCAGGTGATGAAGCAGGGCCACCTGCACGCGCTCGCCGTCACCGCGTCGAGCTACGGCTCGGGGCTGCATGTGACCTTCTACGACGCGATGGTCGACATCCTGCCGTGGACGCGATCGCAACGGCTCGCCGTTCGCGCGCCGATCACCGTGGCGCACCTGCTCGCCTCGTCGGCGATCCCCTTCGTCTTTCCGGCGGTGGCGCTCGACATCGATGGCCACTCGGAGTATTGCGGCGACGGCTCGATGCGCCAGGCCGCACCGATCTCGCCTGCGGTGCATCTGGGCGCCGAGCGCATCCTCGTCGTCGGCGCCGGGCGCATGCACGAGCCGCCGGGCGAGCGCCCGTCGAGCAGCGAGTATCCGAATCTGGCGCAGATCGCCGGACATGCGCTGTCGAACATCTTTCTCGACGCGCTCGCCGTCGACGTCGAGCGCCTCCAGCGCATCAACGCCACGCTCGCGCTGCTGCCGCCACGCTCGCGCGCGGAGACCAGCCTGAAGCCGATCGAGGTGCTGGTGATCGCGCCGAGCCAGCGCCTCGACGACATCGCGTCCAGGCATCTGAGCAGCCTGCCGCTGCCGATCCGCGCCATGCTGGGCGGTCTGGGCGTCTCCGGCCGCGGCGACGATGCGCGCGGTGCCGCGCTGGCCAGCTACCTGCTCTTCGAGGCGCCCTACACGCGCGAACTCATCGCCCTCGGCGTACACGACACGATGGCGCGGCGCGACGAAGTGCTTGCCTTCTTCGGCTGGGGTCCGAAGGTCGCGCCGACGCAATGAATTCGGGGCTTCGATCGCAGTGCACTGCGATCGAAGCCCCGAGGGCGAACGCGGGAAGTGTCTTACTTCTTCGCAGCGCTGGCCGCTTCGGCTTTCTTCTCGGCGCGCTTGTCCTTCGCTTCCTTGACGCTTTCCTTCAAGGCATCCTTTTCTTCCTTGGCGTTGGTCGCGACCGTCGACGCGCCGCTCTTGACGGCGGAGGCGGCCTTGGAAGCCGTCGCCTTGGTGGCGGAAGCCGCCTTCTCGACCGCGACCTTGGTGGCCGACGCCGCGCCCTTGACGGCCGACGCTGCTTTGGCGGTGACGGGCGCTTCGGTCTTGGCCGGTGCCTTCATCGGCGCGCCGGTGAAGGTGGCGCCGTTGACGGTCAGGCCGCCTTCGGAGAACTTCCCGGCGCTCTTGTCGCCGACGCCCTTGACGCGCACGACCAGGTCGTTCCAGTCCTTGAAATCGCCCTTCTTGCGCTCGTTGACGATCAGCGTCGAGATGACCGGGCCGATGCCCTTGATCGCTTCGAGTTCGGCCTGGGTCGCCTTGTTGGCGTCGACCGCCGCGAAGGCCGTGGCCGCGATGAGCGCGGCAAGCGCGACGATGAATTTCTTGAACATTCGAGAACTCCTGGAGGTTGTGTATGGCCGCCGCTGGCGGGCATTGCCGGCGACCGGGCAGTCGGCCCGGTCTGCGCTTCAACCTAACGGGCGTTGCCGGGGCGGCGTTGACCGGCGCCGGACCGAAGTTCGCTCAGGCCTGCTCTTGCAGCCAGGCGACGTAGTCGGCGACGCCGGTCGCCACATCGGCGAAGACGTGGTCGCAGCCCGTGGCGCGAAGGCGACCGAGGTCGGCCTCGGTGAAGCACTGGTACTTGCCGACCAGCGCCGCTGGAAAGTCGATGTACTCGACGAAGCCCGACTGGACGAGTGTCGCGAGCGGCTCTGCGGCCGCACCCTCGGAGGCGCGGCAGGCGTTGACGACGGCGGCGGCGACGTCGTTGAATGGCTGGGCCCGACCGCTGCCCAGGTTGAAGATTCCGCTTGCCTCGGGATGCTCGAGAAACCAGAGGTTGACATCGACGACATCGTTTACGGCGACGAAGTCGCGGCGCTGATCGCCGGCCGCGTAGCCGCCGTACTCACCGAAAAGCTTGACGCGGCCGGTTGCCTTCCATTCGTTGAAGGTATGGAAGGCGACCGAGGCCATGCGGCCCTTGTGCTGCTCGCGCGGACCGTAGACGTTGAAGTAGCGAAAGCCGGCGATCTGCAATGTCGCGGCGGGCAGGGAGCGGCGCACGACCTGGTCGAAGAGCAGCTTCGACCAGCCGTAGACGTTGAGCGGGCGCTCGAACTCGGGCTCTTCGCGAAACGACGCCGAGCCGCCGTAGGTCGCCGCCGACGACGCATAGAGCAGCCGCACGCTTTGCGCCTGGCAGGCATCGAGCAAGGTCTTCGAGGCGCGGTAGTTGAGGTCGAGCATGAGCCGACCGTCCTGCTCCATGGTGTCGGAGCAGGCGCCCTCGTGGAATACGCAATCGACCTGGCCGAGCTCGCCGGCGGCGAAGCGGGCATAGAAGTCGCGGTGGTCGAAGTAGTCGCTGATCGAGGCGCCGAGCAGGTTGCGAAACTTGGCGCCGTCGCTCAGGTCGTCGACGGCGATGACGTCGTCGATGCCGATCGCGTTCAGCCCGTGCACGAGATTGGCGCCGATCATTCCCGCAGCGCCGGTGACGACGACTCTCACGACGGCCTCCCGGCGTCGGCGAACAACTCGTCGTAGCCGACGCTCGCCGTGCCGAACTTGCCGACGACGATGCCGCCGGCGCGATTGGCGAAAGGCATCGCCTCGCGCACGCCGAGCCCGCAGGCGAGCAGGGCGGCCAGGGTGGCGATCACGGTGTCGCCGGCGCCGGTGACGTCGAACACTTCGCGCGCTTCGGCCGGCACCTGAAGGTGGCCGGCGTCGTCGAACAGCGACATGCCTTCTTCGGATCGCGTGAGAAGCAGCGCACTGATGCCGAGCGACTTGCGCAGCGTCTGCGCGCGCTCGTGCAACTGCGCTTCGCTCGTCCATGCGCCTATCACTTGCGCCAGCTCGTTCCGGTTGGGCGTGATGACCGCCGCACCCTCATAGCGGCGGTAGTCGCTGCCTTTGGGATCGACCAGGACGGCGCGGCCTTGCGTGCGTGCGGCCTCGATCATGTCCGGGATGTGCGTCAGCCCGCCCTTGCCGTAATCGGAAAACAGCACCGCGTTCGAGACTGTCAAAGCGCCCTCGTACAGCGCAAGCATGTCATGAAGCACCTCATGGTCGGGCTCCTCCTCGAAATCGACGCGCAGAAGCTGCTGCGACCGGCCGATGATGCGCAGCTTCACCGTGGTCGTCAGGCGGGGGTCCTTCTTGAACAGCGACTCGATGCCCGTCTTCGCGAGCAAGGCCTCGAGCCGATGACCGTGCTCGTCGTCGCCGATGGCGGTGAGCAGGCTGGCGCGCGCACCGAGCGACTGGATATTCCAGGCGACGTTGGCGGCGCCGCCGAGCCGCTCCTGCTCCTTGCCGGGGTTGACGCGCACTACCGGTACGGGCGCCTCCGGTGAGATGCGGTCGACGGCACCGAACCAGTAGCGGTCGAGCATGGAATCTCCGACGACGAGGACCCGCGCGGCGGCAAGTCGTTCGCGGCTGGGGACGGGAGCAGCAGTCATAGATCTTCCAGCCGGCGCGGCGGATACGTGTCCCAGCCGAGGCAGCCAGGACATTGCCAGAAATAGTGCTCGGCCTCGAAGCCGCACGCCGCGCAGCGGTAGCGATGCAAGGGCTTGGCGGCGCGCCGCACGGCCTCGCGCACGGCGCTCGTCTCGGCGGCGGGGAGGGCGGCGGGGAGGGCGGACGACGCAGTGGATTCCGAAGAGTCAGCAAACGCGCGCGGCGCGAGCACCGCCTGCGCTGCCGCCATGGTCGGATGCTCGCGCAGGTGCGCAACGAGGAGCGACTGTCGTGCTGCCGGATCGGCCTGCAGCGAGGCGATCGTTTCGAGCAGGTCGATGGTGGGCGCCTGGTCGTATAGCGCAGCCAGTCGCTCGAGCGCCCAGGCTTCCTCTTCCGCGGCGCGGGCGCTTGCCGCATAGCGTCTGGCGACGAGGTTGAAGGCGGCGGGCTGCACCGTCATCAGAGTGTTCCAGAGGCGCAGCGCCTCGGCGTGGCCGCCGCGCGCCGCGGCTCGCTCGCCGGCGACGACGAGCGGGCGGGCGTCGCGCGGCGCGACCTCGCGCGCTTCGGCGAGCGCGGCATCGGCCGCTTCGGTCTGATGCGCGGCATCGGCCTCCAGCACCAGCTCGCACCAGTAGTGCGCGATGCGCGATGCGAACGAGCCCGTGCCGCTCGTCTCGAGCTGGCGGCCGATCTCGACGGCGGCGCGCCAGTCACGCGCGCGCTCGTGCAAGTCGAGCAAGGCCAGTCGCGCCTCGGTGTCGAAGCTCGTGCCGGCGAGCGCTGTGTACGCTTCCTCGGCGCGGTCGAACAGGCCAGCCTTCATGTAGTCCTGGGCCAAGGCATGCTGGGCACGGTCGCGGTCGCTGTTCGGCAGGTCGGCGCGACCTAGCAGGTGCTGGTGCACGCGCACCGCGCGCTCGTATTCGCCGCGCCGGCGAAACAGGTTGCCAAGCGCGAAGTGCAGATCCGAGGTGTCGGGGTCCTGCTGCACCGCTTCGATGAAGGCGTCGATCGCCTTGTCGTGCTGCTCGTTGAGCAGATGGCTCAGGCCCTTGTAGTAGACCTTGGGCGAGTCCTTCTGCTCACGCTTCCACTGGCGCACGTCGAGGCGCGAAGCAACCCAACCGAGCGCGAAGGCGAGCGGCAGCGCCCACAGCAGCCACTGCAGCTCAAAGTCCATCGCGCGGCGGATGCGGCAGGCCGGACTCGACGCCGCCCACGGTGACCGGCGGCGCCACGACCGGCGCGGGTGCGCGGGCGACCTCGCGACGCGCGATGCGCCGGTGCCGCCACCAGCTCGGCACCATCGCGAAGATGCCGAAGGCGCAGCCGAGGCCGAACGCGGCGAGGACGATGAAGACCATCGGTGCGCGCCACTCCTGGCCGAAGAACCAGTGGATGCTCGAGTCGTGCTGGTTGTTCAGCGCGAACGCGAAGAGGGTGAAGAAGACGGCGGCGCGGACCAGCCAGACGAGCGTGCGCATCGTGTCGCGCCCCGCAATCGTTCAGTCGGCGGCCGCGACGCGCGCCGCGTCGGACGCCGCGTCCTGCTCGTTGTGCATCGCGCCGACGCGCGCATCGACCGCTTCGCGCAGCGCCTTGCCGGGCTTGAAATGCGGCACGAGCTTTTCCGAGATCACGACCTGCTCGCCCGAGCGCGGATTGCGCCCCACCCGCGGCGGCCGCCGGTTGATCGAGAAGCTGCCGAAGCCGCGGATCTCGATGCGATGGCCGCGCGACAAGGCCGAGGCCATCGCGTCGAGGATCGTCTTGACGGCGAACTCGGTGTCGCGATGAGTCAGCTGGCCGAATCGCTCGGCCAGCTGGATCACGAGGTCGGAACGCGTCACTCTGAAGACCTCGTCAACCTGAGCGAAGCGAAGGATCCCGCCGTCAGCGGCAAAGCAGCGCGCCTACTCGCTCTTGTTGTCGAGCTTCGCGCGCAGCAAGGCGCCCAGGCTCGTCGTCCCCGCGTTCTCGCGCTCGCTGGTCTGCGAGAGACGCTGCATCGCTTCCTGCTGGTCGGCGTTGTCCTTGGCCTTGATCGAGAGCTGGATCGACCGCGCCTTGCGGTCGACGTTGATGATCATGGCGTTGACTTCGTCGCCTTCCTTCAGCACGTTGCGCGCGTCTTCGACACGGTCGCGGCTGATCTCGGAAGCGCGCAGGTAGCCGGTGATGTCGTCGTTGAGCTGGATCTCGGCGCCGCGCGCGTCGACCGTCTTGACCTTGCCGGTGACCAGGGCACCACGGTCGTTGACCGAGCTGTAGCTGGTGAACGGATCGCTGTCGAGCTGCTTGATGCCGAGCGAGATGCGCTCGCGGTCGACGTCGACCGCCAGCACGATCGCCTCCACGTCCTGGCCCTTCTTGTAGTTGCGAACCGCGGTTTCGCCGGGTTCGTTCCACGACAGGTCGGAGAGGTGCACCAGGCCGTCGATGCCGGCGGCAAGACCCACGAACACGCCGAAGTCGGTGATCGACTTGACAGGGCCCTTGACCCGGTCGCCGCGCTGCACCGTGGCGGAAAACTCCTCCCACGGATTGGCCTTGCACTGCTTCATGCCGAGCGAGATGCGGCGCTTGTCCTCGTCGATCTCGAGGACCATGACTTCGACTTCCTCGCCGAGCGAGACCATCTTCGACGG
>JBBRLS010000018.1:0-81258 GCA_038231215.1 Burkholderiales bacterium | reverse complement strand
CGTTGATCAGGATCTGCCCCGTGCCCTTCTTCATGAAGACGCGCGCCACCGACGACTTGCGCCGGCCGGTTCCGTAGTTCCAGTTTCCGATCATTTCGGCGCGTCCTGAAGAATGTCGAGCTTCTTGGGTTGCTGGGCGGTGTGCGGGTGCGTGTCGCCCGCGTAGACCTTCAGCTTCTTGATCATCGCGTAGCCCAGCGGACCCTTGGGCAACATGCCCTTGACGGCCTTCTCCAGGGCACGGCCCGGGTGGCGAGCCTGCATATCCTTGAAGTTGATGCCGCGGATGCCGCCCGGGTAGCCGGAATGCCGGTAGTAGATCTTGTCCTGGGCCTTGTTGCCCGTGACGCGAATCTTGTCGGCATTGACGATGACGATGAAGTCACCCGTGTCGACGTGAGGCGTGTAGATGGCTTTGTGCTTGCCGCGCAGGCGAAGGGCGACTTCACTGGCCACCCTGCCCAAGACCTTGTCGGTCGCGTCGATCACAAACCACTCATGCGTCACTTCGGCGGGTTTGGCGCTGAAGGTTTTCATGAAAGTATCAAGTTCTGGAAAATGACCCCTAGGACGCGCTTCCCGGCGTCGGTCCTGCTTCTGAAAGGCAGGCGCTCGACCGGTTTTGCCCCGTCCCATGCACCCAAAGGCACACTTTTCGCTGAGGCAACATGCGAAAAGCCCATGAGTATAGCAGCGCGACACGTCTGTCGCGGCTCCAGTCGGCGGGCCGTGGTACGCGTCCTCTAAACAAAGCTTCTACACTCGGGTTAACCCTAGGGCGAAACACCCACTATGAACCTCATCGAAAGCGGCCTCCCGGAAGAAGCCAGACCTCGCGAAATCACATCGACGCGCGTCGCGCTGCCAGATCCGCCGGTGGCGGGCCTCTCTGCCGCAGCGCAGCCCGCAGCCCAGCGCGTCGCCAATGACGGCGCGGCCAAGGGCCGGGCATGGGTGCCCATCCGCTCGCTCGGACCGCGTCACCGCGAGCGCATCGTCGCCCACCTGGTGGCTCTCGACGAGCGCTCCCGCTACCTGCGCTTCGGCTACGCGGCCAGCGAGGCGCAGATTGCACGCTACGTCGACACCCTCGACTTCGAAAACGACGAGGTGTTCGGCATCTTCAACCGTCGCCTCGAGCTGATCGCGATGGCGCACCTCGCCTATCGCCAGGCCGATGCCGCGCGTGGTCGCGTGGCCGCAGCCGAGTTCGGCGTCTCGGTATCGCTGCAGGCGCGTCGGCGCGGCTTCGGTCGACGTTTGTTCGAGCACGCCGTCCTGCATGCGCGCAATCGTGCCGTCGACGCCATCTTCATCCTTGCCTTGAGCGAGAACACGGCGATGCTCAGGATTGCCCGCGACGCCGGGGCGAGCGTGGAGCGCGACGGTCCCGAATGCGAAGCCTGGCTGAAGCTCCCGCCGGACTCGTTCGCCTCGCACCTCGACGCGTTTCTCGGGGACAGCGCCGCCGAAATCGACTACCGCCTGAAGCGCCGTGCGCAACAGGTCGAGAACCTGTTCAAACGGTCGGAGAAGACCACGATTGGGGATGGCTGAGCCGGCGTGCCACCGCTAACATCCAGCGCTTCGATCGCCGCCTAGCATTTGCGGCGCCGCGATATTCAGGAGTGCATAGTCGGTGATGGAAACGGGTCCGTGGGTCGCCGCCGTGGTGGCGGTATCGCTGCTCGCCGTCGTCCTGCTCGGCTGGGTCTGGCTTTCGCGCCGGCCGCCGCGCGTCGCGCCGCTGCCCACCGATTGGACCTTGTCGGCGCGACCGGTGTTCTCGACCGACGAGCGCCGCGTCTACAAGCTGATGCGAGAGGCACTTCCGCATCACATCGTTCTCTCCAAGCTGCCGCTGGTGCGCTTCTGCCAGCCGAGCGATCCGAGCGAAGTGCGCTACTGGTACGAGCTGCTCGGCTCGATCAACGTCACCTTCGCGGTCTGCAGCGCCAACGGCCGCGTGCTCGCCGCCATCGACCTCGACACCGACCGCGGCAACTCGCGGCGCGTCCTGCAGATCAAGCAGTCGGTGCTCGGCGCCTGTCGCGTGCGCTATCTGCGCTGCCCGGTCGACAACCTGCCTTCGGCGGGCGAACTGCAACTGCTTGTGCCGAGCGCAACTGCGGCTTCGCGCGGCCCGCAGCCAGCCTCGTCGCCGCCCCGCGACCTCGACGAAGCCCGCGACTCGCTGGCCAGCACGGTCGCCTCGCGGCGCGCCCAGCGCACCGCCCTCTGGCAGGACTCGTCCTTGTTCCAGGACTCCTTCTTCGCCCCTGACAGCCGACAAGACGGCTTCGGCAACAGCGAGTTCTCCGGCTTGCCGCCGGCCGTGCTGGCTGCCGCAACCGCCGCGCGCTCCGGCTTCTCGCACAGCGACAACGGCGCCTTGAACGGCAGCGACGATGCGTCGCAGCGGGCGCGTGGCCGAGCTGGCGAAGCCGCCGGCGGCGCGGTCGTCGACGACCCGGCCGCTGCGGCCTTCGCGCGGTCGAGGCATTGACGCCGCGCGCCGGCAAGGCGCGCGCCAGCCGCCATGACTGACGAGCGCCCTTCGGCCGTGGCGGCATCTGCGCCCTACGCCGACCTCTCACCCGCTGGCGTGCTCGACGCGCTCGACGGTGTCGGCCTGCGCGGCGACGGCCGCATGCTGCAGCTCAACTCGTACGAGAACCGCGTGTTCCAGGCTTTTCTCGAAGACGGCCGCGTCGTCGTCGCCAAGTTCTATCGGCCGCTGCGCTGGAGCGACGCGCAAATCCTCGAAGAGCACGCCTTCGCCAGCGAGCTCGTCGCCGCGGAAATTCCTGTCGCGGCGCCATTGACCTTGCAGCTCGACCGCGACTCGCCGCACGCCGCTGCGCTGACGCTGGCCGGCACGACGCTCGGCATCGCCGCGATCGGCGCGCACGCCTATCGCTTTGGCGTCTGCGAGCGGCTCGCCGGCCGCGCGCCCGAGCTCGGCGATCCCGAAGTGCTGCGCTGGCTCGGCCGCTACATCGGCCGCCTTCACGCCGTCGGCGCGAGGGCGAAATTCATGCATCGCCTGACCCTCGACGTCGTGAGCTACGGTGAAGCCAGCCGCGACTTCCTGCTCGGTCAGGACATCGTCTCGCCCGAGGTCTCGACCGAGTGGCGTGCGCTCGTCGACACGGCGCTGGCCGCCTGCCGCGCTGCCTTCGACGCGGCGCCGCTGCGGAGCCTGCGCCTGCACGGCGACTGCCATCTCGGCAACGTGCTGTGGACCGAGCGCGGACCGCACTTCGTCGACCTCGACGACGCCGTCAACGGCCCGGCCATCCAGGACCTGTGGATGCTGCTCTCAGGCGAACGTGCGGCGATGGCGAGCCAGCTGCTCGACGTGCTCGAAGGCTACGAGTCGTTCATGGATTTCGATTGGCGCGAAGTGCGGCTCATCGAGCCCTTGCGCACCCTGCGCATGATCCACCACAGCGCCTGGATCGCGCGGCGCTGGCAGGACCCGGCCTTTCCGATCGCCTTCCCGTGGTTCGCCGGCACCTCGTACTGGGCCGACCAGTGCACGCGGTTGCGCGAGCAGATCGTCGCGATGGCTGAGCCGCCGCTGGGTTCGCCCTCACCCTGACCCTCTCCCGCACGCGGAAGAGGGGACTGGCCGCTAGGCGAGAAGCAAGGCGTTGACGCGCTTCACGTAAGCCGCCGGATCGTCGAGCTGTCCGCCCTCGGCGAGCAGCGCCTGATCGAACAGGATGTTGGCGAGCTCGTCGAAGTGCACGCTCGACTCGAGCCGCTTGACGAGCGCGTGCTCCGGGTTGATCTCGAGGATCGGCTCGGCCTTGGGCGCGCCCTGCCCGGCCTGCTTGAGCAGGCGCGCAAGGTGCCCGCTCACGTCGCCCTCTTCGGCGACCAGGCAGGCCGGAGAGTCGACCAGCCGGGTCGTGACGCGCACATCCTTGGCGCGGCCCTTGAGCGCTTCCTTCAGCCGGTCCAGCGTCGGCTTGAAGGCGGTTGCCACTTCCTCGGCCTGCTTCTTCTCGGCCTCGTCCTCGAGCTTGCCGAGATCGACCGAGCCCTTGGCGACGCTTTGCAGCGCGTGGCCATCGAATTCGTGCAGATGCGAGAGCAGCCACTCGTCGACACGATCGGTCAGCAGCAGCACCTCGATGCCCTTCTTCTTGAAGATCTCGAGCTGCGGGCTGTTCTTCGCCGTGGCCAGCGTGTCGGCGGTGACGTAGTAGATCGCCTCCTGGCCTTCCTTCATTCGGCTCACGTAGTCGGTCAGCGAGACGCTTTGCGTGCCGCTCTCGTCGTGCGTCGACGAGAAGCGATAGAGCTTGGTCAGGCGATCGCGATTGGCGTAGTCCTCGCCGATGCCTTCCTTCAGGACGACGCCGAAGTCCTTCCAGAACGCGGCGTACTTCTCCTTCTCGGCGGCGTCTTCGTTGTCGGCCAGGCCTTCGAGCATCGACAGCACGCGCTTGGTCGAGCCTTCGCGGATCGCCTTGACGTCGCGGCTTTCCTGCAGCAGCTCGCGGCTGACGTTCAGCGGCAGGTCGCTCGAATCGATCACGCCCTTGACGAAGCGCAGGTAGACCGGCATCAGCGCTTCGGCGTCGTCCATGATGAAGACGCGCTTCACGTAGAGCTTGACGCCGCCGCGTTTGTCGCGGTTCCACAGGTCGAACGGCGCCTTGGCCGGGATGTAGAGGAGCTGCGTGTATTCGCTGCGGCCCTCGACGCGGTTGTGCGTGTAGGCGAGCGGCGCCTCGGTGTCGTAGCTGATCTGCTTGTAGAACTCCTCGTACTGCTCTTTCGTGATCTCGTTCTTCGGCCGCGACCACAGGGCGGCTGCCTTGTTGACAGGCGCCCACTCGTCTTTCGTGACCTGCTGGCTCGCCTCGGCGTCCCACTCCTCTTTCTGCATGAGGATGGGCAGCGAGATGTGATCCGAATACTTCGAGACGATCGACTTCAGCTTCCAGCCGGATAAAAACTCTTCCTCGCCCTCGCGCAGATGCAGCGTCACGCTGGTGCCGCGCTCGGGTCGGGCGATCGTCTCGACCTCGAAGTCGCCGGCGCCCTCGGAGGTCCAGCGCACGCCCTGCTCGGCGGGCAGCCCGGCGCGCCGCGATTCGACCGTGATCTTGTCGGCGACGATGAAGCCCGAATAGAAGCCGACGCCGAACTGGCCGATCAGCTGGGCGTCCTTCTTCTGGTCGCCCTGGAGCGCCGACATGAACTCGCGCGTGCCGCTCTTGGCGATCGTGCCGAGCATGGCTACCGCCTCGTCGGCCGAGAGGCCGATGCCGTTGTCGACGATGGTGACCGTCTTCGCGTCCTTGTCGAAGGAGACACGCACGTCGAGCTCGGTCTTGCCTTCGTAGAGCTCGGGCTTGTCGAGCGCCTCGAAGCGCAGCTTGTCGCAGGCGTCTGACGCGTTGGAGATCAGCTCGCGGAGAAAGATCTCCTTGTTCGAGTAGAGCGAGTGGGTGACGAGGTGCAGGATCTGCTTGACCTCGGCCTGGAATGAAAGGGTTTGCTTGTCCATCGGCGTGTTGTTCGGTTCGTGGGGCTGAAGGGGTGGTCCGCCGACGGCGGCGACGTGTCGGCATGTGGAGCCGCGGCGCCGATTTTCAAGCACCGTGCGGCTCCTAGAATCGCCGCCAGTGCGAACCGTGACCGCCACCCGCTACGTCACCCCGCTGCGCGAGGGCGGATCGCTGCCGGCGGTGATCGAGGCCGACGATGACGGGCTCTACGTCCTCAAGTTTCGCGGCGCCGGCCAGGGCGTGCGGGCGCTGATCGCCGAGCTCGTCGCCGGCGAGATCGCACGCGCTTGTGGTTTGCCCGTTCCCGAGATCGTCTTCGCCGAGCTCCACGCCGACCTGGCCCGCACCGAGCCCGACCCGGAGATCCAGGACCTGATCCGCGCCAGTGCCGACCTCGAGCACGACAGCGTCGGCCTCAACATCGCGATGGACTATCTGCCTGGCTCGGTCACCTTCGACCCGCTGGCCGTGCAGCCCGACGCCGAGCTGGCGTCGCGCATCGTCTGGTTCGACGCCTTCGTCACCAACCTCGACCGCACGCCGCGCAACACCAACATGCTGGTCTGGCACGACAAGCTCTGGCTCATCGATCACGGCGCGGCGCTCTACTTCCACCACGACTGGCGCGGCTACCTCGAGCGCAGCGCGAGTCCCTTCGCGCTGATCAAGGACCACGTGCTGCTGCCCTTGGCGACGCAGCTGGCCGAGGCCGATGCCGCGCTCGTGCTTCGGCTCGACGAGCCGACGCTAGAAGGCATCGTCTCGCTCGTTCCGGATTCATGGCTCGAGGACGAGCCTTCGTTCGCGAATGCCGCCGCGCACCGCGACGCCTACTTCCAGTACCTGAGGCGCCGCATCGCAGCGCCGCGCGCATTCGTCACGGAGGCCTCGCGTGCCCACGATGCACACCTATGACTACGCGATCGTTCGCGTCGTGCCGCGCGTCGAGCGCGGCGAGTTCATCAACGTCGGCGTGATCGTCTCGTGCGACGCGACCGATTCGCTCGAAGCGCGCATCGAGCTCGACGCGGCGCGCGTGCTCGCGCTCGACCCGGGCGCCGACGTGGCGGCGATCCGCGCTGCGCTCGGCGCCATCGCCGCCGTGTGCGCTGGCAGCGCCGCCGCCGGCGCGCTCGCTGCGCTCTCGGCCCGCGAGCGCTTCCACTGGCTGGTCGCGCCGCGCAGTGCCGTCATCCAGACCTCGCCGGTGCACACCGGCCGCAGCGCCGAACCGGGCGGCGTGCTCGCCCATCTCTTTCAGACGATGGTGGCGACGCCACACGGCGGCGCAACGAAGAATTAGAAAGAAGCGCCGAGCTTCGACGCGGGGCAACCCCGTCGACAGTCGTGGCGAAGGATTCAGTGCGCCGCGCGTCGCGCTGCCGCGGCCGCCGAGCGGCTGCCGACCAGTCGAAGCGCGGGTCGCGCCGCCGCGGGCAATGGCGGCTCGCTGACCGGCGGCACCGAAGCCGCCGTTGCCGAATCGTCGGCGCTCCTGCGCCGCTTCGACGACGACGATGCACGGCTCGGCTCGGGGACGAGGTCGCTGCGGCCGAGACTGCCGACGGCGACCAGCGATCGCGCCAGCCGATCGGCCCATCTATCGCTGTCGGGCTCGACCTTGCGGGCGGCCGTTGCCAGGATCGTGAACACGCCGATCTGCGCGAAAACGTAGAGCGCCGCGGCGATCTCGAGGATGTCGCGCAGCGGCATGCTGTAGTTCCACGGCCGGGCGATGCCGAGGAAGGCGACGAACATCCAGAGAAAGTTCGAGATGGCGACCGGCACGGCGACGACGATCCAGTCCGAGAGATGCCAGCGTGCCACGCGACGGCCACGCGCCAGACGCGGGAAGGTCACGTAGTGCAGCAAGAAGGCATTCAGGGTCAGCAGCACGACGAGAAGGATCTTGGCCTGCAGCTTCGGGTTCTCCAGGAAGTCGGCGCGGTCGCTCAGACCATGGATGACGATCGCGCCGCCGGTCGCGTAGAGCAGGAGCAAGGCGACCATGACGATGCGCGCGACGAACGGGTTGGGCGGCGCGATGCGCACCTTGTCCTGCGAGAGCTTGGAGAGCAGCCTCAGGTCGGTCGCAACGATCGCGCCCAGCGCCATCGAAGCGGCGAGCAAGTGTCCGAACACGATCAGCGTGTAGAGCAAGGAATCGGCCTTCGAGGAGAAACGCGGTGGCGACAAGGGGTGACGTGCGGCCGAAGACGCACGGCTCATGCCAGCCGATGTTCGACTGTTTTCGCTCGCGCTTTCGTGAGCGAGTCGTCATCTTTCGGCGCTAGTGGGCGAGGCGCGGCCGTGCCCGGCGGAACAGCGTGCCGGGAAGCGGCAGTGTTGCAAGGACTTGCCGCAGTTGTAAGCAATCGCGACGACCGTCCCGACCTCGCGAAGGCCTGCGATTCAGGCGCCAACGGGCGTGGGATTTCGCTTCTCGTACCAATGCGTGATGCGCTGCCCGTCCCAGTGCAACGCGATGTGCGCCGCGGCCTTGGCGTGGCGCAAAGCGCGCGGCCGGAAGATGCCGACGCACTCGCCGCCGGGATCGCGAACGCTCGGAAAGCGCAGGCCCCAACTGCCCGCCTCGCGCAAGGCCTTGCCGAGCCGATGCGGCGGCCCGTAGTCGTCGGGATCGAGCGCGGCGGCAAAGCGCCCCGTGCGCGCATCGGCCGCCTCGGCTTTGCCGAGGTCGTGCAACTCCGCCTCGACGTTCGCGGTGATCAGCCGCAGGTCGAGGTCGATCGCCGCCTCTTCGGTACGGCGCATGAACACCGTGCGGTGGTGGCTCACCTCGGCCACCGCCGTGGCCAGCGAATGCGCCGCGTAGTAGACGCCGTAGCTGCCATCGGAAAAGCGCGAGCCTTCGGGGTTGAGGTGGGTGAAGGCGGCCATCACCGGCGTCGCGCCCGGGCCGCTGACACGCTCCTCGGGCGGCACGAGTTGCAACTCGCCGATCTCGTCGCGCAGGCGCGGATTGGCGAGCGCCTCGATGGCGTAGACCGCGTCGAGATCGGCCGGGTCGGCGATCGCGTCGTAGAGACCGACGGTCGGATAGCGCGAGGCGATGAGCCGATAAGACGGGCGCCATGAGACGCGCGCCAGCGGCACGCTGGCCGGATCGATCGCCATCTCCGCCCTCAGGCCTTGCCGCCGCGCTGCGCGTCGAGGTATTGGCGGACGACGTAGAGATCGGCGACCTGGCCGCCGAGCATGCGGTCCAGCGCCGGGCGGCCACCGAAAAGCGGCGCGTGGTTCGGCTTGCGAATCCATTCGTCGGCACGCGCGTCGATCGGAAAAAGGATGTGCAGCGCCGAGTAGATGCCGAACAGATGCGACAGTCGCTCGAGTTGGTGCCGGTCGAGCGGCGCCACCTTGCCCTGCTTCCATTGGTAGAGCGTGGTGCGCGCAACGCCGAGCAAGATGGTCTGCTCGGCGACGCTGAGCTTCCACGCCCCGGCGAGGCGAAAGAAGGTTCGCAAGGCGGCGCCGGCGGCGCGTGCGGAGCCGGGATCGACGTCGGCGGAAACCGGTTTGAGAAGAGCGCTCATGGCATCGGGGGCGAACGGGAGGCAGCGCCTCCGATACCGTCAAGTCTAGTCCGAAGACGAACAGATTGCAAAGCTTTGTTCTTCCGCGGACAGGATTCGTTCACCACGGCGGAGCCCGCTCGGCACGCCGCAAGCCCGGCTCTCGCCTTGCAGACAGAGCAGCGCGGCAACGATGCGCCCGGCACCGATTTCGCGCTCGGCCTGCGCGACGCCACTCGCGAGTGCCCGCTCGACCAGCGATAGCGGCAGCACCGGCACGTGACAGGTGACGAGGCGATTGCCGAGATCGCTGTCGTCGCGCACTGCGTTGGCTGGACGGCGACCGATGCGCGCGTCGTCGACGTCGACGGCGTTGCCTATCACCGTTGCCGCCGCGTCGGCCACGGATGCGGTCCTGGCAAGCACGGTGACCGAATCGGCGATGCCGAGCGAGAAGCTGCGCCCGCGCCAACCCGAGGTGGCGATGCCGCGCACCGGTGAGGATGAGGCGATCGAGAAGCGCCCGTCGAGCGGCCAGCGCGCCAGGCCGCGCGCCGGGTCGGTGAACAGGCCGACATCGAACGACGCGCCCGGCGCGAGATGCAAGGCGATGTCGCCGCCGTTGTTGACGAAGGCGCGGCGAATGCGCGGGTCGTCGAAGAAGGCGATCAGCTCTTCGGCGACGCTGCCCGCCACCGCCGCCATCGCCGTCATGAAGCGACCTTGCCGCGCGTGCGCGCGGCACGCCTCGACCATGCGCCGCGCGACCGCTCCTTGCGGCGCCATGTTCGCGACTGGCGCGGAAGAAAGGTCGGCGCGCAGCAACGGCAACTCGGCGACCAGCTCATCGAGGACACCGCCGAAGCGCTGCCAGGCGCGCTCGATGCACTCGGCCGCAACGCTGCCTTCGCCTTCTGCCGACACGATGCAATCGATCGGCCCGTGCTGGAAATGCCAGCGGCCATCCGCCAACCGACGCCGAACCGCGCTGCTCATCGCTCCGCGCCGCGAATCGCGTCCAGCGGCCACGGATTGCCCGACGCCGCATCGACGACGCGCCAGGCACCCGACGCCAGCACTGCATCGAGGCTCTGCACGCGATCCATGTGCCCGCCGAGCGCACGGTAATCCTCGAGACGCATCGTGAACTCGATCGGCGAGACGATCGCCGGCGTCGGCACCGAGCCGAAGCTCATCGCCGGCATCTTCGCGACGTCGACCATCACCGTGATGCCGCCGCCCGGCCACACGTAGACCGGCGCGCCGCCGCAGGTGACGTTGACGAGCAGGTCCTTGATCGAGCGGGTGAGGCGCACAGGGTTGTCGGTGACGCCGGCGCGAAGCGAGCCGCCGGCGCCAGCGACGTAGAGCACCGAGCAGAGCGATGGCTCGCAGTTCTCGCCGATGCGATCGACGACGCGCTGCACTTCTTCCGGCATGTCGGCGCGGCGTGGCACGAGCTGCTCGTCGAGCACGAACCAGGCCGCGTCCTCGCCGGTCGTCGAAACCATGAGCATGCGCAGCCCCGGCCGCGCACCACGCTCCCCGTCCCAGCCTTCGACGATGGCGAGCGGATCGACGATGTCGGTGCCGCCCCAGCCCGCGCCCGGGTTGGCGACCTGGAAGTAGCGGCCCGGCGTCGACTTGCGGCCGCGCAGGCGGATGCCGGTCGGCGCCATGTCGAGGAACTTTCCGGCCTGGTGTTCGGAGAGCACGCCGGTGATGTGATCGTCGATGACGACGACCTCGTCGGCGTGGCCGAACCATTGCGGCGCGAAGATGCCGATCGTCGCCGAGCCGCAGCCGACACGCATCCGCTTCTCCTCGACGCCGTCGACGATCGGTGCCTTGTCGGCGGCGACGATGACCTTCGCGCCGCCTTCGACCTGCAGCTCGACGGGCTCGCGGTTGCCGAGCGCCATCATCATTTCGCAAGCGATTCGTCCTTCCTTCTTCGAGCCGCCGGTCAGGTGATGCACGCCGCCGAGGGCGAGGAACTGCGAGCCGTACTCGATCGTGCTGACGTGGCCGACCGCCTCGCCGCGGTGGCGCACGGTCGCCTGCTCGGGCCCGAGGTAGCGGTCGGTGTCGATCTTCACCTTGAAGCTGCAATAACTGAAGATGCCTTCGGTGACCACCGTCACCATGTCGACGCCTTCGTGCTGCGAGGCGACGATGAAAGGCGCCGGCTTGTAGTCGGGATAGGTCGTTCCCGAGCCGACGCCCGAAACGAACACCGGCGCATCGCCGGCAACGAGGCTGCCGTCCCAATCGCCTTGCTGCGCGGCCTGCCAGGCGACGAGGTCGACGCCGGGACGGGTGACGAGGGCCAGCGTGTCGAGCCGCGTCAATACGCCGTCGACGTTGCCGTAGCGGTCGCAGGCGCCGAGCTTGCCCGGGCTGATCTGGCAGAGCACCGGGCAAGCTTCGCAGCGCACCTTGTCGGCGGCCATCTTCTCCGGTGCGCGCGAATGCTGGAGGACGGACGCCGCCATAGCGGGCTGACCGTCGGATCGAAGGCCGATCCCCTCTCCCGCTCGCGGGAGAGGGTCAGGGCGAGGGTCTTCGCCGGCCGACACCCTCACCCCAGCCCTCTCCCGCTCGCGGGCGAAGGAGTCGTCGCAAGGATCGCCGCCCGCAAGCGGCTCGGCGTCACCGGCACCTCGCGCATGCGCACGCCGGTCGCGGCATAAATCGCGTTGAGGATGGCCGGCGCGGTCGCCACCAGCGCCGGCTCGCCGACGCCCTTGGCGCCCCACGGCCCGAGCGGCTCCGGGTCCTCGATCAGGTGCACGGTGATCGGCGGCACGTCGCCGACGGTCGGGATCAGGTAGTCATGCAGGTTGTCGGTGCGGCCGTTGACGTATTCCTCCATGAGCGCCATGCCGATGCCCTGGGCGATGCCGCCGTGCACCTGGCCTTCGACGAGCGTCGGGTTGATGGCGCGGCCGACGTCGTGCGCGGCGTGGATATGCAGCAGCCGTACGGTGCCGAGCTCGACGTCGACCTCGACCTCCGCCATCTGCGCGGCGAAGCCGTAGGTCGCGTACGGCACGCCCTGTCCGTCGGCGTCGAGCGGGATGGTCGGCGGGTTGAAGTGGCCGGTGCCGACGAAGAGGTCGAGCGGCTCGCGATGAGATCCTTCGCTTCGCTCAGGATGACAGGCCCGGGCTTCCGTCTGACGGGCACGGGCTTCCATCTGACGGGCACGGCAGTCGATCGCGCGTTCCTCGGTGCCGCGTCGCCCGATCAGCCGGTCGCCGTCCAGCGCAAGAGCCACATCGTCGGCGTCGAAGCCCAGTGCGGCGATCAACTGTCTGCGCAGATCCTGTCCCGCCGCGCGTGCCGCGTTGCCGGAGACGAAGGTCTGTCGTGACGCCGACGACTTGCCGGCATCGGCGGTCAGGTCGGTGTCACCCATCACCTGGCGCACGCATGCCAGCGGCAGGCCGACCGCGTCGGCGAACATCTGCGGCATGATCGTCGCGGTGCCTTGCCCGATCTCCTGCGCGCCGTTGTAGAGGAAGAGGTGCGGGCCTTGTTCTGCGTCGAGGCGAAGCGCGCCACGCATCGTCGACGGGTTGGCGATCACCGTGTTGCCGATGCCGTACCACATGCAGGCGACGCCGACGCCGCGACGCAGCGGCCGTGTCATCCTGAGCGGAGCGAAGGATCTCGTGTGCTGCTGCCGAGATCCTTCGCTTCGCTCAGGATGACAGTTCTCGTTGCCCTCAGGACTAGAGGCTTCGTTGAACGCTTCCGCCGATTCGTTCGCGGCCCGCCACGCCGGCCGCAGCGCATCGAGACACGCGCGCAGGCCGACGCTCGCTTCGAGGCGCTGGCCGGTCGGTGTCGCATCGCCGGCGGCGAGCGCGTTGCGGTGGCGGAACTCGAGCGCATCGACGCCCGAGGCCGCGGCGAGCTCGTCGATCAGCAACTCGCCCAGCAACGCCGCCTGGGGCACGCCGAAGCCGCGAAAGGCGCCGGCGATGCTGTTGTTCGTGAGCACGGCACGCGTCAGGGCGCGCACGTGCGGCACGCGATACGGCCCGCTGGCGTGGATCGGCACGCGGTTGGCCACGGTCGGGCCCCATGACGAATAGGCGCCGGTGTTGAAGTCGCCGTTGAAGTCGAATGCGGTGAGCGTTCCATCGACGCTGCACGACGCCGTCGCCATCATCTGCGCCGGATGCCGCTTGGTGCTCGACAGCATCGACTCGGGCCGCTCGTAGACGAGCCGCACCGCGCGACCCAGCTTCCATGCGGCGACGGCGATGAGCGGCTGCACCGCGAGGTCGAGCTTGCCGCCGAAGCCGCCGCCGATTGCCGAGGGCACGATGTGCACCCGCTCCGGCCCGATGCCGAGCACGTGCGCCACCTCGTCGCGGTCCATGTAGGGCGTCTGCGTGCAGGCGAAGATGCGGATGCGGCGCGGCGCGTCGGGCGTGTCCCCGGCGACGACTTCGGCATAACCCGCCTCCGGCTCGATGTAGGCGTGCTCGACATGACGCGTCTCGAAGCTCGAACTCGCACGAAGCGCCGATCGCACGGGATCGGCCAGCGCCGCCTCAATATCACCCGAGACGACGCGGCCGCGGCAGAGCACGTTGTCGGGATAGCGGGCGTGCATCGCCTCGCCGCGACCTGCCGCATCGAGCGCCGCGTCGATGCTCTCGTGCGCGAGACGCGCGTCGAAGCGAACCGGCATCTCGCTTTCAGGCACCACAAGCACCGCCTCGGCATCGCCCACGATCGCCAGCACGGCCTCGCCGCGAAAGCGCGCGACGCCGTCGGCCAGCACCGGTTGGTCGCGCAAGTCGGCGAAGATCGCGAAGGCGTTGCTCGGCACGTCGGCGGCGGTGATCACATCGACGATGCCGGGCCAGCGCCGCTTGAACGCCTCGAGGTCGCCGATCTCGAACGAGGCATGCGCATGCGGCGAGCGCACCACGCGCATCGTCAATGCCGACTCCCGCGCGGCCGGCCACTGATCGGCGCCGAAGCGCTCTTCGCCACGCACCTTGACCGGCGCGTCGAGGCGCGCGGCGCGGCTGCCGACGGCGAAGCCGGACAGCGCGACCGGTGCATCGCTCGCTTCGCCCGCTGCGACCGCGAGCACCGCCTCGACTATCTTGGTGTAGCCCGTGCAGCGGCAGAGCACGCCCGCGAGCGCGTCGCGCACCTCGGCCTCGCTCGGCGCCGGGTTGGCGCGCAGCAAGGACTCGGCGCTCATCAGCATGCCCGGCGTGCAGATGCCGCACTGCGCCGCGCCGTGCGCGACGAAGGCGCGCTGCAAGGGCGAGAGTACGCCGCTCGCGTCGGCAAGACCCTCGACCGTCGTCACGGCGCGGCCTTCGCACTGGCCGACGGCGACGATGCAGGCGCACACCTGCGCCTCGTCGAGCAGCACCGTGCAGGCGCCGCAGTCGCCGGCGTGGCAGCCGACCTTCGTGCCGATCAGGCCGAGCTCGTCGCGCAGCGCATCGGAGAGGCGTCGTGTCGGGTCGCCGACCAGCTCGCGCTCGCCACCGTTGACGTGCAGGCGCACGATCTGGCGTGCCTCGAGGTCGCGTGCCGTCATGGCGCGAGCGACGCGAGAGCGCGACGCAGCAAGGTGAGCGTCGCGTCGAGACGAAACCCGGCGCTGGCCCGCACGTCGTCGATCGGTGTGAGCGGTGCGAGGTCGTCGGCCTCGACGCAGTCGGCGAGCTCGGCGACGTCGTGTCCCAGCAGGCGCGCTTCGAGCGATGGCAGGCGCTTGGCCACCGCCGAGCAACTGCCGACGGCGATGCCCGCGTCGATGACTCGGCCCCCCCCATCGACATCTACGACGACCGCGACCATGGCGATCGAGATCACGAGATAGCGGCGCCCGCCGAGCTTGGCGAACACGGACCTCGCCCGCGCGCTGCGGGAAGGAATGTGCAACGCCGTCACCAGCTCGTCGCTGCGCCGCGCAGTACGCCGCGGGCCGAGCACGAAGGCGTCGAGCGGCAGACGCCGCGAGCCGAGAGTGCTGTGCAGTTCCACCTCGGCGCCGAGCGCGAGCAGCACCGGCATGCCGTCGGCGGCCGGCGAGGCGTTGCAGACGTTGCCGGCGATCGTGCCCGTGTTCTGGATCTGCAAGCCGCCGACTTCGCGCGCCGCGGCCTTGAGCGCATCGAAGAGCGGCGGCAAATCGGCGCGGATGACGTCGGTCCAGGTCGTCGTCGCGCCGATCGTCCAGCCGTCGTTGCTTTGCCGGATGCCGCGCAGCCCGGCGACACGGGAGAGATCGAGCAAGGGTCGCGGCATCGTCCGGCCGACCTGCGCCGGGTAGAGGTCGGTGCCGCCGGCGAGCGGCACCCAGTCGCCGGCCGCGAGCAGGCTCGTCGCCTCGGCCATCGACTCGGGTCGCTCGAAACGGGTCATCGTGCTGCCTGCCTTCGTCAACGAAGGGCCTCCCTCAATGCAGGGACAATCTAGCATGCGCCATACCGGCGCGAAGGACGATCGGCACGGCGCCCTTGTCCGTGCAGATCACGAGGTTCCCCATCGCATGGCGGCTTTCGACTCCCAAAAGGTTCTCTCGGTCCATCACTGGAACGAATCGCTCTTCTCCTTCACTTGCACGCGCGGGGCCAGCCTGCGCTTCGAGAGCGGCCACTTCGTGATGGTCGGCATCATGGTCGACGGCAAGCCGCTGATGCGCGCCTATTCGATCGCCAGCGCGCACTACGCGGAGCATCTCGAGTTCTTCAGCATCAAGGTGCAGGACGGGCCGCTCACCTCGCGCCTGCAGCACCTGAAGGTCGGCGACGAGGTGCTGATCGGCCGCAAGCCCACCGGCACCCTGGTGCTCACCGACCTGTTGCCCGGTCGCTATCTCTACCTGTTCGCGACCGGCACCGGCCTGGCGCCCTTCATGAGCATCATCCGCGACCCCGACACCTACGAGCGCTTCGAGAAGATCATCCTCGTGCACGGTGTGCGCAAGGTCGACGAGCTGGCCTACGACGACCTGATCGCCCACGACCTGCCAAGGGACGATTTCCTCGGCGACCAGGTCCGCGCAAAGCTCGTCTACTACCCGACGGTGACGCGCGAGCCTTTCCGCCACCAGGGCCGCCTGCCCGATCTGATCGCCAGTGGCAAGCTGTGCCGCGACATCGGCTTTCCGCAGATCGACCCGGCGCACGACCGCGCCATGATCTGCGGCGGCCCGGCGATGCTGAAGGACATGCGCGCCGTGCTCGACGCCGCCGGCTTCACGATCTCCGCCGGCATCGGCCAGGCCGGCGCCTACGTGATCGAGCGCGCCTTCGTCGAGAAGTGACATTGGCGGCGCAAGCCGCCGTCAACGTCCTCCTGAGCGCCGCCAACGTCCTCCTGAGCGCAGCCAATGTCATCCTGAGCGCAGCCACAGTCATCCTGAGCGGAGCGAAGGATCTCGTCGCGAGATGGGGAAACGCTCGAGAAACGCCCCCTGAGGACAGTACGGTCCCAGGGTCTGCGCGAAGTGTCGATGCAGCCCGCCACAGGAGGCATCGATCATGGGCGATCTTCAGGGCCGCAAGGCGCATCGGTTCATTGCACGGGCGGCAGCGCTGCTCGCCGCCCTCGCCCTGGCCGCCTGCGGCGGCGGCGACTACGTGGCTCCGGCCACGCCCCAGGCGGTCAAGCTGAGCGGCCCGCTCGGCGACCCGGTGACGCAGACCGTGGGCGCGGCCGGCGGCACGCTCGATGCGACCACGCTCGGCGTCAAGGTGCACTTCGCGTTCCCCGCCGGCGCGCTGAGTGCCGACACGCTCGTCAAGGTCACGCCCGTGGCGCCCGTCGCGGGCGACTTCGTCAGCCTCAAGCTCGAGCCCGGCAGCCTGGTCTTCGCCAGGCCGGTGACGGTGACGATGGAGCTGCCCGCCGGCATCACGCCCGACGCGCTGGCGTCGCTGCGCCAGGACATCGGCGGCGCGGGCGCCTACGCACCCACGGTGGTCGACAAGTCGGCGCGCACGCTCACCGCCACGCTCGTCACCTTCGGCGGTGCGAACCTCAAGCCGCTCGGGGCGGCTGCCGCAGACCGCAAGCACGCGCAGCGCGCCGGCCCGCAGGACGACCCGCTGCCCGATCCGCCCGGCTCGCTCTCGGCCCAGCAAAGGCTCGAGATCACCCTGCAGGTGACCGCGGCGCGGGCCAGCATCGCCGACCTGCAAGCGCGTGGCCTGTTCATCGCCGCCATCTACAGCCAGCAGCAAATCGCCGGGCTGCTCATGCGCAGCGGCGAGGACGGCTACATCGCACTGGCGCAACCCTTCCTGAGCGAAGCGCACGACACCGCCTGCCGCGAACGCGCGGCCGCGATCACGCGCTCGCAAACGGCGTCGATCGCCGCCTGGGGCGACTACAAGCCGGTGGTCAGCGTCATCATGTACTGGGACTCGCTCGCCATGCGGCTGGGCGGCACGCCGTGCACCGGCTCGGCGACCGATGCCGCCAGCAATGTCGTCAAGCGCGAGTTCGACCTCGTCAATGCCGGCCTTGGACGCTCCTCGACCCCGGCGCAGATCGCGCAGCCGGCCAGCGACGTGCGCGGCGCGCGCGAGCTCAAGCGCGAGGCGCGCACCCTGCAGAGCACCGACCCTGCGGCCAGCGCGGCGCAGGCCGCCTCGGGCCGCGCGCGGGCGACTGCCGCCGGCGTGCGCCCGGCCGCGCTCGACCTGAGCGGCTACGAGAGCACACTGCAGACTCAGCTGCTCGACCCGGCCGTGATGCCGGCGCGCCAGTCGGCGTGGACCGCCGCCAAGACCGGTGCGACGCTGGTGCAGTACGCCGACCTGCTCGACGCCTTCGGCCCGACTGCGGTGCTGCAGCAGGACGTGCAGTTCGTGCGCACGCGCATCGACGTGCAGAGCAGCGACAGCACGGGGGCTGCGGTCGCCGCTGCGACGCTCGGCTTCGCGGCGCTGCCCGACGCACCGGCCGATCCGGTGCGCAGCGCCACGGTGGCGATGCGCAGCGGCGGATCGTTGCAGGTGAGCGGCAGCGTCGCCGCGCTGGAGTGCGACAGCGCGGGTGGCGAGACGCTCAAGGTCACCTTCGAGAACGCCGAGGTGGCCAGCGTCAGCGGCAGCGGCCCGGGCTTGCTCGCCGGCGCGCTCGGCACGCTGACGACGAGCGGGCTGCTCTCGGCCGCGGGCCTGGCGGCCGACGACCAGGGCACGCACATGCTGCGCATACGACGTACGGGCAGTGCCTGCGCTGCCCTGCTCGGCATCACCGACGAAGTGCTCGCCACCGTCACGCTCGACTTCGCCAAACCGGAGCCGATTACCTGTGATCACGTCGGCGCCTTCGTGGGGACGGCGCTCGTTTCGGGTTTTCCCATTCCCAATCCGTATTACGTACCGAACTACCCTGCTTTCGTCACCGAAACGACGCTTACATTTAACGGTGGGGGCATTTCTATCCCCATTGTTTGGTCCAACGGCGCTCCTTTTTCTGGAAGCACTTTTTCGGGAAGCAAAGCGATCGCCGGTGGGACGGACACAGTCAGCGGCCGTACGGAGAAGGCCAATCCCGGCAAAGGCAGATGCGATGGCCTGATCTTCCGTTGGGAGCGGCGGCAGGATGACGGACGCGGGGGTCAGTACGGCACCAATATCGATCTGTCCGCACAGCCGGTGTACTGACCGGCAATTCCCGGATGGAACTGGGCAGGCATGGAGCGGATGAGGTGTAGGTCGCCCCGGTTGGCTATCCCAGAGCAAGGCTCACGCCACAGGTCATCCGCGACCCCTGCACTTCGAGCCTGCGCCCTAGTCAGCGACACCGAAGGCTCAGCCGGCCGCAGCCTTGCTCGCCCGCTTGGCGAGCAAGGCGTGCCGCCCTCAAGCGGCGGAAACGGCTCCCCTGCGGCGCGCGGCGACCCGAAGCGTCTTCTCGGCCCACTTGTTCAAGCTGGTGCCGCTGGCGGCTGCGGCCTTGAGCGCGGCGGCATGAACTTCGGGGGCGATCCGGAGCATGAGCCTGCCGCTGGCCGGTTTCTCCGGCGCCGTTCCGAGTTCACGGGACGCAGCGATGTAAGCGTCGACGCAAGCGTGGAACGTCGCTTCGAACTCGGCCACGGTCTCGCCGTGAAACGAGATGATGTCGTCGACATCGAGGACCCGGCCGACGATGATCTTGTCTTCGGCATCGAAGACCATCGACGCCGTGTAGCCCTTGTAGGTCATTGCGTTGCTCATGGTTTGATCCCCATTCGTTCGACGAACTCCCGAACCGCCAGCACCCGATATCGCAGGGCCTCCTTGCGCGGGTGGGGACGATGAAGCGTCATCCTGCGACCGCCGAACTCGAAGGTCACCGCCGATCCCGCACCTTCGACCACGCGGCCACCGGCGCCTCAAGCGTCATGCAAGCATGCACCACGACTCGTATGGCCGCCGGAGAGCGATTGCAGATGCAGTGGCAGGTGTCCAACGGCAGCGGGCGCATGGTCGGCACGGGAACGGCATTCACCTTGCACTTCGACCCGGCGCCGTAGCGACGCACGCTTCCGAAATGACCGGGTGCGCACCGCATCGGCGGCGTAGCATTCGCCGCCAAGGGAGGGAGCCCCGTGCACGATCTCGTCGAGGTGGCTTTGGCGTCATCGCCTGGCCGGGAGAGGCCGCGTCTCTTCCTGTTCGGAGCGCCCGCACTGCACGTTGCCGGAGCCCCGGTGCCGTTCGTCGCAGAGCGGCGCTATCAACTGCTCGTGCTGCTGGCGATACATCGCGGCGAGTGGGTGCAGCGGGATCTCGTCGCCAGCCTGCTTTGGCCCGACCGGCCCGCCATGGAAGCTCGCCGCAACCTGCGCAAGGTCGTCTTCCGTGCGCGCGAGTTGCCCGGAACGGA
The DNA here is from genome assembly GCA_038231215.1 of Burkholderiales bacterium. Lineage (GTDB taxonomy): Bacteria > Pseudomonadota > Gammaproteobacteria > Burkholderiales > Burkholderiaceae_C > Schlegelella_A. The sequence goes on along the minus strand of JBBRLS010000018.1, from coordinate 61,319 downwards.
ATCTCTGGAAGCAGGCGAACAGGCACTGCGCTGGCATGTCGATACCGACCTCGCGGCTTATCGGGAAGCGCTGAGCGAAAGGCGCCTTGCCGAGGCGATCGCCATCGGCGGTCCACCGCTGTGCACGGGCATCGACGCGGTCGGCAACGAGCCGCTGGCGGAGTGGCTGGCGCGCCAGCGCGAACAGGCGGCGTCCTCATGGCGCCAGGCTTGCATCGAGCTCCTCGCCACCTCGACCGATCAGCCGCAACGCCTGGCGCTGGCACGCCGCCTGCTCGAAAGCGATGCTCTGGACGAAAGTGCGATCGAGGTGCTGATCCGCGACGAACTGGCCGGCGGCCGTGGCGCCGGCGCACAGCGCATCTACAACGACTACGCCGTTCGCCTGGCCGAAAGCCTTGGCATCGAGCCGTCGAGCAGCCTGCGCAGATGCCTGGAGCCGCAGGGACCGGCGGCGGCGCGCGAGACAGCTCCCGACGAGAGCGATCGCCTGATCGGCCGCCGCACCGAGATGACCGAGTTGCGCGCCATGCTCGCGGAGCCGCAGGGTCGCCTCGTCACCCTCGTCGGGCCGGGCGGCGTCGGCAAGAGCCGGTTGGCGCGCCAGGCGCTCGCCGAGATGGGGGCGTCGTTTCCCGGCGGCGCACGCTGGACCGACCTTCAGGACCTGATCGACGTATCCGCTGTTGTCGCGCGGCTCGCCGGGCAACTCGGCCTGGAGTTGCGGGCCGGCGAAGATCCGCTCGAGCAGGTATCACGGCGATTGCCGCCGACCCGCAACCTGCTCGTCCTCGACAACGGCGAGCACCTCGACGGACTGCCGCTCTTCCTCGACCGGCTGCTCGCCGCCGCGCCCGGCGCGTGCGTCCTTCTCACCTCGCGCACGCTCACCCGCTGTCGCGACGAATGGCCGATGCGCCTGCACGGCCTGGCTGTACCCGACGCGCTCAGCCGCGACTTCGACGTGGCGCCGAGCTTCGACGCCGTGCGGCTCTTCGACACGCGCGCTCGTGCGGCTTTGCGCGGCTTCGACCTGCGTCGCCACCTCGCCGCCGTGATCGACATCGTCGAAGCGGTCGACGGCCTGCCGCTGGCGATCGAGCTCGCGGCGGCCTGGGTACGTCTGCTGCCACCCGAGGAAATAGCCAGCGACCTCGGTCGCTCGATCGACGCCCTCGAGCGCGATCCGACAAGCACCGTCGTCGCTGCCCGACCTGAACACGCGAGCCTGCGCGCCGTCCTCGATCGCAGCTTCAGCTTGCTGGCCGACGCCGAGAGGCGCGCACTCGCCGCGCTATCGATCTTCGAAGGCGGCTTCACGCATCGCGCCGCACGTTCGGCATGCGAGGTGGCGCTGCCGCTGCTGTCGTCGTTGGTCGACCGCAGCCTGGTCGGCGGCGGCGCGGACGGGCGCTTCACACTGCACCCGACGATCGCCGCCTATGCTGCGGCACGCCTCGCCGACGAGCCTTCCCGGGCACACGATGTACACCGCCGGCACACGGAATACTTCGCGCGCGAACTGGCCGAGCTTGCGCCGCACGCCATCGGCGACCAGCGCTTGCTCGTGCGCGGCGTCATCGGCGAGTTAGCAAACCACATCACCGCCTGGCGGCGCGCCCTCGCCATGGGACGTATTGACCTGGTGGGTGACATGGTGCGAGCGCTCTGGTCTTTTTTCGAGAACCAGGGACGGCTGCCCGAAGGCATCCGCGAACTGCGGCCTGCCTTGGCGATTGCGAGTGGTTCGACGTCTGCGAACCGGGCGATTTCGCGTTCGCGGCATGGGTTGTCGATGCTGCTGCACCGCAGCGGCGAGTTGAGCGAAGCGTTGGATGTCGCGCAGGCCGGCATTGCCCTTGCGGAGAAAGGCGACGACAGCGAAGCCTGGGTCGGCTGCATCCTCAACACGGGCATGGCGCACTACACACTCGGCGACAACGCGCTGGCCCTGGAGCGCTTCGAAGAGGGGCTGCGCGTCGCCACGGCCTGCGAAGATCGTCACAGCGTCGGCTGGGCGCTCGGGAACAGGGGCGTCGCGCTGCAGGTCCTGGGTCGCCTCGAAGAATCGAGGGCGGACTTGACGCTCGCGCTCGAGATCATGCGCGAGCTCGGCGACCAGTACAACGTCGCGATCAACCTCACCAACCTGGGCAATCTGCAGAACGCCTGTCGGGAATTCGACGCCGCGCGCTTGACCCTGGGAGACGGCTTGCGTCACTGCGCAGCCTTCGGTATCGATTCCATAGGACGCTACATCGAGCTGAACATGGGCCGGGTCTGCCGCAACCTCGGCCTGCTGGCACAGGCACGTGAGCATTTCTCGTCGAGCCAAGCATGGAGTCGGGAGTCGGGCGCGTGGCCGATGGAGTCATCCTCTTCCATCGGCCTGGCGCGCATCGACATCGCCGAGGGCGAGCACGAAGCCGCACTGGCTCGATTGCGCGACGTCGTGCGAGCCGCGGCCGAACGTCGCTCCCCGCAAGACGTGCTGTACGGGGCTTCGGCCTATGCCGAGTGGCTCGTCGCCCGCAACGAGCCACTCGCTGCCGCGCGCTTGTTGCGCATGGTCGCGCAGGATCCCGGCCTCGACGTGCCGACCCGCCGTGATGCAGCGGAACGCGCCGAACGCCTGACGAGCGGCACACCGCACGCCGGAGCGGTCGATGCCTGCACGATCGACGAGTTCCTGCTCGCTCTGAACGATCCGGCAACGTCGCGCTAGAGGTCGGGCCTGGTTCGCGACAGCGCGATCGGACGATCCGCCGCGGTGTCGGGAAACGCCAAGGAAACGCCCTCCACTCAGAGTGATGTCATCAGGGCTGCATTGCCCCGACAGCGTCCTTGACTCGAAGAGATCCACGATGCGCACCATCTCTGCATCAGGAGAAGCATGAACAACGATGCCACTGTGTACCTCGTTCGCTTGTGGCATGAGCACGGGACTTTTCGCGCCACCGCGCGTCGTCTCGACGAGGAAGAGCCGCATCTCTTTCACACGGCGGCGGATCTCGCTCGCCACTTCGCCGAGGCGGGCACCGGCGTCGATGATCAGACCGATGCCGCTCGGCTGGCAAGCAAGGCGTCAGTCGAGCGCGACACCGGCTTTCTGCCCAGCACCCGGGAGATGTAGGTCGCCTATCGACTGCCAGGCGTCGCCGCGCCCACGTCGCGAACGCTGTCCGGCTTCGACCCCGAGCCGAGGCCGAACCCGACCGCCTCGCTCGCGCCGCGCCGTCCGACCTAACGCTTTCATAACGGCGCGTTGCCTACAACCTCTTCCTTCGGGGACGTTCCCGAGGGGAGTCGGTCATGGTTTCAGTTCTTCGCTGCGTCGGTGCCCTGGCGCTCCTCGTATTGGTCTCGGCCTGCGGCGGCGGCGGCACCACGCCCGACACCTCGACGCACACCGTGTCCGTCACCGTGACGGGCCTGCGTACGTCGTACAACGGGGCGACCCTGCGCAACAACGGCGGCGACGACCTCAGGGTGTTCGGCGACGGTGCGTTCGCCTTCAAGACCGCGCTCGCCGCCGGCGCCGCCTACGCCGTGACGGTCTCGTCGCAACCGACCGCTCCCGACCAGACCTGCACGGTCACCAATGGCAGCGGCTCGATCGCCGGCGCCGACGTCACCAACGTCGCGATCGACTGCCCCTACGCCACCGCTTACGCGGTCGGCGGCACGGTCACCGGGCTCACCGGCACGGGCCTGACGCTGCAATACAACGCCGACAACGTCAGCCTGCCGTCGATCGATCAGGTCAACGCCAACGGCGCGTTCGTGTTCGGCCCGAGCCGGACCAGCGCCGTCACCGGCACTGTCTACGCCGTCTCGATCGTCAATCAGCCGACCGGCCCGGCGCAGACCTGCGTCGTCGTCAACGGCAGCGGCACGGTCGCCGCGGCCGACGTCAATGGCGTCAACGTGGTCTGCGGCACGCACACCGTGTCGCTGACGATCACCGGCCTTAGGCAGCACTCGGCAAACGGGATCAAGCTGCAGAACAACGGCGGCGACGACCTGACGCGCTTCATCGACGGAACCTATGCCTTCGCCACCGCCTTGCCGTTGGGCAGCGCCTACAACGTGACGATCGCGGCCCAGCCGCGAACGCCGGATCAGACCTGCACCGTCACGAACGGCACGGGCACGATCGGCAGCAGCGACATCGCCGACGTCGTCGTCGACTGCCCCTACCCGCCCGCCTATTCGGTCGGCGGAACGATCACCGGCCTGACCGGCAGCGGCCTCGACCTGACCTACTTCGCGCCGAACCTGGGCGTTCAACTCGGCACCGCGGCGATCACCAACAACAGCTTCGTCTACGCGGCCAGCGACACCAGCGCCATCAACGGCACGAGCTTCAGCATCAGCGTGCGCGTCCAGCCGACCAACCAGACCTGCTTCTTCACCGGCCCCGGCGCGATCGCCGGCACCTCGTTCGTCAGCGGCACCGTCGGCAACGCCGACGTCACCACGCTCAACCTGACCTGCGGCCCGGTCGGCGGCGTGCTGCCCTGTGCGGCGCCGGCCGGCGCGGGCACGACGCACGGCAGCATCAACGCCGCCGAGACCTGGACCGAGGCCGGCAGCCCGCACATCATCCCCTTCGACATCAACGTCTCGGCCCCCGTGACGATCCAGGAGTGCGCCGTGGTGCGCATCGTCAAGGGTGGCACGGTGACGGTGACGCCGACCGGCAGCCTGGTTGCCAACGGATCGGCGGGCCGGCCGGTCACCTTCGAGGCGAAGGTCGCCGGCATGGCCTGGGCGTCCATCCGCAACCTCGGCGGCAACCTGTCGCTGAACCACGCGGTGCTCACCGGCGGCGGCGATCCGTTCAGCACCAACCCCGCTTACGCTGGGGTGCTGCACATGCAGAGCCCGAGCCTCATCGGCAGCTTCCACGTCGACAACGTCGACATCGGCGGCTCGCTCAGCCAGGGCGTCTACATCAACGGGCCGGTCGGCTTCGACGCCAGCTCGCAGCAGCTCACCGTGCACGGCTCGGCCGGCTATCCGGTGCACGTCTATGCCCGGGTGATCGGCTCGGTGCCGAGCGGCACCTACACCGGCAACGGCCACGACGCGATCGCCATCGCCGGCTCGGGCGGCCCGGTCGTCGACGACCAGACGATGCACAACCGCGGCGTGCCGTATCACGTCGGCAGCGGCGCCGACAGCGGACGCATGGACATCAATTCGCAAGTCGCCGGACAGGTCGCCGTACTGACGATCGAACCCGGTGTCACCGTCCAGTTCCCGCCCGGCGGAACGTTCAACGTCGACCCGGGAAGCGGCACCAGTCCGGCCCGAGGCGCGTTGATCGCGATCGGCGGAGCGGCAGTCGACCAGAAGATCGTGTTCACGTCCGACCAGGGGCCCGCGTCGAAGGCCGGCGACTGGCTCGGCATCGGCTTCGCCGGCGCGGTCGATCCGCGCAGCACGATGCAGAACGTGCGGGTCGAGTTCGCCGGCGGCGCATCGGTTTCGGGAGGAAATTCGTGTCCCTTCCCCGGCGTCCCCATCAACGACGCGGCGATCCGCATCTTCGGGCCGCCCCAGAGCCAGTTCATCACCAACACCGAGATCCTTTCGAGCGCACTATTCGGCATCGATCGCGGCTGGCGTGCCGATCTGCAGCCGGACTTCCTGGCGAGCAACACATTCACCGCAGTCGCCTCGTGCAAGGAGACGACGCCGCGCACCTTCAACGGTTTCTGTCCGGCGGTCGTGCCGTGCCCGTGAGTCCTCGATACGGGTCCTCGCCGCTTCTTTCGTAGCTACCATCGCAGCCACCCTCACCAGCCGCCCGTCGCATGCCAGCCGGCGTGCGGCACCGGCTGCCATGCGCCTGCACCTGGTCGACCTCGCGTCGGCCACCCTCGCCGACGGCTCGAACAGCGCGCTCGCCCCGCGCGACGCGGCGCTGCTGGCCTGGCTGGCGCTCGAGGGTCCGACGCCGCGGGCCCGGCTGGCCGAGTTGCTGTGGCCGGGCAGCGAGCCCGAGGCGGCGCGCAACACGCTGCGGCAGCGTCTCTTTCACCTCAAGAAGCATTGCGGCGAGCTGGTCAGCGGTGGCAGCGCGCTGCGTCTCGGCGAAGCCGTGCATCACGATCTGGACGCCGAAGTCGGTGTGCTCGGCGACCTGCAGTTCCCCGATGCACCCGACCTGAACCGCTGGCTGCACGAGCAGCGCGAGCGCCGCCTCACCGGTCAGCGGCGCGACCTCGAGGCGCAGGTCAGCGCTCTCGAAAGCGCCGGCGAGCTCGCCGCCGCGCTGCCCGTGGCGCAGACCCTGTTGCAGCTCGACCCCTTGAGCGAAGCCGCGCATCGCCACCTGATGCGCCTGCACTATCTGCGCGGCGACCGCTCCGCCGCCCTGCTCGCCTTCGATCACTGCGAGCGCACGCTCAAGGACGAGATCGGCACGCGGCCCTCGGCGGAAACGCTGGCCCTGCTGCACACCGTCGAGCAAGCACGCCCGCACACCTGGATCGCCGGCCAGCCGCTGCCGGCATCGGCGTTGCGGCCACCCGTGCTGGTCGGCCGCGACCGGCTGCTCGCCGAGCTGGCGACGACCTGGGCGGCACGACGCGTGTTCCTGCTCACGGGCGAGGCCGGCGCGGGCAAGAGCCGGCTTCTCGACGCCCTGTGCGAGAGCGAGCCGGGCCGGCTGGTGCTGCGTGCCCGGCCGGGCGACGACAAGGTGCCGCTGGCGACCGTCCATCGTCTCGTGCACCTCCTGCGCGAGCGCTGGCCGGCGGTCGGCGCAACCGCCGCGCACCGGCGCTTCCTCTCGCGCATGAGCGCGCCGCGCGAAGGCCAGGCGCCGAACGTGCAGTCGGCGCTGCCCGTCGTCACCGAGCTGCTGGCGGCGGCGGCAGGCCAGGGCCTCTCCGCCCTCGTGCTCGACGATCTGCAGTTCGCCGACGATGCCAGCTTCGACCTCTGGCAAGAGCTGCTCGACCGGACCAGCCTCGGCGGCCTTCGCTTTGCGTTCGCTTCGCGGCTTCAGGGCGAGAGCGCTGCCCAGCGCCTGGCCGCGCTCGGCGGCCGCGGCGACGTCGTGACGCTGCCCTTGCTGCCGCTCGATGCCGCCGACGTGCAGCCCTTCGTCGAATCCCTGCATGTGCCGCTCGTCGACGCCCGCTCCGTCGCGGCGGCCCTGATGCGGCGCATCGGCGGCAATCCCCTGCACCTGCTGGAGACGATCCGCCACGCCCTCGAGAAGCACGGCCAGCTGCGTGCCGACGCACTTGAGGCGCCCGCACGCGTCGCCGAGCTGCTCGAGCAGCGCTTGACGGCGCTGCCGGCCGATGGGCTGCTCGTCGTGCGCATCGCCGCTGTCGCCGGCCACGAGTTCGATCCCGAGCTGGCGGCGGCGGTGAGCCGGCGCGATGTCCTCGAGCTCGCTGACGCGTGGCACGCGCTCGAACGCCTCGGCCTGCTCGATTCACGCGGCTTCATGCACGACCTGATCGGCGAAGCGGCGCAGCGCCTCTTGCCGGAGCCGATCGCCCGCGTGCTGCACGGACGTGTCGCGGTCCATCTCGCGCAGCGCGGCGCCGGACCGGCGCGCCTCGCCCACCATCTGCTCAGCGCCGGCGACGAGGCCGCCGCGATCCCTCACCTCGCCGCCGCGGCGCGGCAGGCGTGGCAGCTCGGGCGCAGCCGCGAAGTCCGCGAAGCCTACTTCCGCGCCGCCTCGATCGAGTTGTTGCGCGGCCAGTCCGACGCCGCCTTCGACCTGCTGTTCGACTGCACCGAGGCGATGACCGAGCTCGGTCCGATGGCGGCCTTCGATGAGTCCGTCGAGCGCCTCGCGCCGCTCGCGCACACCGCGTCGCAGCGCATTCGCCTCGCCTACTTTCGCCTCGTCGCCCGGCACGAGCGCGGCGACCTCGAAGACTTCCTGCCGATACTCGATGAGACGCTGGCGATGGCCATCGAGGCCGGCGACGACCTCATCGAGGCGGAGTGCAGGTTCAGCCAGGGCGTTCACGATGCCTATGCCGGCAGGTTGCACGACGCGGCGTCCCGCTTCACCGCGGCCGCCGAGGTCCACCGGCGCATCGGTCGCGAGAGCCGCGCCATCGACATCGAGCAAAGCACCGACCTCGTGATGCTCTGGGCCGGCCGGGCGCGACAGGCGCTGGCCCGACAGCAGGCCTGGCTGGCTTCGCTCGCGTCGGGCTCGTCGTCGGCCCTGCCGATGCTCTGTTCGCGGCAGGCGCTCTGCCAGTCGCACCTCGGCAAGTTCGATGTCGCCTGCAAGACGGCCCGCCGCGCTCTCGAGGCGCTGCGCGGTACCGACATGATGGCCGTCAATTTCGTCAGTACCGTGTACATCCTCGCCGACGTGCATCGGCGCGGCGCACGTTGGCACGAGGCCCTGGCGGTGATCGAGGAAAACCGGCAGCGCGTCGCCGAGCAGGGCGACACGCACCAGCGGCTGGCGAGCGCGCTCGCCGAGATCTATCTCGACCTCGGCCGACCGGACCTCGCGCATCGATACGTCGAGGCCTTCGCCGCTGCCGCCCAGTTCGCGCGTTTGCGCGAGCGCGCGCTTGCGCTGCGCTGGGCGTACCGGCTTGCGACCGGTGGCGCCATCGATGCCGTGGCGGCGGTGTCGTCGGCGCTCGATTCCGAAAACCTGCTCGTCGCATGCGAGCTGGTGCTGACTGCGGGCAAGGCGGTCCGCCCCGAGCTTCGCGCAGCGCAATGCAGCGTCCTCATCGACCGATGCGAGTCGGAAGGCCTGCGCGAGCAACTCCTTCCGCTCTACGCGTTGCGCTGCTGGCTTTCGGCGCTGGAGGGCGACGCGATCGCGGCCGCTGCCGGCATCGCCGAGACGGAGCGAGCGATGGCGGAGTGGCCGATCGGCGCGGCGCTTCCCCAATGCACACTGTGGCTTGCGCAGGCGCTGCGTGCCGTCGGTCGAGAGGCCGAGGCGCTGGCCCGCGCCAAGGCTGCCGCCGCCTGGATCGCCGCGCGCGCGGAAGACGCAATGCCGCCCGAGTTTCGCGACAGCTTCCTGCAGCGCAACCCGACGCATCGGGCGCTGCGCGACTGGAGCTAGACGGTTGCCTTCTCGGCCGCTGCGGCGCGCTTGGCGAGCAACGCGTTCGCCGAGCGCGAGACCGGCTTCCTGCCCAGCACGCCGGAAATGAACGCAGCCGCATCGATCACGCCATCGATCGACACGCCCGTCTCGATGCCCAGCCCGTTCAGCAGGAACAGCACGTCCTCGGTCGCGACGTTGCCGGTCGCGCCCTTCGCGTACGGGCAGCCGCCGAGACCGGCGACGCTGGCGTCGAAGGTGGCGATGCCGACCTCGAGCGCGGCGTAGACGTTGCCCACCGCCTGCGCATAGGTGTCGTGGAAATGGCCGCTCACCTCGGCGATCGGGTAGTGGCGCAGCGCTCGCTCCATCGCGGCCTGTACCTTCTTCGGTGTGCCGACGCCGATCGTGTCGGCGATGCCGCAGTGGTCGACGCCGATCTCCTTCATCAGCCTGACGATGTGCTCGACCTCGTCGGCACTCACCTCGCCCTGGTACGGGCAGCCGAGCGCCACCGAGACGGCGCCGCGCACCTTGATGCCGTGCGCGTGAGCGGCGGCGACGACCGGCCGGAAGCGCTCGACGCTCTCGGCGATCGAGCAGTTGATGTTGCGATGGCTGAAGGCTTCGGTCGCCGCGCCGAAGACGACGATCTCGTCGGGCCACAGCGCGCGCGGCGCCGAAAGCGCGGCGTCGAGCCCCTTCATGTTCGGCACCAGCACCGAGTAGCGAACGCCGGGCTTCCTGGCGATGCCGGCGAGGACCGCGACGTTGTCGGCCATCTGCGGCACCCACTTCGGGCTGACGAAGCTCGTCACCTCGATCTCGCGCAGGCCGGCCGCCTGCAGGCGATGCACGAGCTCGATCTTGACCGCCGCGTCGACGTTCTGCTTCTCGTTCTGCAGCCCGTCGCGCGGCCCGACGTCGACCAGCGTGACCTTCGAAGGAAAGGCGCTCATCGGTTCACCTCGATGTGGGCGGCAGGGGGCATCGGCCGACGATAGCGCAGGGAGACGGCGCTCGCGGCGCGACGCAGGAAGCGCGCCAGGATCCATATCGTCGCGACCATCACCGCCAGCGCGAAGGCGAGGGCGACGAAGAAGGCCACCGGATGCGCCCACGACAGCCAGAGCGCAAGCGGCACCAGCCCGTCGCCGAACAGCGACAGGGCGATGTTCGAGAACGGCTCGGGCGAGGTGTTGGCGGCAGCGCGCGTCGTCGCCTTGGCGACGTGGCTGGTCGCGGCCAGCGTGCCGCCCAGCAGTGCGGCGGCGATTTCCCAGGTCACGTGGTCGCCGCCGAACACTGCCGCGGCGAGCAAGGCGCCGGCCGGAATGCGGATCAGCGTGTGCAGGGCGTCCCAGACGCTGTCGAGGCCGGGGATCTTGTCGACGAAGAACTCGACGAACAGCATGACGCCGCTCGCGCCGAGCAGCCACGGGCTCTCGAGCACATGCAGGCCGGGCGGCAAGTCGACCCAGCCGAGCGCGCCGGCCGCCCCGGTGAGAAAGACCACGGCGTAGAGGCGCAGGCCGCTCGCCCAGCCGAGCGCGGCGGCGATGGCGACGAGGTGCGTGAGGTCGAGGTTCACGGCACGATCCAGCCCGGCTTGCGCTTCTCGAGAAAGCTCTGCACGCCTTCCTTGCCTTCGGCGCTGGCGCGGATGTCTGCTATGCGTCGTGCCGTCTCGGCGCGCAGCGCCGGCGTGATATCGCGTCCGGCGACGTCCTGCACGAGCTGCTTGCAGGCGCGCGTCGCCATCGGTCCGTTAGCGACCAGGGCCGCGACCATCGCGGCGACCTTGGCGTCGAGCTCGTCGGCCGCGCAGAGCTCGTGCACGAAGCCCATCGCCTTGGCCTCGGCGGCGCTGAATCGCTCGGCCGTGACGAAGTAGCGCCGTGCCGCCTGCTCGCCCATCGCGCGCACGACGTAGGGGCTGATCGTCGCCGGCAAGAGGCCGAGCCGCGCCTCGCTGAGGCAGAAGGTCGCGACGTCGGCGGCGACTCGGATGTCGCACACCGAGGCGATGCCGAGGCCGCCCGCGTAGCAGTCGCCGTGGATGCGCGCCACCACCGGAACCGGGCAGGTGTAGATCGACCACAGCATCTCGGCGAGCACCTCCGCATCGGCGCGGTTCTGCTCCCAGGTGTAGCTGCCGACCTCGCGCATGAAGGCGAGGTCGGCGCCGGCGCAGAAGGCCTTGCCGCTGCCGCCGAGAACGATGGCGCGCACGCCCGAGTCGTCGGCGGCGAGCGACGCGAAGGTGGTCGCCAGCTCCCGGATCAGCACGCCGTTGAGCGCATTGCGCACGTCGGGCCGATCCAGCCAGACACGGGCAACGGCGCCCGACTGTTCGATGCGAAGGGTGCTCGTCATGTCGTCTTTCTGCCGGCCGCAACCGGCGTGTCAATAGCGCTTGGCGACCTCATCGAGCATCACCTCCGTCGCGCCGCCGCCGATCGCGAGCACCCGCGCGTCGCGCCAGAGCCGCTCGATCACCGTGCCGCGCATGTAACCCATGCCGCCGTGGAACTGCTGGCAGCCGGAGACGACTTCGTTGACGAGCTCGCCGGTCAGCGCCTTCAGCATCGAGACTTCCTGGACCACGTCGTGGCCCTGCGTGACGCGCCAGGCGCAGTGGTACATGAACGATCGCGCGGCGCGCACCTTGGCATCAAGCATCGCCAGTCGCTGGCGGATCACCTGCTTGTCGAACAAGGTCGCGCCGAAGGCACGGCGGTCGCGCACGTGCTCGAGCGTCACCTTGAGCGCCTGCATGCAGTGGCCGATGGCCATCGCGCCGAGGGCGATGCGCTCGGTCTGGAAGTTCTTCATCACCGAGTAGAAGCCGCGGTTCTCTTCGCCGAGCAGCCGGTCGGCCGGAATGCGGCAGTTCTCGAACACCAGCTCTGCCGTGTCGGAAGAAAGCCAGCCCGACTTGTCGAGCGCGCGGCCGACGCGAAAGCCCGGCGTGCCTTTCTCGACGATGAACATCGACATCGCGTGCCGGCCTTCGCCGGTCTTGGCGGCGACGAAGTACAGGTCGGCCAGCACGCCGTTGGTGATGAAGAGCTTGGTGCCGTTCAGGATCCACTCGTTGCCGTCCGCCGATCGCTTGGCCGTCGTGCGGATGCCGGCGACGTCGGAGCCGGCGCCCGGCTCGGAGATGGCGACGGCAGTGATGGTGACGCCCGCCGTGATGCCCGGCATCCAGCGCGCCTTCTGCGCCGCGGTGCCGGCGTGGTGCAGGTGCGGGCTCGCCATGTCGGTGTGCACGAGCACGGTGATGATGAAGCCGCCGAAGGTCGATTGCGATAGCGCTTCGGCGAAGACGAGATTGGTGAGCGTATCGGCGTCGGCGCCGCCGTGATCGCCTTCGTACATCAGGCCGAGCAGGCCGGCGCCGCCGAGCTTCTTCAGCACCTCGCGCGGCGTGTGGCCGACGTCTTCCCAGGCGAGCGCGTGCGGCTCGACCTCGCGCGCGACGAAGCGCGCCACCTGGTCGCGCAGCAGCTCGTGCTCGGGGGTGAGGTAGATGCTCTCCATCGGTCAGGGGCGCCAGACGCGCAGGCCCGCGTGACGCTCGAGCGCATCGAAGTCGCGGTCGTTGTGAAGCAGGGCGCTGTCGTGCTCGATGCAGAAGCTGGCGAGCAACACATCGACCGGGCTGTTCACGGTCAAGCCTCGAGAGCGGAGCAGGCGGTAGTGCCGCGCGGCACGAACGGCTTCGTCTTCGCCACCGATCTCGACGACCGGCAACGCGGCCAGCGTCCGACGTGCGGCGTTGAAGTCCTGTTCGTCACGGAAGCCGCGCAACACCTCGAAGAGAACGAGGTCGGCCATCGTGAGCGGCGCGGTGCCGTCGGCAAGCAGATCGGCCAGGCGTTCGACGCCCGCATTTTCATGACCGTTGAAGAAATCGATCCATACCGACGAGTCGACGAGGATCATTTCTTTGGCTTGCGACGAACCGCATATTGCACCGACGGTTCGCTGACGACACGGCGGCCAGCCTCGGCCGCATCGTCCCAGCGCAGCTTGCCGCGCAAGGCCAGGATCTCGCGATATGCAGCCTGCCGGGCGAGCAGCTTCAGTCCGGCTTCGACGGCATCTTTCTTCGTCTTGTAGGGCCCCGCCCGCATGGCTGCATCGAGAACTGCGTCGTCGATCAGGATGTTCGTGCGCATGATGTGTATAAATCTATTGATTTGAGTGCATCATACACCTCATGCAGCCGTCTTGAACAGCGCCGCCTCGGTCCAGCCGAGCGCCTTCAGTTCGTCGACACGAAAGTGCGCCTCGCTCGGCATCAGGAATTCATCGATCTGCGGCGGCTTGACGGCGGTGCCAGCGAGCATGGCATGCGCCTGGCCGCGGTGATGCACCTGGTGGTTGAGCAGATGGGCGATGACGTGGCCGCGCTGCTCGCGCTGGATGCGGCCTTCGTTGCGAACCATGTCGACGACGTCCTCGAGTTGCGCCGCCGAAAGCGCGCCGACGTGATCGATGAAGCGCTGGTCGGCGGCTGCCTGCGCAAAGGCGAGATCGGCGACGGTTTCGCAAACCGGCGCGTCATCCCACTGGCGCGCCATGTCGGCCTCGCCGTGCAGTGCGGCGAGGTAGTAGAGGTCGACGGCGAGGATGTGGTTGAGCGTCTCCGCCAGGCTCGGGAAAAAGTTCGTTCGCGTCGCCAGGAATTCCTCGCGCGACAGCGTTCGCATGGCGTGATGCAGGCGGTGATTGGCGAGCCGGTTGGCGTGGACCTGCGTGCGCAGGTAGCCGAGCAATTCCATCGTGATGAATTCCTGAAAAATGTCTGGCGATGCCGGGCTAGAACGGGCCGCCGGTCAACCAGCGCTCGATCTGGGCGCGCCGGTCGTTGCCCCAGAACGGCTCGCCGTCGACGATGAAAAAGGGCGCGCCGAACACACCGCGCGCGATCGCCTCGTCGCAGGTCTGGCGCAGGCGCGCCTTCCAGGTCGGCGCCGTCCACACCGCCTCGGCCTCGTCGGCGTCGATGCCGAACTCGGCGGCCAGGCGCTTCAGCGCATCGACATCGGAAAGGTTGACGTTGCGCGTGAAATAGGCGCGAAGGCAGTGCCGCGCCCAGGGCGCCGCCGACGCGGGCCGCTCGTCCTTCAACCACCAGAACAGGCGCGCCGCGTTCTGCGTGCCGATCGGAAAGGGATCGGGCAAGGTGAAGGGCACGCCGGCGAAGCGCGCCGAGCGGTCGAAGTCGTGCAACGAATATTCGCGCTTGATCGGATGGCTGACCGGGCTCCGCAGCTCGGCCGCCTGGAAGGTGACGCCGAGCAGGATCGCCTTCCAGTCGACGGTGCGGCCGTGCCTTGCGGCCAGCGCCTCGATCCATTCCGACGCGATGTAGGTATAGGGCGAAGAGAAGTCGACGTAGAAGTCGATGGCCAATGGAGTCGCGGGCATGGCAAAGGGTACTTGTCCGGCCGTGCGTCGACAAGAGGCGCCGCCCGAACGCACGGTGGTACAACCCTCACGATCTGCACAGGAGCGACTTTCGATGGAGCACATGTCGACCGAGGCCGCCGCCGAGCCAGCGCGCGCGCCTGCGCCGCGATCGCTGAAGGACCTGCGCGGCCCGCGCCCCTGGCCCGTGCTCGGCAACCTGCCGCAACTCGACCTGCCGCGCATGCACGAGCGGCTGGAGCGATGGGCCGACGAGTACGGCCCGCTCTACCGCCTCACGCTCGGCGGCCGGCCCATCGTCGTGCTCGCCGACGGCCCGCTCATCGCCGGCCTGCTGCGCGATCGTCCCGACGGCTGGAAGCGCATCGGCGTCGTCGGCTCGGTCATCAAGGAAATGGGCGGCGACGGCGTCTTCACCGCCGAAGGCGACGACTGGCGGCGGCAGCGCCGGCTCGTCATGTCGGCCTTCGACCCGGGTCACCTGGCGCGCTTCTTTCCGTCGCTGGTCCGCGTCACCGAGCGCTTCGACCGCCGCCTCGGCGCCGCGGCGCAAAGCGGCGAGGCGATCGACCTGCAGGCGCAGCTCATGCGCTACACCGTCGACGTGACGGCGGGCCTCGCCTTCGGTTCCGACGTCAACACCATCGAGGCCGGCCACGACGTGCTGCAAGCGCACCTCGACAAGGTCTTCCCGATGATCTATCGGCGCATCAACATGCCATTCCCTTACTGGCGCCACGTCCGCCTGCCGATCGACCGCGACTTCGATCGTCACCTCGCCGAGGTGCACAAGGCGGTGCGCGGCTTCGTCGAGGAGGCGCGCACGCGCATGGCGGCCGAGCCCGAGCGCGCCGCCAAGCCGCCCAATCTTCTCGAGGCCTTGCTTGCCGCACGCGACGCCGACGGCAGCGCCCTCAGCGAGGCGCAGATCGCCGGCAACGTGCTGACCGTGCTGCTGGGCGGCGAAGACACCACCGCCAACACGCTCGGCTGGGCGCTCTATCTGCTGCACCGCGATCGCGACGCGTGGCAAAGGCTGGTCGACGAGGTCGACGCGACGCTGGGCGACGAACGCGTGCTGCACGACTTCGACCGAGCGCGCGGGCTCGACTACGTCGATGCATGCATTCACGAGGCGATGCGCCTGCGTCCGGTCGCGCCGCTCATCTTCGTCGAGTCGAATCGCGACTCGACGCTCGCCGGCATGCCGATACGCAAAGGCACGATCGTCTTCTGCGTCATGCGCAAGCCCGCGATCGACACGGCGACCTTGGGCAGCGATGCCGCCGAGTTCCGGCCCGCGCGCTGGCTCGACGGCGGCGCCGAAAGCACACGCGCACTGAATCGCGCCTCCATGCCCTTCGGCGGCGGCCCGCGGCTCTGCCCCGGCCGCTACCTGGCGCTGCTGGAGATGAAGATGGTGCTCTCGCTGATCGCGCGCAACTACACGCTCGTGGACGTCGGCACCGAGTCGGGCAAGGCGCCGGCCGAGCGGCTGGCGTTTGCGATGTTTCCGGTCGGCCTGCGCATGAAGCTGGCGGCGCGGTCGGGCCGCTGAACATCTCATGTCATTCTGAGCGCAGCGAAGAATCTCGGACCTGGCGGCAAGCGAGATCCTTCGCTTCGCTCGGGATGACAGCAGCTGGTCAGCCCAGGGCGCGCGCGATGAGGATCTTCTGCACGTCCGACGTGCCTTCGTAGATCTGGCAGACGCGCACGTCCCGGTAGATGCGCTCGACGGGAAAGTCGCTCACGTAGCCGTAGCCGCCGAAGACCTGGATCGCCTCGCTGCAGACGCGCTCGGCCATCTCGCTGGCGAAGAGCTTGCCCATCGCCGCCTCCTTGAGACAGGGCAGGCCGGCGTCCTTCAGGCTCGCCGCGTGATGCACCATCTGGCGCGCCACCTCGATCTGCGTCGCCATGCCGGCGAGGCGGAACTGCACGGCCTGGTGCTCGAAGATCGGCTTGCCGAAGGCGACGCGGTCCTTCGAGTAGGCGAGCGCCGCGTCGAAGGCGGCACGCGCCATGCCGATCGCCTGTGCGCCGATGCCGATGCGCCCGCCTTCGAGCCCCGAGAGCGCGATCTTCAGGCCCTGGCCTTCTTCGCCGAGCAGGTGGTCGGCCGGCACGCGGCAGTTCTCGAAGACGATCTGCGCGGTGTCGCTGGCGTGCTGGCCGAGCTTTTCTTCGAGACGCGCCACGTTGTAGCCCGGCGTCGTCGTAGGCACGACGAAGGCGCTGATGCCCCGCTTGCCGGCCGCCTTGTCGGTCACCGCCATGACGATCGCGAGGTCGCCGTTCTTGCCGCTGGTGATGAACTGCTTGACGCCATTCAGCACGTAGTCGGCACCATCGCGCACGGCCGTCGTCTTCAGCCCGTCGGCTTGCGAGCCGACGTGCGGCTCGGTGAGACAGAACGCGCCCAGCATCTCGCCGCGCGCCAGCGGCTTCAGCCAGCGCTCCTTCTGCGCCTCGTTGGCCCAGGCCATGAGGATCGAGCAGACCGGGCAGTTGTTGACGCTGACGATGGTCGAGGTCGCGCCGTCGCCCGCCGCGATCTCTTCGAGGATGACGGCGAGCGCCAGGTAGTCGAGGCCGGCGCCGTCGTAGTCGGTGGGCACGGCGACGCCGTAGCAGCCGAGCGCGGCGAGCCCCTGCAGCTCGGCCTTCGGAAAGTGGCCCTCGCGGTCCCATTGCGCGGCGTGCGGCGAGATGCGGTCCCGCACGTAGGCGCGCACGGCGTCCTGCACGGCGCGGTGGTCTTCGTCGAGGATCATGCAGCGGCTTTCGGCAAGCGCAGCAGCAGGGTGCCCGTGCCGCTGAGCAGGAGCGTATCGCCGGTTCGCGCCTCGCCCTCGAGACGGGTGATCCAGCCGTCGAGCTTGTCCTTCTTCAGGATGCCGGTCACGGCCCAGCGCAGGTCGATGTCCTCGTCGGCGTAGACCGGTGCGCGAAAGCGGATGTCGAAGCCCATGCCGACGCCGGATCGCTTCAGTCCGCTGGCGGTCGGCTGCGCGAAATGGGTTGCCGTCATGGCCATGAAGATGCTGCCGAGCTGGGTGCCCGAGGCGATCAGGCCACGATAGCCGGCGGCCAGTGCGGTGGCCAGGTCGTGGTGCAGCGGGTTGTGGTCGTGCACCGAATTCGCGAAGGCCGGGATTTCGTCGTCGGCGATGCGAACGCGCAGCGTGAAGGTCTCGCCGACTAAGGCGGGCGCTTCGCTCACCGTCGTCGCGGTCATGCGCGCTCGACGAGCGCGAGGCGCGCCGCCAGCCAGACGAAGAGGCCAGCGCCCGCCGCATTCAGGCCGCGCCTCCAGAACGAGCTCGCGCGCCAACGTCCGAGCGGCGCGACGAGCAGCACGAAGCCGAACAGGAAGAGGCCGCCCTGGACGACGAACCAGGCACCGAGAAACAGGAAGGCGAGCGTCTTGTCGGGCGCGTCGACGGCGATGAATTGCGGCAGCAGGGCGAGAAAGAAGAGTGCGATCTTCGGATTGAGGATGTTGGTCAGAAGGCCCTGCCGAAACAGCGCGGTGACGCCGGGGCGCTCGGCTGTGGGCAGCGCTGCGGCGGCGTCGCCGCCGGCGAAGGCGCTGCGCAACATGCCCCAGGCCAGCCACACAAGATAGCCGGCGCCGAGCCACTTGACGAGGGCGAACGCCGCGCTCGACGCGGCGAGCAGCGCCGCGAGCCCGAGCGCCGCCGCCAGCGCATGGACGACGCAACCAGCCATGACGCCGCATGCCGCCGCCATGCCGCCGCGCACGCCGTAGCGCAGCGTGCGCGTCAGCGTCAGCATCATGTCGACGCCGGGCGTCGCGTTGATGACGAAGACGGCCGCCGCGAAGAGGCCGAGGGAGTGAGTGCCGAGCAGCACTTGTTGTCTGTTGTCGCTATGGGAGGGGCTCGCGCCCTAGAACAGCTCGACCGCCATCGCCGTCGCTTCGCCACCGCCGATGCAAAGCGCCGCGACGCCCTTTTTCTTGCCGGCCTGGCGCAAGGCGCCGAGCAGCGTGACGACGATGCGCGCGCCGCTCGCGCCGATCGGGTGGCCGAGCGCCACCGCGCCGCCGTGCACATTGACGATTTGCGCGGGCAGATCGAACTCCGTCATGGCCGCCATCGTGACCGCGGCGAAGGCCTCGTTCACTTCCCAGAGCTCGACGTCTTCCGACATCCAGCCCGACGACTTCAGCACCTTCTGGATCGCGCCGACCGGTGCCGTCGTGAACCAGTTCGGCGCCTGCGCATGCACCGCGTGGGCAACGATGCGGGCGATCGGCTTGACGCCGAGGCGCGTGGCGGTCGATTCGCGCATCAGCACCAGAGCGGCAGCGCCGTCGGAGATGCTCGACGAGGTGGCGGCGGTGATCGTGCCGTCTTTCTTGAACGCCGGCTTCAGGCCCGGGATCTTGTCGAGCTTGGCCTTGAACGGCTGCTCGTCGAACTTGATCACCGTGTCGCCGCCCTTGCCCGGCACGGTCACTGGTGCCATTTCCCAGTCGAAGCTGCCATCCTCGTTGGCCTTCTTCGAGCGCTGCGTCGAAGTGATGGCGAACTGGTCCATCGCCTCGCGGCTGAACTTGTACTTGGCGACGCACTCCTCGGCGAACACGCCCATCGCGCGGCCGCGCTCGTAGGCGTCTTCGAGGCCGTCGAGCGCCATGTGGTCGTAGAGCTGCGCCGTGCCGTAGCGCACGCCCTTGCGCACGAAGGTGAGGTGCGGCGCATTGGTCATGCTCTCCATGCCGCCGGCAACGACGATCTCGGCGCTCTCGGCCTTCAGCATGTCGTGCGCGAACATCATGGCGCGCATGCCGGAGCCGCACATCTTCGAGAGCGTGACTGCTCCCGCCGCCTGCGGCAGGCCGGCGCCGAGCGCCGCCTGGCGTGCCGGCGCCTGGCCCTGGCCGGCCATCAGGCAGTTGCCCATCAGCACTTCGCTCACGGCGTCGCCGGTGATGCCGGCGCGCTCCACCGCTGCCTTGATGGCGACCGAGCCCAGCTGATGCGCGGCGAGCGCGCTGAAGTCGCCGAGCATGCCGCCGATCGGCGTGCGGGCGGCGGAAACGATGACGATGGAATCAGCCATGGAGGAACTCCTCTTTCAATGACGATGACAGTGCTTGCGATCCTGAGCTGACAGTGCTCGTCATCCTGAGCTGACAGTGCTTGTCATCCTGAACGCAGTGAAGGATCTTCGGCCGAGGCGAGATCCTTCGCTTCGCTCAGGATGACAACGGGCTTGCCGACGCGCGCCAAAGCAGCGCGGCGAACCTCGAAGCGCTTGTGCGCCTCGTAGGGGAATACATCATGCACGTAGCCGGCCAGGATTTCCTGCTTGTGGCCTTGCCAGAACTCCGGCTCGAGCAAGTCCGCATGGTGCGCCATGAAGACCTCGCGCACTGCCGGATTGCCGAGCAGGAACGGAGCGAAGGTCTCGGGAAACACGTCCTTCGGGCCGACCGCGTACCAGACCTCGCCCGACATCTCTTCTTCCTCGTTGCGCGCCTCGGGCACCTTGCGGAAGTTGCAGTCGGTCAGGTACTCGATCTCGTCGTAGTCGTAGAAGACGACCTTGCCGTGACGCGTCACGCCGAAATTCTTCCACAGCATGTCGCCCGGAAAGATGTTGGCGCGCACCAGATCCTTGATGGCGTTGCCGTACTCGACCACCGCCCGGTCGCACTGCGCGCGCGACGCTTCCTGCAGGTAGATGTTGAGCGGGATCATGCGCCGCTCGATGTAGACATGGCGGATCACCAGCGTGTCGCCGTCTTCCTCGATCAGGCTGGGACAGAAGTGGAACAGCTCGGCAATCAGCTCGTCGTCGAAGCGATCGCGCGGGAACGCGACGTTGCTGTACTCGAGCGTGTCGGCCATGCGGCCGACCCGGTCGTGCTGCTTGACGAGCAGATACTTGCCCTTGATCTTCTCGCGCGTCGTTTCCTTTTGCGCCGGGTAGAAGTCCTTGATGACCTTGAACACGAAGGGAAAGCTCGGCAGGTCGAACACCAGCATGACCATGCCCTTGATGCCGGGGGCGATGCGGAACATGTCGGACGAGTGCCGCGTGTGCATCAGGAAGTCGCGGTAGAAGATGTTCTTGCCCTGCTTCTGCAGGCCGATCGCGCTGTAGATCTCGGAGCGGGGCTTGCGCGGCATCAGGGAGCGCAGGAACTGCACGTAAGCCGAAGGCACCTCCATCGCCACCATGAAATAGGCGCGGGCGAAGCTGAAGACGAGTAGCAACTCGTCCTCGCCGAACAGCGCGGTGTCGATCACGAGGCCGCCCACCTTACCGTGCAGGATCGGCAGCGCGAACGGCGTCTCATGGAAGCCGTTGATGATCTTGCCGACGAGGTAGGCGCCCTTGTTGCGGAAGAAGAGCGACGACAGCACCTGGATCTGGAAGTTGGTGCGCAAGGGCGCGTCGCCGAGCTGCTCGTCGACGGCCGCCATCGCCGAGCCGACGTCGCGCTCCAGGTCCTCGAACTCGCGTTGGAGCTGGAAGTTGTTGACGATGCGTAGCCAGGTCGCGGCCAGCGTATCGCGCGTCGGATAGTAGGCGCGGTAGGTCGGCAGCGCGGCCGGCTCGTTGTTCTCGATGTATTCGGTCGAGACGGCGGGTCGGACGAAGATGAAGTCGTTGTGGAAGTAGCTGCGGTGCAGGATCTTCGTCGTCACCGAGTTGAAGAAGGTCTCGGCGAGCTCGGGCTGGTAGTGGTCGATGAGCAGGCCGATGTAGTGCAGCTTGACCTGCTGCCAGACGTCCATCGGCAAGGCCGCCGCCTCGAACTCGCTTTGCAGTCGCTCGGCCGCCTCTTCGACGCGCGTGTCGTAGTACTCGATGCGCAGCACCTGGGCGCGCTGCTGGCCGCGCCAGTCGGCCGCTTCGAAGCGCGCCTGCGCCTCGGTGCTGGCCTGGCGAAAGAGGCGATAGTGGCGATCGAAGCCCTCGAGCATCGCCTTGGCGATGGCGAAGGCACGCGCATCGGTCAGCGCGGCGGGATAGGCCGGCGGCGCGTTCACGTCTTCGCGGCGTAGCGTTCGCGCACCGCGGCAACGGCTTGCGCATATTCGGCGTCGACCTCTTCGAGGCTGGCGACCGTGAAACGCAGGTCCTCGAGCAGGCCGTTCTGCAGGCCGTAGAACCAGCCGTGCACGACCAGCTCCTGGCCGCGCGCCCAGGCGTCGCGCACGACCGTCGTCTCGCAGACGTGGCGCGCCTGCTCGACGACGTTGAGCTCGCCGAGCGCGTCGACCCGCGCGGCCGCGTCGACCGTCTCCAGCCACTCGGCGTGCCGATCGCGCACGTCCTGCACGTAGCGCAGCCAGTTGTCGGCCAGGCCCAGGCGCCGGCCCTCGAGCGCGGCGATGACGCCGCCGCAGTGCGAATGACCGACGACGATGATGTGCCGCACCTGCAGCACGTCGGCGGCGAACTGGATGACGCTCAGGCAGTTGAGGTCGCCGTGCGCGACGACGTTGGCGACGTTGCGATGCACGAACAGCTCGCCCGGCAGCAGGTCGACCAGTTCGTTCGCCGGCACGCGGCTGTCGGCGCAGCCGATCCAGAGGTATTGCGGCGCCTGCTGCGCGAGGAGCTGCGTGAAGAAGCCGGGCGAGCGCTGCTCGGTCGCCTCGGCCCAGCGACGGTTGCGGTCGAAAAGCTCGTCGAGATGGGTCGTCATGACCGGCTCACGATGCGGTTCGCGCCTTGAGCAGGCGCCGTGCCTCGGCCTCCTGCGCCAGCACCTCGGCAAGCGTGGTCTGCAGATCGCCGAGGCGCTGCTCGAGCTGGCTGCGATGGCGCGCCAGCACGCCGAGAAAGCGGCGCAGCTGCGGGCCGGTGTCGCGCTTCGATTCGTACATGTCGACCAGCTCTTTCACTGCCGCGAGCTTCAAGCCCAGGCGCTTGCCGCGCAGCGTGAGCTTGAGCCGCGTGCGGTCTCGTGCGCTGTAGACGCGGTTGCGGCCGGCACGCTGCGGGTCGAGCAGTCCGCAGTCCTCGTAGAAGCGGATCGCGCGGGTGGTGACGCCGAACTCGCGCGCCAGCTCGCCGATCGTGAAGACCGTCGCCGCAGCGGCGCGATCGGGATGTCGCGAGCGCGACAGGGCAGCTCCGGCAGGCATCGCGAATACACTCCCGATTGACGTTTACGTAAAGTGGAAAGTGTAGAACGAATGACGCCGATGAACGCCCTTGAGCGCCAGCTCGACTACCCCTTCGGGGAGACGCTGCCCGAGCGCGGATCGGCCATCGAGGTGGCGCCCGGCGTGCTCTGGGTGCGCATGGGGCTGCCCTTCGCGCTCGACCACATCAACCTCTGGCTGCTGCGCGACGAACGCGACGACGAGGGCGTCGTCACCCAGGGCTGGACCATCGTCGACAGCGGCATCGACGACGCGGCGACACGCGCGGCCTGGGAGAGCATCTTTGCGACCAAGCTCGGCGGCCTGCCTGTCCTGCGCGTCATCGTCACGCACATGCATCCCGACCACATCGGCTGCGCGCACTGGCTGTGCGAGCGCTGGAACGTTCGCCTCTGGATCAGCGCCACCGACTTCAACGTCGCGCGGCTGGCGAGCAGCGCCAGCGCCGGCTTCGGCGGGCCGCTCTCGGCGGCCTTCATGGCGCAGCATGGCATGGCGGCCGATCCGGAGGCCGTGGGCAAGGTCGGCGCGCGCAGCAACTACTACAAGAACCTCGTCCCAGCGCTGCCGCTGGCCTACCGGCGCCTGCTCGACGGCGGCGCGGTCGCAGTGGGCAGCGGCGCGGCGCTCAGCGACTGGGTCTGCCACGTCGGCTACGGCCACGCGCCGGAGCACATGGCGCTGCACAACGCCGCGCAAGGCGTGCTGATCAGCGGCGACATGGTGCTGCCGCGCATTTCCACCAACGTCAGCGTCATCGACATCGAGCCCGAGGCCGATTCGCTGACCCAGTACCTCGACTCGATCGAGCGCATGCGCCGGATCCCTGCCGACGTGCTCGTGCTGCCCTCGCACGGCCGGCCCTTCAAGGGCCTGCACACGCGCATCGATCAGTTGCAGGCGCACCACGCGGCACGCTTCGTCGACGTGCTGGAGGCGCTCGCCGCCGTAGGGCCGCAAAGCGCCTTCGAGCTGGTGCCGGTGATCTTCAGGCGGCCGCTCGACCTGCATCAGATGACCTTCGCGATGGGCGAATCGATCGCCCATGTGCACGCGCTCTGGTATCAGGGCAGGCTGGCGCGGCGGATCGGCGACGACGGCGTCTATCGCTTCGAGCTGAGCGCGCCGTAGCGCGCCGCCGGTCGCCGCGGGCTGGGGCTCAGTCCCAGGCCGCCAGCGGTTCGCTGCCGAGTTGGCCGCGCGCCGCCTCGTAGTCGGGCACGACCGAGCGCACGACCGCCCAGAACTTCGGGCTGTGGTTCATCTCGCGCAGATGCGCCAACTCGTGGGCGACGACGTAGTCGATCGTCGCCATCGGAAAATGGATCAGCCGCCAGTGAAGCCGGATCGCGCCGCTGGCGCTGGCGCTGCCCCAGCGCGTCGTCGCCGAAGACAGCGTGAGGCGCGTGACGCGCACCCCGAGCCGCTCGGCGAAGTGCTTGCAGCGCGCCTCGAACACGGCGCGCGCCTCGCGCTGCAGCCAGCTTTGCACTGCGTCGCGCAGCCGTTCGGGCGCGGCGCTGTGCGGCAGTCCGACGTGCAGGCGGCGCAACGGAGCGTCATCTGCGCCGACCGACGACTCGGCATCGCCGTCGAGCACGACCTCACCGGCGGCCAGGCCATGCCGCGCGTCGAGCGCGATGCGGATCCGGTCGCCGAGATAGCTCATCTCGGCGCCATCGGCCCAGACGATGCGCGCCGCGTCGAGCCGCGACGTGCGCTCGCGCTGCTCGGCGAGCTTGGCGAGGATCCAGCCGCTCTTTTCGCGCACTGCGGCGTCGATCTCGCGCAGCGCCACCCACTTGGGCGCGCTGACGGCAAGGCCTTCTGCGCCGACGACGAAGCCGATGCTGCGCCGGCGCGAACGCCTGAGCAGGAAGGCGATGCGCCGGCCGTCGAGCGCCAGCTCGCGATTGGCGCGCGGGTGGCGCGACAGGTCGGCGGGCGGCGGCAACTCGATGACGGGCGAGCGATCGACTTCGTCGAAGAGGCTGCGCTGCAGCGCGTCGACGATGCGACGCAGGCCGCGCACGATCGACGGGCTCATATCCGATACGCCTCCGGATCGATGACGCGCATCTCGGTCTCGATCCAGGCCTCGACCTCGCGCATCAGCGAATCGGCGTCGCGGCCGGTGGACGAGATGGGCTTGCCTATCGAGATGTCGACCACACCGGGCCGCAGCACCAAACTCTTGCGCGGCCAGCAGCGTGCCGAGCTCACGGCCACCGGCAGCACGGGCCGACCGGTCTCGACGGCGAGGCGGGTGCCGCCGTTCTTGTACTTGCCCTGGCTGCCGCGGGCGGTGCGCGTACCTTCGGGAAACATGATCACCCAGTTGCCTTGCGCCATGTAGCGGCGGCCCTGCTCGGCGACCTTGGCCCACGCCTCGGCGCGCTTGCTGCGATCGATGTGGATCAGGTCCATGCGCGCCATCGCCCAGCCGAAGAACGGAATCCAGAGCAGCTCGCGCTTGAAGACGTAGCAGAGCGGGTGCGGCATGAGGGCCGGGAAGGCCAGCGTCTCCCACGCCGACTGGTGCTTGGAGAGCAGGACGACGGGCGTATCGGGCAGGTTCTCCCATCCGCGCACACGGGCGCGAACGCCGCAGATGACGCGCGCGCCCCAGATCGAGAGCTTGAGCCAGCCCGCGCACAGCCAGTAGACGCGCGTGCCGCGCACGAAGATCGAATAGACGACGGCGACCGTCGCCCACGGCACGATGGTGACGAACAGGAACAGGAAGAACAGTGCCGAGCGGAGCACCGCGAGCGCTTTCCGCATCACAGCGCGCCGAACACCGAGTCGGGCTCCGCCGCATCGCCGCGCTCGACCCGCTCTTCGTGCAGCAGCTCATGGGCAAAGGCAGCGAGGTCGGCATGGATGCGCGCCTTCGGCACCGCGCTCTGCACGGCGACGAGTTCGGCCTCGTCGAGACGCGCGCCTTTGCCGGTGCACACGAAGTGCGTCATGCATCCGGCCGCATCGCCGGCCTGAAGGTCGCGCAGCGAGTCGCCGACGGCGTGCACCTCGGCGAGGTCGATGCCGTAGCGCTCGCCGATCGTCTCGAACAGCCCAGGCAGGGGTTTGCGGCAGCGGCAGCCGTCGTCGGGGCCATGCGGGCAGAAGAAGATCGCGTCGATGCGCCCGCCCACCTCGGCCAGTTCGCGATTCATGCGGGCGTGGATGGCGTTGAGCGCCGCCATGTCGAAGCGGCCGCGCGCCAGCCCCGACTGGTTGGACGCGATCACGGTGTGCCAGCCGGCGTGGTTGAGCCGCGCGATCGCCTCGAGCGCGCCGGGCACCGGCAGCCACTCGTCGGCCGACTTCACGTAGTCGTCGCGATCCTCGTTGATCGTGCCGTCGCGGTCGAGGATGACGAGCTTCATGACGCGGATTGTGGCGGTCGTCAGGTCGCAAGCCTGGACAGGTCAGCCACTCGGTTCATCTCGTTATGCAAGGCCGCGAGAAGAACCAGTCGGTTGGTCCGCAGCGCCGCATCGTCGACGTTGACCATGACGGTATCGAAGAAGGCATCGACCGGCGAGCGCAGGGCAGCAAGTGCCTGCAACGACGCGGCATAGTCGCGCCGCTCGAACGCCGCCGCCGAGCGTGGTCCAACCTCGCCAAGCGCACCATGCAACGCCGCCTCAGCCGGCTCGCGCAGCAGCGCCGTATCGACCTCACCCTCTGCGCCTTCGCCCGACTTCTTAAGGATGTTGCCGACCCGCTTGTTTGCGGCAGCAAGAGCGGATGCTTCGGGCAACTGCTGAAAGGCCACGACGGCCTCGAGGCGTGGCTCGACTTCCTGCAGAGGCGGACGCAGCGCCATGACGGCGCCAACGGTGCGTACGTCGAAGCGCATCGCAAGTTGATTACCGAGCCGCTCGTAGATGAAATCCGTGACTTCGTCAACGGTGTCGTCGGACAGGGCTGCAGAGAAAGTGGAGCGAGCGAATTCGAGCAGCTCGGGCAAAGAGAGGCGCAGCGCTGCAGCGCCGGTTGCGAACGTCAGCAAGGAGAAGGCATGAAGCAGCGTGAGAGCGTGTCGACGAAGCGCATAGGGGTCTTTTTCGCCGGTCGGCTTGAGGCCGATGCCCCAGATTCCCACGAGCGTCTCCGCGCGGTCGGCAATGAGAAGCGCCGCTGCGACGAGATTCGGCGCCTCGTCGATCTCGCCGCGAGGATTGACGTACTGCGACCTGATGGCCGTGACGACATCTTCGTTTTCGCCGTCATGAGCCGCGTAGTAGCCGCCCATGATTCCTTGCAGTTCGGGGAACTCGCCGACCATGTCTGTCAGGAGGTCGGCCTTGGACAACTCGGCGGCCCTGCTGGCGTTCTCGACATTCGCGCCGATTCGCTCGGCGACCCAGCGAGCAATCGCGCGCACGCGCTTCACTCGTTCGCCCTGGCTGCCAAGCTTGGCGTTGTATACGACCCTGTCGAGCCCGGCCACTCGCGACTCGAGCGTCCTTTTCCGGTCCTGGTCGAAGAAGAACTTCGCGTCGGCGAGCCGTGGCCGGACAACGCGCTCGTTGCCTTCGACGATGCGGCTCGTGTCGGCCGGGGCGATGTTGCTGACGACGAGGAAGCGGTTCGTCAACGCGCCCTTCGCATCGAGGAGCGGGAAGTACTTCTGGTTGGCCTTCATCGTCAGGATCAGGCACTCGGGCGGCACGTCGAGAAACTCGGCCTCGAAGCTGCATGCGACGACGTTCGGCCGCTCGACCAGCGCCGTCACCTCGTCGAGGAGGGCCGCGTCATCGATTGGCGTGAGGCCGGCGCTGGCTGCGGCCGCTGCGAGCTGGCGCGCGGTCTCGGCACGCCGGCCGGCGAAGCTCGCGATCACCGCGCCCTCATCGCGCAGTTGCTGCTCGTAGCTCGAGGCCTCGCGCACGAGGATCGGCGTTTGCTTCGCCTCGAAGCGATGGCCGAGCGTGGCGCGGCCGGCCTTGAGGCCGAGGGCGTGCACGGGCACGACGGCATCGCCGTGCAGCGCCACCAGCGCGTGCGCCGGGCGGACGAATGCGACTGTCGTCCAGCCGTCGGCGAGCTGGTACTGCATGACCTTCGGGATGGGCAGGCGCGCAAGCGTTGCTTCGAGTGCCTGCTGCAACCCGTCGGCCACGCTGACGCCCGCAACGATGCTGTCGAAGAACAAGGTTTCGGCCTTGCCGTCGATGCGCCGTTTGAGTCGCGGAACCACCGTTGCGTCGGCGCCGAGCGCTGCCAGCTTCTTGAGCAGCGCGGGCGTCGGCTCGCCGGCAGCAGAAAGACCCACGCTTGCGGGCATCAGCTTGATTTCCCCGGCGCGATCCGAAGCGCGGGCGAGCACATTCGGGACCAGAACCGCCAGTCGCCTCGGCGTCGCGTACCAGGTCCAGTCCGCGTCGCGCAGCTTCAGCTGCGCGCGGATCAAGCCGTTGCCGATGCCGTCGGCGAACGCCGCACCGATCGCCTTCAACGCTTTGGGCGGCAGTTCCTCGACGAGCAGCTCGACCAACAGCGGCGCGGTATCGACTTGGGCCATCACGTGGCTCGCTTCTCGGCAGCCAAGGCCTTTGCCGCAAGCTGCGCACTGATCTCGTCGCCCCACGCCTTCGGCGCCATCGGAAATCCCAGTCGCGCCCGGCTCTCGAGATAGCTCTGCGCGACGCTCTTCGCCAGCACGCGAATCCTCCCGATGTACGCCGCCCGCTCCGTCACGCTGATCGCGCCTCGCGCGTCGAGCAGGTTGAAGCTGTGCGCCGCCTTCAGCACCTGTTCATACGCCGGCAACGCGAGCTGCAACTCCATCAGTGCCTTGGCCTGGCGCTCGTGCGCGGCAAAAGCGGCGAGCAGGAACTCGACGTCGCTGTGCTCGAAGTTGTAGGTGCTCTGCTCGAACTCGTTCTGGTGATAGACGTCGGCGTAGGTCAGGCCCTCGGTCCACTGCAGCTTGTAGACGTTGTCGACGCCCTGCACGTACATCGCCAGCCGCTCGAGCCCGTAGGTGATCTCGCCCGTGATCGGCTTGCACTCGAGGCCGCCCACCTGCTGGAAGTAGGTGAACTGCGTCACTTCCATGCCGTTCAGCCAGACCTCCCAGCCGAGGCCCCAGGCGCCGAGCGTCGGGTTCTCCCAGTCGTCTTCGACGAAGCGCACGTCGTTGGTCTTGAGGTCGAACCCGAGAGCTTCGAGCGAGCCCAGGTAGAGATCCAGGATGTCGGCGGGCGCGGGCTTCAGCACGACCTGGTACTGGTAGTAGTGCTGGAGCCGGTTCGGGTTGTTGCCATAGCGGCCGTCCTTGGGGCGACGGCTCGGCTGCACGTACGCCGCCTTCCAGGGCTCGGGGCCGATCGCGCGCAGGAAGGTAGCGGTGTGGCTGGTGCCGGCGCCGACCTCCATGTCGTAAGGCTGCAGCAAGGCGCAGCCATATCCCGACCAGTAGGTCTGCAAGCGAAGAATGATGTCCTGGAACGAGAGCATCGGGCGGGTTCTCGGCTGGCCGTCCCGAGGCGGGCGTGCTCTGCGACGAGACTCGATTTTAGGCGCGACGACGACGCGCGACGGCGAGTAGCAGCACCGTCGCCGCCACGGCGAATAACGGCCACAGGCCGAATCGTCCGGCCCACGCCGCAAATGGCGTGA
Organism: Burkholderiales bacterium; assembly: GCA_038231215.1. Lineage (GTDB taxonomy): Bacteria > Pseudomonadota > Gammaproteobacteria > Burkholderiales > Burkholderiaceae_C > Schlegelella_A. The sequence goes on along the minus strand of JBBRLS010000018.1, from coordinate 32,018 downwards.
GGCCGCTGCGTCCTTCGACCGTCGCTTCAAGCGCGCCTTTCGTGAACGGCGGCAACGACTTCACGACGACGCCGCGGTGATCGATCACCGCCGTGGCGCCGGTGTTGGTGGCGCGGATCATCGGCCGCTGCAGCTCGAGCGTGCGCATGCGCGAGATCTCGAGGTGCTGGGCGACGGCGATGGTCTCGCCGAACCAGCCGATGTTGCTGATGTTGGCGAGGATCGTCGGCGCCGCTGCTTCGGGGACGAAGCGCGCCGCGAGGTCCTCGCCGAACAGGTCTTCGTAGCAGATGTTCGGCGCGACGCGCTCGCCTTTGACGACGAACGAGGGCGCAGTGAGCGGGCCGCGGTTGAAGTCGCCGAGCGGGATGTTCATGAGCTCGGTGAACCAGCGAAAGCCGCGCGGAATGAATTCGCCGAAGGGAACGAGGTGGTGCTTGTCGTAGCGATAGAAGCCGCCGGGCATGGCCGCGGTCGCCGCCGAGATGCCGGCCGCCGAGTTGGTGTAGCCGGCGTCGTCGTTGCCGAGCGGCAGGCCGACGATCGCAGCGCGGCCCGGCTGCCGGAATCGCGTCAGCACGTCCTGCCACCAGGCCGGGTCGAGCTGGCTGGGCAGCAGAGGGATGACGGTCTCGGGCCCGACGACGAGGTCGCCCTTCGCCTGATCGAGCTGCGCGGCAGTCAGGGCGAGCGCCTCGGGGACGAAGCGCGCCTCGAACTTCTCGTCCTGCGCCACGTTGTTCTGCAGCAGCGTCACCGAAAGCGTCGTCGTCAGCCGCGTGAAGTCGACGCCACCGGCGAATGCGCCGAGGACGATCGCGACCAGCAGTGCAGCGCCCGGTGCGAGCCAGGCGCGCAGCGTTCCGAGGTGGCTGAAGCCGAAGGCGGCCGCCACCCCGGCCACGACTGCGCCGATGCCATAGACGCCGAGCCACGGCGCGTAGCCGGCCAGCGGCGAATCGATCTGCGCATAACCGCTCGCCAGCCACGGAAAGCCGGTGAAGATGACGCCGCGCGCCCATTCGGCGAGGAGCCAGACTGCCGCGAACAGCGCGGCGCTCGCCAGCGCGCCGCGACCGCGCCAACGTGCCGCCGACGCCATCGCCGCGCCGAGATAGAGGGAGAGAAAGCTGGCCAGCGCGAACACGGCGAGCGCCGCCAACCACGCCGGCAGGCCGCCATAGCGATGCATGCTGACGTAGAGCCACCACGTGCCGGCGCAGAGCCACGCCGTTCCAAAGGCGTGGCCGAGGACGAAAGCGCGACCCGGCGATGCCATGCCGACTCGCCAGGCGAGCAACGCGATGGCCATCACCTGCGCCGGCCAGAACGCGGTGTGGACGAAGGCGATCGTCTGCGCCGCTCCTAGCGCGGCGACGAAACCGACGTCGACCCCGACCGGCCAGGCCGGTCCAGCACGCCGACCGCCGCCGGCCGATGCCGTCAAGCGCCGTCCGACCCGAGCGCCTCTTCGGCGGCGCCGGTGACCTTGAACCAGCGCACCGCACCGCCGCGCGTCAGCATCACGGTGAAGACGAGACCGCCGATGGTGACCGACTCGCCGCGCCGCGGCACGCGCCCGAGTTCCTGGGCGACGAGGCCGCCGATCGTCTCGAACTCGTCGGTCGGCAGCGCGACGTCGAAGAAGCCATTCACTGCCGCGATGGTCGTGTCGCCGGCGACCCGCTGGCCGCCGTCGGCGAGCGTGTAGATGCTGCTCTCGCCGTCCTTGTCGTCGAACTCGTCCTCGATCTCGCCGACGATCTCTTCGAGCACGTCCTCGATGGTCAGAAGCCCTGCGGTGCTGCCGAACTCGTCGATGACGATGGCGAGGTGATTGCGGTTGGAACGAAAGTCGCGCAGCAGGTCGTTGAGCGCCTTCGATTCGGGCACGAACACCGCCGGCCGCAGCAGCGTGCGCAGGCTCAGGTCGGGTGAGCGATGCAGCTTGAGCAGGTCCTTGGCGAGCAGGATGCCGATGACGTTGTCGCGCCGCTCCTCGAAGACCGGAAAGCGCGAATGGCCGGTGCGGATGATGACGTGCAGCAGCTCGTCGTACGGCGCGTCGATGTCGAGCAGGTCCATGTGCGGCGCGGCCACCATCACGTCGCCGGCCGTCATGTCGGCCATGCGCAGCACGCCCTCGAGCATCATGCGCGACTCGGGCTCGATCAGCTCCTTGTGCTCGGCGTCGGCGAGCGACTCCATGAGCTGGTCGCGCGACTCGGGGCCCGGCGAGACGAGATCGACGAGCTTCTGGAAGATATTGCGCCGGTCGGGCGGCGCGGCGGCCTTGTCGGCGCCGCGCGCGGCGCGGGCGGCAGGAGGTTCTGACATCGGAGGTGGAAGTGGCGGCCGGCGAAACCGGAGCGCCATCCAGCTTACCCGAAGCGCGAAACGTACCCGCTTGACAAGTCTGCTACCTTGAAGGGGCGGTCGCCGGCCTCATCTCCGCGTTCGCCCGCGCGCCGCATGGCGGCGAGCCCTGCCTATCGAACCCGCAACCCAGAGTGAATCGCCCATGAGCCTCATCCCCGCCACCATCCTGACCGGCTTCCTGGGCTCGGGCAAGACGACCCTGCTCAAGCGCGTGCTGACCGAGGCGCACGGCCAGAAGATCGCCGTCATCGAGAACGAGTTCGGCGAGGAGAACATCGACAACGAGATCCTGGTGCAGGACTCGAAGGAGCAGATCATCCAGCTCAACAACGGCTGCGTGTGCTGCTCGATCCGCGAGGATCTGCGCACGACCTTGGCCGACCTGGCCGAGAAGAAGAGAAAGGGCGAGCTCGACTTCGACCGAGTCGTCATCGAGACAACGGGCCTGGCCGACCCCGGCCCGGTCGCCCAGACCTTCTTCATGGACGACGAAATCGCCGAGAGCTATCTGCTCGACTCGATCCTCACCCTGGTCGACGCCAAGCACGGCGACCAGCAGCTCGACGACCGCCAGGAAGCGCGCCGCCAGGTCGGCTTTGCGGACCAGATCTTCATCAGCAAGACCGACCTCGTCGACGACGAGACGGTCGGCGCGCTGATTCACCGCATCAAGCACATGAACCCGCGCGCAAAGCAGTCGAAGGTCAACTTCGGCGAGGTGCCGATCGCCGACGTGTTCGACCTGAAGGGCTTCAACCTCAACGCCAAGCTCGAGATCGATCCCGATTTCCTGAAGGCCGACGAGCACGGTCACGATCACCACGACCACGAAGGCCACGATCACGCAGAGGGCGAGCACTGCGACCACCCGCACCATCACGTTCACGACGACGACGTCAAGTCCTTCGTCTTCCGCGCCGACAAGCCGCTGGATGCCGGCAAGCTCGAGGACTTTCTCGGCGCCATCGTCCAGGTCTACGGCCCCAAGCTGCTTCGCTACAAGGGCGTGCTATGGATGAAGGGCGCCGATCGCAAGGTCATCTTCCAGGGCGTGCACCAGTTGATGGGCAGCGACCTGGGGCCGAAATGGATGCCCGGCGAGAAGAAAAACAGCAAGATGGTGTTCATCGGCATCGACCTGCCGCGCGAGATCCTGGAACAGGGTCTCAAACAGTGTCTGGCGTGAGGTTTCGCTCCGGCATAGCAGGTGACTACAATCCGCGGCGCTTGAACCGGCCCCACCCCGCACAGCCGCCTTGCCATGCGGGGTCGAGCCGTCGTCGCGAGGAGGACCTGTGAGTACATCAGCCGGCAAGAAGAAGACACCGTCGAAGGCGCCGTCCGGCGCCAGGCACGCCGCACCCGCCCGGAAGGCGACCGCGAAGAAATCCGCCCCGGCCAGGGCGGCACGCGCGCCCGTCAGGAAGGCGACCCCGACCAAGGTCCCCGTCGCGAAGAAGGCGGTCGCCAAGCCCGAGAAGAAGGTCGCCGCCAAGGCGGCGCCGAAGCCCCACACCGCCAAGCCCGTGCCCGCGCCGGCCGCAAAGACCGCAAAGGCCGCCAAGCCGCACGCCGCTCCGGCGATCGTTTCGGCGCCGGCGCCCAAGCCTGCAGTTGTGCCGGCGGCCGCGAAGGTCGCGGCAGCAACGCCGCCTGTCGTCGCAGGCCCGCCAATTGGATTCCCCGCCGGCGTCGTACCGCGCAAGCCCGGGCGCGGCACGCCCAAATACTTCGTCGCTCCGGTGCAGGCCCCCTTGCCACCGCCGACTTCACGATTCGCGGATCGGTTCGCACCGCCCCGGCCGCCGACTCGACAGATGAAAACCGAAGAAATCGACATCCCCCGCGAGAAGCAGAAGGCCGATCCGAAACTCGCCAACGCCTGGAAGACCAAGAGCGGCCGCGAGTTGACCGACGCCGAGGTGCTGGCCATGCCCGACTCGGAGTACATGAACGACAAGCAGATCGAGTTCTTCAAGATGAAGCTCGGCGCCCTCAAGGACGACCTGCTCAGCAACGCCGGCGAGACCACCGAGCACCTGCGCGAAGACACCTCGATCGTTCCCGATCCGGCCGACCGGGCGACCATCGAGGAAGAGCATGCCCTGGAGTTGCGCACGCGCGACCGTGAGCGCAAGCTTCTGAAGAAGATCTCGCAATCGCTGGGCCGGCTGGAATCCGGCGAGTACGGTTTCTGTGACGAAACCGGCGAACCCATCGGCCTGGGGCGCCTCATCGCGCGGCCCACGGCTACACTGTCGCTCGAGGCGCAGCAGCGTCGCGAGCTGAAGCAGAAAATGTTCGGCGACTGAGCGACAGGCCCGCATCCCCGGGCCTGTTTGGTGTCGCCGATTCTCCCCATGGCGGAACCCAAAGACACGACGAGTTTCTTTCGCAAGGTCGTCAAGTTCGTGGCGAATCCGTCCACGGACTGGACCGAACTCGATGCGCCCGTCGAGGACACCCGCGAAAGCGACTACGCCAAGGGTGAGCTCAAGGCGATGATCGAGCGCAAGCGCCGCAACGACTTCGTGCGCAAACGCGAGTTCGACATGCTGCGCAAGGTGCGCCGCGAAGGCCTCTCGAGCGAGCAGATCGCCGCGCTCGGCTCGTCGCGGCTCGACGACTCGCAGCCGCGTGCCTCCGAGTCGCCGGCCCGCCAGGACGCCGGCATCAAGACCAAGATCGATGAGATCGAGCAGCAGATGGTGGGCGACAGCTACGCCAGTACGCAGCGCCGCGGCCCCGAGTTCTACAACGCGCCGACGCAGCCGGCGCCGATGGACATGCTCGCCGGCCGGCCACCCGCGCCGCCGGCCGCACCAGCGCACGGCGGCCGCGTCGAGGACTTCGTTCCCCAGTCGGCGCCGGCAGGCAAGATCGTCAAGACGGTGCCTGCCGCCGCGCGCTCGGCATCGATCGCGCCGATTCGACTCGACCTGTCGCCGGCCGAGGACTTCGGCAAGGCGTTCTCGGCGAACAGTCCCGAGGTCACCCACGACCCCGACCTCGACGAAGCCGTGATCGCCTTCGCCAATGCCGACTTCGAGCAGTGCGAGCAGTCGCTGGCGGCGCAGACCGGCCCAGGCGGAGCGCGCGCCCAACATGCCGAGACCTGGCTGGTGCTGTTCGATCTCTACCGCGCCATCGGCCAGCAGCACAAGTTCGAGAGTCTGGCCCTCGACTACGCACAGCAGTTCGGCTGGTCGGCGCCGCAATGGTTCTCGATGCCCAAGCTGGTTGCCGAGGCGGCCAGCGAGGAGCGGCCGAGCAGCTCTCGCGTCGAAGGCCAGGTCGGCTGGGTCTGCCCCAACTATCTCGACGCCGACGGCGTCGCCAAGCTGGCCTCGCTGGCATTGCAGATGCCCTTGCCCTGGGTCTTCGACTGGGGCGCCCTGCAGACGATCGATGCCGAGGCCTGCGGCCGGCTCTCGGAGTTGTTCCGCAGCTGGATCCCGCAGGATCTCGACATGCGCTGGCTCTCGGGCGATCGCCTGTTCGTCGTGCTGCAGGAGGCCGCGCCCACCGGTGTGCGCGATGCCGACCCGGCGTTCTGGCAGGTTCGCCTCGACGCCTTGCGCATGACGAACCGCCCGGACCAGTTCGACGAGGCGGCGATCGACTATTGCGTCACCTACGAGGTCTCGCCGCCCTCGTGGGAGCCGGCCAGGAGCATCGTCCGTATCAGCGGCTCGAACCAGAGCACGACCGTGCCTCCGCTGACGCTGGTGAGCGACGTCTCGACCAGCTTCCAGGAGTCGCAGCTCACCGACGACCCGGCGATGATCGAGGTGGCCACGGTCGAACTCTCGGGCCAGCTCATCGGCGACATCGCGACGACGCTGAAAAAGCTCGACGCCGAGCTCGGCAAGGCGACCATCGTCAACGTCTCGTGCGCGCGCCTGATCCGCGTCGACTTCATCGCCGCCGGCGACCTGCTCAACTGGGTGCTGGCGCGGCGCGCCGAAAACCGCAGCGTCAGCTTCATCGAGGCGCATCGCATGGTGGCGCTCTTCTTCGGCGCGATGGGAATCAACGAGCACGCGACGGTCAAGGTGCGCACGATCTGACCTGGCTTGGGGCGGGCGCGGCTTGAAGCCGGCCGGCCGCGTCACAATCTGCGCGGGATGGAAAACTATCACGGCACGACGATCGTCAGCGTGCGCCGCGGCCACGTCGTGGCGCTCGGCGGCGACGGCCAGGTCACGCTCGGCAACATCGTCGTCAAGGCGACGGCGAAGAAGATCCGGCGCCTGCATCACGACAAGGTGCTGGCCGGCTTTGCCGGGGCGACCGCCGACGCCTTCACCCTGTTCGAGCGCTTCGAGGCCAAGCTCGAGAAGCACCAGGGCAACCTCGTGCGCTCGGCCATCGAGCTGACCAAGGACTGGCGCACCGACCGCGTGCTGCGCCGGCTCGAGGCAATGCTCGCCGTCGCCGATCACGAGAGCTCGCTCATCATCACCGGCAACGGCGACGTGCTCGAGCCCGAGTACGGCATCGTCGCCATCGGCTCGGGCGGCTCCTATGCCAGCGCGGCGGCGCGCGCGCTGCTGCAGAACACCGAGCTGGCGCCGAGGGAGATCGTCAAGCGCTCGCTCGAGATCGCCGGCGATCTGTGCATCTACACGAACCAGAACCACACGATCGAGACGCTGGAATGAAGTCGAGCATGACGCCGCAGGAGATCGTCTCCGAGCTCGACCGGCACATCGTCGGTCAGTCGGGCGCCAAGCGCGCCGTCGCGATCGCGCTGCGCAACCGCTGGCGCCGCCAGCAGGTCGACGAAGCGATGCGCGGCGAGATCACACCGAAGAACATCCTCATGATCGGCCCGACCGGCGTCGGCAAGACCGAGATCGCGCGCCGCCTCGCACGGCTGGCCGACGCGCCTTTCATCAAGGTCGAGGCGACCAAGTTCACCGAGGTCGGCTACGTCGGCAAGGACGTCGACTCGATCATCCGCGACCTCGTCGACATGGCCGTCAAGCAGGAGCGCGAGACGGCCATGCGCCGCCAGCGCGCGCGCGCCGAAGACGCCGCCGAAGACCGCATCCTCGAGATCATCGTGCCTGGCACGCGCGCCGAGTTCGGCCTGGCGCCCTCGCCCTCGGCCGACAACACGGCGCGTCAGGTGATGCGCAAGCGCCTGCGCGAAGGCGCGCTGGCCGACCGCGAGATCGAGATCGAGGTCGCCGAGGCCAAGCCGTCGATGGAGATCATGGGCCCGGCCGGCATGGAAGACATGACCGAGCAGTTGCGCGGCATGTTCGCCAACCTCGGTGGCGGCAAGAAGAAGGCGCGCAAGATGAAGATCGTCGAGGCGCACAAGCTCCTCGTCGACGAAGAAGCCGCCAAGCTCGTCAACGACGACGAGGTCAAGGCGACCGCGCTCGCCAACGCCGAGCAGAACGGCATCGTCTTCATCGACGAGATCGACAAGGTCGCCTCGCGCTCTGAGACGCAGGGCGCCGACGTCTCGCGCCAGGGCGTGCAGCGCGACCTGCTGCCGCTGGTCGAGGGCACGACCGTCAACACCAAGTACGGGATGGTGAAGACCGACCACATCCTGTTCATCGCCTCGGGCGCGTTCCACTTCGCCAAGCCGAGCGACCTGATCCCCGAGCTGCAGGGGCGCTTTCCGATCCGCGTCGAGCTCGGCCCGCTCTCGGTCGACGACTTCGAGGCGATCCTGACGCAGACCCACGCCAGCCTCGTCAAGCAGTACACGCTGCTGCTCGCGACCGAAGGCGTGACGCTCGAGATCGCGCCGGCCGCAATCCGGCGCATCGCGCAGATCGCCTACGACGTCAACGAGCGCACCGAGAACATCGGCGCGCGCCGCCTCTCGACGGTGATGGAACGGCTGCTCGACGAAGTGAGCTTCGATGCGCCCAACCGCGGCGGCCAGACCATCGTCATCGACGCCGCCGCGGTCGACTCCAAGCTCGCCGAGCTGGCGCAGGACGTCGACCTCTCCCGCTACATCCTCTAACCGACTTGCCCCCTCTCCCGCTTGCGGGAGAGGGCCGGGGTGAGGGTCTTCAGGCCGCGAACACCGGCTCGCAACGCACCTCGGACTTCACCGAAGTGGCGATGAAGCACGACTCATGCGCCTCGTGGTGCAGCCGCTCGATGTCGGCCCGGCTCGGCATCCGCTCGCCGGAAAACACGACCGACGGATGCAGGATCACGACCGTCATCGCCAGGCATCCCTCCGCGTTCTTCGCCAGCAGGCCGGTCGCCGCATCGGCGTAGTGATCGACGCAGAAGCGGTCGCGCGCGGCGAGCGAGAGAAACCACAGCATGTGGCAGCTCGAGAGCGAGGCGACGAAGGCTTCTTCCGGGTCGACCGCCGCCGCGTCCGAATACGGCAGCGGCACGACATGCGGCGACGACGATCCCGGCAGCTCGGCACCGCCGTCGAAGCGCAGCAGGTGGCGCCGGCTGTAGCGGTTGGCGACGAAGTCTTCGCGGCTGGCGTCGCCGCGGCTCCAGATCGTCTCTGCCGTGTGATGGGCCATGCGCGAACCTCCTCGTCGGCCGTCGGCGGTCAGAGCGCGAGCCGCCTCGACTGCAGGTGCAGCAGGCCGTCGAAGATCAGCGTCTCGACCATCTCGACCGGCTGGTCGGTGATAGCCGCCAGCTTGACCGCGGCGCCGCCGCCCATGAAGATGGCCGGCGCCTCGCCGCTCTTGTTCTCGAGCTTGCGGTACATGCGACCGACCGCGCCAGCGATGGCTTCGGAGCCGCCGCTCATCAGCGCGTCGCTGGTATTGGTGGGAAAGTCGACGGCCTCGCCGGTCGGAGCCTTCAATCCCGCCGTCCCCATCTCGAGCGCGCGCAGCATGAGGCCGAAGCCGGGCAGGATCAGGCCGCCGAGAAAGCGCCCGCTGGCGTCGAGGGCGTCGACCGTCACCGCGGTGCCGACCATGACGACGAGCACCGGCCGGGGTGCGCCGCGCGACAGGATGCGCTGCCGGGCGCCGATCAGCGCCACCCAGCGGTCGACGCCGAGCCGGGTCGGATGGTCGTAGCCGTTGGTCACGCCGCCGGCCGAAGCCGAGCTCACCACCCAGCGCGGCTCGACGTCCCAGATCTCGAGCTGCGCTTCGGCGCGCCGGCGAATGCCTTCGCCGGCGACGATGCTGCCGAGCATGCTCGTGGGCGCCGGTAGGGCGCGCCACTGCGATTCGGCCAAGTCGTCGATCGCTTCGAGAAAGACGGCGCCGTGATGGAGCAGTCCCGCGCCGGGTTTGGGCGCGCTGTAGAGCGCCCACTTGAGGCGGGTGTTGCCGATGTCGAGCGCGAGGAAGGCCATGGCCTCGACCCGGGTCAGGTCATCTTGCCCGTGCTCGGCTGCACGTCGCAGCCGGCGATGCGCCAGGACTTGTCGGGCTGCCGCTCGAGCCGGTAGACGGCGAGCCAGAGCGCGCCGCTGCCATCGGTGAGATGCACGCCCTGCAACAACTGCCCCTCGACCCGTTCGGGATTGAGAAAGACCACCGAGGCCGGCCGGTAGACGACCGGATAGCCGGCGCGCACCATCGCCATGAAGCGGTCGGGCGTACCGAACATCTCGCGGATCGACGGCGCGGCGTACGAGAACGCGCGCTTGGCGTCGTCGGCGGCAAAGGCCGAGAGCTGCGCCTCGACGACGGCGCGGACTGCCCTCGAATCGTCGCTGGAGACACGCTCGGCGCGCGCCGCCGGCGCGGCGAGCAGCGCGAACGCGACGGCGAACAGCAAACTGGCGAAAGCGCGGTCGACGCGGGTCATGGCAGCTCCTCGGGTGGGTTCGAGCACGCGACTGTAAAGCGGGAGCGACCCTGCCGTCGTCCGCCCGGCCAGAAAGCCCGGCGCACGGCGCTACACTTGTAATTGACGTATACGTCAATTGGCCTCGCGTCGAGGCGACGCCTTCTACGGCGGTGGAGACAACTTGGCGAAAAGCAAAAGCAGCGCGCGCCTGGCCGACTTCCAGTTTGCCGGCGCAACGGCAGGCGACCGGCGGCGCGGGCGCAGGTCGTTCGAGCTGTCGCGCATCGCCTCCGATGCCAAGCCGTTCTCGTCGGGCGACAAGGCGGCCGACAAGGCGGCCGCCGCGACGCTCGCGGTCGAGCTCGACAAGCTCCAGGACCTCTTCTACGCCGACCGGCGCTTCAAGCTGCTGGTCGTCCTGCAGGGCACCGACACGAGTGGCAAGGACGGCACGATCCGCGGCGTGTTCGGCCAGATGAGCGCGCTCGGCGTGCACACCGTCGCCTGGAAGGCGCCTTCCGACGAGGAGCGCGCACACGACTATCTCTGGCGAATCCACCAGAAGGTGCCGGCCGCCGGCGAGGTGCTGCTCTTCAACCGCAGCCACTATGAAGACGTGCTCGTGCCGGTCGTCAAGGGCTGGATCACGAAGGAAGAGACGAAGCAGCGCTACGCGCAGATCAACGACTTCGAGCGCATGCTGGTCGAGACCGGCACGATCGTCCTCAAGTTCCTGCTCCACATCTCGAAGGAAGAGCAGCGCCTGCGCCTGCAGGAGCGGCTCGACGACCCGACCAAGCACTGGAAGTTCGCGCTCGGCGACCTCGAAGCCCGCAAGCACTGGGACGAGTACCAGGCGGCCTACAGCGCCGTCGTCGCCGCGACCGGCACGACCTGGGCGCCGTGGACGATCGTTCCGGCGGATTCGAAGACGCACCGCAACCTGATGATTGCCGGCGTCGTCAAGAAGGCGCTGATCGACTTGAAGCTGCGCTACCCCCCGGGCGACCCGTCGCTGTCGAACCTCAAGGTGCCTTAGCGTTCGTTCGCGCCCAGGCCGCCCTACCCGCAAGAGACGCCCATGACCGAACTCTCCGCCGACTACAAGGCGCTGGCCCAATACCGGCCGGCGCACAAGGTGCGCTTCGTCACCGCCGCGGCGCTCTTCGACGGGCACGACGCGGCCATCAACATCATGCGCCGCATCCTTCAGGGAATGGGCGCCGAGGTCGTGCACCTGGGCCACAACCGTTCGGTCGATGAGGTGGTGACGGCGGCGCTCCAGGAAGACGTGCAGGGCATCGCCATCAGCTCCTACCAGGGCGGCCACGTCGAGTACTTCAAGTACATGGTCGACCTGCTCAGGGAGCGCGGCGGCGCGCACATCAAGGTCTTCGGCGGCGGCGGCGGCGTCATCGTGGCGAGCGAGATCGCCGAGCTGCAGGCCTATGGCGTCGAACGCATCTACAGCCCCGAAGACGGCCAGCGAATGGGCCTGGCCGGCATGATCGGCGAGATGATGATGCGCTGCGACGTCGACTTGTCGCCGTACGCGCCGACCACGCTCGATGCGATCCGGGGCAGCAGTCGGTCGTCGCGTCGCGCCCTCGCGCAGCTCATCACGGCGATCGAGAACGGTGCCGCGGCGCCGTCGCTGCTCGGCGATCTGCGCAGCTCGGCGGCCGCCGCGAAGACGCCGGTGATCGGCATCACGGGCACCGGCGGCGCCGGCAAGTCCAGCCTCACCGACGAGCTGATCCGGCGCCTGCGCCTCGACCAGGGCGATGCCTTGCAGATCGCCGTCATCAGCATCGACCCGTCGCGGAGGAAGAGCGGCGGCGCGCTGCTCGGCGACCGCATCCGCATGAACGCCATCGCGCCGTGGGACGACGGCCCGCGCGTCTTCATGCGCTCGCTGGCGACGCGCGACTTCGGCTCGGAGATCAGCGCCGCCCTGCCCGACGTGCTGGCGGCGGTGAAGGCGGCCGGCTTCGATCTCGTCATCGTCGAGACCTCGGGCATCGGCCAGGGCGACGCGGCGATCGTGCCGCTGGTCGACGTGCCGGTCTACGTGATGACGCCGGAGTTCGGCGCCGCCAGCCAGCTCGAGAAGATCGACATGCTCGACTTCGCCGAGTTCGTCGCCATCAACAAGTTCGACCGCAAGGGCGCCGCCGACGCGCTGCGCGACGTTGCCAAGCAGGTGCAGCGCAACCGCGAGGCGTTTGGCCGGCGGCCCGACGAGATGCCGGTGTTCGGCACCATGGCCAGCCGCTTCAACGACGACGGCGTCACCGCGCTCTACCAGGCGATGCTGGCGCGCCTGGTCGCGCTCGGCCTGCCGGCGCGGGCCGGCGGCGCGCTGCCCGCCGCGTCGACCCGGCACAGCACGCACCAGGTGCCCATCGTTCCCGGCGCGCGGTCGCGCTACCTGGCCGACATCGCCGATGCGGTTCGCCACTACAAGAAGCACGCCCTCGCCCAGGCCCGCCTGGCGCGCGAGATCCAGCAGCTGCGCGAGAGCGGCCGCATGCTGACCGAGGCCAACCCGGAAAAGATGAACGCGGTCGGCGCCGTCAACGGGCTGGCCGCCGAGCGCGAGCAGCGGCTGGACCCGAACGCGCGTCGTCTGCTCGCCGAATGGCCTGCGCTGCAGCAGGCCTACGCCGGCGACGAATATGTGGTGACCGTGCGCGATCGCGAGATCCGCACTGCACTCGTCTCCACGTCGCTCTCGGGGACGAAGATCCGCAAGGTCGCCCTGCCGCGCTACGAGGATCACGGCGAGATCCTGAAGTGGCTGCTGCTCGACAACGTGCCTGGCGCGTTTCCGTATGCCGCGGGCACCTTCGAGTTCAAGCGCGAGAACGAGGATCCGACACGCATGTTCGCCGGCGAGGGCGACGCCTTCAAGACCAACACTCGCTTCAAGCTGCTCTCGGCCGGCATGCCGGCCAAGCGCCTGTCGACCGCCTTCGACTCGGTCACGCTGTACGGCAACGACCCGGCCCTCAGGCCCGACATCTACGGCAAGGTCGGCAATTCGGGCGTCTCGATCGCCACGCTCGAGGACATGGAGGTCCTTTATTCCGGCTTCGACCTGACGAGCCCCACGACCAGCGTGAGCATGACGATCAACGGGCCGGCGCCGACGATCCTGGCCATGTTCATGAACACGGCGATCGACCAGAAGCTCGACAAGTTCGAGGCCGAGCAAGGCCGCGAGCCGGAAGCCGGCGAAGCGGCCGACATCGCCAGGTGGGTCAAGCAGAACGTGCGCGGAACGGTGCAGGCCGACATCCTGAAGGAAGACCAGGGCCAGAACACCTGCATCTTCTCGACGGAGTTCTCGCTCAAGGTGATGGGCGACATCGCACAGAGGTTCGTGCAGCACCGGGTGCAGAACTTCTACTCGGTCAGCATCTCCGGCTATCACATCGCCGAAGCGGGCGCCAACCCGATCAGCCAACTTGCCTTCACGCTCTCGAACGGCTTCACCTTCGTCGAGGCGTACCTGGCGCGCGGCATGAAGGTCGACGAGTTCGCGCCGAACCTGAGCTTCTTCTTCTCCAACGGCATGGACCCCGAGTACACGGTGATGGGCCGCGTCGCGCGGCGCATCTGGGCGGTGGCGATGCGCCACCGCTACGGCGCCAACGAGCGCAGCCAGAAGCTCAAGTACCACGTGCAGACGAGCGGCCGCTCGCTGCACGCGCAGGAAGTGCAGTTCAACGACATCCGCACCACGCTGCAGGCGCTGATCGCGATCTACGACAACTGCAATTCATTGCACACGAATGCCTTCGACGAAGCGATCACGACGCCGACCGAAGACAGCGTGCGCCGGGCGATGGCGATCCAGCTCATCATCAACCGCGAGTGGGGTCTGGCGAAGAACGAGAACCCGAACCAGGGCTCGTTCATCATCGACGAGCTGACCGAGCTGGTCGAGGAAGCGGTGCTCTCGGAGTTCGAGAAGATCGCCGAGCGCGGCGGCGTGCTCGGCGCGATGGAGACCGGCTACCAGCGCGGCAAGATCCAGGAAGAGTCGATGCACTACGAGATGCAGAAGCACTCGGGCGAGTACCCGATCGTCGGCGTCAACACCTTTCGCAATCCGCACGGCGACACGGCGCCCGACCACGTCGAACTGCAGCGATCGACGGCAGAGGAAAAGCAGAGCCAGCTCGCCCGGCTCGCCGACTTTCATGCGCGTCACGCGGGCGAGTCGCCGGCCATGCTGCAGCGCCTGAAGAGCGCCGTCATCGCCAACGTCAACGTGTTCGAGGTGCTGATGGACGCGGTGCGCGTCTGCTCGCTCGGCCAGATCACCGACGCGCTGTTCGAGGTCGGCGGGCAGTATCGGCGGAGCATGTAGGTCTCGCGACATGACGGCGCCGATGGGGCCTCTTTCCGGACTTCGCATCCTCGAATTCGAGGCGATCGGCCCGGTTCCGTTCGGCGCCATGATGCTCGCCGACATGGGCGCCGACGTGCTGCTCGTCGACCGCCCGACCGACGGCGAGCTGGGCTTCGGCCGCGCGCGCCGTACCGACGTGATGCTGCGCGGACGCCGTTCGGTAACGCTCGACCTGAAGAGCGCGCGGGGCGTCGAGGCGGCGCTTCGACTTGCGGAGAAAGCCGACGCCATCGTCGAGGGCTTTCGTCCCGGCGTGATGGAGCGGCTCGGCCTCGGCCCCGAGGTGATGCTGGCGCGCAACCCGCGCCTCGTCTATGGCCGCATGACCGGCTGGGGACAGGAAGGTCCGCTGGCGGCGCGCGCCGGCCACGACATCGACTACATCGCGCTCTCGGGCGTGCTGCATGCGATGGGCCGCCCCGGCGAGACGCCGGTGCCTCCCCTCAACCTGGTGGGCGACTTCGGCGGCGGCGGCATGCTGCTCGCCTTCGGCGTCGCCTGCGGTGTCATCGAGGCGCGTGCCAGCGGTCGCGGTCAGGTCGTCGACACGGCGATGATCGACGGTGCGGCGCTGCTCGCGACGATGTTCTCGGGCATGCTCGCCGGCGGCCAGTGGAGCGAAGCGCGCGGCGTCAACGTCCTCGACTCCGGCGCGCCCTGGTACGACACCTACGAGACGCGCGACGGCAAGTACGTGGCGATCGGCGCCATCGAGCCGAAGTTCTATGCTGAGCTCCTGCAACGGCTCGGGCTCGACGGCGAATCGCTGCCGGCCCAATACGACCGCGCCGCCTGGCCGGCCTTGCGCGAGCGCTTCGCAGCCGTCTTCGCGACACGCACTCGCGACGAATGGTGCACCGCATTCGACGGCTCCGACGCCTGCTTTGCGCCGGTGCTGACCTTTTCGGAATCGAGGCGCCATCCGCAGGTCGCTTCGCGCGGCGGCTCGATCGAGCTCGGCGGCATCGAGCAGCCCGCACCGGCGCCACGCTTCGCACGCACGCCCGGCGCCGCGCGAAGGCCGCCGCCCGGGCGCGGCGAAGGCGGCGCCGCAGCCTTGAGCGACTGGGGCTTCGCGCCGGCCGAGGTCGAGCACCTGGCCTCGCTCGGCCTCGGCTTCGCAGCCTGAGGCGAGAGCCGCTCAGCGCAGCGACCAGGCGCCGCCGCTTTCGGCGGCGACCCCGTCGTCGCGCAGCTTGTGCAGGTGCGCGGTGAGCGAGCGCATGGCCATCAGGTGCAGCTTGGCAGGCACGTCGGCGTAGACCTGCGCAAGCAGGGCCTCGCTCGATGCCGGTTCGAGATCGCGCAAGGCGACGAGCACCTTGGCTTCGCGCCCGAGCCGGTGCGCGATGACCTTTTCCATCGCCTGGCGTGGCTCGGCCATCAGGAAGCCGTGGCCGGGCGCCAGCCAGTCGAGCTCGTGCGAGAGCAGCGAGCGAAGCGACTCGATGTAGGCGCGCATGTCGCCGTCGGGCGGATTGATGACGACGGTCGACATCTGCATGACGTGATCGCCGGTGAAGAGCGTCCTCTCTTCTTCGAGCAGGTAGCAGAGATGGTTGGAGGCGTGGCCGGGCGTGTGGATGGCGGCAAGCGTCGTCCCCGGCGCGATCTCGATGCGTTCGCCGCCGGTCAAGGTGACATCGGGAACGAAGCTCGCGTCCTGCCACTCGCGATGGCGCGCCACGAGGCCGTGCACCGTCGCGCCAGTGCGCGCCTTCAACGCGACGGTGGCCGGCGAATGGTCGGTGTGGGTGTGCGTCGCGAAGATGCGCGTGATCGGGCCGGGGGCCGCGGCGAGGATCGCCTCGACGTGCGCGTCGATGGCCGGGCCCGGATCGATCGCCGCCCATTCGTTCGAAAGGCCGCCGCCGACCAGGTAGGTGTTGGTTCCGGGGCCGGTCATCATGCTGCCGTTGCCCGCGGTGACGCGGATCACCCGCTCCGAGAGGCGCACCGCCCGGCCCGGGTCGAGATCGTAGGAGCCATGACCATGGCCAGCCGGATCGATGCGGCCGAGCTCGGCCCAGGCCGGCTCGTCAGGCAGCACCGGTCGCAGGCCGTCCTTGCCGAGCGCGACGTGCGGCATGGTCAGCGGCACGCTGCGCGGCGCCGCGGCCCAGGCCATCAGCGCTGCGACGTCGGCGAAGCGGGCGATCAGGTCGAGCGTCTTCTGCGTCGGCGTCAGCAGCTTCAGGGTGCGGCTGCGCGCCAGCGCTTCGGACGGCGCGATCCAGAGCTGCTCGACCATCTCGGTGCCGTCGAAAAGCGCAACCTGCGATGCCGGCGCCGCGGCGATGAAGAAGCGCGTGTCGTAGCGTTTGGCGCGGCCGAGCGGTGTGAGCCAGTGGCTCAGGTAGACCAGGGCGCCCGCGTCGAGGCGGATGCCTTCCCTGGCGCACAGCTCGGCGATGCCGTGCTCGCGCTGATGCAGCAAATGGCGCCAAGGCACGAGGCGGGCGACGGCGGCACCGTCGAGCGCGACGGCGTCGTCGGCGAGCGCACGGGCGAACAGCAATCCCGACTCCTCGAAGCATTCGCGGATGGCGGCGACGAAGAAGTCGAGGCCGCCGCTGTCCAGGCCGAGCTTTGCGCTCGCCGCGGTGTCGTCGAGGCCGACGCAGGCTCCGTGCGCGTCGCGGTCACGCGCGTCGACGATGCCGCCCGGAAAGACCCAGGCGCCGCTCGTGTAGTCGCTGCCTTCGGCGCGGCGCGACAGCAGCACCTCGAGCCCGCTCGCTCCGTCGCGCACGACGACGATGGTCGCGGCCGCTCGCGGCGGGCGCTCGGGCGTCGCGCTCGGGGCCGGCGCAGGGAAAGCCGAAGCGTCATGCGTCAAGTCGCTCATGAGAGGCCGGTTGCGGATGAAAAGGAGGCCGACAAGTGTGGCACGCGAGTCCGGCGCGACGAGCGCAACGTCGGACCCGTCCGACAGCGCGTCCCTCGCACTCCCGACACGCGGCCTGCCGCAGAGCCTATCGCCCCTGCGCGGGCCCGCCCCGAAGATACGCACACCGCAGCAGCCGCACATTTCCGCACCGCGACTGCCGCGTCAACCCAGGAGTTCCTCATGCTTCACTATGCCGTCGTATTTTTCGTGATCGCGTTGATCGCGGCGCTGTTCGGCTTCGGCGGCATTGCCGCCGGCGCCGCCGGCATCGCCAAGATCCTCTTCGTCGTCTTCATCATCCTCGCCATCGCGACCTTCCTGTTCGGACGCAACCGAGGCGTCTAGCGACCCCGACGAGGCCAGGGCCTCGCGCGCTGCTCACGGCAGCCGCGAGGCCTTTTTCATGCCCCGCCCGCTTCTCTCAGGATCACTTCGCGGAGGACGACGTTCCGGTAGAGAGCGCCTTCAGCATCGCCACGGCCGCGGCAGGCGCACGTTCTTTGGCGCCGCTGATGAAGAAGGCAAAAACGTCGCGCGGAGCCTTGACCGACGCGCCTTCCGCCTCGATGCGCGGCAAGCCCGCGGGCTCGCCGCCGCCGGCCCAGACACGGGCGCAATCGGCCCAGTCCGCAATGCGTCCGGGAGGGTAGCCGGTGGCGTGTTGCGGCTCCGTGTTCATGAGCCGCGCGTAGACGAAGCCGCCGCTCGTGTCGGCGAATGACGGGTACTTGTCGGAGTCGGCGAACACCGTGGCGACACCGCGACGGCGGACCAGCGCCAGGAACTCCGGCGTCATGAAGCTGGGATGGCGCACCTCGACCGCGTGGCGCAGCGTCAATGCGCCGAGCTTTCCAGGCAGGAGATCCACGAAGGCTGCGAAATCGTCGAGGTCGAAAACCTTCGTGGTCGCGAATTGCCAGACGATCGGCCCGAGCTTGGCGTCGAGCTCGGCCAGGCCGCTGGCCATGAAGCGCTCGATCGCCTCGCCCGCCTCGCCGAGCACCCGCCGGTTCGTCACGTACTGCGAGCCCTTGACGCTGAACACGAAGCCCGGCGGCGTGGCGTCGCGCCATTTGGCGAAGCTGGCCGGCTTTTGCAGACGGTGATAGGTCGCGTTGATCTCGATCGCCGTGAGCTGCCCGCTCGCATACTCGAGCTCGTTCTTCTGCGCCAGCCCGGGCGGAAAGAAATTGTTCCGCCAAGGCGGGAACACCCAGCCGCCGACGCCGACCCGGATGACGCCCGACGCGGCGGTCATCGAATCGGCGCGACGGTCTCGCGCATGTCAGACGCGGCGGAACGTTCCGGCGTCGAGCTTGACCCGATCGCCGACCTGCAGGCCACCGATTTCGTTGCGCTCGAAGCTGCGCGTCGTGCCGTTGTCGAGGCGGATGCTGACGCGGTAGCCGGTGATCGCTTCACGATGGTTGCGCTCGAGGTTGTTGCCGGCGATGGCGCCACCAACGGCACCCACGCCGGTCATGCCGGCACGCCCGGCGCCGTGGCCGAACTGGTTGCCGACGACCGCGCCGAGCACGGAACCGACGACCGCTTCGGCGGCGTGGCGTTCGGCGACGTGGTTCGGTGGAGGCGCATAGGCGTTTGCCGCGAGCGGAGCCGGATAGCTCGATT
Organism: Burkholderiales bacterium; assembly: GCA_038231215.1. GTDB lineage: Bacteria > Pseudomonadota > Gammaproteobacteria > Burkholderiales > Burkholderiaceae_C > Schlegelella_A. The sequence continues at coordinate 12,936 of JBBRLS010000018.1, read as the reverse complement.
GTGCCGGGTACGCGGGCTGCCGCGGATACCCGGGCTGCGGCGCCACGCCAGGAACCGGAGTCCGCTGCAGGGGCGGCGAAGGCATCGTGGTGGCGGGCTCGGCGACGGGCGCTGGCGGAACCGGGTTGGCCGCTTGCATCTGCGCCGCGGGCGTGGCCGCCGCGGACCCTGTCGCGTCCTTCGGACCGCAGGCGCTCAGGGTCAGGGCGGCGATGGCGGCGGTGATGGCGCTGGCCGCCGCCAGCGTCGAGGGAAAGGTCTTCGATTTCATGTTGTGCACCTGGAAGTTCCGGCGTCGTGACGACGCCGTTCGCTGTGACCCGAACGATGCGCCCGCCACGGCGTACCGACTGCCCGAGGCTCCCTCGACGCGGCGTGGGCCGAGCGCTGAGCCTCGCGTCGGAGTGCGCCGACGCGCCGGCTGTATCGCGCGCGCACCTTCCGTCTCGCGGGCGCACCGGCTGTCTTCATCGCGTCATGCCGCGCGACTAAATTGGCGCTCGTCGTGTGCAACTGTAGGTTCACTCCTACTGTGCGCCCCCCCTTTGGCCGATAGTCGGATATCGAGCGCAAAGCGACAGTGGCGACGCTGGAGAAACGGCAGGCGCAAGCCGCAAGGGGAATGCGATGACGAGCGATGCGGACTGGGTCGAAGACGTGAAGCGGTGGTACCGCAGCAGCGTGCAGTCCTCGCTGCCCGCAGAGGTTTCCTCTGGCGAAGCCGATGGCCTCGACATCGGCTACGAAGCCGCGCACCCGGCCCTGCAAGCCCGCCACTGGCCCGAAGTCACGACCTTCACCGACCTCGGCTGAACCCGCGCCGGAATGCCAACCCGGCAGTGCGGCTGCCTCACCAGGGATCGATGAATCGCCCGCCGCGCTCAGCGGTCTTCGCGGATACCAGAGACAGGGACAGCCAGCGCCGCGTCTCGGCCGGGTCGATGACGGCATCGATCTCCAGCGTGGCGGCCATGTTGATTGCTTTGCCCTTGGCGTACTGAGCCGCCACCAGTCGATCACGCAGCGCGTCTCGCTCGGCCCCCGCTTCGGCCGCGTCGAGCTCCTTGCGAAACCCGAGCTCCACCGCACCCTCGAGACCCATGGCACCGAACTCGCCGCTCGGCCACGACGCGGTGGCGAGCGGCGCATGCAGGCCGCCGCCCGCCATCGCCATCGCGCCCAGGCCGTAGGCCTTGCGCAGAACCACGGCGACGACGGGAACACGCAACTGGGCGGCGACGATGAACATCCGGCTGACGTGCCGCACCTGACCGCGCGTCTCGATCTCGGGGCCGACCATGAAGCCGGGCGTGTCGATCAGCGAGACGACGGGCAGGCCGTGCGCGTCGCATAGCTGCATGAAGCGCGCCGCCTTGTCGGCCGCGTCTGCGTCGATCGCGCCGCCGAGGTGCGCCGGATTGCTGGCCAGCACGCCGACTGGCCGACCCTCGATGCGGGCCAGCGCGGTGACTACGCCGGCGCCGAAGCCGGCGCGCAACTCGATCGTCGAGTCGAGGTCGACGATCGCCTCGATCACGCCGCGGATCTCGTAGACACGCAAGCGGTTGGTCGGCAGGAGGTCGCGCAGCGCGTTCTGATCGCCTGCCCGCCACGTCGGGATGTGCCCCTGGAACAGCGACAGATAACGCCTGGCCACGGCGACAGCAGCCACCTCGTCGTCGACGAGCACGTCGATCACGCCGGAGCGCGACTGCACGTCGCTCGGCCCGATCTGCTCGGGGCGAAAGCTGCCGAGACCGCCGCCTTCGACCATCGCCGGGCCGCCCATGCCGATCGAACTGGCGCGCGTCGCGATGATGGTGTCGCAGCAACCGAGCAGCGCGGCGTTGCCGGCAAAGCAGCGGCCCGCCGCAATGCCGAGCACCGGGACCTGACCCGACAGCCGCGCGAAGCTCGCGAAGGTCGCGACGTGCAGCCCGGCGACGATCGGCATGTCGACATCGCCCGGGCGGCCGCCGCCTCCCTCGGCGAACAGCACGACCGGCAACTTCTGCTCCAGTGCGATGCCGAGCATGCGGTCGGTCTTCTGGTGGTTGCGCATGCCCTGCGTGCCGGCCAGCACGGTCGCGTCGTAAGCCATGACGACGGTGCGCGAACGCTCGGCGCCGAACGCATCGCCATTGACGCTGCCGATGCCGGTGACCATGCCGTCGGCCGGCGTGTGGCGGAGCAGGTCGTCGAGGTTGCGCCGGGTCTGTTGCGCGGCGAAGGCGAGCGCGCCGTATTCGACGAAGCTGCCTTCGTCGCACAGGTCGGCGAGGTTTTCGCGCGCGGTGCGCAGGCCGAGCGCGTGGCGTCGCGTCACCGCCTCTGGCCGGCTCGCGTCGGCGGTGAAGGCTTCGCGGGCTCGCAGCTCGAGAAAGTCGTCGCGGAGCGCGGGCGCACTCGCAGCGGCGCCGACGGATGTGCTCGTCGGCGTCGCGTACCGCTCCACGTCGATCGGCGCGAGCAGGATCAGAACCTCGCCTTCGGTCACGATGTCGCCAGGACCGACGCGCGACGATGCGACCTCGCCATCGGCCGCAGCGCGTACCTCGTGCTCCATCTTCATCGACTCGACGACGACCAGCGTGGCCCCGGCGTGAACGACCTGTCCGATCTCGACGACCACGGCGACGACGCTGGCAGCAAGCGGCGAACGGACCTCGATCATCGGCGTGCTCGGGACGTGAAGCCGCGGTTTGCCATCGGCTCAGCGAACCGCGCCGGCGTAGCGCGCGATCGTCAGGCCCGAGAGGTCGATGCCCGCCGGGCGGCCGGAGATGACGTCGGCCATCACGCGACCCGTGCCGGCGGCCATCGTCCAGCCGAGCGTGCCGTGGCCGGTGGCGAGAAAGAGATTGCCGATCGGCGTCGCGCCGATGACGGGCGTGCCGTCGGGCGTCATCGGTCGCAGGCCGCACCAGAACTCGGCGCGCGACACGTCGCCGCCTTTGGGAAACAGGTCGCTCACGACGTGCGACAGCGTGTTCCTTCGCGCTTCGTGAAGCTTCAGCGTGTAGCCCGCCAGCTCGGCGGTGCCGCCGACGCGGATGCGGTCGCCCAGGCGCGTCACCGCGACCTTGTGCGTCTCGTCCATCACCGTCGACTCGGGCGCACCGGTGGCGTCGACGATGGGCACGGTGATCGAATAACCCTTGACCGGATAGACAGGGATGCGAACGCCGATCGGTCCGAGCAGCAGCGGCGAGTAGCTGCCGAGGGCGACCAGGTAGGCATCGGCGGTCAGCGTTCCGCCGCCGGTGGCGACGCCGTCCACGACCGCGCCGTTGCGCACGATGCCGCGAATCGTCGTGCCGAAGCGGAACGAGACGCCGCGCTCGGCCGCCAGCGCGGCGAGCCGCTGCGTGAACTTGAAGCAGTCGCCGGTCTCGTCGCCGGGCAGGAGCAGGCCGCCGACGAACTTGTCGCGCACGAGCGCCAGTGCCGGCTCGTGGCGGATGCAGCCGGCGCGGTCGAGCAGCTCGAAGGCGACGCCGCTTTCGCGCAGCACGGCGATGTCGCCGGCGCTGCCGTCGAACTGCTTCTGCGTGCGAAAGAGCTGCAGCGTGCCCTGCATGCGCTCGTCGTAGGAAATCCCGGTGCTCGCGCGCAAAGCGCGCAGGCAGTCGCGGCTGTACTCGGCGAGCCGCACCATGCGCGACTTGTTGATCGCATACCGGGCCGCCGTGCAGTTGCGCAGCATCGCCAGCACCCAGGCGACGAAGGCCATGTCGACGTGCGGCCGGATGACGAGCGGCCGATGGTGCATGGCCAGCCATTTGATCGCCTTGAGCGGCACGCCCGGCCCGGCCCAGGGCGCCGAATAGCCCGGCGAGACCTCGCCGGCGTTGCCATAGCTCGTCTCCAGCGCGGGCGCCGGCTGGCGATCGACGACCGTCACTTCGTGGCCGGCGACGGCGAGTTCGTAGGCCGCGGTCACGCCGATGACACCGGCGCCGAGCACGAGAACCTTCATGGCTGGCGGCGAGTGTGAGGAGGCGTCATCCGGCTACGGCATCATCGGGCGTTGCGGGCGATTTTGCACGCGACGCACATCGAGGAGACAGCAACATGATCCACGTGATGGCTTCGATCATCGTCAAGCCCGAGCACGCTGCGGCGGCAAAGGCCATGCTCGTCGGACTGGCAGAGACTTCGCGCGGCGAATCGGGATGCATCGAGTACGAACTGTTCCAGCGACCCGATGCGCTGCACGTCTTCCAGACCGTCGAGCGCTGGAATTCGCAGGGTGACGTCGACGCGCACATGAAGACGCCGCACGTCGCCGCGGCAATCGGCGCCGCGATGCCCATGCTCGCCTCGCCACTGGCGGTGCACGGCTTCGCAAAGATCGGCTGACGGTGGCGCTGCTCCCGCCGTTCATCGCACCGGCGCGCTTCGACAGCGCCGAGGCGGCGCTGTCGCGCGCCCGCGAGATCTACGACGGCAGCGTCGATCACCTGCGCGGCGCGTTGCAAGCGTTCGTCAGCGGCGCCGCGCCGGGCGGCCGCGTTCGCGCCTGCTATCCCTTCGTGCGCATTCACACGGACACGGTCGCGCGCGCCGATTCGCGCCTCAGCTACGGCTTCGTGTCCGGTCCGGGAACCTACGAGACGACGCTGACGCGGCCCGACCTTTTCGCGACCTACTATCTGGAGCAGTTCCGCCTGCTGCTCGAGAACCACGGCGTCTCGCTCGAGATCGGCACCAGCGTGCAGCCGATCCCCGTTCACTTCTCGTTCGCCGAGCACGACCATATCGAAGGCAGCCTGACGCTCGAGCGGCGCCTCCTCATGCGCGACCTGTTCGACCTGCCCGACCTCGGCGCGATGGACGACGGCATCGCCAATGGCACCTTTGTCGCCGGGCCAGGGCAGCCGCATCCGCTGTCGCTGTTCACGGCGCCCCGCGTCGACTATTCGCTGCATCGCCTGCGCCACTACACGGGCACCGACCCCGAGCACTTCCAGAACTTCGTGCTGTTCACGAACTACCAGTTCTACATCGACGAGTTCGTCCGCCTCGGCCACGAGGCAATGGCCGGCGGCGCGGGCCACGACAAGTACGACGCCTTCGTGGAGCCGGGCAACGTCATCGAGCGGCCGCGCGGCGCCGCCTCGCGCCCGGGCGACGACCTCGGCGCCACGCCGCCGCGCCTGCCGCAGATGCCTGCCTATCACCTGAAGCGCGAGGACGGAAGCGGCATCACGATGGTCAACATTGGCGTCGGACCAGCCAACGCGAAGACGATCACCGACCACATCGCGGTGCTGCGGCCGCATGCCTGGGTGATGCTCGGCCACTGCGCCGGCCTGCGCAACACGCAGCAGCTCGGCGACTACGTATTGGCGCACGGCTACGTCCGCGAGGACCACGTGCTCGACGAGGACCTCCCGCTCTGGGTGCCGATCCCGGCGCTCGCGGAGGTTCAGGTCGCGCTCGAGGAGGCAGTGGCACAAGTGACGCAGCTCAAGGGCTACGAGCTGAAGCGGATCATGCGCACGGGCACCGTCGCGAGCACCGACAACCGCAATTGGGAGCTGCTGCCATCGCGCGATGCCATCAGCACGCCGGAGCGGCGCTTCAGCCAGAGCCGGGCGATCGCGCTCGACATGGAGAGCGCCACCATCGCCGCCAACGGCTTTCGCTTTCGCGTCCCGTACGGAACCTTGCTCTGCGTCAGCGACAAGCCGCTGCACGGCGAGATCAAGCTGCCCGGCATGGCGAATCATTTCTATCGCGAGCGCGTCGACCAGCACCTGCGCATCGGCATCCGTGCCATCGAGTTGCTGCGCGAAGCGGGCATCGACCAGTTGCACAGCAGGAAGCTGCGCAGCTTTGCGGAGGTCGCGTTCCAGTAGGCAGGACCGCGACGCGGACGCAGGCGCAAGCGTCCGGCCGATCTGATAAACAAGCTTTATCATTGGTGCCCATGCCGACCGAGCCGCGCGACCTCGCGCAGATCCGCTTCGAGAACGCGATGGCGCTGTTCGACGATTTCGTCCGCGCCGTTGTCAAGCATCCCGACGCCACCGCCGCGCGCGGCCTCGACGGCCGCTTTGCCGAGCGGCTGCTCATCCAGCCGAGTTACTGGAGCCAGATCAAGGCGCGCTCGCGGCAGATCGGCGAGCGCCTGGCGCGCCAGTTCGAGCAGCGTTGTCACAAGCCCGCCGGTTGGCTCGACGAGCCGCACGACCCTGGAAGCCGCGCCACGCCTGCCGATGCGCCCGCCGACGACGACGAGCGCTTCATCGTCGGCCTGGTGTTGAGCTACTACCGACGCCACCCGGAGCGGGCGCGCTCGCGCCTGCTCGACCTGCTCGGAGAAGCACTGCAGCCACCCTCAGCCCCGTCACCGCCGACATCGGGCGTCGCCGGACCGGACCCCGACTCCCAGCTCTGGTCGAAGGCGGCCGCCGCTGTGGCGCCGCTGAAACGAAAACGCTGAGGCCTTCGCGCGATCGTCGGAATTCGCTTGCCAGCCCGGTCGACGCACGTTTATCATTTGAACAAGTCGGCGCCTTGGCGCACGGCGACACCCCGCCTCCCCAACCCAAGTCGGAAGACACATGTCCCTGCTGAATCTCGCTTCGATCGCCGTCTCGACCTGCCTTCTCGCAGGCCGCGCCGCTGCATCGATGACTGTCTTGGGTGCAATAGGAGCACCGCCCGGGTAAAGCCATGCTGAGGGTCTCGAAAGAGACTTCGTCAACGGCCCGGGTCGCGTCACTGCACCGGGCCGTTTTGCTTTTTGTCCCTGAACGCGAAGGAGCCGATGTCATGAAGATCGAACTCAACATGCCCCGTCCGCGCAACCCGATGGCGATGGCGGCGCGACTGCGCCGTGCCGGATCGCACCGGCCCGACGGACGAACCCAACGCCAGCGCGCTGCCAACGCGCTCCGGCGCCAACTGAACGAAATGAGGCACAGCCCATGAACCGAAGGCGGCGACGCCGTCTTCGCCAACGCACAGGAAGACCATCATGTCGAGCTTGAAAGAACTGGGGTGGGCCAAGGCCCCCGCACCCTTGGCCGAAGCGGGGCGCAGCCTCGCGGCAGCCTTGCTGCAAAGCGCGAGCGCCCTGCTCGCGCGCCTGGCGCAGAGCCTGGCACGCGAGCCGGCGGCCGTGATGTCCGACCCGCGCTTCGAGTTCCACGCCGAGGCGGGCGCCCCGGAAGGTGCGCTCTACGTGGACGGCCGATTCGTCGGCTGGTTGCCCGGCGTGAGCCGGCTATGAGAGAGCCAGGCGCCGCTCATCGCATGGTGAGCGGCGTCTTGCCCTCGGGCGGCGGGAACGCTCGGTCGAGTGCCGCCAGGTCCTCGGCCGAAAGCTCGACGTCTCGCGAGTCGAGGTTTTCCTTCAGGCGCGCAAGGTCCGACGATTTTGGAATCGCCATCACGCCCGGCTGCGCGGCGAGCCACGCCAGCGCCAATTGGGCCGGCGTGATCGCAAGACGTGCAGCGATAGCGCGCAAGCCGGCGTTGCGGGCCAGTGCGCCCTGGTCGATCGGCGAGTACGCCATCGTCACGATGCCCCGGGCCTCTTGCCACGGCAACAGGGCGAAGGCCGGGCCGCGCGCGCTCAGCGAGTAGTAGATCTGGTTCGTCGTGCAGCGCTCGCCGCCGTCGACACCGAGCAATTCCTCCATGTCGTCGAGATCGAAATTGCTTACTCCCCAGTGGCGGAACCAACCGCGCGCCCGAAGGTCCTCGAAGGCGGAAACGGTCTCGCCGAGCGGCACCGAGCCGCGCCAGTGCAACAGGTAGCAGTCGACGCTGTCGAGGCCGAGACGACGAAGGCTGCGCTCGCAGGCCGCCACGGTGCCCGCCTTGCTGGCGTTGTGCGGATAGACCTTGGTGACGATGAAGAGCTCTTCGCGCCGGACCGTCCCGGCGCGAAGGCTTTCGGCGACGGCGCTGCCGACGACCTCTTCCGCGCCGCCTTCACCATACATTTCAGCGGTGTCGATGACGCGGTAGCCCATCTCGATCGCGGCGCGAACGGCGCCGACTTCGGCGAGACGCCGACCCGCCGATTCGCCCATCCGCCAGGTGCCCAGGCCGATCGAGGGCCAGACTTCATCGCCGGGAAATGTCACCATCGCGCTTCGCATCGCCTTGCCCCTCCCACATCGAAAGACATCATATGACCACGACCTTCACGGTGGCCCGAAACGAGTTGCGCCGCACGCAGTGGCTCGAGGCGCCCGCGGCTCCTCTCGAGGCGGGTGCTGTACGCATGCGCATCGACCGCTTCGCCCTCACCTCGAACAACATTACCTACGGCGCGTTCGGCGACGCGATGAGCTACTGGAGCTTCTTTCCGACCGGCGACGAGGCGACCGGATGCATTCCGGTCTGGGGCTTTGCGACCGTGAGCGAGTCGCGTTGCGGCGGCGTCGAAACGGGCGAGCGCTTCTATGGTTACTTCCCGATGGCTGACGAAGTCGTGCTCTACCCTGTACACATCGACGCGAGCCGCTTCATCGACGGGGCGGCGCATCGGCGCGAGCTGCACTCGGTCTACAACCAGTACCTTCGCTGCAGCCATGACTCCCTCTATCGCCAGTCCGACGAGGCGCTACTTGCCCTGCTCCGGCCCCTCTTCACCACCTCGTTCCTGATCGACGACTTTCTCGCGGACAACGGATTCTTCGGCGCGCCGACGGTGCTGGTGTCGAGCGCGTCGAGCAAGACGGCGTATGGCCTCGGGTTCTGCCTTGCGGCCCGGCGCGGCCAGCCCGGCGCGGTGGTCAGTGTCGGCCTCACGTCGCCCGCCAACCTTGCCTTCACGAAGAGCCTCGGGTGCTACGACGAGGTGCTGCCGTATGCCGACGTGACGCGCCTGTCCGCGGACTCGTCTGCCGTCTATGTCGACATGAGCGGCAACGCCGCACTGCGCGCGACGACTCACAACCATTGGCGAGACAAGCTTGCCTACAGTTGCTCGGTCGGCGGCACGCATTGGGAAGAACTGGGCGGCGGCAAGGGACTGCCGGGCCCGCGCCCAGTGCTCTTCTTCGCACCAGCGCAGGCCAAGAAACGCGCCGGCGAGTGGGGGGCGGCGCAGTTGCAGGAGCGGATCGCGGCGACATGGGCTAACTTCCTCGCCCGCGCCGCGCGGCCCGACCAGCCCTGGTTGAAAGTCGTGGCGGGCCGTGGCAAGGAAGCCGTCGAGTCAACGTATGCTGCGTTGCTGGAAGGCACGGTGGCCGCGAACGAAGGCCGAATCCTGAGCGTTTGATCGTCGCGCCGAGCGGCCGAACCTCAACCCCCGGTGCCTGCGGCCGATATGCCGTCAAGCACTTTGCGAAAGGGCGTGATGTCGAGTTCCCTGCCTGTGCGCGGAGCGGAACCGGTCGAGGCACCGCCTGACCTGCCGGCCTGGCTGAACTGGTTTGCCGGCGCAGAGATCCCCGTTCTGCGCGACACCGCCGATTCGCTCGAGGCTTTTCGCGCGAACGAAGACAGGGTCGATGCGAACAGCCTCGGCGAAATGATCTCGGGCGACCCGCTGATGACGCTCAAGGTGCTCGCGTACGAATCGGGCCATCGCGGGCGGCGCGTCGTCACGTCCGCCGAGACCGTCATCTCCGCTCTCGTAATGATGGGCATCTCGCCGTTCTTCCAGGCCTTTGGCCCGCAGACGACGATCGACGATCTTCTCGCGCAACGGCCAGAAGCGCTCGCGGGGCTGCAGCGCGTCATGCTTCGCGCGCACCGCGGCGCCAACTTCGCGCTCGCGTTCGCCATCCACCGCACTGACCCCGACGCAGCCGTGATCCACGCCGCGGCGCTGCTGCACGAGTTCGCCGAAATGCTGCTCTGGTGCCATGCGCCGACACTGGCGCTTCGGGTGCAGTCGATGCAGGCGGCCGATCCGGAGTTGCGATCCAGCGCGGCGCAGCTCAGCGTGTTGCACGTCGAGTTGGCCGATCTGCAACGTGCGCTCGCCGAGGCCTGGCGCTTGCCGGCGCTGCTGGTCGATTCGACGTCCGAGCCGCCTCCCACAGGCAAGACGAGCGCCCGTATCGTTTCCCTCGCCGCTCGGCTGGCGCGGCATACGGCGCGCGACTGGGACAACGCGGCGATCCCCGATGATGTGAGCGAGATCGCCACGCTGCTCAATCTTTCACCCGAAGCCACGCTTCATCTTCTGACGGAAATCTAGGCGCGCTCGCGTCGCAGGCTTTCACGCTCGGGCAAACTCCCGCTGTTCGTATTCGCCCAGTTTGCACGCACGCGGCGCCGGGCCGAGATTGCCGGAGACACCAGAATGCAGTTCACGCCTTGGGACAATCCGATGGGCACCGACGGGTTCGAGTTCGTCGAGTACGCTGCCCCCGATCCAGAAGCGCTCGGTCGCCTCTTCGAAACCATGGGCTTCGCCCCGGTCGCGCGGCACCGCACGAAGAACGTGACGCTGTACGCCCAGGGCGAGATCAATTTCATCATCAACGCCGAGCCGAACTCGTTTGCGCAGCGCTTTGCGCGTCAGCACGGCCCGAGCGTCTGCGCGATGGCGTTTCGCGTTCAAGATGCCGGCAAGGCCTACGCGCGCGCGCTCGAACTCGGCGCCTGGGGGTTCGACCACCATGCGGGTCCGATGGAGCTGAACATCCCGGCGATCAAGGGCATCGGCGACAGCCTCATTTACTTCGTCGACCGCTGGCGTGGGAAGGGCGGCGCCGAGCCGGGCGCGGTGGGCAACATCAGCATCTACGACGTCGACTTCGTGCCGACGGGCGCCGTGCCGAAGGTGGGCAGGAGCGTCGGCCTCACCTACATCGACCACCTCACGCACAACGTGCATCGCGGCCGGATGAAGGAATGGGCCGATTTCTACGAGCGGCTGTTCGAGTTTCGCGAGGTTCGCTACTTCGACATCGAAGGCAAGCTGACCGGCCTGAAGAGCAAGGCCATGACCAGCCCTTGCGGAAAGATCCGGATCCCCATCAACGAAAGCTCGGACGACAAGAGCCAGATCGCGGAATACCTCGACCTCTATCACGGCGAAGGCATTCAGCACATTGCGCTCGGCAGCGACGACATCTACGCGGCAGTCGAGGCGATGCGCGCCGGCGGGGTGACCTTTCAGGACACCATCGACACCTACTACGACTTGGTCGAGCGCCGCTTGCCCGGGCACGGCGAAAGCCTCTCGGAGCTGCGGCGCCTGCGCATCCTGGTCGACGGCTCAACGCCGCAGAGCGTGGCGCTGACACCGGGTGCGGCGGCCGCCAGTCCCGAGTTGCTGCTCCAGATCTTCACGCAGACGGTGATCGGTCCCATCTTCTTCGAGATCATTCAGCGCAAGGGCGACCAAGGCTTCGGCGAAGGCAACTTCCGCGCGCTCTTCGAGAGCATCGAACTCGATCAGGTGCGCCGCGGCGTGCTGGCCGACACGACGCCGGACTGAGGGTCACTTCGCTTCGACGAGGCGCAGCACTTCGTCGAAGGGAGCAGGGTGGAATGCCATTGCGACGTGCGGCGTCGCTGGCAGATGACGATTGTCGGCGCCGTCCAGCATCGCACCCGCAGTCGGAAAGACGATGTTGTCGCAGTGGCCCCAGTAGCAGGTGAAGCGGGCGCGCAAGCCGGGCGACTCCATGGCTGACAGCGCGCGCAGCCAGGGGCTGTCCATTCGCATCTCGAGGCCATTGGCGGCTCGGCCGAAGCGCGCCAACCAGGTGCCTCGGTGTGGCGTCGCGATCGTGACGATGCGAAGAAAGCGATCCGGGCCCCCGCGACGCGCCAGCCAGGCTCGGACGGCAAGCCCACCCATGCTGTGCGCGACCACCAAAGGCGCAAGGCCAGTAACCGCCTCCACGCGCCGAACAGCGGCATCGATCGAGTCGACATATCGGTCCATCGAGCCGAACACCGGCTCGAGCGTGACCGCCACGAAGGGAATCTTCCCGGTGCGAAGGCGGCGCATCCACGGATTCCACAAGCCGCGGTTGCAGACGAACCCGTGCACCAGCACGACACCTCGACGGCCTCGCGACTCCCGGGCAAGCGAATCGGGAATGGCATTCGAGCGAAACGGCTGTTGCCACAGGAAGACCCGCGGGGCGATCAAAACTTCGTCACGCCAGGACAAGAGCAGCTGGGCGGCGCTCGGCCGGGCATCGTCACCGTCTGGATACGATCTGCCGAGCAACCAGAACTCGAGGCCGAGGACCGCCAAGTACCCTGTCACGATCGTCCCGATGCCGCAAGCGATCCAGACAGGATGGCCTAGCCAGACGACATACCCCGACCAGGCGGCGACGGTGGCGACCAGAACAAAAACGATCAACCTTTGTAGGCGAGCCAACATATTGCCGACGAGCGAGGGCCGACTGATATCAAATCGATAGTCCAAACAAAAAGGCCTCCGTCATATGACGGAGGCCTCTGGAAATAATAGCCTGACGATGTCCTACTTTCACACGGGAACCCGCACTATCATCGGCGCTGAGGCGTTTCACGGTCCTGTTCGGGATGGGAAGGAGTGGGACCACCTCGCTATGGTCATCAAGCATAACCGTCGCCTTGCTGCACTTCGTGGCAGCTAGGCCAATTCGCAGAGTCGACCGCTTGCGCGGCAAATCAGATTCTTGATTACATCATTCGATTCGAAGAACGGTACAACGCGTTCGCCCAATCTCTGACGCGTATCTAGCCGTCAAAGTTATAGGGTCAAGCCGCACGAGCAATTAGTACTGGTTAGCTCAACCGGTTACCCGGCTTCCACACCCAGCCTATCAACGTCCTGGTCTAGAACGACTCTTCAGGGGGCTCGAGGCCCCGGCAAGACTCATCTTGAGACGAGTTTCCCGCTTAGATGCTTTCAGCGGTTATCTCTTCCGCACATAGCTACTCGGCAATGCCACTGGCGTGACAACCGATACACCAGAGGTGCGTCCACTCCGGTCCTCTCGTACT
>JBBRLS010000017.1:0-82223 GCA_038231215.1 Burkholderiales bacterium | reverse complement strand
TACCGGCACCTCGGCGTCGCGCCGCCCAAGAGCACGGGCGGATTGTTCGCCGAAGGAAGCTGAATGAGCTCAAGGCCGGGCAAGCGCCTCTGCGAATCGTGGCGACATCTGCTGGCGCTCACGATTTTCGCCGCCTTCGGCGCGCAGGCCGCGACGCCGACCTTTCGCATCGAGGTCCATTCTCTGCAGACGCTGACCTTGACGAGAGCACAGCTCCTGACCGGCAGCTCGCAAGGCGGCAGCGCGGCGTCCATCGCCGGCGAGCTGAGCCTTCCCTTCGTGGCCGCCGATCGCATGCCCGCCGTGCTGATGCTGCACGGCGACGCCGGCGCCATCGCCAACCAGGTGGTCTGGCGCGAAGAGCTGAACGCGCTCGGCATCGCCGTCTTCACGCTTGACAGCTTCAGTGGCCGCGGCGCGGTCGCCACCGGGGCGAGCTTCTTTACCCTGCCGGGCTCGGTCGGCGGTATCGCTCGCGTCGTCGATGCGGAGCGGGCGCTGGCCCTGCTGGCGGCGCATCCTCGCATCGATCCGGCGCGCATCGCGGTGATGGGCTTCTCGTCCGGCGGCAACACGGTGCTGACGGCAGCGCAGACCCGCTTCGCGTCGGCCTTCGGCAAACCCGGGCTGCGCTTCGCCGCCTACATCGCGCTCTATCCTGACTGCAATTCCCGCCTTGTCGGTGACTCGAATTCGGAGCCCGGTCCGCAGCGCATCTTCATCGGCCAGGACGACGTGCTGACCTCGGCCGCGGCCTGCACGAAGTATGCGGAACGGCTGCGCGCCGCCGGCTCGGACATCGCGACCTCGGCCTTCGAAGGGGCGCACCACGGCTTCGACAACACCTCGAACCCGGAAATGATCCGCATCGCCGACGTGCCGACCGGCGCGAACTGCAATCTCGAAGAAAGAAACCTCGGCGAGGTCGTCAACGTCGACACCGGCCAGCCGCTCAAGCTCGCCGACGCGTGCATCGGCAAGGGACTGGTGGCCGGCTACAACCCCGCCGCCGACGCAGCCACCAAGACGTCGGTCAAGGCACTGCTGATCGAGCGCTTCGGCCTGAAGCGGTGATGCCGCCGGAGGCGCCAGCCGCCCTCAGACCAGGTCTTCGTTGACCAGCCGCCCGTAGCGCACCGCCGACTTCGCGCCGAAGCGCTCCGCGGTCATGGTGACCTTCGGCGTCTGCTCGTCTTCCGGCGCGTAGACGACGAGCCAGCCGCAGCCCTCGCCGGCCAGCGTGAAGTAGCGGCGCATCAGGTTGATCTCGTAGCCGAAGCCGGCGGCGCCGCTCGCATTGCGGATCATGTCGTCGAGGTTCGGGAACAGCTCGGCCGACGTGTAGGTGAGGATGTCTTCCGCGGAGAAGCCGACGCCGAGCAAATCGGCTCTCGCGTCCGCCGCGATCGCGTCGTTGGCGAAGGCGAGCACGTCGTGGCTCACCGGATTGAGCGCGCCCAGCGACTCCTGGAATTCGCCCTTTGTCATGCGCTTGCTCATTGGCCTGGATCCTTGGGAACGATAGGAGGCGCAGTGTAATTTGCCCGCCGTTTCTGCCAGGCAAGCAGCTCGCCCACGAAGCCGCGCCGGAAGGCGACGACGCAGACGACGAAGATCACGCCGATGATCACGTTGATCCAGGAGCCGACGCGGTCGGCCAGAAAGTTCTGCAGGCCGACGATGGTGAAGGCGCCGATCACCGGCCCGGCGAAGGTGCCCATGCCGCCGAGCAGCGTCATCAGGATGACCTCGCCCGAGAGCGACCAGTGCGCGTCGGTCAGGCTGGCAAAGCCGACCACCATCGTCTTCATCGCCCCGGCCAGTCCCGCCAGCGCCGTCGAGAGAACGAAGGCGAGCAGCTTGTAGCGGTCGACGTCGTAGCCCAGCGAGATCGCGCGCGGCTCGTTCTCGCGGATCGCCTTGAGCACCTGGCCATAGGGCGAATGGACGATCCGGATGATGAACAGGAACACCGCAACGAACACGGCGAGCACGACGTAGTACATCACGCGGTCGTCGGCGAGCGAGAGCAGCCCGAACAGCTTGCCGCGCGGCACGCCCTGCAGCCCGTCCTCGCCGCCGGTGAACGGCGCCTGCAGGAAGACGAAGTAGATCATCTGCGCCATCGCCAACGTGATCATGGCGAAGTAGATGCCCTGGCGGCGGATCGCGATCAGCCCGACGACCAGGCCGCACGCCGCGGCGACCGCCGTGCCGGCGAGCACGCCGAGCTCGGGCGAAAGGCCCGCCGAGCGCACCAGCCAACCGGTCGCGTAGGCGGCGGCGCCGAGATAGGCCGCGTGGCCGAACGACAGCAGGCCGGTGAAGCCGAGCAACAGGTTGAAGGCGCAGGCGAAGATCGCGTAGCAGAGCGCCGTCATCATGAAGACCGGGTACAGGCCGATGAAGGGCGCCGCCAGCAGGATGGCAAAGCCGACCCACACGGCGATGCGGCCGGCCCGATCCGCGTCGGTCACCGCGCTCGTCATCATCTTTCCTTCCCGAACAGGCCGGCCGGCCGGATCATCAGGACGATGGCCATGATGACGAACACCACGATGCTCGACGCCTCGGGATAGAACACCTTGGTCAGGCCCTCGATCAGGCCGAGCGCCAGGCCGGTGAGGATGGAGCCGAGGATCGACCCCATGCCGCCGATCACGACCACGGCAAAGACGATGATGATCAGGTTGTTGCCCATCAGCGGCGTGATCTGGATCACCGGCGCGGCAAGCACGCCGGCCAGCGCCGCCAGGCCGCAGCCGGCGCCGTAGGTCAGCATCACCATGATCGGCACGTTGATGCCGAAGGCCTGCACCAGCGCCGGGTTCTCGGTGCCGGCGCGCAGGTAGGCGCCGAGCTTGGTGCGCTCGATCACGAACCACGTCGCCAGGCAGATCACGAGCGAGGCGAAGATGACCCAGGCGCGGTAGTTGGGCAGCACCATGAAGCCCAGGTCGGTCGCGCCCTGCAGCAAGTCGGGCACCGCGTACTGCTGGCCCGAGACACCGAAGTGGTCGCGGAACACGCCCTCGAAGATCAGCGCCAGGCCGAAGGTCAGCAGAAGACCGTAGATCGGGTCGATCTTGTACAGGTGCTTGAGCAGGGTGCGCTCGATCGCCACGCCGAGCGCGCCGACGATGAGCGGCGCCAGCACGAGCGCGAACCAGTAGTTCAGACCGAAGCTGTCGAGCGCGACGAAGGCGACGTAGGCGCCGATCATGTAGAGCGCGCCGTGCGCGAAGTTGACGATGCCAAGCAGCCCGAAGATCACCGCCAGGCCCAGGCTCAGCATCGCGTAGAACGAGCCGTTGACCAGGCCGAGCAGGAGCTGGCCGAGAAAGGCCTGGATCGGGATGCCGAAGATCTCCATCAGCGGAGCTCCGTCATCCCGAGCAGCGCGCAGGATCTCGCGGTCGTGCCCGCAGATCCTTCGCTGCGCTCAGGATGACATGCAGCACGCTGCATGTCACTTCCAGAGCGCGCACTTCGAGTCGGCCTTGGTCGTCCACGCCGCTTCGCCCTTGAAGGTCTCGGCGACCTTGTAGTAGTCCCACGGCTCGTTCGACTCGGCCGGCGCCTTCACCTGCATCAGGTACATGTCGTGGATCATGCTGCCGTCTTCGCGGATGTAGCCGCCCTTGGCGTACATGTCGTTGACCTTGGTCTTCTTCATCTGTGCCAGCACCTTGTCGCCGTCGTCCGTGCCGGTGGCCTTGACGGCGTTGAGGTAGAAGCTGGTCGCCGAGTAATCGGCGGCCTGGATCGACGAGGGCATGCGCTTGAACTTCTCGAAGAACCTGCGGCTCCAGGCGCGCGCTTCGGGGTCGCGGTTCCAGTACCAGCTGTCGGTCAGGTACATGCCCTGCGTCGCCTTCAGGCCGAGCGAGTGGATGTCGTTGATGAACATCAGCAGCCCCGCCAGCTTCATCGTCTTGGTGATGCCGAACTCGTTGGCCGCCTTGATGCTGTTGATGGTGTCGCCGCCGGCGTTGGCCAGGCCCAGGATCTGCGCCTTGCTCGACTGCGCCTGCAGCAGGAACGACGAGAAGTCGCTCGCCGAGAGCGGGTGGCGCACCGAGCCGACGATGGTGCCGCCGGCCGCCTTGACGACGGCCGAGGTGTCGTTCTGCAGCTGCGAGCCGAACGCGTAGTCGGCGGTCAGGAAGTACCAGCTCTTGCCGCCCGCATTCACCACCGCGTTGCCCGTGCCCTTGGCCAGCGCCGTCGTGTCGTAGGCGTAGTGAACGGTGTAGGGCGAGCACTGGTCGTTGGTCAGCGCCGAGGTCGCGGCGCCGATCGAGATGAAGGGCTTCTTCTTCTCGAGCGCGATCTTGGCCATCGCCAGGTTGGTGCCCGAGCTGGTGCCGCCGATCAGCATGTCCATGCCCTGCGTGTCGAACCACTCGCGCGCCTTGGCCGCGGCCACGTCGGGCTTGTTCTGGTGGTCGGCCACCAGCACCTCGATCTTCTTGCCGGCGACCGCGCCGCCCATGTCGGCGATCGCCATCCTGATCGCCTCGGCGCCGGCCGGGCCGTCGATGTCGGCGTACAGGCTCGACATGTCGGTGATGAACCCGATCCGGATCACGTCGCCCGAGATCTGCGCCTGGGCCGGCGCCGCGGCCATCAGCGTGGTCAGGGCGGCGATTGCGCATGCGACGGGAAGTTTCTTCAGTGTCATCGGGGTCTCCATCAGTTGAGGTTGTCGTGGTCGGTGTCGGCTCAGACGCCGAGGTATTCGTGCAGGCGCTCCATGCGCGCGGGCAGTTCGGCCTGGGTGAAGGACTGGATCACCTGGCCATGCTCCATGACCATGAAGCGGTCGGCCAGCGGCGCGGCGAAGACGAAGTTCTGCTCGACCATGAGGATCGTGTAGCCCTGCTTGCGCAGCGCGATCACCATCTCGGCGAGCTTTTGCACGATGACGGGCGCCAGTCCCTCGGAAATCTCGTCGAGCAGCAGCAGCTTGGCGCCGGTGCGCAGGATGCGCGCGACCGCGAGCATCTGCTGCTCGCCGCCCGACAGCCGCGTGCCCTGGCTGCCGGCGCGCTCCTTCAGGTTCGGGAACATGGCGTAGATCTGCTCGACGCTCATGCCGCCCCGCGCGAGGGTCGGCGGCAGCATCAGGTTCTCCTCGGCCGAGAGGCTGGAGAAGATGCCGCGCTCCTCGGGGCAGTAGCCGATGCCCAGACGGGCGATGCGATGCGTCGCCATGCCCACGGTCTCGGCGCCGTTGACCTTGATCGAGCCCTTGCGGCTTCCGATCAGGCCCATGATCGCGCGCATCGTGCTCGTCCGCCCGGCGCCGTTGCGCCCGAGCAGCGTCACCACCTCGCCCGGGTCGACGTGGAAGTTGACGCCGTGCAGCACGTGCGACTCGCCGTACCAGCCGTGCAGGTCCTTGATTTCGAGCAAGGGCGTGGCCACGGTCAGTGCGCTCCCTTCAGCTCGACCTGGGCGCTGCCCATGTAGGCCTCGATCACCGCGGGGTTCTTCGATACCTCGGCGTAGGGGCCCTCGGCCAGCGTGGCGCCGCGCTGCAGCACGGTGATCGTGTCGGCGATGCTCGCCACCACGCTCATGTTGTGCTCGACCATGAGCACGGTGCGGCTGGCGGCCACCTTCTTGATCAGCCGGCGGATGCGGTCGACGTCTTCGAGGCCCATGCCTTGCGTCGGCTCGTCGAGCAGCATCAGCTTGGGGTCCATGGCCAGCGTCGTCGCGATCTCGAGCGCGCGCTTGCGGCCGTACGCGAGTTCGACCGCCGGCAGCGCGGCGTACGACTCCAGGTCGACGGCGTGCAGCAGTTCGATCGCCCTGGCGTCGAGCACCTCGAGCGAGCGCTCCGGCCGCCAGAAGTGGTAGGAGGTGCCGAGCCGGCGCTGCAGCGCGACGCGCACGTTCTCGAGCACGCTCAGATGCGGAAACACGGCCGATATCTGGAACGAGCGGATCACGCCGCGGCGGGCGATGTGCGCGGGCCGCTCGGCCGTGATGTCGGTGCCGTCGAACAGGATCTGGCCACTGGTCGGGATCAGGAACTTCGTGAGCAGGTTGAAGCAGGTCGTCTTGCCGGCGCCGTTCGGCCCGATCAGGGCGTGGATCGAGCCGCGGCGCACGCGCAGGTTCACCCTGTCGACTGCGACGAAGCCCTTGAACTCCTTGGTGAGGTCTTGCGTCTCGAGGATGAAGTCGCTGACGCCCTCTCCAGGCGAGGCACTCATGCCGCCGCCTCCTCCAGGCGCCGCGCCGGCCGGGCGTCGCCGCCGATGCGGCGCGACAGGTCGGCGGCGACGGCGAGGGCGGCCTCGCGATGGCGTGCGCCGCGGTCGGCGCCGAGCATGGCCTTGTTGATGCACACCGAGATCGCCGCGACGACCTCGCCGGAAGCGCCGAACACCGGCGCGCCGAACGAATAAACGCCTTCGCGCACGCCTTCGTCGTCGAGGCTGTAGCCACGCCGCCGGGTCAGCGCCAGTTCCTTCTGCAATGCATTGAGATTGCGCGGGCCTTTGCGGGTCAGGCGCATGCCCAGGCCGGCGGCGAAGCGGCGCCTCACTTCCTGCGCCGGCAGCCAGGCAAGCATCGCCTTGCCGCTGCCCGACAGATAGGCCGGCAAGCGCATGCCGACGTTGAAGGCCAGGCCGAGCGGCCGAGCGCTCTTCTTCACGCCGACGTAGAGCGCCTCGGTGCCCGAGAGCACCGAGAGGACGACCGTCTCTTCG
Source organism: Burkholderiales bacterium (assembly GCA_038231215.1). Lineage (GTDB taxonomy): Bacteria > Pseudomonadota > Gammaproteobacteria > Burkholderiales > Burkholderiaceae_C > Schlegelella_A. The sequence goes on along the minus strand of JBBRLS010000017.1, from coordinate 75,495 downwards.
GGCGCGCTGCCGTTGTCGGACCAGAGCGCGTTGAATTCCTGGGCCACGTCGGTGCCCGAGACAAAGGCTTCGGCCAGGCCCATGACGCGCGGCCCGATGAGGAAGGCGCCATCGGGCTGGCGGCGCAGATAGCCGAACGAGACCAGCGTCGTGCACAGGCCGTGCACGCTGCTCTTCGGCAGCGACAGGTCACCGGCCAGGCGCGCCAGGCTCATCGGCTCGCGCGCGCCGGCCAGGCGCTCGAGCAGGGCGAGCGCGCGCGACACCGCCGGCACGAGCGGCGTCGACGAGCCCTTGCCGACGGAGGGCAAGCCGCGGAGGGTGTCGAAGCGGGCGTCGAGACGGGATTGCATGCAGTGTCGCGGACGTTCAGCACGCTGAACTTGCTTCAGCGAGCGGGACGCCGAGTCTAGGGTGGCGCTGACCGCCAGCGTGCAGCGTCGCGGGTTATTCCCCCCGGCAATTCCCCTTGTTCCCGCGGGCGACCGCGGTCCTCGGATCAGCGCGCCGCCGGGAGCTTCTTGCGGACGACGTAGCGGCCGTCCCGCAGCTCGACGTAGCCACCGGCCGTGACGTCCTTCATCACCCGATTGACCATCTCGCGCGAGGCGCCGACGCGATCGGCGATGTCTTGCTGGGTCAGCTTCTCGCGGACGATTCGCTCCGAGCCGGCGGGGTCGGAGAGCTCCATCAGCACCCGCACCATGCGCCCGTAGACGTCCTGCAGGGCCAGGCTCTTCACCTGATCGGTCAGGCGACGGACCATGCGCGTCAGCTTCTGCGAGAAGTGAACCGCGAAGTCCGGATGCGCGGCGAGAAAGCCGCGCAACTCGGCGCCGGCGACGACGCAGCAGGTCGTCGGCTCGAGCGTCTTGATCGACGCCGAGCGCCGGTGGCCATCGAGGGAAAGCTCGCCCACGTACTCGCCCGGGCCGTGCTCGCCGAGGACGACGTCGCGGCCGTCTTCCGAGCTGGCAAAGCTGCGCAGCCGCCCGGTGACCACGATGTAGAGCGAATCCCCGGCGTCGCCCTCGGTGATGAGGATGGCGTTGGCGCGGAACGAGCGCGTGTTGCCGTGCGCTGCAAGGGCATCAAGAAGGGGGATCGGCAAGCGATCTTCGAGCAACACGTCCACCTTCGGCGCGCCGCGCCGTATGTCGGGAGGTAAGAATTATCGACCGGACCGTTGCACGAGTGACCGATGTCACTCGGTCGTGGCGCCTTGCTCACTCGTTGGCCAAGGGCTTTTTGCCGAGACTGGCGTCAGGCCAGCAGCGAACGGTTCGCCGCAGCCAGCAACCACCGAGGAGCCGCCATGAAGACCTTCTACGACGACGTCGCCACCGCCCTGATCACCGTCACCTACGCCATCGCAAGCGTCTCGATGCTGGTCGTCGTCTTGACTGGCGCGGTCTGAGCTGCGCCGCCCATTGCCCTCCCGCCGGGAGAACGTCATGCCCTTGTCCCAAGCCTTCCAGTTCGCCGCGGCCTGCCGCCTGTTTTGCTGGATCACCGGCGCCGGCCTGGGCACCGCCGCGGGGGCTGCGATCTGGCGGTCAATTCTCTTGGCCGTCGCGGTCGCCCTGGGCGGCTGCGCCGTGCTGCCGAGCCATGTCGAGCGGCCGGTGTCGGGCGCGCTGGTCGACACCGGCGCCACGGGCCTCGGCCGGATCGCCGCCGCCTCGCTCGATGGCGCAGCGGGCGAGCGTTCGGCCTTTCGCCTGCTGCCCGACGGCGCCGGCGCGCTCGAGGCGCGGCTCGCGTTGATCGAGCGGGCCGAGCGCACGATCGACGTCCAGTACTACCTGATCGCAAGCGACGCCACCGGGCGCGAGTTCCTGCGCGCCCTGACCGACGCAGCGGCGCGCGGCGTGCGCGTGCGGGTCCTCGTCGACGACCTGTACGCCACCGGGGAAGACGCGCTCTTCGCCGGCCTCGCCACGCAGCGCAACGTCGAGGTTCGCCTCTTCAATCCGCTTCCGGTTCGCAGCGGCAGCTTCGGCCAACGCATCGCCTTCTCCCTGCACCAGTTCTCGCGCATCAACCACCGCATGCACAACAAGCTCTTCATCGCCGACGACAGCTTTGCCGTCACCGGCGGTCGCAACATCGCCGACGAGTACTTCGACCGCGGCGGTCAGGCGAACTTCATCGACATGGACGTGCTCTCCAGCGGCCGGGTGGTGCAGGCGCTTGCCGCAGTATTCGACGGCTACTGGAATTCGGAGCACTCCTACCCGGTGCAGAGCCTGGTGCGCCAGGCGCCGACGGCCGAGGCGTTCGACCAGATGTTGGCGAGCGTCGGCGCGGCTCCGGAGACAAAGCCCGCCGACGCGGCGCGGCTCGCCGACGAACTGGCCTCGGGCCGGCTCGCACTCGACGAAGCCGACGCCGAGGTGCTGGCCGATTCACCCGACAAGGCCGGCGGCGACTCCGCCGCGCCGACCGTCGCCGAAGCCCACCGAGCGCTGATCGGCTCGGCACGCTCGAGCGTGCTGCTCGCTTCCCCCTACTTCGTTCCTGGCGAGCCGACGATGAGGACGCTGAGCGCGCTGCGCGCCAACGACGTCGACGTCTCGGTTCTCACCAACTCGCTGGCCACGACCGACGAGCCCCTCGTGCACATCGGCTATGCCAGGCATCGCGCCGCGCTGCTGCGCGCCGGCGTGGACCTGCACGAGCTGATGCCTTCAATCGACGCCGACGCCGCCGCCGAGCTGCCCATGTCGCTCGGCAGCTCGGGTCGCGGCAGCAGCTCGCTGGGGCGCTTGCACACGAAGATTTCAGTCGTCGACGGCGACAAGACCTTTCTCGGCTCGATGAACCTGGACAGCCGTTCGGCCCGCCTCAACACCGAAGCCGGAATCGTCGTGCACAGTGCGGTGCTTGCGAGGCAGGTGGCGGAATTTCTGCGTGCCCAGCGCGAGCGAGGCAGCTACGCGCTGCACCTGACGCAAGGAAAGCTTAGCTGGCTGTCGACCTGCCGCGGCGAAGAACGGGTTCATACCGCCGAGCCTGGTACGGCAGCGATGCCCGCGCTGCCGGTCCGGCTGGTCGCCCGGATGCTGGGGGAGGACATCCTTTGAGCCGGCCGCAACGTCCACAAAGACTGCGTGCACGGCATACATCAATTCGCAATGAGTCCCTTCCAAGCAGAAGACGATTGGGAGAGACTTCGGCACAGGGTTGCATACGGTCACAACCTTGACTGTCCATTGACCGACCGCAATACACGACATCGAGGGGAATCGACATGCTCAAGCCAGTCGCGTTGGTGTTCGGGCTGCTCATTTCGACATGCGCATCAGCGCAGCAACTTGCAATCGATATCTACAAGCTTCCGTTGGTCGTTTCGCCGAAACGCCTCGGTACGATGGCCACTGGAACGACGGTCGTTTGCCCTCCGGCATACGCAAATCCGCCGCATGTCTGCACAGTCCAGGTGACTGTCCGAAACGATCCGACCGAGAGCAATCCGAAGAAAAGTTGCACGGGCAGCATCGATTTCGACACGATCGAGGTCACGGTCGGATCGCAGAATGTGTTTCTGATTTTCGAACTGGTCAAGGATCCGCCGAACGACCCGCACGTCATGTATTTCGCGCCGGACGGAATCAAGTTCAAGAACTCCTACGATCCAAAGAAGGACGTCAACCCCTTGGGTCCCGATGGCATGGCCAGTCACTATTTCGTAACGGCCGCAAACGGTCGAAAGAAGAATCATCCCTTCGACATCAATGTCAGGCATCTGCAAGGCGGAATGCAATACCCGTGCGCCGTCGTCGATCCGACGATCGCGAATCTGGGGTAGTCAAGGGAGCCCGGGGAGACCGGAAAGCGCGGCCCAGGCTCTTCCCAGGTCGGATCCCCGGCCCGCCTTCGCGGCGACGGGCTCGGCTTCGACTCGCGCCTGGCGGGCAACCGTCATGTCGCCGAGCTTGTGCGCCGAATAGGCTTCGGAACAACTCAGCAGCGCAGCGATAGGGCCGTCCGTGGGAACGGCAAACTCACCTCGCACCGTTGCGAGGTGAGCGTGCATTTCATCGACTCGACCCTCCCGAGCATGCAGCCACGCCAGATAGGCGTGAATGAGGGCTTGGAGTGGCCGATCGTTCAGACCCATGGCGAGCCTGAGCGCGCCATTCTGCGTATCGAAAGCGATGCGAAGGTCATCACCCGCTTCCGCGATCAGGCCGAGGTTGCAGAGCGCTATGCACTCGAGACGAGCATCGCCAATCTCTCGGGCAGTCTGGAGCGCCAGGTCAAGTTGAACTCGCGCTTCTGCAAACGCGTCGCACTCGTATAGCAACAAGCCCAGATTGCACCGGGTGTTCCCTTCCCACTGTCTGTCCCTTGCCCGTGAAACGAGCTCGAGCGCCTCTTCGTAATTAGCCCGTGCCTCGGCATGCAAGCCGCGCTCATAGAGCAGGATCCCGAGGTTGCCGAGCAGACCGCCCTGACGTCGTGAATCGTCGGTCGCACGTGCGATATCCAAGGCTTGTCGGTAGGCTTCCTCGGCGGCGTGTGTTTGGCCAAGGCGAGCGCTGAGCACGCCCCGACTGCTCAGCACCTTCATCTGAAGGTCACGCTCGCCTGCCCTCTCTGCGCACGCCAATGCCTCAGACAATTCACTCCCCGCGTCCCCTCCTTGAGCGTAGATATGCGCCTCCCCCAATGACCATAGGATGCGACCTTGCGCTTCCCACGTGCCGGTCGACCGCGCAGTCTTCAGACCTTGATCGAAGCGCGCCAAGGCACCCGGTATGTCTCCAAGGCAAGAGAGCGCGTTTCCTTCCGCCCAGTCGACTTCTGGCATAGCGAACTGAGCCCCAGGAAATGCGGACCTCACAGCCCGCGCCAGGTCAACACCGATCTGAAAGGGGCCCGTCATCCGAAGGCCGCTCCAAGCGTTCACGAGTGCCCGCGACGCGAGCTTGAATTCGCCATTTGCAGCTGCCCTCTGGCATGCAACGACGACATTTTCGAGATCGGCGCAGCCGTTGGCAATTGCCTGTCGTTCGGTGAGGTTCGAGAAGTAGCGACAGTGCCTTGTCAACGCATCGTCCGGTGTCGCGGCTGCATCGAGTGATCCGAGCCAACGCGACTCGGCGTACTCGCGTACCGAGAGCAACATGTCGAACCGCGCATTGCCGGTAGACCGGACGAGCGACTTTTCAAGAAGGGCCTGGACGAGGTCCGCCTTCCAACAGTCGACGTGGGCGTCGCCAAACGCGAGGACTTCATCGACGGCATCGAGGGTGAACCCGCCCCGGAACACGGATAGTTGGGCGAATGCCATTTGCTCCAATGGAGACAGCAAGTCCCACGACCAGTCCAGGGTTGCCCTGAGAGTCGACTGTCGGTCGGGACGGCCCGTTCTGGCCGCCAAGAGCTTGAATCGATCCTTCATTCGCGCTAGCAACAGACGCGGCGACCAAAGGCGAACGCGCGCGGCCGCAAGCTCGATCGCCAGCGGCAGGCCGTCGAGAAGCGCGACGAGCTTTCCGATCGCAAGCTGGTCCTCGGCGTCCAGCAAGAGATCGCTACGAGCGGCGATAGCGCGATCGAGAAATAGTGACTTCCCGTCATCGAAATCCATCGGATCAAGCGAAATGACCAGTTCGCCAGGCAAGCCGAGGACTTCCCGGGTCGTGACGACAAATTGGGCCTCTGCCGCGCGATCCAACCAGGGCGCGAGGGTAGACCGAGAAAACTTCGCGACCTGTTCGAAGTTGTCGAAGATGACCAGGCAACGACCTCGACCATGAATTGCTGACCCCAGTTGCACCAGGGGATCAAGCCTTCCGAGCGGAACATCAAGTCCGATTGCCACCGCGTGAAGGACACCCTCGAGCGATCGTGCCTCCGAAAGATCGCAAAACCAGACACCTCCGGGATAGTCGCCCAGGGTCAGCCATCCGATCCGCTGAGCCAACCGGGTCTTGCCGGTACCGCCGATTCCAACGAGCGAGACGAAGCGGACGCCAGCTTCAAGACGCTCCATGACCTGGCGAAGCACTTTCGCACGTCCAACAAAGGAATTGCTGGCTGCCGGCAAGCTGTGCTTGATCGCGCGCCGAGGGAGCCAGAGGTCGCCCTGTCGCGAAACGCGATAGCCCTTTTCGCTGTCGGGTGGGGATACGGCGGCCGCACCCTCCGCAGCGATCTCAAATATCTCGAAAGGCTCGGCAATTCCTTTGAAACGCCAATGGCCGTGCGCTGAGAAATGGTACTTGGAACCCAGCGTTGCCTTGACTTCGGCACACAGCAATGTTTGTCCCGGGACCGCCACCGACATCATCCTCGCGACGACCGGCTTGGCTGCGCCGTCGACCTCCACCCGCTTCGCGCCCTGGCCCACGTCCTCGTCGGAGTTCTTGCGCAGAGTGACCGTTCCGACGTGGATCCCCGTCCGTGCCTTCATGACCACGTCGAGTTCAGCGAGCTTGCGCTGATATTCGAGGGCGAATAACACGGCATCTGAAGCGTCGCTGAACAAGAGCAGAAATCCGTCGCTCTTGTCGACCTCGACTCCGTTCCAGTGCCGAATGAGGTCCCGCGCCATACGGTCGTGCGCAGACCATGCCGCCGACATCGCTGCGTCACCCAGGCGTTCGCCCAGCGCGGTGCTGTCCGCTATGTCGGTCTGAAGCAGGACGTACCTTTCGCTCATCGGCTCGATCTCCAGAGCTCGGGCGGGACTTGCTCCTAGGTGGAAATCACTCTAACCGACTTCCTGCGGGAAGAAGGGACATCTCGCGATGTTGTGCCGACCGGCCGGCTCAGCCGATGCAGCCGCGCGCCTCGATCGGCCAGATCGCCTCGACCACGCCGCGCTCCAGTCCACCGCGCACGCCGACATAGTGCGCATGCAGATTGACCGTCGGATCGCAGTGCCCCGGCACGAGCCAGACGATCTCGCCGAGCGCCGGCAGCGCATCGCCAGGCGCGCCGTGCCTCGCGCGCAGCACGGTGTGCTCATCGCTGACACCGACGGCGTCGAGCTCGCGCCCCCATACCCGCGGCGGACCTGAGTCGACCGCATGCGCCTTGTGTCCGGCATCGAGGACGGCGTGCGCACTGCCCCGACTCATCACCTGGCTCTTGACGAACAACGCGTGCTCGAAGCGCGGCGTGTTCGCGCCGGGCGCGTTGTCGGCGTAGTCGCGATCCATGAACAGGTAGCTGCCCGCCTGCAGCTCGCCCCAGACGCCACTGGCCGTGTCGAACGCGAAGGTGCCGGTGCCGGCGCCGGTGACGAGCCGGCAGGCGATGCCGGCGGCGGTGACGCTGGCCTGCGCGGCGCGCGCCAGCGACGCGGCATGGCGCGACGCCGCCTCGCGCTCTGCCTCGCCACGAAGATGCTGCGCCGTGCCGTGATAGGCCTGCAGGCCTGCGAAGCGGAGGCCGCCTTCGGGCGGCGCGTGCGAGACGACATGCTGCGCGAGTTGCCCGGCGGCCGCGGGCGGAACGCCGCAGCGGCCCTGGCCGACGTCGACCTCGACGAACACGTCGATGGTCGCCCCGGCGTCGCGCATCGCCGCGGCCACGCGCTCGACGCCCTCGGCCGAATCGACGGCGATGGCCAGCCGCACCTGCTTCGCCAGCGCCGCAACGCGGGCCAGTTTGGCCGGCGCGATGACCTCGTTGGAGATGTAGATGTCGGCGATGCCAGCGGCCGCGAGCGCCTCGGCCTCGCTCGTCTTCTGCACGCACACGCCGACCGCGCCCGCCGCCATCTGCAGCCGGGCGATCGCCGCGCACTTGTGCATCTTGGCGTGCGGCCGCAGGCGCACGCCGTGCGCACGCGCGAACGCCGCCATCGTCTCGAGATTGCGCTCCATCGCGTCGAGGTCGACGACGAGCGCCGGCGTGTCGATGGCGTCGACGCCGTCGCCGACCTTCGGCAGCGAAGCAGCCGCGCTCATCGCTTCGCCACGCTCGCTGCCGCGGCGTCGCCTTCGCTGCCATCGTCGAGTGTCGCGCCGTCGAGATGCGCGGTGTCGCTCCAGCCGACCAGGGTGAAGCCGCGCGGCGTGTAGAGCAGGCGGTTGATGGCGGCGTTGCCGAGCTCCAACGAGCGCGGCGCATCGAGGGCGATGCCCGAGGCGGCGCGGTACAGGCAATCGAGCACGCCACCATGCGTGACGATGGCGATCGCGCGGCCGGCCTGGCTCGCCGCGATGCGCGTGCAGGCAGCCACCGCGCGGGCGCTGAAGCCGTGCAGGGTCTCGCCGTCGTCGGGGCCGAAGTCGGGATCGTGGCGGCGCCAGCGCGCCGCCTCGGCCGGCCAGCGCGCGTCGATCTCGGCGTAGGTGAAGCCCTGGAAGACGCCGAAGCTGCGCTCGCGCAGGCCGGTGTCGGTCGCGATCGACAAGCCCGTGACGTCGGCGAGCGCCTGCGCCGTGTCGAAGGCACGCGCCAGGTCGCTGGCGAAGATCGCCTCGATGCCGTCGCCCGCCAGGGCCTCGGCCATGCGCCGTGCCTGCCAGCGGCCGCGCTCGCTCAAGGCGGTGTCGAGCTGGCCCTGCATGCGCATCTCGGCGTTCCACACGGTCTCGCCGTGGCGGATGGCGACGACGCGGGTGAGCTGCGCGTCCTGCGCGTCGGCAGTCATCGCGGCGGGCCTTGCCTCAGAGAAGGCGACGGTTCAAGGTGTAGGTGCCCGAGTGCGTCGCTTCGCCGAGCACGTGCGGGTGGATGGCGCGGCGCAGATCGGCACCGCCGAAGCGGCCTTCGATCGGCACGCGCGCCACGTCGAGCGCGTAGAGCGTGAACACGTAGTGATGCACCAGCGAGTCGTTCCACGGCGGAAACGGCCCGTCGTAGCCGTAGTAGTCGCCGGCCATCGCCGGGTCGGCGGCGAACCAGCCGGTGTAGTCGTTGATGCCGTGCCGCGCGCCGGCAAAGCCCGGCACGTCAACCGCCGGGCCCGGCTTGCCGCGCACCGTGAAGCCTCGGCTGAACGCGCCCTCGGCGATGGCCGCCGTCGCGGCCGGGAGATCGGTCAGCACCCAGTGGAAGAAATCCACGCGCGGCAGGTCGGCCGGCACCTCGCGGCCAACCTGGTTGACGTCGTCGCCGCGGCTCGGCACGTCGAAGTCGTGGCAGATCAGGGCGAGCGAGCGCGTGGCCGCGGGCAAATCGCTCCATGCCAGGTGCGGGCTCAGGTTGTCGGAGAAGGTCACGCCCTCGGGCGCGCCGGGCCGGCCGGCCGCATAGCGCGCGGGGATGCGCTCGCCGTTGACCCAGCTATCGCTCCAGAGCTTCATCGCACGACCCTCCTGCTTGTCATTCTGAGCGAAGCGAAGAATCCCGGTTCTTGCGCACGTCGAGATCCTTCGCTCCGCTCAGGATGACACGCTTCATCGCTCAGGAGGTCCGGTCAGACGCCCCAGACGATGTCGGCCTGCTCGGCCAGCGAGCGCTTCATCATCTCGAGCAGCGGCCAGGCGCGCTGCGCGAGACCGACCCGAGGCTCGCGCAGCGCGTCGTCATCGTCGTCCGCCTTGCTGCCCCGAGTTGCGCTCTCGGTGGCGATCGCTGTCTCGATCGCCCGCATCGCCGCCGGAATCGCTGCCGCCTCGATGATCCCCTGGCGCGCCGGCTCGTAACCGACGATGCGCAGCAACTGATCGCCGGCCGGCTCCATCATGATGAGGTCGGCGTCGGCTTTCGACTTGAAGACGTAGTGCATTCGGCGATCGTTCAGCCGCGCCCGGGCGGGTACATGTAGCTGCGGTTGAAGGGAAACGCCGATTGTGCGCCGCGCATGGGGCCCGACGCCGGGTCGCCGGTGCGGCGCGCGCAGAGCATCTGGTGCAAGGAGATCCAGGCGCGCTCGAAGGCCAGCGCGCTGCCGGCCAGGTAGAGCCGGTAGGCGCGCACGACGGTCTCGGAGGTCACGGCGCGCGCCGCTTCGAGATGCGCTTCGAGGCCGTCGCTCCAAGCCCAGAGCGTCTTTCCGTAGTGCGGACGCAGGTTCTCGACGTCGACGGCCTCGAGCCCCGACTCGGCGGTCGCCCCGAGCACGTGCGAAACGTGCAGCAGCTCGCCGCCGGGGAAGATGTAGCGCTCCATGAAGTCGCCCAGGCCGCCACCGAGCTGGTGGTTGCGCGTGCCGCCGGCGGTGATGCCGTGATTGAGGAGCAGCCCGCCCGGTTCGAGCAGGCGATGGACCTTGGCGAAGTAGTCGGGCAGGTGCGCCCGGCCGACGTGCTCGAACATGCCGACCGAGGCGATCTTGTCGAAGGGCTCGGTCTCGGGCAGGTCGCGGTAGTCGAGCAGGTCCATCTTCACGCGGCCGCCGAGGCCGCGCTCTTCGATGAGCCGGTTCACGTAGGCGTGCTGGTTTCGGCTGAGCGTGATGCCCTGGCCGCGCACGCCGTAGCGCTCGGCGGCATGGAGCAAGAGGCCGCCCCAGCCGGCGCCGATGTCGAGGAAGCGCTCGCCGTCCTTCAGCATCAGCTTGCTGCAGATGTGCTCGAGCTTGGCATCCTGGGCGACGGCCAGCGGCATGCCCGGCTCGAAGTAGTAGGCGCACGAGTACACCCGCTTCGGGTCGAGCCAGAGCGCGTAGAAATCGTCGGAGACGTCGTAGTGGAACTGGATCTGCTTGGCGTCGGCCTCGGGGCGATGCTTGACGTGCGAGCGGGCGAGCTGGACGAGCTCATGGACCCAGCCGACCGGCGCGGCGACGGCCACTTCGGTCGGGTCGCCGGGCAGCATCTCGGCGGCGATGGCCATGAAGTCGCGCATGTTGCCGTCGAAGTCGACCCGGCCTTCGACGTAGTCCTCGCCGATCTTGCCGATCTGGCCGGTCGCCAGATGGGCGAGCGACGTGAGGCTGTTCAGGCGCAGTGTCACCGCGGCACGGGCCGGTCCCAGGCGGCGCCCGCCCGGCAGCACGATGGCCAGCGCGGGCGTCAGGTTTTCGAGGCGTTGTTCTAGAACTGCTGTTCCGGGAATCGCAGACATCGGATCCTTCCTTGCGGACCCTTAGTTTACGAAGCTGGCGGAGCGCGCCTGTGCGCTGCGTCAATCAGTGCCGCTCGCGGTAGCTGAAGACGCGGCCGATCGGCCGACCGCGGCTGCACTGCGGCGAGGTCACGCGCTCGACGACGCGGCCCGAGCGCAGCTCGACGCGGTCGGTCGCCTGGAGCAGCGTCGCCGCGTCGATCTCGGCCAGGCGAACCATGTAGGCGCGCGGGTCGGCGACCTGCAGGCGCATCCAGTCGAAGACCTCGTCGTCGGCGCGCAGAAGCAGCATCTCGTCGGGCAAGTCCCAGATCGCGGCAAAGCGCTGGTTGAAGTTGCTGATGTGGCCGGCGAGGTCGGTCACGAGCACGCCGTCGCTCACCGATTCGAGCGTCGCCTGCAGCTCGGCCTTGCTCGCCTCGGCGTTGCGCCCGGCCTCGAACTCGGCGCTGCGATCCTGCAGGGCGACGACGTAAAGGGCGGCGCCCGGCGCCGGCTCGACGCGGCTGACCCGCCGCGTCACCGGCACGGCGACGCCACCGGGACGCGACACGAACGACTCGGAGACGATGCTCGTGCCGAGGCCTTCGGCGACTTCGCGCCAGAACACGTCGTCTTCCGGCGTCGCCGCCATCTCGTGCATGTCACGCCCGACCAGCTCCGAGGGCGCCACGCCGAGCAGCCGGCCGGCGGCCGCATTGGCGGCGACGATTCGCAAGCCCTCGGGCTCGACCAGGCAGACCGCCTCGAGCATCGACTCGATGAGGTGCGGCCAAGTGCGGCGCGCCGCATCGGCGACGCAGAAGCGATCGACCGGCAGCGGGTTGTTCACGCTTGCTCTTCCAGCGCGACCGCGGGCTCGAAGAAGTAGGCCACGCGCGGGCTCGGCGCCAGGAATTCGAGCGCCGTCGGCGGCAACTGCTGCGGCTTGATGCTGCGCCGGATGCCGAGGCCGATCGCCGTCTCGAGGTCGAGCGCCAGCGCCTCTTCACGCGGCACGCCGGGGTCGTGGACGAGTACGCTGGGCTTGAGCGGCCGCGACGAATTGACCGCCACCACCGTGGCATAGCGGTCGTCGGTGAGCTGCACCGTCGAGCCGGGCGGATAAACGCCCATCATCTTGATGAAGGCGCCGAGGATCGAGGTGTCGAACTTGCTGCGCCCCTGCGCGAACAGCAGAGAGAGCGACTCGTGCGGCGTCAGCGCGCGCGCCGGCAGGCGCGGATTGCACAGGTTGTCGTAGCGGTTGACGAGGGCGACGATGCGCGCGCCCATCGTCATGCGGTCGCTGTTGAGCTGGGCCGGAAAGCCGGTGCCGTCGGCGTGCTCATGGTGCTGGGCGATGATCGCCGTGGCGCCGGCCGAGAGGCCCATGCGCCGCGCCTGCACGAGGCCGAGCTCGACGTGCTCCTGGTAGAAGCGCACCTCGCTCGGCGAGAAGTTGTCTTCTCGGTAGCGCAGCCGCTGCGGCAGGTCGCACTTGCCGATGTCGTGCAGCATCGCCCCGGTGCCGAGGTCCTGCATCTCTTCGGTCGAGAAGCCGAAGCAGCGGCCCATCAGCAGCGAGACGATGCCGACGTTCATGGCGTGCATCGAGGCCTTGTCGCCGGCGCCCTCGATGAGGACGCGAATGCAGAGCTCGCCCTCGTCGACCATCTTGTCGACGAGGGCGCGTGTCAGCGCCTCGGCCTGTGCCTTCGCCTCGCGCGGCTTGCCCGCCACCAGCTCGATCGTCTGCCTGCACAGGCGCGACGCCTCGCCGTACTGCCGCTCGCAGACTTTCTGCGCTTCGTGCTGCGCGTCGAGGCGGCGGCGCAGCGCGGCGCGCGATCGTTCTTCGGGCGACTCCGTGGCGGCCAGGGCGCCGGGTTCGGTGTGGGGATCGGTCTGATCGTCGTTGGCGGCCTCGCCCGGATCGGCGTCGGCGTCGGCATGGGCGTCGTTGGCGGCGGCGCGCCCGGGTCGCGGCAGCGCCGGCGTCGGCTCGCCACCGTCGAGCAGCGTCAGGTCGCTGTCCTGCGGGCTCCAGCGCACGCGGCCGAGGCCGAGCGAGCGGATCGTCGCGACTTGCGCTGGCGTCGTGATGCGAAAGCTGCTGAGCGGGAACGGGTGCGACATCCAGCCCACGTCGAGATGGACGAACATGCCGACGCGCAGCGCCTGGACGTCGATCTCGGGAGTAAGGGTGGCTGCCTTCATGGATGGAGCACCGCGCGGCATCGGCACACGGGGCTAGCGGTGTTATCGGCGCAGGCGGCCCGGGCTTGAGCCGCTCCCTCTCCCGCACTGCGGGAGAGGGGACATAAACTGGCCGCCTCACGATCGTCGACGCATCGAGCCGTCGCCCCTTCACCATGAAGATCCTCATCCTCGGCGGCGGCGTTTTCCTGGGCACCGTCGTGCTCCGCTCGGCGCTCGACCGCGGCCACGAACTGACGGTGTTCAATCGCGGCCTTGCCTGCAGCGACTGGCCGTCGGGCGTCGAGGCAATCGTCGGCGACCGGAGCGCCGATCTCGGCCTGCTCAAAGGACGGACCTTCGACGCCGTCGTCGACACCTGCGGCTACACCCCGGCCGACGTGAAAAAGAGCACGGAAGCGCTGCGCGACTGCGCGAGCTACTGCTTCGTATCGAGCATCTCGGCCTACAAGTCGTTTGCGCACGCGCCCGTGCGCGAGACCGACCGGCTCGCCGACTTCCAGACCGTCGATTCCGCCGACCGCGACCTCGCCCACTATGGACCGCAAAAGGCAGCCTGCGAGGCCGAGGTCTGGAGCGTCTTCGGCGAGCGCGGCCTGATCGTCCGCCCCGGCCTCATCGTCGGCCCCGGCGACCGCAGCGGCCGCTTCAGTCACTGGCCGTGGCGCGCCCTCGAGGGCGGCGAGATGCTGGTGCCCGACCTCGGCGACGACGAGCCGCTGCAGTTCATCGACGTGCGCGACCTCGGCGCCTGGATCGTCCGCCTGCTCGAGCGCGGCGAGCGCGGCGCGTTCAACGCCACGGGGCCTGCGAACGGGCCGGCATGCACTTGGGCCGACCTCGTCGCCGCCTGCCAGGACGAGGCGGCTGAGCGCGGTGCGCCCGAGTTGACGGCGACGCCGGTCGCCGAAAGCTTTCTCCTCGACGAGAAGGTCGAACCGTGGAGCGAGCTGCCGCTCTGGCTGCCTTCGGAAGACCCCGAGAACCACGCCCATTCGCGCGTCGAAATCCAGCGTGCCGAGCGGACGCGCCTGACGACGCGGCCGCTCGAGCAAACGGTGGCCGCGGTGATGGACGAAGGCGTTCCGGCCGCAGACGACGCGCGCCGCCGCGGCAAGCTGACGCGGGCGCGCGAGGCCGAGCTGCTCGCCCTCTGGCACGCCCGGCCCGAAGCCGACGCGGCGCCGTGACGACGCGCTCGACGCAGGTCGCGATCGTCGGTGCCGGTCCCGCCGGGCTGCTGCTCGGCGCCCTGCTCGCCAAGGCCGGCGTCGAGTCGGTGATCGTCGAGCAGCGCGACCCTGGCTACGTGCTCGGCCGGATCCGCGCCGGCGTGCTCGAGCAGGTCACCGTCGACCTGCTCGACACCGCCGGTGCCGGCACCCGCATGCATGCCGAAGGCCTGCCGCACCAGGGCATCGAGCTTTGCTTCGGCGGCGCCCGCCATCGCATCGACCTGCGCGGCCTGACCGGCGGCAAGCAGGTCATGGTCTACGGCCAGACCGAAGTGACGCGCGACCTGATGGACCTTCGCGCCGCTGAAGGCCTGGCCACGGTCTACGAAGCAGAAGGCGTAAGCCTGCACGACTTCGACGGCGATCGGCCGAGCGTTCGCTATACGAAGGACGGCGCCACGCACGAGCTGCGGTGCGACTTCATCGCCGGCTGCGACGGCTACCACGGCGTCAGCCGGCAGAGCGTTCCGCCGGAGTCGTTGCGAACCTTCGAGCGCGTCTATCCCTTCGGCTGGCTCGGCGTGCTGTCGCAAACACCACCGGTGTCGCACGAGCTCATCTACTCCCACCACGAGCGTGGCTTCGCCCTGTGCAGCATGCGCTCGGCGACGCGCAGCCGCTACTACGTCCAGTGCTCGTCCGACGACAAGGCCGAGCGCTGGAGCGACGACGCGTTCTGGGACGAGCTGCGCCTGCGCCTCGACCCGGCGGCGGCCGAGGCGCTGGTCACCGGCGCCTCGATCGAGAAGAGCATCGCGCCGCTGCGCAGCTTCGTCGCCGAGCCGATGCGCTTCGGCCGTCTCTTTCTTGCCGGCGATTCGGCGCACATCGTGCCGCCGACCGGCGCCAAGGGCCTGAACCTCGCGGCCGGCGACGTCGGCCTGCTGGCGCGTGCCCTGGCCGAGCACTACGGCGACAAGAGCAGCGCCGGCATCGACGCGTATTCCGGGCGCTGCCTGCGCCGCGTCTGGCGCGCCGAGCGTTTCTCGTGGTGGTTCACCTCGCTGATGCACAAGTTTCCCGAGACCGGCGCGTTCGGCCAGAAAATGCAGGCCGCCGAGCTCGACTACCTCGTCCACTCGACGGCCGCATCGACGGCATTGGCCGAGAATTACGTTGGCCTGCCGCTCTGAGCGGCGACCGTTTCTGCCCGACCCACCCAGGAGCAACTCCAATGACCCAGATCGCCCGACGCTCGTTCTTCCTCGCCGGCGGTGCCGCGCTCGTCGCCGCCGCCTGGCCGGTGCTGACCCACGCGCAGACGTCGACGCCGGTCAGGAACCGCGCCCTGTTCCAGGTCACCGAGAACGACCC
Source organism: Burkholderiales bacterium (assembly GCA_038231215.1). Taxonomy (GTDB): domain Bacteria; phylum Pseudomonadota; class Gammaproteobacteria; order Burkholderiales; family Burkholderiaceae_C; genus Schlegelella_A. The sequence continues at coordinate 59,770 of JBBRLS010000017.1, read as the reverse complement.
GGCGCGTTGGAACCTGATCCTCAACAACATGAACGCGCTGCGCGAGGACGTCGGCGCCGAAGGCGTCGAGATCGAGCTCGTTGCCTACGGCCCGGGCCTGCTGATGCTGACGGCCGACTCGTCGGTCAAGCAGCGGCTCGCCGACGCGATCAGGAAAGGCGTCCAGGTCAACGCCTGCCAGAACACGATGAAGGGGATGAAGTTCACGCCCGCCGACATGGCGCCCGACATCGGCTACGTGTCCTCGGGCGTGGTCGAGGTAATGAGGAAGCAACAGCAGGGCTGGGCCTACATCCGCTCCTGACGGGCGATCCGGCCGGGCGCCGGCGCGGCGCTGCCCTCAGGAGTGACGGTGCAGGAAGCGGGGGACGGCGAGCCAGGCGAACAAGCCGCTGAAGCGCGGCGTCGCCGTGGGCACGGCCAATTTCGGCCGATCCTCGCGCGGCACCGCGGCCGGCACCGCGCTTCGCAAGACGAGGGGATTGCCGCGCACGGTCGGCCTCGGCACGGCCCGCAGCGCCGCCTCGAGCCAGGCGCCGATGGCCTTCCATTCGGCAGCGTCGGCGGCGGTCTGCGACGCCGGCATATCGAACAGGGTCAGGCCGCGCTCGATGCCGCGCACATAGCTCTGGGCCTCGCGCAGCACCCCGACGAAGGGCAGCTTCAGGCCCTCGGCCCACGCGCGCAACGACTCGGCGGCCTTGGTGCGGGCGTCGATGCGCATGCCGATCGCCGCCACCTTGCAGCGGCCGCTGGCGACGCGCGGCAGCGCCATCAGCTCGGCATGGCAAGCGGCCGCCGACTCGCGGTCGAACGCCGAGTGGCAGACCGGCATCAGGATGATGTCGGCAAAGGCGACGACGCGCGCCAGGTCGAAGCCGTGGATGCCGCCGGGCGTGTCGAGGACGACGTGGCTGACGCCGGCCGGCGGCCGCATCACCCGGCGCGGGTCGACCGCCCAGCCGACGATCGGTGCGCTCGCCGGCAGGTCCTGCGCGGCGCGCGCGCGCAGCCACGACTGCGTCGACTGCTGGCGGTCGACGTCGCCGAGCATGACCGGCACGCCGCCGCTGGCGTAGCGCGCGGCGAGGTGGGTGGCGAGCGTGCTTTTGCCGCTCCCTCCCTTGCGATTGACGATGGCGATGACCGGCATGGTGGGGGGGTCGGATCCTCCCTCGAGGTCGGACCCGTTTTCTGCATTTCAGCACCTCGCGATCCTGCCCGGTCGTGCGAAGAGGCCGCCGAAACAAGCGCTTTCTTTTGGCGTCGCGGCGCTGCAACGGGGGCCGGCCGCGATGCGCTCGCTGGGCGGCGCTCAGGCGCGGGTCACGGCGAGCCAGCGGTCGAGCCGCTCGCGGTCGGCGAGCAGCTCGGCGCTGTCGCCCTCGTGGACGATGGCGCCGCGATCGAGGACGACGGCGCGCGCCGTGATCGGCAGGATGAGGCGCGGGTTCTGCTCGACGATGATCGCCGAGACACCCTCGTCGCGAACGACGCGTGCGATCGAGCGCAGCAATTCGTGGACGATGATCGGCGCCAGGCCTTCGAGCGGCTCGTCGAGCAGCAGCAGGCGCGGGTTGAGGACCAGCGCGCGCGCCACCGCGAGCATCTGCTGCTCGCCGCCCGAGAGCTGGCTGCCCATGTTGGCCTTGCGCTCCTCGAGGCGCGGGAACATCGCGTAGACGCGCTCCGGCGTCCACGGCCCCGGCCGCATCACCGCGGTGAGGTTCTCGGCGACGGTGAGCGAGCGAAAGATGTTGCGCTCTTGCGGCACCCAGCCGATGCCGGCGGCGGCGCGCGCATGCGGCGGCAGCGCCGTGATGTCGCGACCGCCGAGGACGATGCGGCCGTCATGCCGTCGCGTCACGCCGACCAGCGTGTTGAGCAGCGTCGTCTTGCCCGTGCCGTTTCTACCCAGCAGCGCCAGCGACTGCCCTTCGGCCAGTGTGAAATCCACGCCCTGCACGACCACCGCCAGTCCGTAGCCGGCGCGCAGGCCTTCGACACGCAAGAGCTCAGCCATGCGCGTGCCCTCCGGCCTCGGCTTCATCCTCGCCGAGGTAGACCGCCTTGACGCGCGGATCCTTGGCGATCGACGCGACGTCGCCCTCGGCGAACACGGCGCCGTTGACGAGCACGGTGACGGTCTTCGCGAAGTTGAAGACGAGGTCCATGTCGTGCTCGATGAGCAGCACCGACACGTCGGCCGGCAGGGCGTTGATGGTCTCGAAGATCTCCTGGCGGTCGCCTTCCGGAACGCCCGCCACAGGCTCGTCGAGCAGCAGCACGCGTGGCCGGCAGGCCAGCGCGGTGGCGATCTCGAGCAGCCGCCGCTTGCCGTAGGCGAGCGAGGCGACCGTCTGGTCCTTGACGTCGCCGAGGTTGAAGCGCGCGAGCAGGCTCTCGCATTCGACGGCGATCGCCGGATCGCGGCCGAGCGCGCGCCAGGCGCCGGCGCTGGCGCCGCGCTGCGCCGTGACGGCCAGGGCCAGCGACGACAGCGGCGTCAGGCCGTTGAAGAGCTGCGTGATCTGGAAGGTGCGCACCATGCCGCGATGCACCCGCGCGTGCACCGAGAGGCGCGTGATGTCCTGGCCGTCGAGCCAGATCGAACCGGAAGTCGGCTCGAGCACACCGGTGAGGAGGTTGATGAGCGTCGTCTTGCCGGCGCCGTTCGGTCCGATCAAGGCATGGCGCGCGCCGCGCTCGACGCTGAGCGAGACGTCGTTGGTCGCGGCCAGGCCGCCGAAGCGCTTGACCAGCGCGCGCGTCTCGAGCACCACCGATGCCGTCGCGCCCCTGCTCATCGCCGCTTCCCGAACCAGGTCCACGGCCGCACGAAGCGGTCGCGCCCGACGAGCACGAGCACGACCAGGAAGAGGCCGAGCCAGAAGTTCCAGTACTGCGGCGTCCACGCCGAGAGCGCGTCGTGCAACAGCTTGAAGACGATGGCGCCGAATACGCCGCCGTAGAGATAGCCGGTGCCGCCGATGACGAGCACGAGCAGCACCTCGGCGCTGCGATGAAAGTCGAAGACGTCGAGCGAGGCGAAGCCGCTGGTCTGTGCGAGCAGCGCGCCGGCAGCGCCGGCGATCGCCGCGGCGATCGTGTAGACGGCGACCAGGCGCAGCCGCACCGACAAGCCGATGCTCTCGGCGCGCAGCCGGTTGTCGCGCAGCGCCTGCAGCGAGACGCCGAAGGGCGAATGAACGATGCGGCGGGCGATCAACAACGAGGCGGCGAGCACGATCAGCGAGTACGCGTAGGCGACACGGCCCGAGAGATCGAAGTCGAAGCGTCCGAAGGGCGTCACGAGAGGTCCCATGACGACGCCTTGCAACCCGTCGGCGCCGCCGGTCAGCCAGTCGAGCTTGTTGGCGAGTTCGTAGAGGATCGAGGCGACGCCGAGTGTCACCATGAGCCGCGTCAGGTCGGTGCCGCGCAAGATAAGCACACTCGTCACCAGGCCGAGCAGCGCGCTCGCCGCGACGGCGACGACGAGTCCGACCAGCGGGTCGGCCATCACGCTCTTGGCGAACAGCGCCGCGACGTAAGAGCCGAACCCGAAGAAGGCGGCGTGGCCGAGCGAGACGATGCCGGCGTAGCCGAGGATGAGATCGAGCGAGACCGCGAACAGCGCGACGATGGCGATCTCGTTGAGCAGCAGCGAATGGTCCTTGAAGAGCCACCACGACAGTGGCAACGCCGCGAACAGCGCGATCTCCCACCAGCGCCAGCGCGCGTAGCCGCGCAGCGAGCGCGCCGACGGCGAGAGCTCGACGGGCGCCTTGGTCATCGTCCGCCCGCCTTCGCGAACAGGCCCTGCGGGCGCCAGAGCAGGATCGCGATCATCAGGCTGTAGACGATGAAGGCGCCGAGCTTGGGCACGTAGTACTTGCCGGCCACGTCGGCGATGCCGAGCAGCAGCGCGGCGAGCAGCGGGCCGGTGATCGTCGTCGTGCCGCCGACCGAGACGACGATCAGGAAATAGATCATGAACTTGAGCGGAAAGGTCGGGTCGAGGCCGAGCACCTCCGCGCCGAGCGCGCCACCCAGCCCAGCCAGGCCGGAGCCGACCGCGAAGGTGAGCATGAAGATGCGGTTGACGTCGAGGCCGAGCCCGCCGGCGACGCGCGGATCGTCGACCGAGGCGCGCAGCCGGCTGCCGAAGCGCGTGCGCGACAGTACCCACTGCAGCGCCAGCGTGAGCAGCGCGCACAGCACGACGATGAAGAGCCGGTATTTGCCGATGCCCACCGCCTCGATCGGCAGCCTGCCCTGCAGCCACGCCGGCAAGGTGATGTTCTGCTGCATCGAGCCGACGAAGTAGTCGACGGCGGTGACGGCCATGAAGACGAGGCCGATCGAGAACAGCACCTGGTCGAGATGCGGCCGCGCGTACATCGGCCGGTAGAGCGTGCGCTCGAGCAACGCGCCGAGCAGCGCCGTGCCGACGAAGGCAATCGGCAGGCAGAGCAGGAACGGCACGCCCGCCCGGTTCGTGAGCAGCACCGTGATGTAGCCGCCGGCCATCGCGAAAGCGCCGTGCGCTAGGTTGATGAAGTTCATCAGCCCGAGCGTCACGGCGAGCCCGACCGCGAGCACGAACAGCAGCATGCCGTAGGCGACGCCGTCGAAGAGCAGGGTCAGCATGGGAGTGGCGAAGGCCCGGTGGCGGAGGATTCTCGGTCATCGACGTACAGTGCGGAGACACGAAGCGTCGGGGTTTGCATGCGGTATCTGGTGGTGGGAGCGGGCGCCCTGGGCGGGTATTTCGGAGGCCGGCTGCTCGAGGCCGGACGAGACGTGACCTTTCTGCTCAGGCCCGGGCGGGCGCGTGCGCTGGCGAGCACCGGGCTCGTCGTGAAGAGCCGCTTCGGCGACCTGGCGATTGCGGCGCCGCCTTACTTGCTGGCCGACGACATCGCCGCTCCATTCGACGTCGTCGTCGTCGGCTGCAAGGCCTACGACCTGGCCGGGACGATGGATTCCTTCGCACCGGCGCTCGGGCCCGACACGGCGATCCTGCCCTTGCTGAACGGCATGCGCCACCTCGACGATCTGCAGAGCCGCTTCGGCTCGGCACGCGTGCTCGGCGGCCTGTGCATGATCTCGGCGACGCTCGATGCAGAGGGCGTCATCCAGCATCTCAACGACCTGCACGGCCTCGTCTTCGGCGAGCTCGACGGTACGTCGTCAAAGCGGGTCGAGCAGATCGCGGCCGACTTCTCGACCGCGAAGTTCGACTCGCGCGCGACGCCGCTGATCCTCCAGGAGATGTGGGAGAAGTGGGTCTTCATCGCCTCGGCGGCGGGCGCGACCTGCCTGATGCGGGCCAGCATCGGCGACATCGTCACGGCCGGCGGCGCCGACATCAACCTGCGCATCGTCGACGAGTGCTGCGCGATCGCCGCCGCCAACGGCTTTGCGCCGCGCCAGCCGAGCATCGACCGGATCCGCTCGGCGGTCACGGCGGCGGGCTCGCCGATGAGCGCGTCGATGCTGAAGGATATGGAACGGGGCGGCGCCGTCGAGGCCGACCACGTGCTCGGCGACCTGCTCGCGCGTGCGCCGAACGACGCGACAACGCTCTCGGCGCTGCGCATCGCCTACGTGCACCTGAAGGCGTACGAAGCGCGGCGCGCCGCGGCGAAGTAGTCACGCGGCCGGTTGGCGGCACCGGCCTCGGCGCGAGCGAAAATCGGGTTGCGATGCAAGACCTTCAGCCCTACGTTCGTGAAGCCGGCGCCGGCCCGGGCGTGATCTGCATCCATTCGAACGCCAGCACCTCGTCGCAGTGGCGCGCCCTGATGGATCGCCTGGCCGGCAGCCATCACGTCTTCGCGCCTGACTCGCTCGGCGCCGGCAAGAGCCCGTCCTGGCCTGCCGACCGCGCTATCGGCTTGAGCGACGAAGTGGCGCTGCTCGAGCCGGTGTTCGCGGCGGCGGGCACTCCCTTCTTCCTGGTCGGCCATTCCTACGGCGCGGCGGTGGCGCTGGTCGCCGCGGTGGCGCGCCCCGATCGCGTTCGCGCCCTCGTCGTCTACGAGCCGACGCTGTTCTCGCTGCTCGAGCAAGAGGCGCCCGGGCAAGCGGCGGCGAACGGCATCCGCGACGCGGCCGCGGCCGCCGCCGCCGCCATCGAAGCCGGCGATCCGGTCGCCGCCGGCGAGCGATTCATCGACTACTGGATGGGCGCCGGAACCTGGCGTCGCATGCCTGAGGCACGCCGGGCATCGGTCGCCGGTTCGATGGCCAACGTCGGCCACTGGGCGCGGTCCCTGTTCGCACAGGAGACGCCCTTGCAGGCGTTCCGCGCGCTCGACATTCCCGTGCTGTATCTGGTCGGCACGGAGTCGCCGGCCTCGTCGCGCGGCGTCGCCCGATTGCTGACCGGCGCGCTGCCGCGCGTCACGGCCATGGAGCTTGGCGGCCTCGGGCACATGGGGCCCGTCACCCATCCGGACATCGTCAACGACGCGGTGGTCGACTTCCTCTCACGCCACTGATCGCTGCCGGCTCCGCGGCCTGCGGCACGCGTCCCTGCTCCTTCAGAATCGGGCGATGACCGCGCGCCGGACATTCATCCTCACGCTGCTGGCGATGCTCGCCTTCGCCGGCAACTCGTTGCTCTGTCGCGCCGCCTTCCACGCCGGCCGCATCGACGCGGCGAGCTTCACCTCGATCCGCATCGTCGCCGGTGCGCTCGCCCTCTGGATGATCGTGCGCATGCGCGACGGCACGACCGCACCGCTCGGCAACTGGCCCTCGGCGCTCGCCCTCTTCGTCTATGCCGCCGCGTTCTCGTTCGCCTACGTGAGCCTCAGCGCCGCGACCGGCGCGCTTCTGCTGTTCGGCGCCGTGCAGGCGACGATGATCGGCGTCGGCCTCTGGCGTGGCGAGGGACTGCGCGGCTGGCAGATCGTCGGCCTGGCGCTCGCGCTCGGCGGCCTGATCGGCCTGCTGCTGCCCGGCCTTTCGTCGCCGCCCTTGCAAGGCGCGGCCCTCATGCTCGCGGCGGGCGTTGCCTGGGGCATCTACTCGCTGCGCGGCAAGGGTGCCGGCGATCCGCTGCGCGCGACGGCCGGCAACTTCCTTCGCGCCGTCGTCTTCGCGGCGCTGCTCGGTCTGGCGCTCGTGTCGCATCTGTCGCTCGACGGAATCGGCGTCGCCTTTGCGATCGCTTCGGGCGCGCTGACCTCGGGCGTCGGCTATGCGATCTGGTACACGGCGCTGCCCGGATTGAAGGCGACAAGCGCGGCGACCGTGCAACTCAGCGTGCCCATCATCGCTGCGGCGGGCGGCGTCGTGCTGCTCGGCGAGCCGCCGACGCTGCGCCTCCTGCTGGCGTCGGTCGCGATCCTCGGCGGCATCGCCCTGGTCATCCGCTCGTCGCGCTGATCGGGCAGGCGCTGCGGCGTGACCACGCTGCGCCTAGACTTCGGCGCATGACAAGCAAGGACTGGCGGCCGACTGCGTTCGTCGAGACGGCGCCCGGCGGCGTCACTGAAAGGGAGGCCGGGGCCAGCCACGCCGAGCGGCGACGTGCGCTGTACGCGTTGCTGCGCCATCTGACCGCGCTGAGCTCGGCCGCGCTCGTCTTGACCGCGACGCTCGTCGTGAAGGCGTTCGCGCAGCCGGTGCTTCGGTTCGGCGTCGGCCTCGCCGTCGTGGCGTTTCTTCTCAGTCTGATCGGCGGCGCGATCACCCACCTCAAGTTGCTCGCCGACCCCGCGCCTGCCGAAGCACCGCAGATGCCTGGAAGCGACCTGCGGCACTACATCGTGTCGGCCATGGCGACCGCGTTCGGCTTCATCGTCGGCATGGCCCTGCTTGCGGCGTTTTTCTGGGCCAACTGGTTCCGCTGAAAAGAGGGCTGGCCGATTGGGGGTGAACGGTGGCCTCGGAGACCATCTACAGCGTGGCGGTCACTTGGACCGTCGAGCCTGCGTACCAGGAAGCCCAGCGGCCGTCGACCTCCGCGACGCAGGCGTCGCCGCCGCCGTTGCCCCCACCGAGGATGGCGTAGCCGCGCGGCGAGCCGCCGAGAATCTCGCTGCCCTGATCGGTCCACGGGAAAGGCCCGACGGCGCCCGTGGCTCCCGCATAGACGAACCAGTGGTATTCGGCACCGAACACCGGGCCGCGCATGCCCGTCACGAACACGTCGTAGTTCTTCGCGCCCGGCACCTTGGGAAACGCGATGTACATGCCGGAGTGGCAGCCGCTCGCGTCCTTCCAGTGATCTTCGAAGACGCGGCCGGCGACGATCAGCTTGTCGCCGACGGTGAGGTTCGACTGCGCCCGGCCGATTCGCCGATCGCCGAGGAAGGCTTCGACCGTCACCACGGCGAGCCCTTCCTTCGTCGCGTCGGCCTTGAAGGTGGCGGTAGCGGTATCGGTGGCGGTCAGGGTGCCCGGTGTGCCGCCCAGCGTCCACTTGTAGACGATGGTTTCACCCGCGACCAGCGGCCGCATGCCGACGGTGGCCGCCGTCAACGTCACCGACTCATTCGCCTTGAGCTTCTTCTTCTCAGCCGGCGTGACGGTCACGCCGGTGACGTAGACCTTGGACTTGGCGCTGCCCACCGGATCGTCGCTGCCGAGGCCCGAGAGAAAGACGTTGACGTCGATCTGGTCGACGGTGCCGGCCGGCACGTCGACCGCGTCGTAGGCGACCGAGTTGATCGTGGTGGAGTCGATCGTGGTGCCGTACTTGCTGCCGTCCGACAGATGCCCGGCGCTGCACTTCCAGCGGTATCCGAAGACCTTGCCCTCGACCTGGCTCGCATCCACCGAGACCGCGGTGATGCCGCTGAAGAGAGTGTTCTTCTCGACGAAGAACTCCGTCGGCGTGAGCGAGACCTTGGCCTTGGTGACCGTCACGTCCCAGCTTTCGGCGCGCCTCGAGGAGCCGATATCCAGGGCCTGGACGGCGCTGTCGAACAGCGTGAAGCCGGCCTCGCCGACATCGAGGATTCCGTCGATCATCGACCAGCCCTCGTAGATGGCCTTGTTGATGTCGACGGGAATCTTCTTGATCGGATCGGTCACCGTCGGGCCGAACTTCTGCACGAGGAAACCGGAGATGAGCGAGAAGAGGGCGATCTGCAGGCTGTCCGTGTTGCGGATGAAGTCCAGGACGGCCTTGCAACAGCCGGAGAAATCGCCCGCCAAGAGCAGGCTGACGAGACTGGGGACCTGAGCGAAATAGTTGACCAGGTCCTTCAGCACGTCGTTTGCTTCGGTGCTCTGGACCAGGTCGTCGATCTGTTCGTCCGCCATTGGGACCATGACCGAGGCGATCAACGGGAGCACGAAGTCGAGCACGACGCTCTTAAGGATGAGCAGAATTCCCTCGGTCTTGATCGATTCAGGAAGGTCGGCCCAGGTGCCCGGCGACACGCCGGGGCCGATGCCGTAGACCCTGTACCGGGTGTAGACGGCCGTGTCGGGGAAGCGCGGCGTGGCCAGGCTCACCGTGACCGGCGTGTAGAGGCTCTTGCGCTCGAACCAGAGATCGGCGACGGCCTGAAGCGGGCTCGACAGCCCGTCCAACGGCGACATCTCGGTCCGCACCAGGTGCTCCGGTAGTGCGAACTCGCCGCCTGATTCGAGCTTGGCGAAGGTTTCGGTGTGAACGAGCAGCGAACGGCGGCGGAACTGGTTGGTCACCGTGCAGGCGCCGATGCCGTCGCCCTCGAGGATGAGCCCGCTCACCCGCTCGGTGGGCGAGACGATCATTCCCTGCACTGACCTGCGCGCTGCCGCGGCCGCCGGCGGCGCGCCGATCATCGTCGCCACCTTGGCCTTTACGGCGGTGCCGACGCTGACCGTCGCCGAGCTAGCCCACGTGGCGCCGCTGGCAGCGATCGCGCTGACGACGGCCGCTTCGACCGACGCCAGGTCTTCGGTGCGCAGCAGCGTCAGCGCCGCCACCCGGACGCGCGGCGCATGAGCCCAGAGCCCGAGTGCGCGATAGATCAGCGCCTCGGCCGTGCTGCGCGTGGAGAGCATGGTCTGCTCGGCGCGCAGGAAGCCGAAGACGAGGTAGTTGCCCGCAGCATCGCGCACCTGCGAGAAGCAGATGCCTCCATCCGTGAACGGCACCTGGAACGCACCGGACGCGGACACGGCGGCTTGGCCGAGCGCGAGCGACACGCTCGCGCCGGCCAGGCTCAGCCTCGCCGGAAGCACGACCTGCCCGTCCAACGTGACGCCCGGCGCCTCGCCGCTCGCGTTATCGTGGTCGGAGCCACCGCCGCCGCAGGCTGAAAGAAGTGCCGGGAATGCCGGAACGGCGGCGAGCCGGATGGCGCGGTAGAGAAAGTTTCTGCGGTCCAGAGCGGGGGCGGTCCTGATCCCATGCATGGTCGTTTCCTTCGGTGTGCGAATCGGTTCGTTTGAATGTAGGGAGGGCTGCGTCATCGGCGCGTCATCGTTCGGATGGCGACCGATAGGGGCAGTCGAGGCGATGGTCCAGCAAGTCGGGTTGCAGCTCGCTGGCGCCGCACCGAGAACACGCGAAGACGCCGCCGAGCGGCCCGTGCGGCGCGTACAGCAGGACCTGCTTGCCTCGGTGCTCGGCGCGCGCGAGCTCGCTCTCGTGCGAGGGCATCGCAAGCGGGGGATCGGTCGATGTCTGCTGCATGGCGAGCACGCACAATAAGGAGTGGTGCGTCATCGCAGCGTCATCGCAGCGTCATCGTGGCGGCACCGAAGCCTCCTCGCCACCCTTTGGCCGTCGCCCTCCCATGTCCGAATCTCCCGGCGGCACCCCTTCGTTCCATGCCAGCCTGCATGGCACGGCGCAACTGGTGACGGCCGGCGGCGAACGCATCGCGCTGGAACGCAAGCAGGCCCTGTTGCTCGCCTATCTGTCGGTCGAAGGACCGACGCTGCGCGGCAAGCTCGCACGCCTGCTCTGGCCCGACGCGCCGGACGCGCGCGCCCGCGGCAACCTGCGCCAGCGCCTGGCGGTACTGCGCCAGGTGGCCGGAGCCGATCTCGTGAGCGATATCGGCGGCGTGCTGTCGCTCGCGCCGTCGCTTCGCGTCGAGCCCGCGGGTTCAGCCAACGAGGAGTTGCTGGCGCGGTTCGAATACGAGGATTGCGACGACGCGGCGCGCTGGCTCGAAGCCCAGCGCGAGTCGCAGCGTTCGAAGCGGCGCGCCGTGATGCTGGGCGCGATTCGTGCCGCCGTGCAGGCCGGCCTGCTCGACGAAGCCATGCGTCTGGCCGATGCGCTGCTGGCGACAGACCGCGAGTCAGAAGAGGCGTACCGCGCGCAGATGGAAGTGCTGTACCTGCGCGGTGACACCGCCGCAGCCATTGCCGTGTGGGACCGCTGCAAGGAGATGCTGCGCCAGCTCTACGGCGTTGCACCTTCGCCTGCCACGCGCCAGCTCGGCGAGACGATCCTCGCCGCTTCCACAGCAGCGCTCGGCGCGCAGGCGCATCCGGCCCTGAGCGACACGATTCCCATCACCGTCCTGCGGCCGCCGCGCCTGATCGCCCGCCAAGCGCTGTTGCACAACATGATTGCCGCCTGGCGCAGCGGGGCGACGCCCTGGCTGTGCGGCGAAGCCGGGGTCGGCAAGAGCCGGCTGCTGGCCGAGTTCGCCGCTGCCGCCGGGACGTGCGCGCTCGCCGTCGCCCGGTCCGGCGATGCCGACGTGCCCTACGCGTTGCTGGAGCGGCTGGTGCTGGCGGCCGTCGACCGCTTCGAGCCGACCCCGGGGGACGACGACCTGCGCCAGGCGGCCCGTCTGCTGCCCCGCCTGGCCGACCCGCGGCACGGCGAAGCACCGGCGCCGGTGCAGACCGACCACGAGCGTCGCCAATGCCTGCGTGCAGTGGCGCGGCTGCTCGGCGGCTGCATGGCGCGCGGCTGCGTGGCGATGCTGCTCGACGACCTGCAGTTCGCCGACACGGCCAGCGTCGAGGCCGTCATCGACATGGCCGCGCAGTCGTCGCTGCCCTTGGAGCCGGTGCCTGCGAGGTTCGTGTTCGGCACCCGGTGGGACGAAGCGGCCGCGAAGGGCCTACCCTGGCTGGCCTCGCTCGGCGACGCAGCGCGCTTCCGGCGCATCGACATCGCTCCGCTCGACGCCGCCGGCGTGGCCGAACTGATCGAGTCGCTCGGCCTGAGCGGCCTCGACACCGCCGCCCTCGCCCAGCGGCTCTGGCTGCAGGTAGGCGGCAATCCGGCGTTCGTGCTCGAGTCGGTCAAGCTCCTGCTGTCGCTGGGCGGCGGGGCGGTGCTGAGCCAGCGGGAGCTGCCGTTGGCGCCGGACATCGTCACGGTGATCGAGCGGCGCGTCGGCTTGCTCAGCCCGCAGGCGCGCCACCTCGCGCAGCTCGCGGCGATCGCCGGCCAGAGCTTCAGTGTGCCGCTCGCGGCATCGGCGCTGGCTTGCCCGCCGCTGGCCTTGAGCGAACCGCTGCGAGAACTAGAGGTTCGCCAGGTGCTGTACGGCCGGCGCTTCGTGCACGACGTGATCGCCGTCGGCGTGATGCGCACCATTCCCCGCTCGGTCGCGGAGTTCATGCATCGCTTCGTGGCCGACTACCTCGAGCACCACCACGGCCAGCCGGCGCACGTGGCCACGCACTGGCAGGCCGCCGGCGAACCGCGGCGTGCCGGCGACGCGTACCGCATGGCCGCCCATGCCGCGGCCGAGGCTTCGCGCCCGCTCGAACAGAGCGGGCTGCTCGACGCGGCCGCCGCATGCTTCGAGCAATGCGGCGCCATCGACGCGCTGTTCGACGTGCTCGAAGAACGCCAGGCCGTCCACCTGGCGCCCGACGCCATGGTGGCTCGCCTGACGTGCATGGACCGCATGGCCGTGCTCGCCACCACAGAGGAGCAACGCTTGCGCGTCATGCTGTGCCGCCATGAATGGGACGCTGATCGCTCGAACACCGACTCGCTGGATGTCGGCCTCGCGGCGATCGATCGCGCGGTGGCGCTCGGGCAGCCACGCATCGCCTTCGAGTTCGGCCGCGCGACGGCGTGGCGCCTGGCCTTGCGCGGCGACGAAGCGCAGGCGGTGCAGACCCTGGAGGCGCACCGGCTTTGGGTGATGGCGCACGGCTCGCCGGCGCAGCGGGGCGAATTCCACAATGCCATGGCCGGCGTACTCGGCTACGTCGACCGCCTGGGGCCGGCCATCGAGGCTTCGCGGCAGGCGATCACCGAGTTGCGCGCCGGAGCGTTGTGGGTGAAGCTTCTTCCGGCCCTGAGCAACCTCGGCCTGTTCCTGCACTGGCGCGGGCAACTCGAGGAGGCCAAGGCGGCGTTGATGGAGGCCCGGCTGGTTCGCGACCGGATGCACGGCCAGGGCAGCGGTCTCGTCATCGACATCAACCTCGGCGCCGTCCAGCGGGATCTGGGCGAGTACGTGGAAGGCGACCGCACGTTTGCTGCGGTGCTGGCAGAGCTGCGAACGCGTGCCAATGTCGACGGCGAGATGCGCAGCGACTGCGTTCTCGCCGAGAACCACCATGCGCAGGCGTGGCTGTCGCTCGGCCAAGCTGCACGCGCGCTCGACGCCCTGATCACCGATGACGAGACGATCGCGCCGAGGTTTCGTGGCCGCCGCATCGCGTTGCGCCTGCGAGCCGCACGCATGCTGGGCCGCACCCAGGCCCCGCTCTTGGCGCAGGTCGAGGCGATGACGGAGACGATCGACTCGCCGTTCGATCGCAACTTGCTCGCGCTGGAAGCGGCCCGCTCCCAACCTGACGCGCGCGCATTGACGGTCTTCGAACGCGTGCTGCTCGAAAGCGGAACGCGCGAGCGACCCGGGCTGATGCTGCACGCGGCCGCACGCGCGGCCCATGCGTCGCTGACGCTGGACGACCTCGAGAGGGCGCAGCGCCACCTCGCTTCCGTGCAGGCACTGCTCGCGACCTGCGCGCCGTTCGACATCGACCGGGGCGAGCTGTGGCTCATGGCCGCACAGGTTCTGCAAGCGACCGGCGATCAGGCCGCCGCCGAGCGGCTGATCGAGCGCGGCGCGCAATGGTTGCAGGATGCGGCCGCGCGGATCCCCGACGCGTGGCGCGACGGGTTCTTGCGGCGCCACCCGGCGAACTCGAGCCTGCTCGCGAAGGCAGCCACGCGTCAGTCGCGCTAGGGCCGGGAGTTGCAGCGGCACCGCACGCAGGCGACAGGGCGCTGGCTTCCCACGGCGGCGTTCATGGCGGGCTTCTTTCGGTACAAGGCGAGCGCGTGCTCTGCAGACCGGCCGGCGGCGGGGCCGGCACGCGGACCGGGTGGAAGGGGCGGCACGTCGCATCATTTTCTGGGGTGGGTGCGTTTTCGCGCCGGCCATACTGCAGCCAGCGAGGATGCTGACAGAATTTCTGCTGCCGCCGCATCTGTCCGAGGAGCTCCGATCATGCGCATCGACACCCTGCCCCGGGCCTGGCGCGCGGTCCTGCGTCTGTCGATCGCCGCCTGCAGCAGCCTCGTCGCGGTCGCTGCTTCCGCCTGGAGCAACCACGCGCTCTGCACCTGGCCCGCGCTGTCGGCGCTGCCCGAGCTGACGAGCCGCGCGCCGGTCGAGGTGGAGCCGCTCTCGGCCTTCGTCGCCGCCGACCCGGCCGGCCTGGCCGAGCTGCTGCGCAAGGAGGAAGCCTGGGCACGCGCCCACGTACCGACCTACCCGGCGCGGCCCGACGCGCTCGCCTTCGCGGCACGGGGCGGGTCGGAGACGGAACTCGTCGCCCGCTTCCTCGGGGCAATCCGCGTCAATCCCGATTCGCGCCTCGCGCTGTATCTGCAGCTTCCGCCCGGCCAGGCCGCGGGCAGCCGGCCGACGCTGACCCACGGCGATGTGACGACGATGAAGACCGACGAGGCGGCCAATCTCAACAGCTTCGTCGCCTTGCGCCCGGGCGAGCGGGTGCCCGCGATCGACGTCGTCGCCAGCGCCACCGACGAGCCCGACTACGGACTCGACTACGGCCTCTGGGAAAACAGCGGCACGGCCTACGGCGCGACCTACGGATTCGGCAAGCAGCCCTTCGGCAACCCGTCCGTCGAGTTCTCGAGCCAGGGCCCCTTTCACCTCGGCTACTTCCACGAGGCCGCCATCGTCTACAAGGCGGCGCCATTCCTGCAGCGCGCCTATCCGGAATACCGCATCCATCTGTGGCAATCACTGGCCGCGTTCGCGCTGCGCAGGGGCCACGATTACTGGGCCTGGCGCTTCACAGGCTGGGGCATGCATTACCTTCAGGACCTGACGCAGCCGTATCACGCGCGCGTGCTGCCCGGCGTCGGCGTGACGCGCATGCTCTGGATCAACACGCTCGACATCGCCGGCCTGCACGGCGCGAGGAACGACGCCGTGCAACTCGTGACGAACCGCCACTTCGCGCTCGAGAACTTCGAGCGGCGCTGGATGCGCGCTGCCTATGCGAACCCGGGCGCCGTCGATGTCGGCATCGACGCCTTGCGCGATGCGAAGCTCGACGCGAGCGTCGCGCCCTACGACGACGACTGGCCGCGCAAGGTCGTGTCGCAGCGCGCCCACGACGCGGCCGATGCGATCGACGCGGCGCTCGTCCAATGGCTGCAGCCGAAGTACGTCTCCGATCCGGCCTATGTTTTCGGCGTCACGCAGACCGGCGTCGACATCCATGCCGAGCTCGGCGCCAGCGCACCGGCGGCGCGCGAATCGCTGAAGCGGGCGATCGCGCCCTTGCTCGGCAACCTCGGCACGACCTCGCGCGCCTTCGCGCGCAGCGTCATCGCGGGCAGCCGCTAAGCGCCTCGCGCTCGTCGAGAAGCGTCCACACGCGGTCGAGGCGTGGGACCTAGAATGACCTTGACGCGATGTGGCGGTCGGGCACGAACCCCTCTCATCGCGCTGCCGTCCCGGGGAGGACGCGCCTTACGGCTCGCAGAGGCCGGGGTCGGCCGGAGGATCGATGCACTGTGCCTCATGTGAGCATGACAACCATCCGCAGGCCCGGTTCTGCGGCGCCTGCGGCAGCGCCTTGTCGGCTGTCTGCGACGCGTGCGGCCATGCCAATCCGCCCGCCAACCGCTTCTGCGATGCCTGCGGCACGGCGCTGAAAGGGCGCGCCGCGGAGCAGCCGCGGTCGTACACGCCGGCGCACCTGGCGCAGAAGATCCTGACCACGCGCTCGGCGCTCGAAGGCGAGCGCAAGCAGGTCACGGTGCTGTTCTGCGACCTCGCCAATTCCACCGAGCTGGCGCAACGGTTGGGCGACGAAACGATGCACGACACGCTCAACGCCTTCTTCGAGCTGGCGATGGCCGAGGTGCATCGCGTCGAAGGCACGGTCAACCAGTTTCTCGGCGACGGCTTCATGGCCCTCTTCGGCGCACCGCTCGCGCACGAGGACCACGTGCGCCGCGCGCTGCACTGCGCACTGGCGATCCGGCAGCGGCTGCAGGAGCTCGCCGGCGACAGCCGGTCGCCGCTCGCGCCGGTGCGCGTGCGCATGGGCCTGAACACCGGCTCGGTGGTGGTCGGACGCATCGGCGACAACCTGCGCATGGACTACACCGCCGTCGGCGACACCACCAACATCGCGGCGCGCCTTCAGCAGCACGCCGAGCCGGGCGGCATCTGCGTCGGCGAAGCGGTGCGCGCCGAGGGAGAGGGCCATTTCGAGTTCGCCGCGCTCGGTGCCCAGCAGCTCAAGGGCATCGCCAGGAAGGTCGAGCTGTTCGAGCTGGTGCGGTCGCGTGGCCGCGACGAAGCCGGCGCGCCGGAGCTCGGCCTCGGCAACCTGGGCAAGCTCGGCATCGCCTCGCCGCTGGTCGGGCGCGACGCCGAGCTGGCGGTGCTGAAGTCGGCGCTGCGGCGCCTGCAGGACGGTCGCGGCGGCATCCTCGTGCTGCAGGGCGAGCCGGGCGTCGGCAAGTCGCGGCTGATGGCCGAGATGCGGCGCCTCTGGCCGGACCGCGACGGCCTCTGGCTCGAGGGACGCTCGCTGTCGTTCGGCCGCCACCTGAGCTACTGGCCCTTCATCCAGTTCCTGAAGGACGCCTTCGGCATCGCCGAAGACGACGGCGAGCAACGCAGCTGGGCCAAGCTCGAGCGCGGCCTCGCGCCGCTGTTCGGCGAGCGCAGCGACGAAGTGCTGCCCTATCTCGCCACCGTGCTGACGCTGCCGATCCCCGCCGCGCACGAAGAGCGCCTGAAGTACCTCGACGGCATGGGACTGCGCCGCCAGGTCTTCCTGTGCGTTCGACAGCTGGTCGAGCTGCTCGCGCAAAGTCGGCCGCTCGTGCTCGTGCTGGAGGACTGGCACTGGGCCGACCAGTCGTCGGTCGACCTCGCCGAGCACCTGCTGCCGCTGACGACGAGCGTGCCGCTGCTGCTGGTGTTTCCGACGCGCGACCATCCGGAAGGACCGATGCAGGCGGTGCGCCGCTTCGCCGCGCAGCACGCGGAGCTGCACTTCGACGACCTGACGCTCGCGCCGCTGTCGGCGCAGCAGAGCCTGACGCTGGTCAACAACCTGGCCGGCAGCCTGAACCTGCCGCAGGCGCTGTGCGAGAAGATCCTGCGCCGCACCGAGGGCAACCCCTTCTTCATGGAGGAGGTCATCCGCTCCCTGATCAGCGACGGCGCGCTGGTGCGCGATCCGGCGACGCGCAGTTGGCAGCTGGTCAGGAAGGTCGACGAGGTGCAGCTCCCCGACACGCTACAGGGACTGATCCTCGCCCGCATCGACCGCCTCGACGACGAGGCCAAGCAGGCACTGAAACTGGCATCGGTGATCGGCCGCAGCTTCTTCGACCGCGTGCTCGAGGCGCTGAGCGAGGCACGCGGTCAGTTGCGCCAGTGCCTGTCGGAGCTCGAGCAGGCGGAGCTGATCCGCGAGAAGCAGCGGCTGCCCGACCTCGAATACGTCTTCAAGCACGCACTGGTGCAGGAGGCGACGTACGGCAGCATCCTGGCCGAGAACCGGCGCGGCATCCACCAGCGCGTCGCGCGGGCCATCGAGTCCCTGTTCCCCGACCGGCTCGACGAATTCGCGAGCCTCCTTGCGCACCATTACACCTGCGCCGAAGACTGGGAAAAGGCGCAGGCCTGGCTGTTCAAGGCGGGCGACCAGGCCGGCCGCATGGCCGCCGACGCCGAGGCGCTGGAGCATCTGCGGCGCGCCGAGTCGGCCTACCTCAAGGCGCATGGTGCCAAGCTCGATCCGATGCAGCGCAGCGCCCTCGCGCGCAAGGTCGGCGCGGCGTTGTTCGGCACCGGCCACTACGAGGCCGCGCACGAGCAGATGCGCCAGGCGCTGGCCCACCTCGGCCTGAACTATCCGTCGACCAAGGGCGGCGTTCGACTGGCCGTCCTGCGCTACCTCGGCGCGCATCTCTGGCGCGCCTTGCGCGGCCGGCTCGGCCTCGCCGCGCCGCGCGACATGGACCTCGCCGTCGCCACCGAGATCTCGACCATCGTGCACATGATGGCGTGGACCGACTATTTCCTCGACAAGGAACGGATGCTGCTCGACAGCCTGATCGAGCTGCACGCCGGCGAGTGCAGCGCGCATGCGCTGGCCGAGGCGCGCGGCCTGAGCTCGGTCGGCTTCGGCATGATGACCTTCGGCGCCCGCAAGCTGGCGCGCCGCTACCACCACCGCGCGCAGGCGGTGGCGGAGCGCTCGGCCAACCTGTCGGCGATCGCCTTCGCCGGCATGGCGCTGGCCTTCGTCGACTTCTACGACGGCCGCTGGGACGAGTTCGATTCGCGCATGACCCAGGCCGCGACCCTGTACCGCGAGTCGGGCGACCTGCACCGCTGGGGCTCGCCGGCGATGATGGTGCAATGGGTGCAGATCGCGCGCGGCGAGCTCGACCAGGCGCGCAGGCAGATGACCGAGCTGGTGCAAGTCGGCAAGGACGCCGCCGATCCGCAGATCAGCAGCTGGGGCTGCCAGGTCCTCGGCCGCGCCCTGCTCGCGCTCGGGCCGCTGACCGAGGCCGAGCCGGTGCTGCGCGAAGGCGTGACCGTGGCCCTCGCCATCCATTCGATCGACAACCTGCTGCATCTGCAGGCCATGCTGGTGTCGTGCCTGGTGCTGCAGGGCCGGCTCGACGAATGTCCGGCGCTGCTCGAGGAAGCACACGCCATCATCCGGCGCGAGAAGATGAATCGCGACTTCGACAAGGTGGAGGTGCTGGTGGCCGACGCCGCCTACCGGCTGGCCCGCGCCGAGGCCTTGCAGGGCGAGCCGCGCACGGCGGCACTGCGCGATGCGCAGAAGGCCTGTCGTGCCGCCCTGGCGTGCGCGCGACGCATGCCGCTCTGGCTGCCCGCGGGCTTGCGCCTGCTGGCGACGTGCAACTGGCTGTCCGGCCACGCTGCCGCGGCGCGCAAGGGCTGGCACGGCAGCCTCGAGGCGGCGGCGCATTCGGCGTTCCCGGTCGAGCGCGGCCTGACGCTGATGGAGATGGGCCGGCGCGAAGGCAAGGACGAACTGCTGCGCCAGGCCGCCGATCTGTTCCGCCAGACCGGCGCCCGGACCTACCTCGCGATGGTGGAGCCCGCTCGCGACGAACGCGCCGCCCCGCCCCTGTCCGCGCCGGCCCGGCAGGCGGCCTGAGCACCGATCGACGCGACACCGAATGGACGACGAAGCCCGCTTTCACGAACCCGTCCCGCCCCGGGAGGCGGCCGACATCCAGGCGCTGATCGGGCGCATGCGCGCCCTCATGTCGGCGCGCGACAAGGGCGCGCCCGTGCAGAAGCGCGACGTGCACATGAAGATGCACGGCCTCGTGCGGGCCGAGTTCACGGTGCCCGACAACCTGCCGCCCGAGCTGCGCGTCGGCCTGTTCGCCAGGCCCGGCACCTACCCGGCCTGGGTGCGCTATTCGAACGCGGCCAGCTACGCCGATGCCGACATCGCGCGCGACATCCGCGGCATGGCGATCAAGGTGATGGGCGTTGCCGGGCAGAAGGTGCTGGAGAGCCAGGCCGACGCCGACACGCAGGACTTCATGGTCGTGAGCGCCTTCAACTTTCCGGCCCGCGACGCCGCCGAGATCGACGCGCTGGTCGCCAACGTCGTGCAGGGCAGCCTCTGGGGCAAACTGGTGTTCCTGCTCACGCACCTGGGCGCCGCCTGGGTCCTGTTCACGACGATGATCAAGCACGCCAACATGCTGCAGATCCGCTACTGCAGCGTCGTGCCCTACCTGTTCGGCAGCCACGCCGTGAAGTACGTGGCGACGCCGCGCGTCGCCGAGCCCGAGGCGCTGCCGTCCAATCCCTCGCCCGACTTCCTTCGCGACCGGCTGGTCGAGCAGCTCGGCCAGAGCGACGCGGTGTTCGACTTCGCGGTGCAGTTCCAGCGCGACGAGGCCTGCATGCCGCTCGACGATCCCTTTCGCGTCTGGTCGCTGGAGTTGTCGCCGCCGCGCAAGGTGGCGACCTTGCGCATCCTCCGGCAGAGCTTCGACACCGAGGCGATCCGCAGCTACGGCGAGAACCTGTCGTTCACGCCCTGGCACGCGTTGCCCGAGCACCGCCCGCTCGGCGCCTTGAACCGGGCGCGCAAGGCGGTCTACGACACCTTGTCGGCGTACCGCCACGAGGTCAACCAGGTGCCGCGGCGCGAACCGGTCGGCTGGGACGTGTGATGGAGAGCAACCGCATGGACCTGGCCAGCCTCGACCGGCCTTCGACCGGCAGCCCGCGCGACCCGCGAACCGACCAGGCGCGGCGCGCCATCGAGCAGCGCGAATTCGAGCGCGGCATCGCCCTGCTCGGCGCCGCGCCCGCTGCCGATGCCGCTGCGCCGCAATTGCAGGCCGAGTCGATGGCCTTGCTGGCGCTGGCGCACTTCCAACTCGAGCAGTACCCGCTCGCGGCGCGCGCCTACGCCGACGCCTTGCGCGCTGCGCCGGCGCACGCCGACGCAGCCGACTGGCGCGACATGCAGGCGCTCGCCGAGGCCAACGCCACCTCGGGCGTCGACGTGCACGTGCCCGATCTCGTCTACTTCGACCGCGATGCGCTGCTCGCGCGCCCGGTGCTGCGCGACGGCGCGCTGCCCGAGCCATTGCCACTCTCGCCCGGCCTGACGCGGCTGCTCCGGGCGCGCAAGGAGACAGGTGAAGTCCTGGGCATGTTCTTCAGCGTCTTCACGA
Organism: Burkholderiales bacterium; assembly: GCA_038231215.1. Taxonomy (GTDB): domain Bacteria; phylum Pseudomonadota; class Gammaproteobacteria; order Burkholderiales; family Burkholderiaceae_C; genus Schlegelella_A. The sequence goes on along the minus strand of JBBRLS010000017.1, from coordinate 38,619 downwards.
CGCTGGCCACGCGCCTCTACGGCTGGCTCGCCGGCTATCGCGACGCGGTCTGGACCAACTGGTACCAGCGCCCGCAGTTCTTCGCCATCCTGACCCTGGCCTACATGCGCGAGCGGCTCAACGCGCACAACCTCGGCACGAGCTACCCGCCCGGACGGCTGGTCGGCTTCCAGCCTTCGGGGCAGGCGCCGCCGCCCGGCGTGAGCCACTTCCGCACCGCCGACGGCAGCTGGAACAACCTCGCCGATCCGAAGGAAGGCGCCGCCGGCACGCGCTTCCTGCGCAACGTCGAGCTCGAGTCGATCCGGCCCGAGCTCGGCGAGCAGTTGCTCACGCCCAACCCGCGCGAGATCAGCCGCCGCCTGCTCAGCCGCCCGCTCGGCGCCGATGGCCGGCCAAGGATGCAGGAAGTGCCCTTCCTCAACCTGCTCGCCGCGTCGTGGATCCAGTTCATGAACGGCGACTGGATCAACCACGGCGAGATCTACTTCAACGACGTCATCGAGGTGCCGCTGCCGGAGGACGACGCGGCGCGCACCCGCTACTGGCAAACCAAGATGTTCGTCGGCCGCAGCCAGCGCGACCCGACGCGCAGCGACGGCGTCGAAGTGGCCGCCGCGAGCGCCATCAACGAAGTCACGCACTGGTGGGACGGCTCGCAGATCTATGGCAGCGACCAGGCGACACAGGACCTGTTGCGCAGCCATGCCGGCGGCAAGATGCGCATCAACGCCGACGGCACGTTGCCGCTCGACGCCAAGGGCGTGGAAGAGACCGGCTTCAAGCGCAACTGGTGGGTCGGCCTGGCGATGCTGCACACGCTGTTCGTGCGCGAGCACAACGCGATCTGCGACGAGCTCCAGGCCGCCTATCCGGAGTGGGACGACGCGCGCCTCTTCAACGTCGCGCGCCTGATCAACGCCGCCGTGATGGCGAAGATCCACACCCTCGAGTGGACGCCGGCGATCCTGCCCAACCCGGCGCTGAACACGGCGATGAACGCCAACTGGTACGGCCTTCTCGTCAACTTCTTCAAGCGCGGCAAGGAGCGCAAGACCTTCGACGAGATCAAGGTGAGCAACCCCGAGATGGGCGGCGTCATCGGCAACCCGATCGACAAGCACGGCCGCGGCTTCGGCCTCACCGAGGAGTTCGTCGAGGTCTACCGGCTGCACTCGCTGCTGCCCGAAGAGCTCGTGCTGCGCCGGGGCGAAGGCGCAGCGCCGCCCGAGGTCGTGCCCTTCCACGCGACGCGCCAGTCAGGGTCGCCACGCATCACCGCGCGCCATGCGATGGCCGACCTGTTCCATTCGTTCGGCGTGCAGCAGCCGGGCGCGCTGGTGCTCAACAACTATCCGCGCTTCATGCAGCAGCTGAGCATTCCCGGCAACCCGTTCTTCGACATGGGAACGGTCGACATCGTGCGTGCCCGCGAGCGCGGCGTGCCTCGCTACAACGAGTTCCGCCGCCAGCTCGGCCTCAACCCGATCCGCTGCTTCGAGGACCTGACCGAGAACGGCGGCGACGTCGCCCGCCTGAAGCAGGTCTACGGCCCGAACCCGGCCGACGTCGAAAAGCTCGACCTGCTGATCGGCACGCTCGCCGAAGGGCACCGGCCGACGAACTTCGGCTTCGGCGAGACCCAGTTCCAGATCTTCATCCTCAACGCGACGCGGCGCCTGCAGGCCGATCGCTTCTATACCGACTGCTTCTCCGAGGCGTACTACACCCCCGAAGGCTTGCGCTGGATCGACGCCACCGACCTGAAGACGGTGCTGCTGCGCCACTTCCCCGGGCTCGCATCGACCGGCTTGGCGAACATCCGCAACGCCTTCGAGCCCTGGGACCCGGAGCCCCGGCTCGACCCGAGCCGGCATCCCCTGCGCGCCTGCGACCCCGAGCTCAAGGCCGACCCGTGGCGCGGCGATGCGCACAGCCCCTTCAACCCCGCCGCGTAGCCGTCCATGAAGTGGTTCCTGCGCAAGTGGTTCTGGATCGCCCTCGCCTGGTTCAAGGCGGTGATGAACAAGCCGCTCGACGTCCCGTTGCCGCAGGCCGGCCAGGCGCTCATCACGCCGGTGCCGATGCGAAAGGCGATCCCCGACCTTCCCATCGACAACATCGCGGTGTGCCCACCGGCGCAGATCCCTGCCGACGAGCGCTCGGCGACGAAGAAGTTCTTCTACGAGCTGCAGGTGCGGCTCTACAAGTCGTTCTCGCCGATGCAGGCCGGCCTGCCCTCGATCAGCGCCGATCCCGACGTCGCCCTGCGCGGCGCCTACACCTGGCTGCACCGCAGGAAGTTCGGGCCACCTGTGCTGCCCGCCGAGTACCTGGCGAGCCCCGAGCTCGGTGCCCTGGCGGTGCGCGGTCCCTACGCCTGCTACACGAAGAAGCGTGCCGACGGCGGCTTCGAATGGGACCTGCTGTCGCTCGCCGGCCACGCGCATCACGAGGGCCTGCTGCGGCTGGGCGCGAAGGTCGAGTTCGACGTCGACGCGCGGCAGCGCACGCTGCGCGCCGTGCGCATCGAGAGCGTGCTCGGCACCAGCGTGCCGGGCGACAACGGCTGGGAGCTGGCCAAGAAGCTGGCGCTTTGCTCGGCGACCACGCACCTGTCGCTGGTGCGTCACTTCAACGGCGTGCACCTCGCCGGCAGCGCGCCCCTGGCGATCGCCACGCGCAATCATCTGCCGGCCCGGCACCCGCTGCTGCGCCTGCTCTGGCCCTACATCTACGCCACGGCGCAGAGCAACGACACCGTGACGCGCGGCCAGATGGTGCCGGGCGGCGACTTCCATACCGTGTACAGCTACACCTTCGAGGGCACCTGTCGCCTCTTCGACGCGAGCTGGCACGACTGCGACTTCGGCATGAACGACCCGGTCACCGACGCGCAGGCGCGCCAGGTGATCGGCCAGGGCTTCGACACGCCGACCGAAGACAACCTGGGCCAACTCTTCGGCCTGATGCACGAGCATGCGCGCCACTACCTCGGCCTCTACTACCCGCACGCGGCGCAGGGCGGCGGCACAGAGGGACTGCGCGAGGACGCCGCCTTGACGGCGTGGCTCGACGAGCTGAATCGCCTCGTGCCGAACGGCGTCGGCGTGCGCAGCGCCGATCTGACGATCGAGCGGCTGGCGCGGCTGGTCGCGAGCTGCATCTACCTCGTCTCGGCGCAGCACGAGATCGCCGGCGGCTTCCTCTGGAACTACCAGCTCTGGACGCACCGCCAGCCGGTGCGCGTGTATGCGAGCGGCCAGCCCGAGCCGATCGACGTGTACCAGCGGCTCGTCAACGCCAACTACAACCTCAACGTGAACCGGCGCGCCCTGATCCACGACTTTTCCTACCTCGCCATCGATGACCTGGGCACCCAGGCGATGCAACGCTTCTGCCACCAGCTCGAAGGCTTGCAGGCGGCGATGGAGCGCGAGCCCTGGACGGTGTGGAAGCTCTACCCGCGTGCGCTGAAGGTGAACATCAATGCCTAGCCTCCTTCCCGCAGCCGCGCCGGCAGGGCGCCGCGTGCGCTGGCGCCTGGTCGGCATCGTCCTGCTTCTGGCGATCGCGTTCGGCCTGGCCTGGCTCTGGACGAATCGCTTCGGCGAGCCCGAGGACTTCGACCACATGGAGGCGCAGTTCAAGTACGGCTCGATCGGCTCGGACCACCCGCTTGCGCAAGCGCCGCTCCCTTACTGGCTGTGGAAGGTGCTGCCCGAGGTGTTTGCGCCCGGCGCCCTGGTGGCCAAGCCGATGTCGCCCGACAACGACAAGGCGAGCTTCGAGGCCTTCGGCCTCGTCGTCGAAGCGCAGCGCGAGTTGCCGAGCGGCCAGGTCGCCGGGCAGCCGGCGTTCGACCGGCCGATCGGCTTTTCGCGCCGGCGCGTCTTCGGCATGGACTTCGTCGGCATGAACTGCTCGTTCTGCCATCTCGGCACGCTGAAGGCCGACGAACACGCGCCGCGGCAGGTCGTGCTCGGCGGCACCGGCAACGCGGTCGACATCGAGAAGTACTTCCTGTTCCTGTTCGCGGCGCTGACCGACCCGCGCTTCGATGCCGACACCCTGATGCCGGCGATCGACCGCGAGCTGGCGCGCCAGAACGCGACGCTGCCGTGGGTGCAGCGCCTGCTCTACCGCTACGCCGTGATCCCGCTCCTGCCGCGCTACCTGAAGTGGCTCGAGAAAAACGACTTCGACTTCATCAATCCGCGCAACCCCGACCACCTGTCGCCGTTCGGGCCCGGCCGCGTCGACACCTGGGCCCTGTACAAGCGGACCTTCGTGCATCCGGCGCAGCACGACCGCATCCCCGGCGCGGTCGACTTTCCGTCGCTCTGGAACCAGAAGGCGCGCGAGGGCATGCGCATGCACTGGGACGGCAACACCGACGTGCTGCAGGAGCGAAACATCGTCTCGGCGCTGTCGCTGATCGGCACGCGCATCGACTACCTCGACTTCGACCGGCTGACCCGCGTCACCGACTGGATCGTCGGCCTGCTGCCGCCACGCTACGCCGACCGCTTTCCGCAGAAGCTGATCGACCAGGGCCAGGTGCCGATCGACACCGCGCTGGCGGCGCACGGCGCGACGGTCTTCGGCGACCAGTGCGGCCGCTGCCACGCGGCGCAGGGCGACCGGATCGGCCGAGTCGAGCCGATCGCCGACCTAGGCACCGACCCGACCCGGATCGAGGAGTTCACGCCGCAGCTCGCCGACGCCCTGAACCAGCTCGGCACCGACCGCTGGAAGCTGCGCAACTTCCGCCTGCAGGACGGCTACGTCAACACGCCGCTCGACGGACTCTGGCTGCGTGCGCCCTACCTGCACAACGGCTCGGTGCCGACGATGCGCGACCTGCTCAGGCCGCCCGCCGAGCGGCCGAAGCGCTTCTGCCGCGGCGGCGAGGTCTACGACTGGAAGGACCTCGGCTTCGTCTCGGCGACCGAGCCCGGCGCCAACGGCCGCGATCTCTGCCCCGGCGGCTTTCGCTACAACACGCTGGTCAGCGGCAACAGCAACAAGGGCCACCTGTACGGCACCACGCTGAGCGATGCCGACAAGGACGCGCTGATCGAGTTCCTGAAGACCTTGTAGGCGCGGCCCGCCGCCCGTCCCACCCCTCACTTCCGAAGCGGCGATTCCCATGGCCCATCCGCAATTCGATGCCCTGCATGCGGCGATGCGTGCGCAGGTCGACGGCCAGTTCCTCCCCGGCGTCTCGACGGCGCTCTTGCGTGGGCGCGAGGTCGTCGACCGCTTCTGCTGCGGCTTTGCCGACAAGGAAGCCGGCACGGCGCTGCGCGAGGATCACATCCACCGCATCTTCTCGAGCACCAAGCTCGTCACTTCCTGCGCCGTCATGCTGTTGCTGGAAGAGGGGCGCATCGCCCTCGACGATCCGATCGAGGCCTACCTCCCCGAGCTCGGCGGCTTGCAGGTGCTGCGCCCGGGTGCGACACGCATCGACGACACCGAGCCGGCGAAGTCGCCGATCACGATCCGCCACCTGATGACGCACACGTCGGGCCTGTCGTATGGCGTCTTCGACCCGGGGACTGTGCAGTTCGCGGCCTACAACGAGCGCGCCGTCGGCAGCCCGCTCAAGACGCTCGCCGAGATGACGACCGTGCTGGCCGGCCTGCCGCTCTCGTTTCATCCCGGCACGCAATGGGAATATTCGGTGGCGACCGACGTGCTCGGGCGTCTCGTCGAAGTGGTCTCCGGCGCGTCGTTCGGCGAGGTGCTGCGACGCCGCATCTTCGAGCCGCTGGGCATGGTCGACACCGATTTCTGGGTGCCCGAGGCCAAGCGCGATCGCCTCACCACGCTCTACGTCGGCGTGAACCTGATGGACCCGACGCAGCCCGGCCTGCTCCGTGCCGACGACAAGCCCTACCCCAGGGCCTACCTGATGAAGATGCCGCGCGAATCGGGTGGCGGTGGCCTCGTCTCGACCCTGGGCGACAACGTTCGACTGCTGCAAGGCTTGATCCCCGGCGGCCCGACGCTGCTCAAGCCCGAGACCATCGACCTGATGTGGCGCAGCCAGCTTCCGCCCGGCCTGTGCGTCCAGTTCCCGAACGTTCCGCGCGATCCGAACCGCGGCTTCGCGCTCGGCTCCGCGCTCAACACCGGTCCGGTCATGGGCAGTCCGGACGAGGCGGTGGGCGAAGTCGGTTGGGGCGGCCTGGCCGGAACGATCTGGTGGATGAACCCGCGCATCGGCATCGCCGCCGTGCTCATGACGCAGCGCTGGTTCGGCTTCGGCAACCCCTACGCCATCGAGTTCAAGCGGCAGGCGTATCGAGCGCTCGGGTTCTGAAGGCAGACGTGTCGTCACGCCGCTGCCTGAACTGCGACGCGACGCTCGCCGACTCGGCCCGCTTCTGCCCGCACTGCACGCAGCGGACGGACACGGCACGCCTGTCGTTCCGCGACGTCGCGCGCGACCTGTTCCAGAAGTTCGTCGACGTCGAACGTGGCCCGCTGGCGTTTGCCCGGGCCCTGCTGATGCGGCCAGGCGGCGTGGCGCGCGCGTACGTCGAAGGCAAGCGAAAGCGTCACTACGGGCCGTTCGCCACGCTGGTCGTGCTGGTCGGCCTGACCGCGCTGGCGATCAACGCCTCGGGCTTCCAGGTGCTGTCGCAAGACGGCCTGCCGGCGACGCCCACCGATTTTCTGCAGCGCCACTTCAACATCCTGCTGCTCGTGCAGTTGCCGATGCTCGGCGGTGCCTGCGCTGTCCTGTTCCGCGGCGCCCGGCTGACCTTGCCCGAGCACATGGTGCTTGCCGCCTACGCGCTCAGCGTGCGCGCCGTGTTCGTGGGGCTCAGCGCACCGCTGGCGCTCGCGACCTCGACCGCGCCGGGGCCGGTGCTCTTCTATTCGTTCTGGGCGGCCTGGTACGTCTACTTCGGTTGGGCGGCTTCGCAGTTCTACGACGGGCCGCGGCCCTCGTCGTGGCTGCGCGGCATGCTGGCCGCGGCCATCGCCCACGCGGCGATCATCGCAGCGCTGTTCGCCGCCAGCGGTGCTTACGAAGCGTTCGTCGCGCGCTAGCGTGATGCGCCTGAACCAACTGTACTTATGAATCGGCCTGTCCCGGGATGCGGCAGTGAAGGGTTGACTCGCTTGGCTGGTGTCTCCTACATGCAGTGCAGCAGTCACTCACCGCGGGCGAGCGTGAGTCAAGACCCGGCCATCAGCCGTCGTTCACGGCCGGCCGGTTACCGGCGGGTCAATAGCATCGCTGCAATCCTGCTTGCGCTGACAATGCTGTTCGCGCATGCACCGCGCGGCATCAGAAAGGGCCGAACCCATGACCCTCCGTCCCGCCAATTTCGATCCGTCCATCGACCCCACGGCCGATCAGGTGCGCGCATTGCGTGATGCCGGCCCCGACGGCCCGGTGGTGATGCTCAATCTTCTGAAGTTCCGCGAGCAAGCGAACTACCCCGCAGGGTCTCCCCACCCGCCCTGCTCGGGTGCCGAGGCCTACCGCAGGTACCAGACGGCGTTCGTGGAAACCGTGGGCGACGTGAGCCGTGCCGAGGTGGTGTGGGAAGGGAAGATCGACAGACCCTTCATCGGCGATGCCAGCCAGGACTGGGACAAGTGCCTGCTGGTCCGCTACCCGAGCCGCCAGCACTTCCTCGCGATGATGGTCAACGCCGCGTATCGCGAGGCACTAGTCCATCGCTACGCGGGCCTCGAGCGCACCATCCTCTTGCAGATGCGGGGCTGACGACTCGGCCTGCGGACAAGGAGGCGTGGCAGTGCCTGAGCCTCACGCCTGGACACGTTGTCCCCGGAGGACGCGATTTGCCGTCTGAATGCGTGATGATCGGTCGACCAAGGGCGCGGCGATCAAGCCTTGGCCGCAGACTGGGGTGCGCCAAGACGTGATCGCCGCGTGACTGGTGAACGTCAGCTTCCTAGACTTGAACTTGCCCGCCGGTCGGACCGCTCCGGGTCGACTGGAGACGGCAAGCGCAGTCGGCTGAACGGTCGATAACTGGCTACAGCCGACACCCGTCGAGGGTCCTCCGAGTTGCCGCCTCGCGGCGCGTTTCTCGCCGCCGGTGGCCGCATCCAGGTCGTCGAGGGGACGTGGGATCCGACGGGGAGATGCAAAAGGCCATCGAGGCCGACATCGTCCTCAGTCGGCCATCGAATAGGGCCCACCGCGCTCCAGCGCGCGTCGATACGCCGGCCTCTGCTGGAAGCGGCGCACCCAGGCGTCGATGTTCGGATAGCCGGCGCGAAGGCCGCGCGCGGCTTCGCCGACGAAACTCATCTGCACGTCGGCGCCCGTGAGCGCATCCCCCAGCAGCCACTCGCGGCCTTCGAGCGAGCGGTCGACGAAGCCGAGGTGGTTGGCGATCTCGCTGTCGATGCGCGGCTTGAGCGGCGCGCCCGCCTCGCCGAGGCGCGAGACGTAGAGCTTGAGCAGCAGCGGCAGCATGGCAGAGCCTTCGGCGTAGTGCAGCCACTGTTGATAGGCCTCGAAGTCCGGCGCGCCTTCGGCGGGCCGCAGTTGCCCGCCGCCGTGCTTGCGGATCAGGTAGTCGATGATCGCGCCCGACTCGATCAAGATCTTGCCGTCGTCCTCGAGCACGGGCGACTTGCCGAGCGGATGGATCGCCTTCAGCGTCTCGGGCGCGAGCCGTGTCTTGAGGTCGCGCTGGTAGAAGCGGATGTCGTAGGGCACGCCCAGCTCCTCGAGCAGCCAGAGCACGCGCTGCGAGCGCGATTCGTTGAGATGGTGGACGACGATCATGGCGTTTTCTCCGCGGGTGGATCGGTCATCATGCACTGTCGCAGCCGCGAACGTCCGGTTGCGGGGAAGGGAACACGATGGACGCACTGGTCATTCACGCGGCAGGCGATCTGCGCGTCGAGCAGGTCGAGACACCGGCGCTTGGAGCCGGCCAACTCCAGGCGCGCGTGCGCTTCGGCGGCATCTGCGGGTCGGACCTGCACTACTGGCAGCACGGCGGCTTCGGCACGGTGCGGGTCAAGGAACCGATGGTGCTCGGCCACGAGATCGCCGGCACGATCGAGGCGATGGGCGACGGCGTCACAGGATTCGCGATCGGCGATCGCGTCGCCATCAGCCCGAGCCGGCCGTGCGGCCGCTGCCGCTATTGCCAGGAAGGCTTGCAGAACCATTGCCTCGACATGCGCTACTACGGCAGCGCGATGCGCACGCCGCATGTGCAAGGCGCATTTCGCCAGCAGATCGTCATAGAGTCCGCGCAGGCGCATCGGCTCGCCGATTCGCTGAGCGATGCCGAGGGTGCGCTGGCCGAGCCGCTCTCGGTGGCGCTGCACGCGGTGCGCCGCGCCGGCTCGCTGCTCGGCAAGAGCGTGCTCGTCACCGGCTGCGGGCCGATCGGCGCGCTCATCGTCATCGCCGCGCGGCGGGCCGGAGCGACGCGCATCGTCGTCACCGACGTCGGCGCGTTTGCGCTGCGCACGGCGATGAAGGTCGGCGCCGACGAGACGATCAACGTCGCCGAGCGACCTGATGCGTTGGCCGCCTTCGGCGCCGACAAGGGCACGTTCGACGTGCTCTTCGAGGCGAGCGGCAACGCGCAGGCGCTGCGCGGCGCCTTCGATGCGCTCAGGCCGCGCGGCATCATCGTCCAGGTCGGCCTGGGCGGCGAGATGACGCTGCCCGTCAACACCATCGTCGCCAAGGAGTTCGATCTGCGCGGCGCCTTTCGCTTCCACGAGGAATTCGCGATGGCGGTCGACCTGCTCAACAAGAAGCGGGTCGACGTCAAGCCGCTGATCTCGGCGACGCTGTCGTATCGTGACGCGGGCCGCGCGTTCGCGCTGGCCGCGGATCGCTCGCAGGCGATGAAGGTGCTGCTCGATTTCGAATGATCCGGGCGAAGAGAGCCGGCTACAGACAGCGGGCCACGCCAGGCACGGTGTTCACGCCTGCCTTGTTCACCAAGGCTGGCAGCCGCGGAGCCATCGGCAAGGCCTCGCAGCGGCTGGTGGAGCGCGGCATCTTGCGCCGCCTCTCGCGTGGGCTCCACGACAAGCCGCGCGAAGACGAGATGCTTGGCATCTTGTGGCCCAGCGTCGACGAGGTCGTCCGGGCGCTGAGCGGCAAGGACCGGCTGCGCCTGCAACCCACCGGCGCCTACGCCGCCAACCGAGCGCCTGCGCCACACCTTGCCGGCCAGCGAGCGCCGTGCTTTGCTCGGCGACCTGGCGCTCGCACCGGCCTGGATGCGCCTGCTCTCGACAGCTCGTTCGTGCCACTAGATGCGCGAGCGGGGCGCTCCTAGGACATGGTGGTTGTAGCAGGCAACGCGCCCCCGGGGGTGTCCGGATCCGGTCCGGGTTTGCGTATGTGCCCCGAGCGCAAGTTCGCGCCGGATCAAGGGGAAAGTCATGGCTGACATGCCGGGTTGGGACAAGGCGGTCGCGGCGGCGGAAAAGGTCTTGGGCAAGGATGCGGACATCCCGAAGCCGAAGGGAAACATCGACAAGGCAGTGGCAAACGAAGGCAAGCAGTGGGACGACTTCGTCAAGGCACGCGAAAGCCTCGAAGAAGAGGTTCTGGCGTTGGTCGATGCGTCACAACAGGTCGCGGATGCGATCGAGCAGTTTCGCGACGTGATCTCGGAGAATGCTTTCGGCCTGGACCTCAAGAAAAAAGACGACCTCAAGAAGGTCCAGGACGCACGCAAGATCATGCTCGCGCTGCTCGACAAGCATATTGCGGCGGTCAAGAACAATGCAAAGAACGAGCGGGAATTGAACAAGCATCTGGCGAACATCGGGAACTACAGGCAGGGTACGTTGTAGTCGCCGGTCGGGGACGACGGTAGATCGGGGCTTCGGATGCTTCGGCCTGGCAGCGCCGCCTCATCCGGGACAAATCAGGCCTGGCTCCCGCCAACGCCAGCACCGTGCAGCCGCCCGCCGAGTGTCCAAGCGCACCCACGCGAGGCCCCTGGCTGTCGGTCGCCATCCGATCCTTCCACGCTGGATCGGCCAGGATCGCGTCGATGACCCGAGCAGCTCGCCGCGGCCGCTCGCCTGCACCGCGATCGGCCGCGCACCGAGAAACCACCAGGCTGCGCCGACGGCCAGGGCTCTCGCTCAAGGTCCGGGCTCCAGGGATCGGGCCCGATGTTAAGGCGTCGATGCAGCGGCCTTTTCTTCACGCCAGCCGACGAAGCCACCGCCCGACCAGAGCATGTACGAGACGATGAACTCCTTCGTGAACTCCTTCTTCCGCGTGCGCGTCACGAGCTGTTCCTTGCGGTTCTTGTAGAGGCCGATGCGGTACTCCGGCGTGACGTTCAATTCGTAGAACGTCAGCAGATGCTCGAGATCGTCGTTCGAGCGAAAGAAGTACGCCGACATGGCGTGCTTGTCGTTGCGCAACTCGAAGCAGATCGTCTCGGTGCGGTTCGGATAGAGCAGCGATGGCACGATATCGCCGAGCGCGCAGTCGACGAAGCGGATCTTCGCGCCCTGCAGTTCGCCGCTCGGCACCTGCACCTGGCGGCCGGAGGCGCGCTCCCTGACCCAGAAGAACGCCGGGCTGCGCTCGCTTCCCGGCTCGAAAGTCAGCGTCGGATTGGCGGCGCGCGTCGCCGCGACGACGGTCGGGAAGTCGGGCTCGCCGTCGGGCTCATCGAAGTCGCCGGTGAGCCTGTGCATGTAGCGGTACGAGCCGCCCGCCATCGCGGCAACGACGCCGACGAAGATCGCGATCTGGATGAACCTGGACGATCCGGACATGGCACGACGCTCCCGTGCTCGACGCGCCGAGCCTGCCGCATCGCTAGTATCGCGACAACCTGAAAGGAAAGCGCCATGGGCCTCTTCGACATCCTCCAGCAATACGCCGGCAACGCGCTGGCACCGCAAGGCAACGTGCACGAGCACTTCGACCAGGTCGCGCCGCAAGTGTCGACACAAGACCTGGGCAGCGGCATCGCCTCGGCGTTCCGCTCCGACGCGACGCCGCCGTTCGGCCAGATGGTCGGCAGCCTCTTCAACAACTCCAATCCACAACAGCAGGCCGGGCTGCTCAACCAGCTCGTGCAGTCGCTGGGCGGCGGCAATCTGTCGTCGGTGGCCGGCGGCGTCCTCGGCAGCCTGCTGGGCACAAGTGCCACGCCGGGCACGATCACCCCGGAGCAAGCCTCGCAGCTTTCGCCGGGCGACGTCAACGCCATCGCCGCCCGCGCCGAAAAACATGACCCGTCGATCGTCGATCGTGTCGGCGATTTCTATGCGCAGCACCCGACGCTGGTGAAGACGCTGGGCGCGGTCGCGCTCAGCGCCGTCATGGGCAGCCTCAGCTCGCGCCGCTAGGGCCGGTTGCGACGGCCGCATGGCGGTCGCGCAGCTCGCGCTTGAGGATCTTGCCGATGGCGCTGCGCGGCAGCTCGTCGAGGTAGTGCAGGCCGGCCAGGCGCTGTGTCTTGCCGACGCGCTGATTGAACCAGGCGATGAGCTCGGCTTCGGTCGTTGCACTGCCGGCTGCCGGCACGACGAAGGCGATCGGCGTCTCGCCCCACTGCTCGCAAGGCACGCCCACCACCGCAACGTCGGCGACGCCCGGATGCTCGCGCAGCACGCCCTCGAGGTCGCTCGGATAGATGTTGAAGCCGCCGCTGATGATCATGTCCTTCTTGCGATCCATCAGCGCCAGGAAGCCGTCTTCGTCGAAGCGGCCGACGTCGCCGGTGCGGATGTAGCGCTCGCCGGCCGGGCTCGTCCATTCGGCGTCGCGCGTCTTCGCCGGCTGGCCGTGATAGCCGATCATCATCGAGGCCGAGCGGCCGACGATCTCGCCTGTTTCGCCGCGCGCCAGCTCATTGCCTTCGTCGTCGATGAGGCGGATGTCGTGGCCTTCCATCGGCTGGCCCACGGTGTGCAGCTTGTCGGGATGCTCGTGCGCCGGCAGCGCGCAACTGCCACCGCCTTCGGTCATGCCGTAGAACTCGACGAGGCCACCGGGCCAGCGCGCCAGCACGTCGGCCTTCAGTGCCGCGGCGAACGGTGCGCTGGTGCAGAACTTCATATGGAAGGCCGAGAGGTCGAAGCGGCCGAACTCGGGCAGCGCCATCAGGCGCTGGTACTGCACCGGCACGAGCATGGTGTGCGTGGCGCGATGCCGCTCGGCCAGGCGCAGGTACTCGGCGGCGTTGAACTTCGCCATCAGCACGGTCGTGCCACCCCAGGCGAGCGTCGGCAAGAAGACGACCAGCGTGGTGTTCGAATAGAGTGGCGTGGCAAGCAGGGTGGTGCCCTGCGGCCCGTAGCCGTAGGCCGTGCCGCCCCGCCGCACCTGCGCCCAGCGCATCGCGTGCGGCTGCACGATGCCCTTGGGCACGCCGGTCGTGCCCGACGAATAGATGATGTTGAAGGCCCAGTCGGGGCCGGGCGAAACCGGCGCCGGCACCGCGCCTTCGGGGGCGTGCCACGACGACAGGTTCGCGCCGGCGCCAGCGTCGTCGAGCGACAGGCACGGCACCGCGCCTGCCGCATCGGCGTCGAAGCTGGCCGCCGTCGACGCGTCGACGAACAGCAGCTTCGCGCCCGAATCGCTCAGCATGCCGGCCAGGCTCTTCGCCGTTTCGCCGGGCGCCAGCGGCGCGACGACGACGCCGGCACGCAAGGCGCCGAGAAACACCGCCGCATAGCGCACCGAGGCTGCGGCGCAAATGGCGATGGCCTCGCGCGGCCGCACGCCGTCGCGCTGAAGGCTTGCGGCGACGCGGTCCATCAGCGCATCGAGCTCGCCGTAGCTGAGTGTCTGGTGCGCGTCGACGAGGGCCGGATGCGCGGGATCGCGGATGGCGTGGAGGCGGACCAGGTCGGCGACGAGGCCGAACTCTTCGTCGAAAGGAGTGGCGATACTGTCCACGGCGACGTCTTTACTGCGTTTATCCCGCGCTTGACTGCGCCGATTGTGTTCCATGACACTGCCCGGGCTTCGTCGCCGCGACTCCGCGCGGCGGCAACCGGAAACGGCCGCCTGACATGAATCGCCACGGGTCGACAACGTGCAATGCGTGGCTCGCCGCCGCGGCCTGTTGCGGCGCCCTCTTCAGCGGCGCGGCGATCGCGGCGGAGGCCGCCTCGGGCGCGGCGTCGGGCGCGGCCTCGGCGGCGTCGGCGGCGTCGGCGGCGTCGACCGCATCGGCCGTGGCGTCGGCCGCATCGGCAACGGCGGCAGGGGCGATGAGCGACACGACCAAGACGCTCCTGACCCTCGTCCTTACCCCGCTGCTCGGCGTCTTCGCCGCCTTCTACACGACCCGCTACAAGCTGCGCCAGGAGCGCGAGGACAGCCGCGACAAGGAGAAAGAGAACATCCGGCTCAAGATCCTGAATCCGCTGCTGATCGCGGCCGAGGATCTGCTCGAGCGCGTCATCGACATCGAGCACCGGCGCAAGGACCCCCTGAGGGCGGACGCCATGATCCGCTGGTTCGCGCAAGTGAAGGAGCTGCCGCGGCACGACGCCGGCCGGCTCGCGTTCTGGGCCAACGACGAAGGCTACTTCGCGATGTCGACGCTGTACGTCACCGCGGTCTATTTCTACTACGCGGCCACCATCCGCCGCGACTTTCCGTTCTTCGAGCTCGTTGCCGGCAGCCAGGTCACGCTGCTCTCGCAACTGTCGGACGCGCGCCGTTCGATCGGCGGCAAGTTCGGCGTCTGGGAGGCGATGCAGGACTCGCTCGGCACCTATCTCGCCGACCACGACACGGTCAAGAACTACCGCCAGTTCTGCGAAATGGTCATCGACGACAAGGACGCGCCGTGGCTCAACCGCCTCGTCGATTTCTATCGCGACGTGCACAAGAAACGCGACGACCATCTCGGCAATATCGAGCGGTCGCTGCGTGCGCTGATCGCGTTCCTTCGCGTCAATCTCGGCGTCCGCGTCATCGGGTACCTGCTCGACGCGGAATCGATCGCGCTGCTGCGCGCGCGCGAAGCTCCCCTCGGAGAGATCGCCGCGGGCACGGTCGACAAGCTGGAGCCGATGACCCGCAACGACTACCTGGGCGAGGTCGACTTCGTCCGCGCGCTGGTCGAGTGCATCGGCCAGGACCTGGCCGACGACTTCAAGCCCTCCATCCTGCAGTGCGCGCAGAAGAGCCTGGCCTAGGGCCGTGCCTTCCGCGCTGACGACGCCGCCTGCCGGCTCCTACCCGGGCTATCCGGCCGCAGGCCACTCTGCGCCCGCGAGCCGTCTCCATGCCGCACCGCCCGATCGGTACGGCGACGAGCCGCTGCGCCTGGACAACGTCCGCTCCGGCGAGGGCGCACGCCTGCTCCGCATCGACGCGACGACGCTGCGCATCGCGCCCTTTCGCATCGACCGCTGGGGCCAGCGCTACCTGAGCCTCGGCGAGATCGCGATCGAGCTGGCCACGCTCGCATCGAGCGTCTACCGGATCGTCGCCGTGCACGACTTCCGCGTCGAGGACCGCAACCCGGATCTCGAAGAATGTCGCGCGGCCGTCTTCCTGGCCCGGGAAGTCGAAGGCCGATGGGAAGAAGCCGAAGACCACCCGGTCGAATGCCGGACCGTCGTCGTGCTCGGCCGTCTCGACGTGGCGGTGCGACGGATCACGCCGCCATGATCGGCAACTGCAGGCTCGACGCCGACTTTGCCGCCGTCGAGATCACCAACGAGCTGCCGTTCAACCGGCTCGGCGGCGTGGGCAGCGCCATCGACGGCCTGATCACCGGCTTCGAGAAGATCGGACTGCCCACGCTCTGGTACCTGGTCGACCACCACTATCGGCCGGCCGAGATCGACCAGCTTCTGCGCGAGCACGCCAACGTCGCGGTCGGCTCGCTCGACGAGCTGGCGGCCATCCGCGCGCCCGTCGCGCACCTGCACACCTACAACCACAACCCGGCGATCCTGCGCGCGCTCGCGGGCAAGCGCACCGTCTTCACCGTGCATTCGCTGCTTCGGTGCGAAGCCGAGTCCAACGGCATCGATCTGGGCTGGGCCATTCAGCGGCAGGAGCACCTGCTCGCCGCCTGCGACGAGATCGTGCTCGTCTCGCATGCCGAGCTCGGCCACTACCGTCGGCTCGGCTACGCGGCGCTGAACCCGCGGGTCCGCGTCATCCACAACGGCATCGGCGGCCGGCCGCTTCCGGCCGCGCGCGCTGCCGGCCGCACGCTCGGCTTTTGCGGGCGCCTGGTGCCGCGCAAGCGCCCGCAGTACGTGCAATGGGTGCTGAAGGAGCCAGGCTTCGAGTCGTACTCGAGCCTGATCGCCGGCCGCGCCTTCAGCGCCTATTCGCGCGATCTCATGGCCGACGAAGCACTGGCGTCGAGGGTCCGCTACCTGGGCTGGTGCGGCCGCGAGCGCCTGGAATCGTTCTACCGGCAGATCGACGTGCTCGCCATTCCGTCGGTCTACGAGCCTTTCGGCATGGTGGCGCTGGAGGCGGTCGCGCGCGGCGTGCCGGTCGTCTGCGCGCCGATCGACGGCCTGGTGGAGATCCTCGGCGACGACGCCGTCTACGCGGACGACGCCAGCTACGAGGCCTTTCGCGATGCCATGCGGCGATGGCTCGCCATGGACCGCTCGACGCTCGACGCGATGACCGCACGCGCACATGGGCGTTGCACCGATCGCTTTGCCGACGTGATCGCCGCCGGCCGCTACGCGGCGCTCTTCGAGAGCCTCGGACCTTCCTTCTCTACTTGACCTTGGCCGGGTCCTTGACCGCCTTCTGCACGTCGAACTCGACGTTGTAGAGCTGGTTGCCCATCGCCGCAACGCGCTCGACCTTGCGGATGTAGACGTCCTGCACGATGTCGCGCGTCTGCGCGTCGATCAGGATCTGGCCGCGCGGGCTCTCGAAAAGCTGGCCCTTCATCGCCGCGAGCAAGGCGTCACCGCCGCTTGCGCCCTTGGTCGTGGCCAGCGCGTTGTAGATGACGTGCATGCCGTCGTAGCCGGCGACGGCCATGAAGTTGGGGCGGAACTTGTTCGCCGCCTCGAAGGCGGCGACGAACTTCTTGTTCATCGCCGAAGGATGCGCCGCCGAATAGTGGTGCGAGTTGACGACGCCGAGCGCGACGTCGCCGATGTCGTTGAGCTGGTCGTCGTCGACCACGTCGCCGGTGGCGATCAGCCTGATGCCGCTCTTGTCGAGACCGCGCTCGCCGAACTGCTTCATGAAGGCGGCGCCCTGGCCCGAGGGCAGGAACACGAACACCGCGTCGGGCTTGAGGTCGGCCACCTTTTGAAGGAAGGGCGCGAAGTCGGGGCTGCGCAAGGGCGAGCGGATCTCGCCGATGACCTTGCCGCCGTTGAGCAGGAACTGGCTCTTGAAGAACTTCTCGGCGTCGATGCCCGGTCCGTAGTCGGCAACGAAGGTGACGACGCTCTTGATGCCGTGCTTGCCCGCCCATTCGGCGATCGAGACCGAGACCTGCGGCAGCGTGAAGCTGGTGCGCACGATGTAGGGCGACTGCTCGGTGATCGCCGAGGTGGCCGCCGCGGTCACCACCATCGGCGTCTTGCTCTGCGTGGCGATCGGCGCCGTCGCAAAGGCCAGGGGCGTGAGGCCGAAGCCGGCGAGCACGTCGACCTTGTCGTTGACGACGTACTCCTGGGCGATCCGGCGCGTCGTGTCGGCGACGCCGCCGTCGTCCTTGACGAGCACCTCGATCTTGCGGCCGGCCACGGTCGAGCCGTTCTGCGCCATCCAGAGCTTGACCGCGGCCTCGATCTGCTTGCCGGTCGAGGCCGACTGGCCGGTCATGGGCAGGATGAAGCCGATCTTGAACGGCGTGACATCGGCGCCGTGCGCGCGGCTGAACGGGAAGGCGGCGACGACGGCCGAGCCAGCGAGTGCGTGAAGGGCCTGGCGTCTTTCCATGTCGGTTCTCGATTCTTTCTGCGTGGCGAAGCGACGATTGTTCCCACGCCCCGGGGCCGCGCCATCGGGAGATTCGCGCACAGCGGCGGAACCGAGCCGACGCTTCAGCGCCTGTAGGACGCGACCGCCGTCTCGTCCAGCCCGACCCGGGTGAGCAGGAGCGAATAGCGCGGATCGCCATGCAGGACCTTCATTCGCGGATCGTTGCGCAGGAACATGAGGCAGTTCGAGCGCTTCGCCACCGCCTCCTCCAACAGCGCGAAGGCCCGATCGGTGTCGCCCAGGCTCAACCAGGCGGCGGCTGATTCGTAAGGGCAGGTGTAGGTGCCGGCGCGGGCCGCCCTTTCCAGCAGCGGCACCACCTTGTCCTTCTGCCCCGCATAGCCGTAGGCCTGGGCCAGCATGATCAGCGCAACCGGCGAGCCATCGAGTTCGGCACCGCGCTCCGCGAGACGGATGCCGCGCTCGGGGTCGCCGGCGATGTAGGCGCCGACGCCAGCACCCGAGAAGAGCAGGCCGATGTCCGGGTGCTGGCGCATCTTCTGCTCCGCCCACTCGCGCGCTGCCGCGCTTTCGCCGACCATGAACAGGGCCCAGTTGCCCCAGTCGGCCATCTCGGCGTTCAGAGGATCCAGCCGGTTCGCGGCGGCGAGCGCGCTCTTCACCTTCCCGGCCTCGCCGAGGCCGGCGTAGTAGAGCGCAAAGCCCAGCTCCGTCTGCGCCAGCGTCGGGTCGCGTCGCCTGGCGGCGCTCAGTGCAGCCCAGGCGTCCTTCCATCTCCAGGCCATCACGTAGGTGAGGCCGAGCGACGACCACGCCTCGGCAGAGTCGGGTCGCACCTGCTGCGCCTCGGCGAGCGAATCGACGACCGCCTGCAGCATGTCGATCGGCGGCTCGAAGTAGGCGAAGCGCTGGCGGTAGGCGTCGCTGCGCGCGATGTAGGCGTCGAAGAACTGCGGATCGAGTGCGATCGCCTGGTTGAAGAGCTCGATCGCCCGCGGCAGCGATTCGTGGCTGACGAGGTCCAGCTCGTGTCGCCCGGACACGTACAGCTCGTAGGCCTTGAGGTTGGTGGTGGGCAACTCGCCGAGCGCCCGCCGTTCGTCGGCGAGGATCGTCACCTTCAACGAGTCCGACACCGCGGCGGCGATCTGCGACTGCATGTCGAACAGCCGGGTATCGTCGGTACGGCCCTCGTAGGCGTGCTCCCAGACGACACGGCCCTTGGCCAAGTCTTCCAGCTCCGCCGTGATGCGCAAGCGGTGGTCGCCGGAGATGCTGATCGCGCCGTCGAGCACGTAGCGAACGTTCGGCAACTGCTCCCGCACATGCTCGCGCGACTTGTTGCCCTTGAACGTGAAGGCCGAGGGCGCAGGCACGACCCGGAGCCCCGAGATCTTGCGCAAGTTGCGGATCATCTCCCGCGTCACCTGGTCGGCGAAAGGTTCCCAGGTCTCGGGCGCGTTGCCGGACACGTCGAAGGGCAGGACAAGCACATAAGGCAGCTCGGAACCGCCCGCTCCCTCGGACGGGGCGAGCCAGCGCCAGACCGCAACGAGCCCGGCGAGCACGAGCAATCCGGCCAGCAGAACGGGCAGGCGCGAGCCGCGCCGGGTCGCCGCCGTTCCTGGTCTTGGCTCCGCGCCCTCCGGGATCTCCGTGACCGGCGCGACGAACTGGTAGCCGCGGCTGCGCACCGTGAGGATCGTCCGCTGCAACTCGCCGTTGTCGCCCAGGAGCCGGCGGGCGATCTTGACGTGATTGCTGAGCGTGGCGTCCGAGACCTCGCGCCCGTCCCAGACCGCCTGGAACAGCTCTTCGCGGGAGAGCACCCGGTCGCGGTGGCGGATCAGGCAGACCAGCAGGTCGAAGACCTTGGGCTCGACCGGCACGGCAGCATCGCCGACGGTGACCCGGTAGCGATCGGTATCGACGACGAACTCGGCAACCTGGTACTTCATGCCTGCCGGCGGCAGCCCGGCTCATCGCCTACGCAAAGATTAGACATCCATTATCCAAGCATCATGCACCGGCGGTCCGCTCCGGGCACCGTAGGCTCCTTCGCAACCACGAGGAGCAACCTCATGCCGACGCCGCTGGAGATCCTGCTGGATCCCGTGTCCCTGACCGTGCTGGCGCTCTACGCCGCCCTGGTTCTGGTCGAAGCCCTGTTCCCGGCCCGCCCGTTGCCACGGGTGCGCGGCTGGCGCACCCGGGCCCTGATCGTCTTCGCCTGCTACTTCTTCCTTTCCTCCTACTTGCCCCTGCTCTGGAACGAAACGCTGGCGCGCTATCAGCTCTTCGACCTGAAATCCGTCCATCCCTTCGTCGGCGCCGGCATCGCGGTGCTGGCCTACGAGCTCCTGGTGTACTGGTGGCATCGGGCCATGCATCGGTCGAAATGGCTGTGGCGGGGCTTTCATCAGATGCACCACAGCGCGGAACGCGTCGACAGCTTCGGAGCGTTCTATTTCAGTCCGCTGGACATGGCGGGATGGACCGTGCTCGGCAGCCTCACCCTCACCGTGGGTCTCGGCCTGGAGCCGCAGGCGGCGACCTGGTTCCTCTACGCCACGACCTTCCTCGGCGTGATCCAGCACGTCAACGTCCGCACCCCGAGATGGCTGGGCTGGATCGTCCAGCGGCCCGAGAGCCACAGCGTGCATCACGAGCGAGGGGTGCACCGCTACAACTATTCGGACCTGCCGCTGTGGGACATCGTGTTCGGCACGTTCCGCAACCCGAAGGACTTTGCCGGCGAAGCCGGCTTCCATGACGGCGCCTCGGCCAAGATCGCGCAAATGCTCCTGTTCCGCGACGTCGCCGGCGCCGGCTACGACCCCGCCGCGCAACGGTCGTGACTAGTAGTTCGCCGCCGCCCGGACCGCGCTGCCCGGCTTGTCCAGGTCGGCGAGCAGCTCGGGCCCGAGCACCGAAAGCGGAATCGAGCCGTACGACAGCAGCCGGTCGTGAAAGTCGCGCAACGACGCGCGTTCGCCCATCTTCAGCATGTAGTCGGCGAGCAGCGTCTCGAGCTGCAATCGCCCGACCGTGTAGGAGATGACGTAGCCCGGATAGAGCGCAATGCCTTGAACCGCGGCCTGCGCAGCGCCGCGCGTGAAGCCCGACTGCGCCTCGAAAAAGTCGACCGCCTGGGCGACGCTCCACTCGCCCGACGCGAGCTTGGGGTCGACGATGGCGCGCGCTCCGCGCACACGCTCCCAGCGGGCCGTGAAGAGGCGCGCGTCGAGGCCTTCGCCGTAGAGGCCGAGCCGCACCAGCATCTCTTCGCCGTAGAAGGCCCAGCCTTCGGCGAGCGCCGCGTCGTGCTGGATGCGGCGCACCAGGTCCGGATGGCGGCGCGCGATCGAAAGCTGGAGAAAGTGGCCGGGCATCGCTTCATGTGCCGCCGTCGACCAGATGCGGTCGCGGTCGAAGTCCTCGTTCATGTCGAGCCGCTTGGCCGCTTCTTCCAGCGACTTCGGCGGCGTGATGAAGTAGTAGCCGGCGCTCGACTTGGAGAAGAGGCGCGGCGAGTACATCGACGCTCCGGGCGAGACCGGCTGCAGGAAGGCCGGCGTCTCGACGATCTGCATCGAGCCGAGCCAGTCGGGCACGGTGACGACGTCGAGCTTCTTCATGAACGCCGTCAACTCGGCGATGCGGTCGCGGTAGTAGCCGACGAGCGCCGGGCCGCTTGGCGCCATACCGCCACCGCTGGCCGCACCGAACGGAGTGCCGCGTTGCTTCGACAGGGCTTGCAGCCAGATCTCCTCGGCCCAGCCATGCGCCAACTCGTCGCGCGCCATGTGCTCGATCTCGGCCGAGTCGTAAGGCAGGAGCTGGTCCTCGCGCAGCATCTGCTCGTACGCGGTCTTGCCGATGACGTGGTTGTCGGGCCACGAGGCTGCGTGGGCGTCGATGAACGCCTTGGTCTCGGCGATCGTCGCCAGCACCGCATCGCGGCCGGCGACGAAGCGCTGCACCGTGGCCGGCCGGGCGGCGTTCTGCGCGGTGGCGGCAGCGGTCAGCGCCTCGTTGAAGAACTCGGGCGTGCCGGCGAGCTGGCTGCTGCCGACGGTGCCGAACAGGCGGCCCGGTTTCATGACCAGCTTCTGGCCGGCGACGATGAAGGCCGGGCCCTGCTCGAGACGCGCGATCAGGTCGTCCCACGCCTTGTCGGCATCGGCCTGGATCGCGCCTTCCCTGCCGACGATCGGCAGATGCAGGAACTGCGAAAAGATCGCCTGCACCAGGCCGAGGCTGGTGCCCGCGTAGTCCTTGCGATCGGTCTGGCGAACGAGCAGCTCGTTGAGCCGCCCATCGAAGTCGGCGCGCAGCAGCTTGATGTTGCCGCTCTCCGTGAGCGAGATGCCGGGGCCGGCGGCCCGGGCGATCGCCTCCAGCTCGGCCTTCCAGCCCTGCAGGCGGCCGATGCGCTCGGCGCGCGCCGCCTCGCTGGGAATGGCGAGCCGGCTGTCGAAGGCGCTCAGGCCGAGCGACGATCCGGCGATCGGATCGTCGGCTGCGCTGGCGGCGACAAAGGTCTCGGCGAACTGGTTCAGGCGTTCGCGCGTCGAGGGTTGTGCCGCAGCGGCCATCGAGACGGCGCTGAGCGTGAAGGCGAGAAACGAAATTCGAAAGCGGTGCATCGAAAATTCCTGGGGGACCGCCGGCATCGTACGATCGAATCCCTAGGGGGTCCCATGAGCGCCATCGTCTACCCGTTCGTTCGCCGCTTCGCACTTTGCGCCGTCCTGCCTCTGGCGCTCGCCGCCTGCGGCAAGCAGGACAGCGGCCAAGCCTCGTCATCGGAAGCGTCGGCGAGCGCGCCGGAAAAGGTCTACGTCGTCGGCACCGACGCCGCGTACGCGCCCTTCGAGTCGCAGAACGAGAAGGGCGAGATCGTCGGCTTCGACATCGACGTCGTGCGCGCCGTCGCCGCCAAGGCGGGCATCGCCGTGACCTTTGCCAACACGCCGTGGGAAGGCATCTTCAATGCGCTCAAGCAGGGCGATCGCGACCTCCTCGTCTCCTCGATCACGATCACCGAGGAGCGCAAGCAGTCGATGGACTTCACCGACCCGTACTTCGACGCGCACCAGCTCATCGCCGTCAAGACCGACTCGGCGATCGCGCGCTTCGAGGACCTGAAAGGGCGCAAGGTCGGCGTGCAGACCGGCACCACCGGCGACGAGACGATCTCGAAGCTGCAGGGCAAGAACAGCCCGGACATCAAGCGCTTCGAGTCGACGCCGCTGGCGCTCAAGGAGCTCGAGACCGGCGGCATCGACGCCGTGGTGGCCGACAACGGCGTCGTCGTCAACTACGTGAAGAACAACGCCAGCAACAAGTTCAAGACCGTCAACGACGCCGCCTTCGCGCCCGAGCACTACGGCATCGCCGTGAAGAAGGGCAACGCCGCGCTGCTCGCCAAGCTGAACAAGGGCCTGGCCGCGATCAAGGCCGACGGCAGCTACGACCGCATCTACGCGAGCTACCTCGGCGCGCCCGAGCCGGCTCCGGCCGCGTCGGCATCGAAGTAGCCGCCGCCGCTCGTGGGTCTCTTCGATCTGCGATGGGACATCCTGGTCGGTTACGCGCCGCTGTTCGTGCAGGGGCTGGCGATGACGCTGCAGCTCGCCGTCGTGTCGCTGTCCGGCGGGCTGGCCCTCGGCATCCTGCTCGGCCTGATCGCCAGCACGACTGAAAGCCCGCGGCCGGCAAACGCCTTCTCCGCAGCGGCATGGTCGCTGCTGCGCGGCGCAACAAGCGCCTACGTGGGCTTTTTTCGCGGCACGCCGCTCTTCGTGCAGATCCTGCTCGTGCACTTCGCGCTGATGCCGGTGCTGGTACAGCCCGAGGGCGGGCTCTTGCTCAGCGGCGAAGCGGCGCGCGAGTTCCGGCAGAACCACGGCGCATTTTTCTCGGGCGCGCTGGCGCTGACGCTCAACGCCGGCGCCTACGTCTCCGAGATCCTGCGCGCCGGCATCCGCAGCATCCACGGCGGGCAGACGCAGGCGGCCTACAGCATCGGCCTCACGTACGCACAGGCGATGCGCTACATCGTGCTGCCGCAGGCGCTGCGGCGCATGGTTCCGGCGCTCGTCAACGAGGGCGTGACGCTGGTCAAGGACTCTTCGCTGGTCTCGGCGATCGGCCTGGCCGAGCTGGCGCTGGCGGCGCGCACAGTGGCCGGCGCCTACTCGCGTTACTGGGAGCCGTACCTCTTCATCTCGGCGATCTATCTCGTCATCACGCTGACCTTGTCGGCATTGGCGCGGCGGCTCGAGGCGCCGGCGCATGTGCGCGGGCGCTAGGTAGGTCACTCGCGCGCAAAAGCCGGCAGCAGCCGTCGCTCCACGCAGTCCTCGCTCCCAGGTGAAGCGGTCCTCCGTGAGTCTTCCCTTGGTGGCCCCACCCCTTGAACAAGGGGTTGAAGTTTCGCGCCGGAGAGCTAATGTGGCCGAACCTCCCTTGTCTCTTCCGTCTTTCCAGAGGATTCGCCATGCAAAACATTCCCACGAAGATCGGTCTTGTTTCCGTGGTGGCCGCAGGCCTCCTGAGCGCCGCCGCCCATGCTGCTCCGATCGACATTTGGGCGATGTCGGATGCGGGTGACGGCAGACTTTGGACTCTCGACATCGCCGGAGGAACCAATACCTTCGTCGGCAGCATCAGGGATCCGGTGCTGGGGGACACCGCCGGTGGCTGGTCGACAGTCGCGGAGACCCCGGACAAGACGCTGTACTTCCTGCGCCGGTACCAGAACGACATCAACCTCTTCAAGCTCGATTCCACGAACATCCAAGTCACCGCGGGTGTCATTACCAACGTGACGAGCCTGGGCTCCACCGGCCTGGGCGGCAACCTCGACGGCCTGACCGCCGGACCGGACGGAAACGTCTACTTCACCGCCTACGACAACGACCATGCCGCGTTCGCGCGCAACGGCCTGTTCCGCTTTCATCCCGGTACGGGCGTCACCGACTACGTTGGTACCTTTGCCGGCAACGCCGGTCCCAGCGGGAGAAATTCGTTCTACACGGACTTGGCGTTCGACCCCATCTCCGGGGACTTGATCGGTACCGGCTATGACAGCAACGGGGCGTTCATTCCGTGGCGTTTGTCGGGCGCATCGGTCCTGACCGGAAACAACCATACGTACACCTATGTGGACGCGTTCTCGTCCTGGAATGGTCTGGCCGATGGGCTGGCCTTCAATCGGCTGACCGGCGATCTCTATGCGTCCAGCGACAGCGGCGGTGTGGCACGGGTCGATCGCAACACGGGAGCGTTCCTCGGATACGTTGGCGGGACCGGAGGCACCGCTATCGGAACCGACCTCGCTGTGCAGGCCGACACCATACCTAACGTACCTGAGCCCGAGACCTGGGCCCTCTTCGCGCTTGGACTGGGCGCCCTCGGTGCGATGAAAAGGCGCAGGCTTTCGAAGCAAGCGGTGTAGCTTTCGCCGACGCGCTGGCGTCGGCGTTGCACTCATGGCTGGTCAATAGGAAGTCACGAGCGACGCGATCGCCGCATCGACGCCACCGTGACGGTAGGCGATGCGCTGCACCTGCATCGCCGCCTCGACGCCGGAAAGGCAGCCGAGGATCATGGCCTCGTTCAGGTCGCCGAGGTGGCCGATGCGAAAGACGCGGCCGCCGAGCGGTCCCAGGCCGCCAGCGATCGCTACCTGAAAGCGCTCGCGCGCCACCGTGCGCAGCTCTTCCGGGTCGATGCCGGGCGAGACCTCGATCGCCGTCACCGAGACCGAGCGCGCCGCGGCGTCCTTCGTGAAGAGGCGGAGCGCGCCGCCTTCGGCCCAGCAGCTCACCGCCGCATGCACGGCGCTCGCCAATCGCGCATGGCGCGCATGCACCTGCTCGAGCCCTTCGTCGGCGATCAGCCCGAGCGCCGCCTCGAGTCCGGCCAGGTGGGAGAGCGGCGGCGTGCCGCAGAACTTGCGGTACGAGTGCTCGCTCTTGCGGCGCTCCCAGTCCCAGTAGTAGCGGTGCGCCGGGTTGCGTCGCGCCGCCGCCATCGCCTTCTCGTCGGCGGCGACGAAGGCCATGCCCGGATGAACCATCAGGCCCTTCTGCGACGCACCCATCGCCACGTTGACGCCGAGCTCGTCCATGGCGAAAGGCGCCGCGCCGAGCGAGGCCACGACATCGACGACGAAGAGCGCCGGATGGCCCGCCGCGTCGATGGCGCGGCGCAGTGCGGCCAGGTCGCAGGTCGTGCCGCTGGCGGTGTCGGTGTGCACCACGAAGACAGCGCCGATGCGGTGCGCCGTGTCGTCGCGGAGCGCCGCCTCGACCGCCTCCGGGTCGATGGCGAAGCCTTCGCGATAAGGCGTGCGCAGCGCCTCGCCGCCGAAGGCCTCGACCTGCTCGGCCCAGTTGTCCGAGAAGTGCCCGGTGCCCGGCACGAGGATAGCCGCGCCTGGCGCGACCAGATTGGCAATGACCGCCTCCCAGCCGCCGTGGCCATTGGCGGCATAGAAGAAGACGTCGGCCTGCGCCGTCTTCAGCAAGGCCTTCATGCCCGACTCGCAGGCGGCGATCAGGGGCGGCAGCCGCGCATCGGAAAGGTCGGTCGGCTGCCGGGCCATCGCGTTGACCACCTCGTCGGGCACGCGGGTGGGACCAGGCGAATGAAGCAGGCGCAGGCCGGGGATTCGGGGACGTGAACTCATAGAGCGAGGATGTTAGTAGCAGCCACTCTATTGGCTCGCCCACCAGACAGTGGCCAAGGTGTGTAGTGCCAAACAGTCGGCATCAGGCTTGTTTACCAGCCGCCCTCCCGGCGGCTCCTTTGCCGCCGCTCATCCCTGGAGTAGCAAACTCTCAATCCAGACATCGAGGCCGACGATGCGCCCGGCATCCATGTACTCGACTACTTGCCGCATCGTCAGTTCTGGCTGCATCCCGTAGACGGCTCGCACAGCCTCCGGTCGGATGTGGACCACGCTCGCAAACATGCGGCTATTGCCCGAGTTCAGGTCACATGCTCGTTTCAATCGAGCCGGGTCGAACTCGTTGGTGACCAGCACGTAGTCAAAGGTCTGATTCGTGGACTCGGCGCCGAGGTACTTCTGGAAGTCGGCCTTGAATTGCTCCTCGCGATCTGCGCGCGTGCTCCATTTAGCCGTCACGAGAATTCGGCGCCTATCCGCAGCCCGCACTATGACAAGGTCAACCTTAGTGGGCTTGTCGCCCACTCGCCGGTTAGCGAAGCCCTCGACCTCGTGAAGAGGACGGCGCGCGTGCGCCACCAGGGCATCCTTCGGGTCGGAACGCCGAATGACCGCAGCGAGCACGTCCTCGAATCCTTCGCCAACGATGTTCTTGCGTTTGTTCTCCAACGAGACGAGATCCCTGACCCGCGTGGTCAGTTGTCGCCACTGTTCCTGGCTCGGCTCCGATGTTAGGTGCGTACCAAGGACGTCGCGGATGATCGCAACGATTCCCGGGTCGTCGCCCGGCTCTGGAAATCCGCTATCCGCGAAGGGAGCGCGCTGGGCCGCGGCTCTCGTCAGCAGTCGCTGGTACTGGCTCACCATGTACCGGGCATAGTCGTCGGCGACATGACGGAACAGCCAATCTATGCACGCTCCGACCGTGGCCGGGCTTGCTCCACATTCCGTTGCCAACCACTCATGAAACCGCAGCGACCGAACGTGCCAGTTCTTGCCGGGCTGCGTCTTGTCGCTCTCATAGCAGTGAGCGAGGCCGGTGGTCTTGTCGATCCAAAGGATCAGCTTGTAGACCGCCTTCCAGGGCTCGTCGGCAGAGGCCGACAAGAACTCCTGGATCAGCCTGTTGCGATTGACCGCCCCGAACGCAGCCTTGACCAGAGGCACGTCGACTGGAACGGCACCATCGCCGGAAACATCAACGTCTGTGACGGGGTCAATTATTTGCACGGCTTGGCATACCCCGCTTACGCCGCCTGCCGAACGCACTGGGGTGCAGCGCGGAACACAGCGTTCATGATCGTCGAGGCGCAGGCCCGCGCGAGCAGCGGCGGCACCGCATTGCCCACCTGACGATAGCGCGAGTGAGCGGGCCCGCCATCGTGACGTCCGAGCAGCGGACCGGGGCGCGAGTCGGTCGTAAAGACGAAGCGGTCCGGGAATGAGTGCAGGCGCGCAAACTCGCGCACGGACAACCCACGAATGTCTCGATAGTGGTAGACCGAGTCGGCCTTGGTGTTCAGCGTCCAGGACCAGATGTCCGGGTGCAACCTCCGGTACGCGTAGAAATGCCGCCGAGACAGCAAGCCCGATCCGTTCTCTGGGCCCCACTTCTGACCACTCAAGTTCCGCTGCATAAGTTCTTCGGTCAGATCGCGGTAGTTGCCTCCGGGCGGAATCGCCTGCAGGCGGCGCCGGGTGTCCTCCAGCAGCCTAGGAACCTGCACGTTGGCGACCTCGTCGGCCGCGCCATCGCGCATGTACCGCTGGTAGGCCGACTGCGCGGGAAGCATGGATTCGTAGGAGAGAACATCGCTCCTGTTGCCGGCGCGCAGTGCACAAAGGTCGCTGATGGCCTGCTCCGCGGTGACCGCTCCTACGTCTTCGGAATCCTGAAGCCGCCTTAGCAGATGAGGGGAGAACAAGTCGTCGTCGGCAATCAGCTCGTATCTGTACTTGCCTCGCCGCATCGTCCGCTCAAGCGATATGGCGCCAGTCGCGCCGGACTGCGGCACGATCGGCGCTCCTAGCCTCAGCGACCGCCGCACCCCAATAAAGATCAGCCGCTTGCGGGTTTGCGGCGCGCCTACGTCGGCTGCGTCTATCACCTGCGGCGCAACGACGTATTCGCCGCCCATTTCTAGGTCACCAACAATTTGCTCCCGATAACCCATCTGATCGATGCCCGTCACGTTCTCCATGAGAAAGGCTGACGGCAGAACCTTGGAGACGATGTCGACGAACTCACGGTAGAGAGAGTTTCGGGGGTCCTCGATCAGGCGAACGTGATTGCGGACTTGAGAGAAGGCTTGGCACGGCGGGCCGCCCACAATGATGTCAGCGCCGCGGCTTGCCTCCAGCAACTCCCTCACGACAGCCTTGGACCGGAGATCGCCATGTACCACCTTGGCGGCCGGAAAGTTGAGCGCATATGTGGCGCACGCGTCGGGATCGATGTCGGTAGCAGCTACGGGGTGGAACCCCTCTTGCCGAAAGCCTTCCGAGATTCCGCCTGCGCCAGCGAAGAGATCGACGACCGCAGGAGGATTAGCTGGATGCATTCACAGGATTAGATCACACGCCCCGGGGTCTGACGAGGGCAGCGAAGAGCACGAATGGCTGACATCTGGAGCACCGGCAAGCGCTCGGAGGTGATGGCGCGAATCCACGCATCCGGCAACGCGAAAAACCGAGTTGCGCCTCATCCAGCTCGCCTTACGATCTGAATCCATGAGCACGCGCCAACAACCCCCGTTTCGCGCCGATCACGTCGGCAGCTTCCTGCGCCCGCAGCGCCTGCTCGAGGCGCGCGAGCGCAAAGCGAAAGGCGAGATCTCGCCCGAGCAACTCCGCGACGTGGAAGACGACGCGATCGCCGAGATCGTCCGCTTCCAGGAGGACGTCGGTTTGCAAAGCATCACCGACGGCGAGTTCCGCCGCACCTACTTTCACATCGACTTCCTCGAGCAACTCGGCGGCGTGAAGACGCAGCCGCCGATGCTCGTCAAGCGTGCCGACGGCTCCGAGGAGCTGGCACCGCCGGTGATGAACGTCACCGGCAAGGTGGTTCACGCCAAGGACATCCAGAAGGCCGACTTCGAATATCTGAAATGCAGAGTCAGCGCCGGCCACACGCCGAAGGTGACGATCCCTTCGCCGACCATGCTGCACTTTCGTGGCGGCCGCGCCGGCATCAGCCGCGAGCACTATCCCGAGCTCGAGCCCTTCTTCTACCAGGACGTGGCCAACGCCTACGGCGAGGAACTGCGCTCGCTCGCCGCCGCCGGCTGCACCTACGTGCAGATGGACGACACCAACCTCGCCTACCTGTGCGACGACAAGATGCGCGAAGCAGCGCGCTCGCGAGGCGACGATCCCGACGAGCTGCCGCACCGCTACGCGAGCTTCATCAACCGCGTCGTCGCGCAAAAGCCGGAGGGCATGACGCTCGCCGTGCACCTGTGCCGCGGCAACTTCAAGAGCACCTGGGCGGCGCAGGGCGGCTACGAGCCGGTCGCCGAAGCGCTGCTCTCGGAGATGGGCGTCGACGGATACTTTCTCGAATACGACGACGCGCGCTCGGGCGACTTCAAGCCGCTGCGCTTTCTGCCCAAGGGCAAGACGGTCGTGCTCGGCCTCGTCACGACAAAGCTCGGCACGCTCGAATCGAAGGACGACCTGAAGCGGCGCATCGACGAAGCGGCAAAGTACGTGCCGCTGGAACAGCTCTGCCTCTCGCCGCAATGCGGCTTCTCGAGCACGGTGCACGGCAACGCCATCGCCGTCGAGGCACAGCGCGCCAAGCTGCGCCTGGTCATCGAGGTGGCCGACGAGGTGTGGGGCGGGCACTGAGCTGTCGCCGCATCGTCGCGGTGGCGTGTGCCATCGCCTCCTTTTTCGCGATCGGCGGCGCGAACGCCGAAGTTGACAACTATTGATAGTCTGGCGATCATGCCGCTCATGAGTGCGAACACGATGAGCTTTGCCCTTCCCGAAACCTTGCGCGCGTACATCGACGAGCGGGTGCGATCAGGGCAGTACGGCAACACGAGCGAGTACCTGCGCGACCTCGTGCGACGTGACCAGGAAGAGCAGGCCAAGAGGCGCCTGCGTGAACTCGTCGAAGAGGGCCTGCGTTCGGGTTCCGGCCGAGCGCTGACGCCCGCGGTCCGCGCTAAGCTTCGTGCCCGCGCCCTCGGCGGCCAGGATTGAAAACTGCTCGGCTGCGTCCGCAGGCCGAGCACGACCTCGTGGAGAACGTTCGCTACCTCGTTCGCGAGGGCGGAATATCGACGGGCACCAAGGCATTCAATGCCGCCTTAGCGGCATTGAGACCCATCGAGCGCATGCCAAGGCTCGGTTCGCTCAGGCTGGGACTCGTCTGCGAAATCCCAGGGTTGCGCTCGTGGGGCGTGAAGGGATTTCCCCTTTATTGGTTCTATTTCGAAGCGGCCGACCATCTCGACGTCGTGCGGTTCCTGGGCGATCGTCAGAACATTGCGGCGATCCTGATCGACGAGGCACCAGGAAGGAGTTGATCCGCCGCGGGATGGGTGCGATCACGCGCCCGCGCCGTTCAGCCCGAGGTCTTGACGACGAGCTGGTTGTCGACCGACTTCACACCGCCCGTGTCGCGGGCGATGCGCATCGCACGCTCCATGTTCGCGGCCTTGTCGGCCGTGCCTTTCAGCGTGACGACGCCGTTCTTGGTGTCGACGTCGATGGCCAGGCCCTTCACGTCGGGGTCGGCAAGCAGCGCCGTCTTCACCTTGGTCGTGATGACGCCGTCCTCGATGACCTCGCCGGCCTTGTTCATCGCCTGGTTCGCGTCGTTGCCCATTTCCTTGACCGCCGACTTCATGGCGGCCGCCGTGCTGGCCGAAGGCTCGGTCGGCACGACAGTGGTCGTGGTGGTCGTGGTCGTCGTTCCGTCGGGCGACTGCGTCGTGGTCGTCTTCTGACAGCCGGCCAGCAGGCCGGTGGCAGCCAGCGCCGCAACGGTGCTGGCAAGAATCGTTCGTCTGAGGAATGAACTCATGACTTGCTCCTGCGTGGGTGGGACATGCTCGTTGCAGCCGGCAAGCAACGTGCCCGCAGCTGGGCTTGCGGTGGCGCTTTTCAGTGTGTCGCGCTCAGGCGTCGGGCGTTCGCGCCACCCCGGGCACGAGCTTTCTCAGCATCTCGATCAGCATGGCGCGTTCGGCACGCGACAGCACCGAAAGCGACGGCTCTTCCATGGTCGTCGAGATCTTGCGCATCCGCTCGGCGAAGGTCCGGCCGATCTTCGTGAGATGGATGTGCTGGGCGCGCCGGTCATGCGTGCTGCGCACGCGCTCGATCCAGCCGCGCTCGGCCATGCGGTCGAGCGTGACGGCCATGTTCGGCGGCGAGATGTCGAGCGCCTGGCCTAGCTGCTTCTGGTTCACCTCGTCGTTGCCGGCCACGAGCATGAGGATGGAGAACTCGGCGATGCGCAAGCCGTGCGGCTCCATGTGCAGCGCGAACACCTTCTTCAATTCGAGCGAGGCGCGCGTCGCGGCGTAGCCGACCAGGTGCAGCAGGGCGGAGTCGTCGAGCGTCGGCGTGGCGGCGCGCCGACGGCGTGGCGGTGCCTCGGCCTGCGGCAGTGCCGTCGCCTCGTCCGCTGCCGCCTTCACGCGTCGGCCTTCTTGCGTGCCGCGCCCAGGTAGGTCTCGATGACGCGCGGGTCCCTGGCCAGGTCCGAGGCCGGGCCTTGCAGCGCCACCTCGCCCATCTCGAGCACGTAGCCGTAGTCGGCCACTTCGAGCGCCGCACGCGCGTTCTGCTCGACGAGCAGGATCGTCACGCCGGTGGCGCGCAAGGCGGCGATGGTCGCGAAGATGCTGCGCACGACGAGCGGCGCGAGGCCGAGGCTCGGCTCGTCGAGCATGAGCAACGCGGGCTTGCCCATCAGGGCTCGGCCGACGGCGAGCATCTGTCGTTCGCCGCCTGACAACGTCCCGGCGAGTTGCGCGCGCCGCTCGCGCAGGCGCGGGAACAGCATGTAGACCGAGTTGAGTTCCCGGGCGCTGTCCTTGATGCCGAGCCTGAACTGGCGCCAGGCGCCGAGCAGCAGGTTGTCCTCGACCGACATGGTGCCGAACAGCGCGCGCGTCTCCGGCACCAGCGCCATTCCGAGCATGACGCGCTCCTCGAGCGAGCGCAGGCCGACCGGCTTGCCGTCGTACTCGATCCTTCCCTTGCTCGGCAGGGCGCCCATCAGGGCATTGAGCAAGGTGGACTTGCCGGCGCCGTTGGGGCCGATGACGGTGATGACCTTGCCGGCTCGTGCGGTCAGCGTCAGGCCGTGCAGGACTTCGGCCTTGCCGTAGCCGGCGTGGAGGTCGCGGACGTTGAGGAGCAGCTCAGCCATGTCAGTGCTCAGTACCAAGATAGGCAGCGCGAACCGCGGGACTCGCCTGCACTTCCTCCGGCGTCCCTTCGATCAGCTTGGTCCCGAACTCCATCACGACGACCCGATCGACCAGCCCCATCACCAGGTCCATGTCGTGCTCGACGAGCAGGATCGAGAGCCCCTCGCCACGCAACTGGCGCAGCACATCGGCGAGCCCTTCCTTTTCCTTCATGCGCAGGCCCGCGGCCGGCTCGTCGAGCAGCAGCAGGATCGGGTCGGCGGCCAGCGCACGCGCGATCTCCATGAGGCGCTGCTGGCCGAGCGCGAGGTTGCCGGCCTGCTCGTGCATCAGCGTGGCCATGCCGATGCGCTGCAACTGGCGCTCGGCCTCGCGCATCAGGCTGCGCTCTTCGGCGCGGTCGAGGCGCAGCATCGCCGCGGGCACACCGCGGCCGCCGCGCAGATGCGCGCCGAGCGCGACGTTCTCGAGCACCGTCATGCCGGCGATCATCTTCACGTGCTGGAAGGTGCGCGAGACGCCGAGCGCGGCGATCCGGCGCGAAGGCAGCGAGTCGATGCGCTTGCCGAGCAGCGCCACCTCGCCGCGCGTCGCCGGCAAGACGCCGGTGACGAGGTTGAAGGTCGTCGACTTGCCGGCGCCGTTGGGGCCGATCAGGCCGAGGATCTCGCCGGCCTTGACCTGGAAGCTCACGTCGTTGACGGCGACCAGCCCGCCGAACTCCTTGCGCGCGGCGCGCACGTCGAGCACGACCTGGCCGTGCGGCGGCCGCGGCCGTGCCGGCAAGGCCGCAGCGCCGGCCCAGTCGACCTTGCGCCGCACGCGCGGCAGCATCGCGTCGACGAAGGCCCACAGGCCGTCGCGCGCGTACTGCAGCATGAGCACGAGCAACACGCCGAAGACGATGATCTCGTAGTTGCCGCTGGTGCCCATCAGCCTGGGCAGCCAGACCTGGAGCTGGTCCTTCAGCACCTGCACGACGCCGGCGCCGATGAGCGCGCCCCACACATAGCCGACGCCGCCGAGCACCGCCATGAACAGGTACTCGATGCCCATGTTCAGGCCGAACGGCGACGGATTCACGGTGCGCTGGAAGTGCGCGAAGAGCCAGCCGGAGACACTGGCCAGCAAGGCAGCGAGAACGAACGCGGTGACCTTGACGCGAAAGGTGTCGATGCCCATCGCCTCGGCCATCGTCGAGCCGCCCTTGACGGCACGCAGCGCGCGGCCGGCACGCGAGTCGAGCAGATGCGTGACGGCGATCGCGGCGAGGAAGACGATCGTCCAGAGCAGGTAGAAGAAGCTGCGTCCGGTGTTGAGCGGCGTGCCGAAGAAGCTGATCGCCGGGATGCCGAGCAAGCCGTCGTACTTGCCGAGGAAGTCGAGGTTGCCGAGCAGGTAGAACAGCGACAGGCCCCAGGCGATCGTCGCCAGCGGCAGGAAGTGGCCCGACATGCGCAGCGTCACCCACGCCAGCAGCAGTGCCGCGACGCCGGTGACGGCCAGTCCGATCCACACCGTGAGCCAGGGCGAGACACCGTAGCTGAGCGTGAGATACGCGGCCGTGTACGCGCCCATGCCGACGAACGCGGCCTGCCCGAACGAGGTCAGTCCGGCGATGCCGGTGAGCAGCACGAGGCCGATCACGACCAGCGCGTACAGGCCGATGTAGTTGGCCTGCGTGATCCAGAACTCGCTGTTCGCCGGCGTGAGCACGGGGATCAGCGCCAGCACGATGGCGAAGATGACCAGGGCGATGCGACGAAAGCCCACGGTCATTCCTCTTCGTCATCGTGGCCGCGCTGGAACGAGCGCCAGAGCAGCACGGGAATGATGAGCGTGAAGACGATCACTTCCTTGAACGCGCTCGCATAGAACGAGCTGAAGCTTTCCAGCACGCCGACGAGCAAGGCGCCGAGCGCTGCCGCCGGGTAGCTCGCCAGCGCGCCGAAGATCGCCGCGACGAAGCCTTTGAGGCCGATCAGGAAGCCCGAGTCGTAGAAGATCGTCGTCGTCGGCCCGATCAGCAGACCCGAGAGCGCGCCGATGAACGCCGCCAGGCCGAAGCTCAGCTTGCCGGCGCCCGAGGTCGAGATGCCCATGAGCCGCGCACCGAGCCGGTTGACGGCGGTGGCGCGCAAGGCCTTGCCGCGCAAGGTGCGCTCGAAGAACAGGAACAGCGCGACGATGAGCACGATCGAGGCGATGAAGATGATGACCGTCTGCCCCGACAGCGTGATCGCGCCGGCCGAAAAGCGCACGTCCCAGAAGCTCGGGTTGCGAAAGCCTTCTGCGCCGAAGAAGACCAGGCCGAGCCCGGTCAGCGCGAAGTGCACGCCGACCGAGACGATGAGCAGCACCAGCACGGTCGCGTCGGCGAGCCGCTGGTAGGCGATGCGGTAGACGAGCGGCCCGAGCAGGGTGACGATGGCCAGCGTGAGCGCGCTCTGCGCGAGCAGGTGCAGCTTTTGCGGCGCCGCCCACACCGTGAGCGCCGCGACGATGCCCGGTGCCACCAGCGTGCGCAGCACGCCGCGCAGCATCGCTGCGGCGGGCAGGCCGCGCCGGACCGCATCGACGAGATCGATCAACGCCGCGACCACCGCCAAAGCAACGAGCAGCCAGACCGTGCCCGGCACCTTGCCGAGCTGCAGCAAGGCCAGCGTCAGTGCACCATAGGCGACGAACTCGCCTTGCGGAATGAAGATGACGCGCGTGACGGCGAACACCAGCACCGTCGCCAGCGCGAGCAGCGCGTAGACGGAGCCGTTGGTAACGCCGTCTAGCGCGAGGATGCCGGCGGTGGAGAGGTCCATGCGATGCGGCGCCCGAGGCGAAGACTGCGTCCCGGTGCGCCCGCGACGATAACCGCCCTGCCCCTCAGTTCACGACCTGCCAATCGCCGCCCACGACCTTGAGCAGCACGCCGGTCTCGGGCGTGTAGCCGAAGTGATCGGTCGCGGTCCAGTTGAGCACGCCCTGCGAGACCGGGGTGGGGCCCATCGTCTCGAACGCTTCCTTCAACGCGGCGCGGAACTCAGCCGTCCCCGGCTTGCCCTTCTTCAGCGCCAGCGGCACCGCCTTCTGCAGCACCAGCACGACGTCGAACGCGTGCGCCGCGAACTGGTTGGCCGAGCCCTTGCCGTTGACGGCTTCGAACTGGTTCTTGAACTGCACGCCGAGCGCCTTGCTGGCGTTCGAGTCGGGGAGCTTTTCGGCGACGACCGCCGGTCCCGACGAGACGAACGAGCCCTCGACGTCGGCGCCGCCGACGCGGATCAGGTCCATCGTCGCCGCACCGTGCGTCTGGTAGATCTTGCCCCTGGCGTAGCCGCGCTCGACCAGGCCCTTGTGCGGCATTGCCGCGCCGCTGCCCGAGGCGACGACGAGGATGGCGTCGGGATTGGCGGCGACGAGCTTGAGCGCCTGGCCGGTAACGCTCGAGTCGGTGCGGGCGAAGCGCTCGACCACGACCTGCTTGATGCCGGCCTTCTCGGTCAGGGGCGTGATGTCCTTCAGCCAGGCCTCGCCATAGGCATCGGCGTAGCCGAGAAAGCCGTAGGTCTTGACGCCGAGCTTCTTCCACTGCTCGACGATCGGAATGGCCATCACCGCCGTCGACTGCGGCATGCGGAACGACCAGCCGCCGCGACCTTCGGGCAGGTTGACCGGCGACAGCATGAGCTGCACCGTCTTGCCTTCGGCGGCGACGTCGGCCATCGCCGCGGCGACCGGCGTCGCCGTCGAGCCGACGATGAGATCGACCTTGTCCTCGTTCAGAAACTTGCGCGTGTTCTGGACCGCCTTGGTCGGGTCGGTCGCATCGTCGAGGACGATGACGTTGAGCTTCTCGCCGGCGATCTCCTTCGGCCAGAGGGCGATGCCGTTCTTGGTCGGGATGCCGAGCGCCGAGGTCGGCCCGGTGAGCGAGAGGCTGGCGCCGATCGTCAGGTCGGCGAGCGCCGGCGTCGCGGCGAGCACGCCGAGACCTGCGGCGGCCGCGGCGGCGATCAGTCGAATCGTCTTCATGGCGTTGTCTCCAGTCTTGAAGTGATGGCGCTATTCGCAGAGGGCGCGAATGTCTTCGGGAATCGGCATCGCACGCAGGCGATCGGGGTTGCCGGCGTCGCGACGGACGAAGGCGCGCGTCTCGGTGCCTT
This sequence comes from Burkholderiales bacterium, assembly GCA_038231215.1. Classification (GTDB taxonomy): domain Bacteria; phylum Pseudomonadota; class Gammaproteobacteria; order Burkholderiales; family Burkholderiaceae_C; genus Schlegelella_A. The sequence continues at coordinate 1,443 of JBBRLS010000017.1, read as the reverse complement.
CGCAGATGAGCGTGTCGCCGCGCATCACGCGATGGCACTGCACGAACACCTTGGCGCGCCACTCCGCGACCGAGGTGGCGATCTGCAGCTCCTCGGCATAGGTGGCCGCGGTGATGAACTTCGTCGCGATCTCCAGCAGGGGCGTGCCGACGATGCCGCGCGTCTTCACCAGCTCGCGCCAGGGCGGCACGCCGCACTGCATGAAGAAGGAGAGCGAGGCCGCGTCCATCCAGCGCTGGAAGTTGGGATAGAAGACGATGCCCGCCGGGTCGCAGTCGCCGAATTGCACGGTCACGCGAAAGAGCGTCGTCTTCGCCATCTCAGGAGGTCCGGTTGTCATCCTGAGCGAAGCGAAGGATCTCATCGCGGCATCGAGATCCTTCACTGCGCTCAGGATGACAGAGGCAGCTCATTGGCCGTCCTTCGGCAAAAAGCACGTCGCGGTCGCGGCCGATGTACATGCGCACGACGTCTGCGTCGCGATGCGTGAGCACGGCGCGCTGGTTGATCGAGCCCTTGTCGGTGATCTCGCCGCAGTCGATCGAGGGCAGCTCGGCCAGCACGAGCGCGCGCGCCACGCGCGTCGAGCTGCCGCTGCCGGTGGAATGCATCACGTCGACCAGGCGCTGGAAGAAGGCGCGCAGCTTGGCGTCGCCGAGGACGATGTGCGCCGGCGCGTTCGACGGCATCTCGACGAAGGCGCGGCAGGCGTCGAGGCGCGGAAAGAACAGCACACCGATGTCGCTTCGGTTGATGCCGGCGATGACCACGTCCTGTACCAGCGGATCGCCGGCAGCGATGATCTTCGCGCGCAGCGGGCCCACCGAGACGAAGGTTCCGGTGCTGAGCTTGAAGTCCTCGGCGATGCGGCCGTCGAACACGAAGCCGCGCTCGGGATGCGCCGCATCCATCGGCCGGGCGGCGTCGCCGCTGCAATAGAAGCCCTCGGCGTCGAAGCTCTCGGCCGTCTGTGCGGGCGCGCGCCAGTAGCCGGGCGTGACGTTGGGGCCGCGATAGCGCACCTCCTGCTTGTCGCCCATCGGCACCAGCTTCAGCTCGAGCCCGGGTGCGGGCAGGCCGATGTGGCCCGACTTCACTTCGTAGGCGTTGGCACAGATCGCAAACGGTGCGGTCTCGGTCATGCCCAGTCCGGTGAGCATGCGAATGCGCTTGCCGATCTCCTGCTCGGCCAGGCGGTCGAGCTTGTCCCAGACCGGCTGCGACAGACCCGCGCCGGCGAAGAAGAACATCCTGACGCGGCTGAACAGCGTCGTGCGCAAGATGGGATCGGCCTCGAGCGCGTTGGCGATCTCCTCGAAGCCCTTGGGCACGTTGAAGTAGATCGTCGGCGCGATCTCGCGCAGGTTGCGCAGCGTCTCGCCGATCAGCGCCGGCGTCGGCTTGCCTTCGTCGATGTAGAGCGTGCCGCCGTTGTAGAGCGTG
>JBBRLS010000016.1:0-82842 GCA_038231215.1 Burkholderiales bacterium | reverse complement strand
CGCTTCATCGTGTCGGCGTCGGGGAACTTGATGTAGTGGAAGAAGCAGCGGCGCAGGAAGGCGTCGGGCAGTTCCTTCTCGTTGTTCGAGGTGATGAAGACGACAGGCCGGTGCACTGCCTTGACAAGCTCGCGCGTCTCGTAGACGTAGAACTCCATGCGGTCGATCTCGCGCAGCAGATCGTTCGGGAATTCGATGTCGGCCTTGTCGATCTCGTCGATGAGAAGGACGACCGGTGCCGGTGCCGTGAAGGCCTGCCAGAGTACGCCCTTGACGATGTAGTTGTGGATGTCCTTGACGCGCGCATCGCCGAGCTGGCTGTCGCGCAACCGGCTTACCGCGTCGTATTCGTAGAGCCCTTGCTGCGCCTTGGTCGTCGACTTGATGTGCCACTGCATCAGCGGCATGCCTAGCGCTGCCGAAACTTCCTCGGCGAGCATGGTCTTGCCGGTGCCAGGTTCGCCCTTGACGAGGAGCGGCCGCTTGAGCGTGACCGCCGCGTTCACCGCCAACATCAGGTCGGGCGTGGCGACGTAGTTTTCCGAGCCTTGGAACTTCATCGAGGGTGGGCGGGGAGGGGCGTTTCAGTATAAGGGCGCCCCTATAATTCGCGGCTTGCGCCCACTGATCCCATCCCCTCGGCCATGAAGAAGATCTCTCTTGCGATGTTCGCTGCCGTTCTCGCGACAGGTTCGATGGCCATGAGTACGGCGGCGAACGCACAAGACGCGAAGGCCGGCGAGAAAAAGGTGTCGATGTGCATCGGCTGCCACAACATTCCCGGCTACCAAGCGAGCTTTCCCGAGATCTACAAGGTACCCAAGATCGCCGGCCAGAACGCGAAGTACATCGTCTCGGCGCTGACCGCCTACAAGAAGGGCGACCGCAGGCATCCAAGTATGCGTTCCATCGCGACCTCGCTGTCGGACCAGGACATGGCCGATGTCGCTGCCTACTACGAGCAGCTCGAGAAGGGCCAGCCCGTTGCCGAGCAGATCCCCGAGGCGCCGGCCAACGTCGCCAAGCTGCTCGCAACGGCCAACTGCACGTTGTGCCATGGCGTCAATTTCTCCAAGCCGAGCGACCCGAGCTATCCCAAGCTCGCCGGCCAACACGCCGACTACCTCTACGTCGCGTTGAAGGCCTACCAGACCGACCACAACCCGCTCATCGGCCGCAACAACGCGATCATGATGGGCATGGCGCGGCCATTCACGCACCCCGAAATCAAGGCGATCGCCCAATACCTGTCGTCCTTGCCGAGCGAGCTTCGCACCGTGCAGTTACCCGAGTTCCGCTGACGCGAAACGTCCCGATGGGGGTCACGGGCCGCACCGAGTCGCACTAAACTTTTCATCTACGAAGCGGCTCACGGCCCGCTTCGTCATGAACGGGCGGTGGCTGGTCCAACCGGCTCGACTTGGTGGAGCGCTTCCTGCGTCCGACGGCGACGTGAGCATCGGTTCGCGCGTCGCCTTCCCGGACAGCCTCAAATCGCGCAAGCCAGACTACGACACGTTCGTGCTCGGCGATGGGCAAGATCGCCCGGCCGCACCTACAACAACGACAAGCTGATCTATGCGCTGCAACAACTCCGCGACCTCTTTGCGGTCTGGAAGCCCAAATACGCGCGCTGCGTCGAGCTAGGCAAGCAGATCGGCTACCCGGAAGGCAACTACAGCCGCTACCAGCCGGCGTACGCGAAATTCAACGACTGGGAAAAGAAAATCCAACAGTACTGACGCGGCCACGCGCGCCCGGGGCGCCGGCCCCGGCTCAGAACTGGTAGCTGACCCCGGCCGAATAGACGAGCGGCCGAAAGTCGACCGTCGTCGTCAGCACGGTGCTGCTGACCGCCACGACCTTGCTCTTGACGTTGACCTTGGCGATGCTCGCGAACAGGCCGATGTCTTTGGTGATGGCGTAGTTGATGCCGGCCTGCAGGGCCAGGCCGGTCGAGCTGCCCATCTTCACGTCGGGGGCGAGGCTCGATTTCACGTTCGTGAAGCGCGTGTAGTTGATGCCCGCGCCGATGTACGGCCGCCAGGTGTCGCCGGGCGAGAAAAAGTGGTAGTTCAGAAGCACGGTCGGGGCGACGTTCTTCGCCGAGAGCACGTTGTCGCCGAGAAAGGCGACGCTGCCGGTCGCCCTGGCCTTGATGGTCGGCGGGATGCCGAGCACGAACTCGAGGCCGACCTGCGGTGTGAACAGGCGCTCGTAGACGAAGATGATTGTCGTCGCGCTACTGGTCACGGCGTCGGCGCCGGGGGGCACGCCGATACCGCTGATGCCGTTCGTCTTCGAGTGGGTGTCGTAGCGCGTCACGCCGACCTTGAAGACGTTGTCGTCGGCCTGGGCCACGCCGCAGCCGAGCGCGAGGGCGGCGGCGAGGGCGAGCAATGAGATGGTTTTCATGGGGTGTCGCCTCGTTGCGATGGGTCAGATCCAGCCGAAAGACTTCAGCTGCGTGGCGAACGTGTCGCTGATGATCTTGTGGCCCCCGGTCGTCGGGTGAACGCTGTCGGCGAACTGCCAGGTGTTGACGTCGGCGCCGGTGCGCAGCCCGTTGTAGGGTGCGCCCGGCGTGGCGTTGCAGAACAGCGATGAGCCGTCGGTCACGGCGCCGCCGGTGATGGCGCTGATCTTGGTCGCGTCGCAGGCCGGGATCGTGTTGTTGACGATGCCGAACTTGGCCGGGTTCAGGTAGCCGTCCTTGAATAGCGGGAAGGTGTCGATGATCTGCACCGGCTGGCCCGTGAGGCCGTCGCGCAGCCAGAGGTTGAAGGTCTGCGACAGCGAGGTCAGGACCGACTTGGCCGTCGCCGGCAGCGAATTGCCGAAGGGCGTATCGCCGATGTCCGAAAGCGTCATCACGGCGACGTAGCTGCCGCCCTTGGCGAGGATCTGCGTCTTGATGTCTGCCACCAGCTCCTGGGCCACGACCTTCATCGCCGCCTGCGCCGTCGACTGGGCGGCGAACAACGCCTGGTTGGCCTGGTCGGGCGTCAGGGCGGTGTTGGCCTGAATCCCCGCCGCCGTCGCGGCAAAGGTGCCGAACTGCACGAACACGTCGTTGTTGCCGCCGTAGACCAGAATCAGGTCGCTGCTCTTGAACGAGGTGAAGCGGGCGAGGTGGTTGGCGATCTGCGTCACCATCGGCACCGTCAGCGCGCCGGCGCCGGTTGTCGGGTTATGGCCGATGCCATTCGGATCCGTGACGCGCGAGCCGCCCTGGCCATAGCCGGTGCAGGTGCTTGCCAGGGCTGGAACGGCTGCGGCCGGGCACTTGACCGAGCTGCCGTTGAAGCCGACCTCGGCAGGCGTCACGACGATGCCGAGCGAAGCCGCCAGGTTCTCGACCCAGACCTTGCCGAGCGGGTTGGCGTCGGGCGCGCCGTTGCTCGTCTCGTTGGTCGTGAACTTGCCGCCGAAGTAGGGTGGCTGGCCGTTGCCGGCGAGCGAGGTCGCGGGCGAGTAGGCGCCGAGGTCGCTCAGGCTGTCGCCGAACGACACCACGGCGGTGAACGTGCCCTTGGTGGTCGGCGCGCCGGCTGGCGAGCCGCTGCCCGGAACGCTCGGGTCGCCGCCGCCGCAAGCGACGAGCAACAGGGCCGAGAAGGCCCACGGGCTCAATGATCGAAATGCTCTCATGCGAAACCCCGGTGTGCAGGTCGAAGCGAACGGTCGTTCTCTTTCGCCTGGCACTATAGGTCGCGGCATCGCACCCGCACTTCGGTAAAACCCGGCATGGTGCGGCGCCGCACGATGGGGTGCGTCGGCGGCCGGCTACTGGAAGTGCGCCAGCATCTTCTCGAGCGCCATCGTGAAAGGCACCTGCATCATCGGCAGCGTCAGCAGCACGCCGACCAGGCCGACGCCGAGCGTGATCGGAAAGCCGATCGCAAAAATGTTCATCTGCTGCGCGACGCGCGAGATGATGCCGAGCACCAGGTTGGCGAACAGCAGCATCGCCACCAGCGGCAGCGCGATCCACAGGCCCAGGCTGAAGATCTCCGCGCCCCAGCGATGCGGCTCGACGGCGCGCAGGAATGCAAAGGGCTCGCTGGACACTGGAAAGGCCGTGAAGCTCTGGACGACCGCGGCGATCACCATCAGGTGGCCGCCCATGACGATGAAGAGCCACGACACCGCGACGCCGAAGAAGCGGCTCACGGCGGTGTCCTCGCTCGCCGTCATCGGGTTGAAGAAGGCGGCGAAGTTGAGGCCCATCTGCAGGCCGATGAGTTCGCCGGCGAACTCGACCGCAGTGAAGACGATGCGCACCGCGAAGCCGAGCGAGACGCCGATCAGCACCTGTTGCACGACGGCGAGAAAGCCCGCTGCCGAGGCCAGCTCGATCGGCTGGATCGGCGGGATGGTCGCTTGCGCGCAGAACGCGATCAGGAAGGCCAGGCCGATGCGCAGTCGCAGCGGCACGCTGCGCTGGGCGATGACCGGCAAGGAGCCGAACAGCGCGAGGACGCGGATGAAGGGCCACAGGATCGGCGTGACCCAGGCCAGGACCTGCGCTTCGGTGAAGGTCAGCATGGGACGTCTCCGAAGACCTTCGCGCGGGCCGAGGGCGCCGGGCGGCCGACTCCGCTCATGTCCCCCGAGCCGCGGCTCTGCCGCGTCTCTCCTCCTAATACTTCGCTGCGTCGGCCACCCAACACCCTCGGCCTGCATCGAGACTCTCGTCGCAGGTCGCGGTCCGGGATCGGGTCGGTGGGGCGCGCTGCGTAGCGAAGTATTTGGAGGAGGCCCGAGGCGCAGCCTCGGGACGGGGGACATGAGCGGAGCAGCGCGCCCCACCGGCCTGATCCTCGACCGGCCCTCACGCCTCAACCCACGACCGACGGAATCGCCTGCAGCGTCCGCTGCACGAACTCGACCAGCGTCGTCAGCATCCACGGCCCGGCGATCACCAGCACGGCGACGGCGGCGACGATCTTCGGCACGAACGAGAGCGTTGCCTCATGGATCTGCGTCGCGGCCTGGAAGACGCTGACGAGCAAACCGACCGCGAGCACCGTGAGCAGGATCGGCGCCGAGACCATGAGCAGGATGTACAGGCTCTGCGTGCCGTAGGTGAAGACTTGTTGTGAGTCCATGTGAATCAGTCCCGCCGGGCCGTCCCAAGGGACTGATGCGCCCCCTCGGGGGGCAGCGAACGAAGTGAGCGTGGGGGCATCATCAACTGACGAAGCTCGCGGCGAGCGAGCCGAGAAGCAGGTTCCAGCCGTCGGCCAGCACGAACAGCATCAGCTTGAAGGGCAGGGCGATGAGCACCGGCGAAAGCATCATCATGCCGAGCGACATGAGCACGCTGGCGACGATCATGTCGATGATGAGAAAGGGCAGGAAGACGAGAAAGCCGATCTGGAACGCGCTCTTCAGCTCGCTCGTCACGAAGGCTGGCACCAGCACCTTGAACGGCACGTCGGCGGTTTTCACCGAGGGGTCGATCTTGGCGAGTTTTGCGAACAGCATCACGTCGGCCTGGCGCGTCTGCTTCATCATGAAGTCGCGCACCGGGCTTTCGCCGCGCTTCAGCGCTTCCTCGAAGGCTATTCTGTTCGCGGCGTAGGGCTGGTAGGCGTCGGCGTACACCTTGTCGAGTGTCGGGCCCATGACGAAGAAAGTGAGAAAGAGGCTGAGGCCGATGACGACCTGGTTCGGCGGCGCGGCCTGCGTGCCGAGCGCCTGGCGCAGCAGGCTGAGCACGATGACGATGCGCGTGAAGCTCGTCATGAGCAGCAGCACGGCGGGCAGAAAGCTGAGCGCGGTGAAGAAGAGCAGCGTCTGCACCGGCACCGAGTAGCTGGTGCTGCCGGCGCTCTGGCCGATCAGCAGCGGCAGCGTCGCACCGCCTTCGCCGGGCGTGGTCTGCGCCGACGCGGGGAAGGCGGCGACGATGAGGGCCACCGCGACGAGCGCGACCAGCGCGAGCCAGGCCACGCGATGGCGCGACGCCGCCTTGAAGTGGTCGTGCAGCTCTTCGGTCTCGCGCCGGTGCGCGGCCAGGCCGATGCGCTCAAAGGGCATCGTTGTCTTTCGATTCGGCGCGGCGGAACCGACCGAGGATCTGGGCGAAGGCGGGATGCGCGGGGTCTGCTCCGCTCGTCGTCGCTTCGACGGCTTGCGCGGCCATCGAATGCAAGGTCGTGATCGACGAAGGCGTCACGCCGAGCACGAGCCAGCGCTTCTCCTCGCCAGTGCCGACCTCCACGGTGACGATGCGTTGCGAGGTGGAGAGTGGCAGCGAGGCGATGCTTTTCATGACGCCCGCGCCGCCACCGCCGCCGAGCGGCGTTCGCTTCAGAAACCACAGCGTCACCGGGATCAGCGCGACGATCGCGCAGAACCAGAGCAACGAACTCAGGCCGTTCGGCATGTCAGGAGGTCGGCGAAAGAAGCGTCGGCGTGCCGTCGCCTTAGCCGCGGCTCAAGCGGCGCATGCGCTCGCTCGGCGTGACGATGTCGGTCAGCCGGATGCCGAACTTCTCGTTGACGACGACGACCTCGCCCTGGGCGATCAGGTAGCCGTTGACGAGCACGTCCATCGGCTCGCCGGCCATCGCCTCGAGCTCGACCACCGAGCCCTGCGCGAGCTGCAGGATGTTCTTGATCGGAATCCGTGTCCGGCCCAGCTCGACGGTGAGCTGGACAGGGATGTCGAGGATCATGTTGATGTCGTTGCCTGCCGTCGAGCCGGTCGTCGGCGCGAAGGTCGCGAACGACGCCGGCGAGACCTGGTCGGCCGCGGCGTGCACCTCGGAAGCGGTTTCGTTGCCGGACACGGCGGCCCAGTCGGCGGCGGCCGAGTCTGTGGCGCCTTGGGTGTTCTCAATGGACATGGTGTTCTCCGAGCCAGCCTTCGTGGGATCCGGCGAGCAGTTGATCGACCTTCAGGGCGTACTTGCCGTTCGAGGTTCCGTAGTGGCAATCGAGCACCGGCACGCCGGCGACCTTGGCCTGGATGGCTTGCTTGAGATCGAGCTCGATGAAGTCGCCCGACTTGAGCGCCAGCAGTTGCTCGACGGTGGCCGGCGCGCGCGCCAGCTCGGCGACGAGCTCGACCTCGGCCGACTGGATCTGCTGCGTCATCAGGTCGATCCAGCGCCGGTCGGGCGCGTTGGCGTCGCCCTGCATGGTCGAGTAGAGAACGTCGCGGATCGGCTCGAAGGTCGCGTAGGGAATGCAGAAATGGATGGTGCCGCTGGTCTCGCCGATCTCGAGCGTGAACGAGCTCGACACGACCATCTCGCCGGGTGTCGCGATGTTGGCGAATTGCGGCTGCATTTCCGAGCGCTGGTAGCCGAGTTGGAGCGGATAGATGCCGGCCCAGGCCTTGGCCCATTCGCCCATCACGACGTCGACCAGGCGGCGGATGATCTTCTGCTCGGTGGCCGAGAAGTCGCGGCCCTCGATGCGCGTCGGGTACTTGCCGGCGCCGCCGAACAGCGCGTCGATCACCGCGAACACCAGCGCCGGGTCGCAGACGATGAGGCCGAGCCCGCGCAGCGGCTTGACGCTGACGATGTTGAAGTTGGTCGGCACCGCGATCTCGCGCAGGAAGGCGCTGTACTTGTGCACGCGCACCGAGCCGATCGAGACCTCGGGGCTCTTCCGGATGAAAGCGAACAGGCCGGCGCGGATGTTCTTGGCGAAGCGCTCGTTGACTATCTCGAGCGTCGGCATGCGCTCGCGGACCATGCGGTCCTGGTTGGCGAGGTCGAAGCTGCGTACGCCGCCCGACGCCGGCGCCTCGGGCTCGAGCGAATCGCTTTCGCCCGAGATGCCTTGCAGCAGCGCGTCGACTTCGTCCTGGGTGAGGATCTGCTCGTTCATGGCAGTGTCCGCCGGGCCGCCCCAAGGGCACTGCGCGCCCCACGGGCCAAGAAGGGGCCCGTTCCGGTCCGTGGGGGCAGCGAACGGAGTGAGCGTGGGGGCGTCATTGGATGATGAAGCTCGAGAAGTGAACGTGCTGGACCGGGTTGCGGATCGTCTCGCCCGGCTTCTTCGCCGGCTTCACCGCCTTGACGGGCGCTTCGTCCTGCATCGACTTCTCGGCGCCGCTGGCACCTTCGGCAACCGGCGTCGGCGTCGGCGTCGGCGTCGGCGTCGGCGTCGGCGTCGGCGTCGGCGTCGGCGCCGACGTCACCGGCTCGGGCGCGGTGATCTCGATGCCCATCGGCCGCACCGCCTCGCGCATGATCTCGTCGGCCAGTTCTTCCTTGCCGGCGCGGCCGAGCAGCTCCCGGGAGGTCTTGTGCGCGATGATCATGAGGATGGTGTTGCGCACCGCCGGCATGTAGCCCTTCATCTGGTCGGCGAACATGGGGCTTTCGACCTCGAGGGTGATGCCGATCTGCGCGTAGCGGTCGGACTCCTTGTCGGCCAGGTTGATGACGAAGGGGTCGAGCGGCAGGTAGGTCGGCGGCGTGCGCGCGTCGGGCTTGGCGACGGCGAGCGCTGCTTCTGCCGTCGTGCCTTCCTCGCCGCTCGCTTCCATCGCGGCATGGGCCCGTTTCTTCAAGAACCAGACCGTGCCGCCGCCGCCCGCCAGCAGCACGACGAGCACGGCCGCGACCAGGATCAGGAGCTTCTTTTTTCCGCGCTTGAATGGAACGGCGCCACTGACAGCGGCGGGGTCGGCAAGCACGGCGGACATCGATGTTCTCCTCGGCAAACGCTGCCTGCGGCCGAGGTCGGCAGCGGGGCGGGTTCTTGAGGAAATTATCGAAAGCGGGGCGTTCGGCGAAGCGGCGATAAGGCCTGCTTTTGCGGCGCAGACCGTGCCGCCGCCGCTGCCCGCGAAAGCAGGCGCGTCAGCGCACGACGACGCGACCCGTCATGTAGGGGTGGACCGAGCAGACGTAGTCGTAGCTGCCGGGCGTGTCGAACGTCCGCGCATGGGTGGCGCCGGGCAGGAGCAGGTCGGTCGAGGCCTTGCCGTCGGCGAAAGCGAGGCCGTGCGGCGCGCCGTCGTCGTTGCGCCAGGTGACCAGCGCCTTCGCGGCGACGACGAGCTGGGCCGGTGCGAACGCGAAGTTGGCGATCGAGACCTTGTTTCCGGTGGCGCTGTCGTTGGGCTGCACGACCACCTTGCGCGGCGCGTTGCCGACGGCGATCGTCTTCGTCGTGCCCTTGGCGAGGTCGACCACGGTGACGTCGTTGGAGCCCTCGTTGCTGACGTAGAAGGTCTTGCCGCCGTCGGCCGGCGCCATCCAGTGCGGCTGCTTGCCGACGGCGATGGAGCGCACCGCCTTGCGCGTCGCCAGGTCGAACAGCATCAGCTCGCCCGGGCCCTGGACGACGATGGTGCCGAAGGCGGCGCCGCGCGCCTGCATGGCGATGTGCGGCGAAGCACCGGTGGCGATGCTGGCCACGATGTTGTCGTTCGCTGCGTCGAGCACCTGCACGGCGTCGATGCCGGCCTGCGTGAAGAAGAGCGCCTTGCCGTCCCAGCCGAACTCGAGATCGCGCGGCGGCTTGTCGAGCGGGATGACGCGCGCCACCGAACGGCTCGGGATGTCGATGACCGCGAGCGAGAACGCGCCGGGCTGCTGCGAGGCGACGTAGGCGACCCGGCCGTCGGGCCGCATCGCGATCGTGTGCGGCTTGGCGACGCCGGCAAAGCCCACGATGGCGCGCGTCGCGGTGTCGACGAAGACGACCTTGTCGTCGCCGTAGACGCCGACCAGCAGGAAGCGACCGTCCGGCGTCAGCGCCACGCCGTGCGGCGAGCGGCCGACCTCGATCGTCGAGCTGACCTTGTCGCTGGCCGCGTCGATGACGTTGACCACCGAGGCGCCGTCGGAGCTCACGTAGACGGTCGCGCCGGTGGCGGCGACCGCCATGCCGTGCGGACCCTTGGCGACCGGTATCGTGGCGACCACTATCCCGCTGCCGGTGTCGATGACGCTCACCGTGTCGTCCTTGAAGTTGCCGACCCAGGCCTTCGGCGCCGCCGTGGCGGCGACGGCGAGCAGCGATCCGGCGAGCGCGAGCAGCGCGGCGCGAAAGCGCGAAAGTCTCGGAAGTGATCGGAACACGGCGTCTCTCCTCAAGTGGATGCCAGCCCTACCGCTCGGCCGGTCTTTCCATTCCCGCTGGAATGAATGGACCCCCATTGTCGCGTGGCAACGCGCGTCAGCCGCCGTGGGCCTGACCCGGACCGAGCCTGGCTCGCGTCAGGCTCAGGCGTACAGGTCGACGCCGCCGGCCGCGACGCGTCGCGTTGCGCGCTGCGCAGCGGCATCGAGCCGCGCGACGGTTGCCGACGCGCTGCGTCGCGAGCCCGCATCGCCCGAGCCGGCATCGTCGCCCTGGCCGCCGTTCGAGCGCGAGTGCTGTGCCACGCCGCCGCCAGCGAGCGTGAAGCCGGCGTCGCGCAAGGCGCTCGCCAGTTCGGGCAGGCCGGCCTCGATGGCGTGCCGGGTCGCCGCCACGTCGGCGCCGAAATCGACGCGCGCCTGCGTGCCCTCGAGCGTGATCTGGATCGACACCGGGCCCATGTCGGTGGGGTTGAGATGCAACTCGGCGTGCTGCACGCCATCGCGCGCGAGCGTGCTGACCTGCAGGCCGAAGGCGGCCGCGAATTCGGGCGATTCGACGGGGACGGAGACGGTCGACGTCGTCAGCGCAGCGTCGACGGCGGGAGCGGCGTTTCGCGTCGGCTCTGCCAGCACCGTGGCCGATGCGGTGGCCGCGTGGCTGTGCTCTGCAATGGACGACGCCGCGTCGCCGCGATGCGATGTGCTGGCTTCCGCGAGCGTTTCGGCGAACTCACGTGCGGCCTCGCGCGCAGAGTTCCCGGATGTCTTTTCGGCAGCGCGTGTCACCGCATCGGCGGTCGTCGCCAGGGCGTCGCGTCGCGCCTCGGCGATGCCTGCTGCAGTGCCCGTCCGCACGGAGCCATCGACAGGGACCGTGTCGGATGTTTGTGCGGCGCTCGTCGCCTCGAAGTCGCGGGCCGTGCTGCCCGCTGCGTTCGCGTTCAGCGAGGTTGCGTACGCGCGCTCACCCGGCGCCGCATCGCTGCGCGGCGCAAGTACCGGAGGCGTGATCGCGGCAGGGGTCGCCGTCGTACTCGCATCGGACGAGCGCGCCTTCGACGCGGCGTCGTCATCCTTGCCGTCGCGCGCCTTGTCGGTGCCGGGCATCGTTCGCGCGCAAGGCAGCGTCGGGCGGGCGGGCGCGCGTGTCGCAGCGCCCGTCCGGGGTTTTCCCAGCGCCGCGTCACGCGACGCCGGCGAAGCGACCGACGTCGCGGGCGACGCATCGTCATCGGCATGCGCCGTCTTCGGCGGGCTCTTCGAGTCGCTGGTCGTCGCGGCTTTCGCCTCGGCCTCGGCCGGTGCTTCGGCCTGCCGGTTCTGGCGCAGCATTTCGGCGAAAGGATGGGCGGCCGGGTCGGCCTGCGTCGCCTTGTCGGCCGGCGTCGACGGCATCGCAGGCGCCGCGACAGGTGCGAGTGGCGAGCGCGCCGCGTTGCCGATCATCGCGTTCAACTCAGTGCGCGCCGTGCGCGTTGGCCGCGGCGAAGCGCACCCAAGCGGCGCGTGCCGCGTGCTCGTCGCTCTGCTTCTGCTCCAGGCCGGCGGCGACGCGGCGTCCTTCCTGGACCCGGCGCTCGACCAGCTTCTTCAACGCGGCGGCGCGCACGTCAAGGCCGCGCACGATCGCCGCGGCGCGTTCGGCTTGGCCGGCGGCGTGGACGGCGATGCGTTCCTGCTGCTCGACCGCCTGCGTCAGGCGATCGATGAAGCCCTGGTAGCAGCGCACCAGCTCGATCTTGCCTTCGCGGCAGAACTCGGCGCTCCAGCGCTGCTCGTATTCGCGACGGTAGGCGACGAGCTGCTCGGCCTGCGAGACCGAGGCGCGTCGTGCTGCCTCGAGCTTCATCTGCTCGGCGAGCGCTTCGTCGCGCTGCGCTTCGGCCTGGGCGAGCAGCATCTGCAGGCTGCGGAGATCGTCGTTCATGGTCGTGGCTCTCTTCGGTCGGGTCGCAGGGAATCAGGGATCAGACGGCAAGCACGTCGTGCAGCATCGCAAGGCTGTCGTCGAGGCGCGCCGGCTCGTGCATGTTCTGCAGCAGCAGACGATCCATCGGCTCGTGCAGGCGCACCGCGAGGTCGAGGTCGGCGTCGTGGCCGGGCGCGTAGGCGCCGAGCTGGATCAGGTCGCGCGCCTTCCGGTGGCGCGCATGCAACTGGCGAAAGCGCCGCGCCGATTCGAGGTGATCGCTGGTCGCGACGTTGGTCATGACGCGCGACACCGAGCGCTCGATGTCGATCGCCGGATAGTGGCCGGCTTCGGCGAGCTCGCGCGAGAGGACGATGTGGCCGTCGAGGATGCCGCGCGCCGCGTCGGCGATCGGGTCGTTCGGGTCGTCGCCTTCGGAGAGCACGGTGTAGAAGGCGGTGATCGAGCCGCCGCCGGCCACGCCGTTGCCGCTGCGCTCGCAGAGTTGCGGCAGCTTGGCGAAGCAGCTCGGCGGATAGCCCTTGGTCGCGGGCGGCTCGCCGATGGCCAGCGCGATCTCGCGCTGCGCCATCGCATAGCGCGTCAGCGAGTCCATGAGCAGCAGCACGTTCTTGCCGCGGTCGCGAAAGTGCTCGGCGATGACCGTCGCGTAGTTGGCGCCCTGCATGCGCACCAGCGGCGGCGCGTCGGCCGGCGCGGCGACGACGACGGCGCGGCGAATGCCTTCCTCGCCGAGGATGTCCTCGATGAATTCCTTGACCTCGCGACCGCGCTCGCCGATGAGGCCGACGACGATCACGTCAGCCGCCGTATAGCGGGCCATCATGCCGAGCAGCACGCTCTTGCCCACGCCGGTGCCGGCGAACAGTCCGATGCGCTGACCGCGGCCGACGGTGAGCATGGCGTTGATGGCGCGGATGCCGGTATCGAGCGGCTTTCGCACCGGGTCGCGATCCATCGCGTTGATGGGGCGGCGCGTCAGTGGCTCGTCGTGCACGTTTTCGAGCGGGCCCTTGCGGTCCATCGGCTGACCGTGCGAGTCGACGACGCGGCCGAGCAGGCCGTCGCCGACCGGCAGATGCAAGGTGCGGTCGACGGTGCGGCGCCACGGATGGCGCGCCGCGCCGAGCTTGATCGGTACGGCCGGCGCGGGGCGTGGTGCGACCAGCGCGCCGCTGGCCAGGCCATGGACGTCGCCGGTCGGCATGAGGTAGGCGCGGTCGCCCGAGAAGCCAACCACTTCGGCGACGACCGGCGGTTGGCCTTCCATGCGCACTTCGCAGACTGAGCCGACCGGAACGCGGATGCCGGCGGCTTCGAGCACGAGGCCAGTGACGCGCACGAGCCGGCCGTAGGTCTCGAAGGGCACGGCATCGGCGGCAAAGCTTTCCAGGTCGGCGAGGTAGCGGGTCCAGCGCTGCGTTGCCAGGCCCGTCTTCACGGCGACCGCCGCCTTGTCGACGGCGACCGCCCCCTTGTCGACGGCGACCGCCGCCTTGTCATCCTGAGCGGAGCGAAGGATCTCGGCGTCAGCCACGGCCGGGATCCTTCGCTTCGCTCAGGATGACAGCCTTGTCGCTGTCCCAGGAATCGTCGCAGCCGAGCGCCGCCGCGGCGCGACGCCAGCGTTCGTCGATGGTCGCATCGACGCCGCCGATGTCGGACTCGAGCTTGCAACCGCCGCGCGTGATCGAGGAGTCGGCGACGAGGCGTGCACCGCGCGCCGCGATCGTCTCGGCGGCCGCACTGGCGACCAGCGCGTGATCGTCGGGGTGGATGCGGATGACGATGTGCCGTGCGCTCTGCAGCAAGGCGTCGATCGCCTGCTCGGCGACCTGGACGACGCACTCCGGGCGCGTCGCAAGTTCGCTGCGCACGATGCGCCGCGCCAGGTGCGTCGCCGTCGCTGCCAGGCTCTTCGCCATCTCCTGCTGCAAGGCGTCGAGCTCGGCGCCGATCGAGGCGACCAGCGTTCCGACCTGCGTCGTTGTTTGCGCCGCGAAGCTCTGCTTGAATCCTTCGAGCGCGACCAGGCCGTCGCGGTAGCCGTCCTGGTAGCCCGATTGGCGGGCGGCGCGCAGTTGCTGCGCGACCAGCTCGGCCGGATCGACCGGGGCGGGCTCTGGCTCGCGCGGCCGCTGCGGCGAGTTGGCGGCACCGGCCACGCCGGAGATGTCGCCGAGCGCCCAGGCGGCGAACGAGCTGAGCTCCTCGCGCGGGATGAATCGGGCGTACGGATTGACGCGCGCCCCTTCGGCGGGCGGCGGCACGTTTCTCGGCTTGAACGTGGTCATCAGACGAAGTCGTCGCCGCCGCCGCCGCCGAGCACGAGCTGGCCTTCCTCGGCGAGCCTGCGCACGACCTTGAGCAATTCCTTCTGCTCGGCCTCGACCTCGGCGACGCGCACCGGCCCGCGCGAATCGAGCTCCTCGCGCAGCGTCTCGGCGGCGCGCGTCGACATGTTCTTGAAGATGCGCTCGCGCAGCTCGGGCTTGGCGCCCTTCAGGGCGATGACGAGCGATTCGCTCTGCACTTCCTTGAGCAGCGCCTGCAGGCCCTTGTCGTCGACGCGGTCTAGATCGTCGAAGGTGAACAGGTTGTCCATGACCCTTTGCGCCAGGTCGTTGTCGGCCTCGCGGATGTAGTCGAGCGCCGCGGTTTCGATGCTCGTGCCCATGAGGTTGATCATCTCGGCCGCGGTCTTCACGCCGCCGAGCGGGGCCTTCCTCGCCTGCTCGCCGCCCGCCAGCAACTTGCCCATCACTTCGTTCAGGTCCTTCAGCGCCGAGGGCTGGATTCCGTCGAGCGTGGCGATGCGCACCAGCACCTCGTTGCGCTGCCGCTCGGCAAAGGTCTTGAGCACCGCAGCGGCCTGGTCGGAATCGAGGTGCACGAGGACGGCGGCGACGATCTGCGGATGCTCGTGGCGCAGCATCTCGCCGATCGAGCCGGCGTCCATCCACTTCAGGCCTTCGATGCCCGAGATGTCGCCGCTTTGCAGGATGCGGTCGATCAGCAGGTTGGCCTTGTCCTCGTCGAGCGCCTTGCGCAGCACGTTGCGAACGTAGCCGCCGGTGTCGGCGACGAGCGAGCTCTGCGCGCCGGCGACGGTGCTGAACTTCTCGAGCACGCCGTCGAGGCGCGCCTTCGGCACGCTGGTCATGCGCGCAATCGTCTCGCCGAGGCTTTGCACCTCGCGCGGCGAGAGATGGCGAAACACGTTGGCCGCCTCTTCCTCGCCGAGCGACATGAGAAGGATCGCCGAGTCTTCGAGGCCTGCTTCGTCCAAGGGGAAATCTCCGGTGAGGGTGTGGCTGCGGCGCGGCGCTCAGGTCGCCTGACCGCCGACCCAGCCGCGGACGATTCCAGCGACCGCGGCCGGGTTGTCCTTGGCGAGCAGCTTCGCGCCTTCGAGCTGCTTCAGGTAGGCGGGCGCGGGCAGCGCGTCGAGCGCCTGCGCGTCGTCGACGACGGCGTCGATGCGCGTTCCCGGTGCCGGCAGGCGCAATGCGAACGCTGTCTTCACCGCCGGCCTCAGCAGGCCGAAGAAGACAAGCACGGCGACGATGGCCAGGCCCGTCGGCAGGGCCGCGGCGCGCACCAGGTCGATCAGCTCGGGGCTCTTCCAGAACGGCGTCTCGACGTTCGTGACCGGCTCCATCTTGAACGGCGCGTTGATGACCTTGACCGAGTCGCCGCGTTCCTTGTTGAAGCCGATCGTCTCGCGCACCAGGGCGCTGAGCTTCTCGATTTCTTCGGCGACCAGCGGCACCTGCGTCGACTTGCCCTTGGCGTCGACGACGGTGCGGTTGTTGACGACGACCGCGGCGTTGAGGCGCTTGACGTTGCCGCTCGCGTTGCGGGTCACGCGTACGGTCTTGTCGACCTCGTAGTTGGTCACCGCTTCGCGCCGGCCGTTGGCGCCGACCGAGGCGGTCGCGCTCGGCGCGCCTTGCAGCGGCTGCGAGGCGCCGGTGAGCGGCGCGGTCGCCGCGATCGGCGGCTGGTTGGAGGCTGCGCCGGGAACGCCGCTCGGCAACGCGCCGCTTGTGCCTGCACCTTGCTCGCTGGTCTGCTGGCTGCGGATGGCAATGCTCGCCTCGCTGCCCTGGTTGGGCTTCCACTCTTCCGAGGTCGCTTCGGTCTGCGAGAAGTCGACGTCGGCGGTGACAGTCGCGCGCAGGTTGTCGGCGCCGACGATGGGTTCGAGCAATTCGCGGATGCGCTTGGTGTAGCCGGACTCGATCTGGTTCACGTACTGGAGCTGTTGCGCGTCGAGCCCGGCCTGCGCGCTCTCGCCGCCGGCGGTCAGCAAGGCGCCGCTTTGGTCGAGGATGCTCACCGCCTTCGGGCTCATCTCGGGCACGCTCGACGAGACGAGGTGGACGATGCCGGCGATCTGCGCGCGCTCGAGCGTGCGGCCAGGATGCAGTGTCAGCAGCACCGAGGCGCTGGGCTTTTGCTGCTCGCGAAAGAATCCGTTCTGGTTCGGCAGCGCGAGATGCACGCGCGCGCTCTGCACTGCGGCGAGCGAGCCGATCGAGCGCGTCAGCTCGCCTTCGAGGCCGCGCTGGAAGGTAAGGCGTTCCTGGAACTGGGTCTGGCCGAAGCGGGCGCTGTCCATCAGCTCATAGCCCGAGACCGCGCCCTTCGGCAAGCCGGCAGTCGCCATCTTCAAGCGGAGATCGTGCACCTGCGCGGCGGGAACGAGGATCGCGCCGCCGCCTTCGGACATGCGGTAAGGCACGTTCATCGTCGAGAGCTGGGCGATGACGGCGCCGCCGTCCTTGTCGGAGAGATTGGCGTAGAGCACCTTGTAGTCGCCGTGCGAGCTCCACATCGTCATGGCGAGCACGACGACGACGAGCGCCGCGATGCCCAGCCCCAAGCTCAGCTTGCCGCGCGCCGGCATGGCGGCGAGGCGGCCGGCGAGCGAGGCCGGAGAGGCGTCTTGCAAGCGGGTGGGGAGAGCGACGGCGTTGTCCATGGGAGTTCGTGGCAGGCCGGAACACGGCAGGAAAGACCTCGGGGTAGCGAGCAATTATTCGTAACGGCCCTGTCGCGGATGGCCGGAACAGCCGGGCATTGGCGCGCCAGTTCCCGCCACCGGCCAAGCGCTCCGATCCTTACGATGCCGGCCAAGGAGTGACCCATGAACGTCACCATGAAACCATTCGATTTCGCCGCCGCGGT
Source organism: Burkholderiales bacterium (assembly GCA_038231215.1). Taxonomy (GTDB): domain Bacteria; phylum Pseudomonadota; class Gammaproteobacteria; order Burkholderiales; family Burkholderiaceae_C; genus Schlegelella_A. The sequence goes on along the minus strand of JBBRLS010000016.1, from coordinate 65,658 downwards.
GGCCCGCGCCGGGCTCGGCACCGACGGCGTGCCGCTGGCCCGGCCGGGCAAGGCCGAAGGCACCGGCTTCCAGAAGGCGCTCGGCCAGGCGCTCGATGCCGTGAGCAAGACGCAGAACGACGCGGCGCGCATGCAGCGCGAGGTTCAGCTCGACAACCCGACGGTGAGCCTCGAGCAGACCATGGTCGCGATGCAGAAGGCGCAGATCGGCTTCCAGGCGACGCTTCAGGTGCGCAACCGCCTCGTGCAGGCGTATTCCGACGTCATGAGCATGCAGGTCTAGGCCTCGCGGTTGCACAATCGGCGCTTCGTCGCGCCATGATCCACACCTCCCTCCCCGACCTTCCGCCGCTGCCGGAAACGAACGCAAACGCGGAGTTCCGGCGCCGCTTCTATGCGCGATGGGGCAAGGAGAACGCGGTCATCTGCGGCCAGTCGAGCTCTGCCGAATACGCGACGATGACGCAGACGCTGTCGATCAAGATGGCCTGGCGCGGGCGCGAGCGCTATCGCCTCAAGCATCGCGAGATCAGCGTCGACGACGGGAACTACCTGATCCTCAACGAGGGCAGCAGCTACGGCAGCGTGCTCAAGGCGCCGCGGCCGGCCTGGACCTTTGCCGTGTTCATGCGCCCCGGTATGCATCGCGAGGTGCGCGCGGCGCGCCAGCTCGCGCTGGTGCCGGCGCTCGAGCAGTCGATGCGCCACGTCCCGGGGGGCGAGTTCTCGGAGCATCTGCGACGGCACGATGCGCTCGTGAGCCCGATGCTGCGCCACATCTGCGATGCCGTGCTCGACGGCGAGCGCAGCGAGGAGTGGCTCGAGGAGCAACTGCTGCTCCTGCTCGATGCGATGTTCGCGGCCGAAGCCGTCGATGCGCGCGCCGTCGATCGCCTGGATCGCGCCAAGCCTTCGACGCGCGCCGAGCTGGCGCGTCGACTGCGCCTGGCCGCCGACTACATCGAGACCTGCCACGCCGAGCCGATCGGCCTCGACGGCATGGCGTCAGTCGCCTGTCTCTCGCGCTTTCATTTCGTGCGCTGCTTCAGCGCGCTCTATGGCGTCACGCCGCACAGCTTTCTCGTGCAGCGTCGCGCGGCTGCGGCACGACGCCTGATGCAGACCGGCGAGCACGACGCCGAGAGCGTCGCCGTGCAGACCGGCTTCGGCAGCCGCTCCAGCCTGCGCCGCGCGCTCGCCTCGACGCGCGCCGCCTCCTAGGGCCTGTCAGCGCCAAACGCACCCACGCCGGACGGCGTGAATTGCGCAAGATCTGCGCAGGCGAGGAGCCTCGCGCAATCTAGCCTCGCGGGTTCGTAACGCCGGACCCCGCCATGCCGAAGCCTTCTCGCGGCGCTCGTTCGCTGCTCGCCACCCTGCTCGCGCTGCCGGCCGCCTTCGCTGGCGCGCAGACGCCGCCCGCGCCACCGCCCGCCTGCCAGAGCGCCGAGTACCGGCAGTTCGACTTCTGGATCGGCACCTGGGACGTCTTCCAGCCGGACGGCCAGAAAGCGGGCGAGAACCGTATCGAGCCGATCAGCTCGGGCTGCGCTTTGCTCGAGCACTGGAGCGGCCGCGGCGGCTTCACCGGCAAGAGCCTCAACATCTACGACAGCACCGACAAACGCTGGCACCAGACCTGGGTCGACAGCAGCGGCGGCCTGTTGATGATCTCCGGCGGCCTCGTCGACAAGCGCATCGTGCTGGGCTCGGAGACCGGCAGCGCTTACCAGCGCATCACCTGGACGCCCAATGACGACGGCAGCGTGCGCCAGTTCTGGGAATCCTCCACCGACGGCGGCAAGACCTGGACGGTGCTGTTCGACGGCAAGTACGTTCGACGCCCGTGAGCGTTCGCGGCAGGGCGATCGCGCGGCGCATCGCGGTGGCCGGTCTCGTCGCGTTGCCGTCGCTTGCCGCAGAGGCCGCCGACGAGCTGCCCGGTTGTGCCGCCGAAGCAGCGCTCGCGCAACTCGACTTCTGGCTCGGCGAGTGGGAGGTCTGCGCGGGTGCCGAGCGGGCCGGCCACGACCGCGTGGCGCGCATTCTCGGTGGCTGCGCGGTGACCGAATCGTGGACAGCGAGCGACGGCTCGCGCGGCGAGAGCCTCTTCTACTACTCGGCCGGCGAGAAGCTCTGGAAGCAGGTCTGGGTCACCGACCAGGCGTTGCGCCCCGGCGGCCTGAAGGAAAAGCGCCTGATCGCGCGCTTTGCCGATGGCGGCGTTCGCTTCCAGGGCGAGATCGCGCTGCCCGATGGCCGACGCGTTCTCGACCGGACAACGCTCAGTCCGCTCGCCGACGGCCGCGTCGGCCAGCGCATCGAGATCTCGCGTGACGGCGGTGAGCACTGGACGAGAACCTTCGACGCCGAGTACCGGCCGGTGCCGGTCGTGAGTCCGGCGGCCTCTGCGATCGAATCGAGCTGTCGCTGACGCGGCCGTCGTTGCGTCGCGCTCGCACAGGCGGTGCAGCCGATTTCGACGGACGCCGCTGCGCCGCGCTCGTCGCGCGGCTCGAGGCAGCGCGAAATGACCCTAGTTGAGCGCCATCAGCTTGCCGCGCTTCTGCGTCAGGTCGATGAAGCGTTGCAGTGCCCGCAGCGAGTCGCCGCCGATCCGTTTGAACTCGAAGCCGAGGCGCACGCCCTGCGCCTCTGCGTTGATGGCCGTCACGTGCTGCAGCCGCATCGTCACCTCGAGCCTCGTATCGGTATCGAGCTCGATGCGCACCGCGTTCAGCATCGCGCCGGCATTCATCCCCGGCAGGTCTTCCGGCAGGAAGACGCCGCAGCCGCCGATCGAGATGTCGATGACGCGCAGCGCGCAGTCCATCGCCGGCAGGTCGGGGTGGCTGAAGCGCGCCATCGGGCTGCTGCGCATCAGCGGCCTCACACGGAAGGACTCGCGCCGCTGGAAGCGATACATCTCGCGTGGCGCCGGGCAGCTCAACACGCTGGCGCGGTTGCCGTGCACGAGCATGAGGTCGTGCACGTCGAACTGCAGCTTGACGCTGTCGAGATAGCCGACGACGACGACCTCGTCGCACTGAAGGAGCGACTGCATCGCCGGGTCGGCCGGGTCGGCGTTGAAGCCGATCGTGCTTCGCTGGCTGTCGATCGTCCAGATCGCGCTGGTGAAGACGCTGCCGTCGCGGGCATTGAGGTTGAGCAGCACCGAGCCGTCGAGCAGCTGCTTGAGCAGCCCCTGGATCTCGCGCGGCGAAGAGACACGGAACTCGTCGAGTCCGTCGGCTTGGTCCATTCCGTCGAGCGGTGCGGGTCTCGTTTCCATCGCGTGCCTCGTGGCGGGAAGGTCTGTCGGTTCGTTGTGGGCTGGGCGCGCAGCCTCAGTGCAGGGTCTTCGGCCGGCCGGCGAGGATCTCGTCGAGGTCTTCGAGCCAGGGCTCGGCGAGCTGGCGGATCTCGGCGTCGTTGATCAGGATGCGCTGCATGATGCGCGACTTGAGCTGTGCCTCGTCTTGCGGCAGGGGCTTTTCGGCAGCGGTGTTCTTGAGCTGCGCGATGAGCACGGCGCAGGCGCCCTCGAGCTTGACCACATGGTCCCAGTTGCCGACGCGAGCGGCCTCGAGCATGTCCTGGCTCGCCTTCTCGATCGCTTCGTAGTAATTCAGCAGCACGGAATTCATGCGGGCTCCGAAAGTCTGGACGCTGGTCATGTCATTGCGCCGAAGGAGTGGCCCTGACGCCGGGGCCGATCGCGACCCAGGCCGCGCGTACCGGCTCCATCAGCCGCACGCACTCGTCGAGGGCGGCGCTGTCGTTGTTCAGGTTGGCCTCGGTCATGCGCAGGGCCACGTAGCCGTAGAGCGCGTTCAGGTCGGCGGCGAGCTTGCCGCCGCCGTCGAGGTCGAGGACCGCCTTCAGGCCCTCATCGACGATGCGAACGGCACGCGTGATCGCCTTGCACTTGGCTTCGACCCGCTTCTGCAGCAGGGCGCTGCGCGCCTGGGCAACGGCATCGTTGAAGCCGTCGAAGAGCATCGTGATCAGCTCGTGGGCCGAGGCACCGCCGACGCCGGTCTCGACGCCGATCTGGTGGTAGGCGCCCGCCGAAGCGACGGGGTGGCGGTGGAGCGGGGCGGCGGCAAACATGGGGTGGGGTGTGTGCGAGAAATGGGCCTGCCCTGAATATCGGTATGGCCTTCGGCGACTTGAATCGGCGAGCGAGACAACAGCGGGGCTTTTCGCCGGCCGATCGGCCCTTGGATCACCGCCGCAGCGGCGATGCCGACGCTACCTGTTCGAGCTGTTCGCAGTCCAGGCGGCGACCTGCTGCGTGATGTAGGCGCTCTGGCTGTTGAGTTGCGCCATCTGTCTGTCGAGCGCGGTGTACTGCGCGCGCAGCCGCGCCTCGATGCCGGTCAGGCGGGTCTGCAGGTTGTCCTGATCGGACTGGTTGCGATGCAGTTGCTGGCCGAGCCCGTCGGTGCGCGTCGTCAGCACGCCGTCGACGGCGAGCATCGCGCCGGCGGCGACGCGAAAGCGCTTGGCGAAGCCGTCTTGCGTCGGATCGGCCGGGTTGCTGTTGGCGAAGGCCTTCTTCACCTCGGCCAGGTTGGCGAGCGCGCTGTCGAGCTGGGTCGCGTTGACGGTGAGCGAGCCATCGCCCTGGAGCTGCAAGCCCATGTCCGACACGTGGCTGAACACCGAAGAGGCCGACGACGCGCTGCCGGCCATCGTGCGCAGCGTGCGCTGCAGACCCGACGCGCTGCTGTCGCCTTGCAGGATGCCGCCGGTCCGGGTCGTCGCGTTGTACCTGGTATCGCCGGCGATCAGCGTGTTGACGGCGGTGTAAGCGGCGGCGAAGTCGGTGATCGTCTTCTTCAGCGAGGCTGTGTCGGCGACGACGTTGACCGTCACCGGCCCGGTCGTCTGCGCTGACAGGTTGAGGGTCAGGCCGTCGACGATGCTCGCGAGCGTGTTGCTCGTCGAGCTGACCGAGAGGCCGTTGACCGTTGCCGCGGCGTTGGCCGCGACCTGGTTCTGCGTCATGACCGAGATGCCCGCCGAAGGGTCGAAGGCCAGTCGCGAGAGGCCCGAAGCGTCGTTGTTGACACCGTCCGCGTCAGTGACCGTGCTTCGAAACGCGTTGGCGGAGCCGGTCGTGTTGGAGCGCAGCAGCAGGCGCGAGCCGTTGGCGTCGGTCATGATGAGCGCGGTGACGCCGGCGCCCGAACCGTTGACCTTGTCGCGCACGCTGGCCAGCGTGTCGGACGCGCTGACCGTGATGTTGACCGCGCTCGCCGTCGGGCTGGCCGTGAAGCTGGTCTGGTTGGTGCCCCAGGTGCCGAGCTCGATGCGCAGGTTGCCGGCGCCGACCAATGCCGTCGACGAGGCGACGATGCCGGTGGCCAGCGTCTGCACGCTGGCCAGCGACTGGACCTCGACCGAATAGGTGCCGGCGGCGGAGCCGTTGGTCGAGGCCGAGACGGCCGTGCTCGAGGAGTTGGCGGTGGTCTGGGCCCAGGTCGTCTGACTGGCGAGCTTGGTCGCGAGATCGTTCAGGGTCGAGACGGCGCTTTTGATCTTGCCGTACTCCGAGACCGTGCTCTGGATCGTCGTCGCCTTCGTCTGCAGCTTCGTCAGCGGCTGCCTCTCGATCGCCATCAGCTGCGTGATGATCGAGTTGACGTCAAGGCCGCTGCCTATGCCTGCTGAGCTGATCGTTGCCACGGGCAACCCTTTCCGATGAGGCGAGCGGCGCTGGAGTCAGCGGCCGAACGGGCGCGATGGCACGAGGGCCGGTCGCCGCCGTTCAGATCCATATCGGCGGGCCCGCGCCGAACTTGAACGGCCTTTCGCGCTGCCGCGGTCGAGCGACTCAGCCCTTCAGGAGCGCCAGCACCGATTGCGGCATCTGGTTGGCCTGCGCCACCATCGCCGTGCCCGCCTGCTGCAGAATCTGCGAGCGCGAAAGGTTGGCGGTTTCGGCGGCGAAGTCGGCGTCCATGATGCGGCCGCGCGCCGCGGTCTGGTTCTCTGCGGTGATCCCGAGGTTCGAGATCGCGAAGCCGAAGCGGTTGATCGCGGCGCCGTAGGTCGCGCGGTCGGTGGTGATGGCGTCGAGCTTGATGTCGATCGCGGCCAGCGCCGTCGAGGCATTCGCGGCGGTGCTGACGTCGCCGACGACGGTCGTCACCGCCGCGGTCGTGACCGTGAGCGTGTCGCCGTTGTTGGCGCCCACCTGGAATACCTGTGCGCCGGCGCCGCCGCCGACGATCGCCGTCCCGTTGAACTTGGTCTGTGTGGCGATGCGCGTGATTTCAGCCGAAAGCTGCTGATATTCCGTATCGAGGTTGGCGCGGTCGCTGGTGCCGTTGGTGCCGTTCTGCGCCTGGACCGCCAGCTCGCGCATGCGTTGCAGGGCGTCGGTGACCGTGGCCAAGGCACCTTCCGCCGTCTGCGCCATCGAGATGCCGTCGTTGGCATTGCGGATCGCGACGTTGGTGCCCTTGATCTGCGCATTCATGCGATCGGCGATGGCGAGGCCGGCGGCATCGTCCTTGGCCGAGTTGATGCGCAGGCCCGAAGACAGCCGCTGCATCGAGGTCGCCAGCGACATCTGCGAGTTGTTGAGGTTGCGCTGCGCATTCAGCGAGTTGATGTTGGTGTTGATCGTCTGGGGCATGGGGCGCTCCTGCTGTGTGAAGGTCGATGCCGGCGAAACTGCCGGAGCGGGCAAAGCCGAAGAGGTACAGCCCGTGCCGTCATTCTTGAGTCGCCGGACCCTGTTCGGTCGCTGGAGGAGACGCCCTTCCTCCCCTCAATTCAAAGCCGGGACGAAAAAAGCCGCCCCGAAGGGCGGCGTGTTGACCGCAGGACAAAAAAAGCCGCCCCGGAGGGCGGCCTGGCGAAGCGAAGAACCTTGTGGGTTCAGCGCAGCAGGGCGAGCACGCCTTGCGGCTGCGAGTTCGCCTGCGCCACCATGGCGGTGCCGGCTTGCTGCAGGATGTTCGCCCGCGACAGGTTCGCCGTTTCCGACGCGAAGTCGGCGTCCATGATCCGGCCGCGCGAGGCGGTCTGGTTTTCGGCGGTGATGCCGAGGTTCGAGATCGCGAAGCCGAAGCGGTTGATCGCGGCGCCGTAAGTCGCACGGTTGCTGGTGATCGTGTTGAGCTCCGTGTCGAGCGCAGCCACGGCCGTCGAGGCGTTGGCCGACGTGGTCAAGTCGCCGGCCACCGTGACAACCGCAGTCGTCGTGATCGTCAGCGTGTCGCCGTTGTTGGCACCGACCTGGAAAACGTTCGCGCCGGCGCCGCTGCCGACGATCGCCACGCCGTTGAACTTGGTCTGCGCGGCGAGGCGCGTGATTTCACCCGAGAGAGCCTGGTATTCCGTGTCCAGGTTGGCGCGGTCGCTGGTGCCGTTCGTGCCGTTCTGGGCCTGGACCGCCAGCTCGCGCATGCGTTGCAGGGCGTCGGTGACCGTGGCCAGCGCACCTTCCGCCGTCTGCGCTAGCGAGATGCCGTCGTTGGCATTGCGGATCGCGACGTTGGTGCCCTTGATCTGGGAATTCATGCGGTCGGCGATGGCGAGGCCGGCGGCATCGTCCGAAGCCGAATTGATGCGCAGGCCCGAGGACAGGCGCTGCATCGAGGTGGCGAGCGACATCTGCGCAGCGCCGAGGTTGCGTTGGGCGTTCAGCGAGTTGATGTTGGTGTTGATCGTCAGGGACATGAAAGACTCCGTAGGGTTAATGGACTCCCGGCCTAGCTGCCGGCGTTACACGCAGTTGCTTCGAAAGCGGACTTTCTCCGCAACCGTTTCCTGCCGATAGCCACGACTTTCGTCGCATCTTTCGGCACCGCCCGCGCTAGTCAACCGGTGTGTCTGGCCGCTTGCTTGCTGCCCGACCTCGGCCGGCTAACCGGACCACGAACCTGAACTCCAGGTGCGTTGGGAGGGTTATCGAGCGCGTCCACGCGAACTTGAGGCCAAACATTGCGTGGCGTTTTCGCAAACCTGGCCGGGACGACATGCTTCCGTGGAAAAGGGCCGTGTTTGCATGCCTCATCGCCCGTCGTCCGATCGAAGCGGCGTGTTCACATCGCCCGGCCCTTCGCTATCGGCAGAGGCCTTTGCCGTCTTCCACAAACACGCGTCCCCTCACATGTACCGAATCGCCCTCGTCATGATCGTGCGCGACGAAGCACGCTGCCTCGCGCGCTGCCTGGCAAGCGCGCGGCCGTGGGTCGACGAGATGATCGTGCTCGACACCGGCTCGGCCGACGCGACGATCGAGATCGCGCGTCGCGCCGGCGCGCGCGTAGAGCGCTTCGAGTGGGCCTGTGACTTCGCAGCGGCGCGCAACGCCGCACTGGCCCCATGCGACGCCGACTGGCGACTCGTGCTCGATGCCGACGAGTGGATTGATGGCGGAGGCGATGCATTGGCGGCGCTGCGACACGAGGCCGCCGACTTCATCGGCCAGATCAGCGTCGCCAGCCTGTTCGATGTCTCGGGAGGGAGAATCGAAGAAGCGCCGAGCTGGCTGCCGCGCGTGCTGCCGCGCGGCGTGACTTACGCCGGCCGCGTGCACGAGCAGCCGGTCTCGGCCTTGCCGCGCCGGCGTCTCTCGCTCCGCGTGTCTCACGACGGCTATCTCGACGCGCAAAAGGCCAGGAAGCAGGGACGCAACGAGATGCTGCTTCGCCTCGCGCTCGAGGTCGATCCCGACGACGCCTACCTGCACTATCAGCTCGGCAAGGACCTGGAGGTGCGCGCGCAGTTCGAGGCAGCTTCGCCGTATTACGCGAATGCACTGGAGCGTGCCGAAGCACGCGCCGCCTGGCGTCACGACCTGGTGCTGCGCGCGCTCTTCACCTTGAAGAAGCTCGAGCGCTTCGAAGACGCGATCGCGCTCGCCGACGCCGAGATGCCGCGCTGGCCGGATTCGCCCGACTTCTTCTTCACCCTTGGCGACCTGTTTCTCGATTGGGCCGTGGCGCAGCCTGAGCGTGCCGTCGAGTTGGTGCCCATGATCGAGTCGAGCTGGCTGCGCGCCATCGAGATCGGCGAGCAGCCGCAGCTTCACGACACGGTACGCGGCCGCGGCAGCTTTCTCGCGGCGCACAACCTTTCGGTGCTGCACGCGGGGCTGGGCCACGACGTCGAAGCCGCGCGCTGGCGCGAGCGAGCGGCCGCGATGCGCCGCGACACCGACGTCGCATGGGGCGATCGCTCGGCCTTGCCTGTCCGCGCGACCGCCTGACGCCGAACTGGCCCGCGGAGTGGCCTCATTTCAAGCGTTCAGGGCAGGCCGCGCCACCTACGCTTGGTGCATGACTTTTCGTGAGCCGTCGCGGCCTGGCCGCGGCGCCACGGCCTTCGCAACCATGGCTCTCGCACTTCCGAACCCCGCGCGTCCCGGTGCCTCGCGCGAGCACGCGCGCGCCCATCGTCGCTGGCAAGCGGGACAAGGGCATGCGCGGCGCGAGCAGTGGCCGCTGGCCGCGAGCGAGTTCGAGCAGGCGAGCGGCCTTCATGGCGACCCGGCCTATGCGCTGGCCGCGGCGCACGCCTTGATCAAGGCCGGCCGCACGGCCGAGGCGGCACGCTGCGCGCGCGAGATCCGCGAAGCCGATCCGCGCTCGGCGCTGGCTTGCACGCTCGAATCGCACGCCTTGCTCGGCCTCGGCCGCGCCGAGGAAGCCGTGGCCTGCCTGCGAGCCTTGCCCGCCGACGTGCCGCGAGAGTACGACCATCATGTGTCACTGGCCGTTGCCTTGCAGCGCAGTCGCCGTCACGAAGACGCGATCCGATCCTTCTTCGACGCGCTGGCGCTGAAGATGGACGACGCGCTCTCGCACTTTCGCCTCGGCATGTCGTTCAAGGAGCTGGGCCTGAAGGCGGAGGCCGCCGAGTGCGTGCGCACCGCCGTCCTGCTCGGTCTCGACACCAGCGACCTCGCGGCGCGCGGACAGCTCGCCTTCCTGGAGCGCGAGGCCTGCCGCTGGCCGCAAGCCGAAGACGCCATGGCGGGTCTGCGCCGTGCCGTTCGCGCCGCGCCCGACGGCGTCGCGCTCGAGACCGCCGCCTTTCCCCATGCCGTGCTCGCCGACGATCCGATCGAGCAGCTCAAGGTGGCGAGTCACTATGCCCTGCACGTCGAAACGATGGTTCGCCCGTTGCCGCGCCGGGTCGCGCGCGCGCACGAAGGGCGGTTGCGCATCGGCTACCTGTCTGCCGACTTCCATCAGCACGCGACCAGCCAGCTCATGGCGCAGGTGCTCGAATGCCACGACCGCAGCGCCTTCGAGGTGACGCTGCTGTCGACCGGTCCCGACGACAAGACGGCGATGCGGCAGCGCATGGTCGCGGCGAGCGAGCACTTCGAGGAGATGCGCGGGCTGAACTTCGTGGCGATGGCGCAGCGCGTCAGGGAGCTCGAGATCGACATCCTTGTCGACCTCAAGGGAGCCACCTGCGACACCTTGCTGCCGGTGCTGGCGCAGCGCCCGGCGCCGTTGCAGGTCACCTGGCTCGGCTTTCCCGGCACCACCGGCGCGCCCTACATCGACTACCTGATCGGCGACCCGGTCGTGACCCCGCTCGCCGATTCAGCGAACTTCGCCGAGAGGATCGCCCAGCTTCCGAACTGCTACCAGCCCAACGATGCGCACCGGCCGCTGCCGATGCCTTCGACGCGCGCCGACTGGGGCGTGCCCGAAGGCGCGCTGCTGCTCTGCGGCTTTCACCAGTCTTACAAGATTTCCGCCGCGGTGTTCGATCAATGGTGCGTGTTGCTGCACGCGCTGCCCGATGCCGTGCTCTGGCTCCTGCAATGGAACGCGAACGTGCGGGCGACACTCACCGAGGCGGCCTTGCAGCGCGGCATCACGGCCGATCGGCTTGCGTTCGCGCCGCTCGTGCCGCTGCAAGCGCACCTCAGCCGCCTGGCTCACGTCGACATCTTCCTCGACACCTGGCCGTGCAATGCGCACACCACTGCCGGCGAAGCGCTCTGGTGCAGTGTGCCGCTCGTGACCTTGCGCGGCCCGACCTTCGCGCAGCGCGTCGCGTCCAGCCTGCTGCACACCGCCGGCCTCGACGAGCTCGTCACCGACGACATCGACGCCTATCGCGACACGGTCCTCGCGCTCGCCGCCGATCCGGCACGGCGCGAGCGCATCAAGGCGCATCTGACCGAACAGCGAAGCATCAACGCGCTGTTCGACGGCAAGCGATTCGCCAGGGACATCGAGCATCTCTATGGCCGCATGTGGGCGCGCTGCACTTCCGGAGCGCGACCCGATCACCTTCCGGCAGCGGTGGAGGAAACGTCATGAAGGCGGTCATCCTCGCCGGCGGCCTCGGCACGCGGCTCGCCGAAGAGACCACGGTCAAGCCGAAGCCGATGGTCGAGATCGGCGGCAAGCCCGTGCTCTGGCACATCCTCAAGAACTATTCGCACCACGGCATCAACGAGTTCGTGATCTGCCTCGGCTATCGCGGCTACCTGGTGAAGGAGTACTTCGCCAACTACTTCCTGCACATGTCGGACGTGACCTTCGACCTCGCCGAGAACCGCATGGAGGTCTGCCATCGCCATTGCGAGCCCTGGCGGGTGACCCTCGTCGACACCGGCGAGAGTACGCAGACGGGCGGTCGCCTGCGCCGCGTGCGCGACTACCTCGACGACGGCACGTTCTGCTTCACCTACGGCGACGGCCTGGCCGACGTCGACATCGGCGCGTCGATCGCCTTCCATCGCGAGCAGAAGCGCCTCGCCACGTTGACCGCGGTGCAGCCGGCGGGCCGCTACGGCGCGCTCGACATCGTCGACAAGCGCATCACCCGCTTCGAGGAAAAGCCGCAAGGCGACGGAAGCTGGATCAACGGCGGCTTCTTCGTGCTCGAGCCCGAGGTGCTGAAGCACATCGAGGGCGACGCCACGGTCTGGGAGCGCGGGCCGATGGAGCAGCTCGCGCGCGACGGCCAGCTCTCGGCGTTCACGCACCGCGGCTTCTGGCAGCCGATGGACACGCTGCGCGACAGGATGCGGCTCGAGGAGCTCTGGCAGTCCGGCGCCGCGCCGTGGAAGGTCTGGGCATGAAGCGCGACGCACCGTTCGACGCACTCAGCCTGCAGGGGCCGTTCGACGACCTGTTCGGCGGCGCCTACCTCGGCCGGCGCGTCCTCGTCACCGGCCACACCGGCTTCAAGGGCTCGTGGCTGGCGCTCTGGCTGCAGGCGCTCGGCGCCGACGTCTGCGGCCTCGCGCTGCCGCCCGAAGAAGGTCCCAACCATCTTCGCCTGCTCGGCCTGTCCATCGACGAAGCGCTCGTCGATCTGCGCAACGCCGCGGCGGTGCGCGCCGCGCTCGACTGCTACCAGCCCGAGATCGTCTTCCATCTCGCCGCGCAGCCGCTGGTGCGGCGCAGCTATCGCGAGCCGGCCGCCACCTTCGACGTCAACGTCATGGGTCTGGTGAACCTGCTCGAAGCGGTACGCGCAACGTCGAGCGTGCGCGTCGTCGTCAACGCGACCAGCGACAAGTGCTATCTCAATCGCGAGACCGCCCACGGCTATCGCGAAGACGACGCGCTCGGCGGGCACGATCCCTATAGCGCCTCCAAAGCCTGCGCCGAGATCGTCTCGGCGAGTTACCGCAGCAGCTTTCTCGCCAAAGGCGGCGAGAGCGACCGCGTCGTCGCACTGGCCACGGCACGTGCCGGCAACGTCATCGGCGGCGGCGACTGGAGCGAGGACCGCCTCATTCCGGATCTCGTGCGGTCGGCTACGAGCGGCCACGCGACCTCGATCCGCCGTCCGCAATCGACGCGGCCCTGGCAGCACGTACTGGAGCCGCTCGCCGGCTACCTGACGCTCGGCGAGCGCCTGCTGGCCGATCCGGGCACGGCGGCCGAGGCCTGGAACTTCGGTCCCGACGCCACAGGGCAGCTCAGCGTCGCGCAGGTCATCGTCGCCTTTGCGCGGGGCTGGCCCGCGATGCGCTGCGAACTCGATCGCACGCCGCAACCGCACGAGGCGGAAATGCTCTGTCTCGATTCCGGCAAGGCGCGCGAGCGGCTGGGCTGGCGACCGGTGTGGAACGCAGCTCGTGCCATCGAACGCACGACCGGCTGGTATCGCCGCCAGCACGAGCACGGCGAGTCGATGAGCCAGGACGACCTCGCGCGCTATGTCGCCGACGCGCGCCTCGCCGGTCTCGGCTGGGCGCCGGCACGCATCGCCGAAGCCGCATGAAGTTCGAGCGGACGCCGATCGAAGGCGTGTGGGAGATCGCGACCGTGCCGCGCGCCGACGAGCGCGGCAGCCTGACGCGCGTGTTCTGCGCCGAAGCCTTCGAGCGCGTCGCGCCTGGTCTTCGCTTCGTCCAGGTCAACCACTCGATCACGCAAGGGCGCGGCACGATCCGTGGCCTGCATTTCCAACGCGCGCCGGCTGCCGAATGGAAGCTGATCCGCTGCCTGCGCGGCCGCGTCTTCGACGTCGCCGTCGATCTGCGCGAAGGCTCTTCCACCTTCGGCCGCTGGCATGCCGTCGAGCTTTCCGAGGACAACCAGCGCGAGATCCTGATCCCGCCCGGCTGCGCGCACGGCTTCCAGTCGCTCGCCGATCGCTGCGAGCTGCTCTATCAGCACAGCGAGGCCTATGCGCCCGATCGCGAGGACGGCGTGCGGCACGACGACCCGCGGCTGGCCATCGCCTGGCCCGAGCCGGAGACCGCGATGTCGCCGCGCGACCGGTCGTTTCGTTCCATCGATGCCGGTTGCGAAGGCGTGCGGGCATGAAGTGCCGCCACTGCGCGACCGCGCTCGACGAAACGCACGACGTCTTCATCGACCTCGGCGCCGCGCCGCCGTCGAACGCCTTCCTGCGTGCCGAAGACCTGGCCCGGCCCGAGCTGCACTTTCCGCTCAAGGTGCTGACCTGCCCGGAATGCCGGCTCGTCCAGGTCGACGAAGTACAGCGCCACGACGCGCTCTTCTCCAACGACTACGTCTACTTCTCGTCGTATTCGAGTTCGTGGCTGGCGCATGCGCGGCGCTACGTCGAGCGGGTCAGTGCGCGCCTATCGCTGGGGCCTTCGTCGCTGGTCATGGAAGTCGCTTCCAACGACGGCTACCTGCTCCAGTACGTGGCCGAGCGGGGCATCCCCTGCGTCGGCATCGAGCCGACCGCGGGCACGGCCGAAGCGGCTCGGGCACGCGGCATCGAGACGATCGGCGAGTTCTTCGGCACCGCCTTCGCAGAGCGCTTCGCCGCGCAGAGACGCAAGGCCGACCTCATTCTCGGCAACAACGTGCTCGCGCACGTGCCCGACATCAACGACTTCGTCGGCGGCTTTCGCGAGGCGCTGGCGCCCGGAGGTACGGTGACGGTCGAGTTCCCGCATCTGCTGCAGCTCGTCACGCACGGCCAGTTCGACACGATCTACCACGAGCATTTCTCGTATCTTTCGCTGCGCACGGTGCAGCGCATCTTCGCGGCGCAGGGCCTGGTCGTGTGGGACGTCGAGCGCCTGACGACGCACGGCGGGTCGCTGCGCGTTTGGGCCCAGCACGCCGCCAACACCCGCCCGGTCGAGCCGCGCGTCGCCGCGCTGCTCGCCGAGGAAGACAGCGCCGGCATGCGCGGCCACGCCTTCTATCGCGGCCTGCAGGCGCGCGCCGACGGCATCAAGAACGATCTGGTCGTCTTCCTCGTCGAGCAGAAGCGCGCTGGTCGATCGGTCGCCGCGTACGGCGCGGCTGCCAAGGGCAACACGCTGCTCAACTACGCAGGCGTGCGGCCCGACCTGCTGCCCTTCGTCGTCGATGCCTCGCCGCACAAGCAGGGTCGCTGGCTGCCCGGCTCGCGCATTCCGGTGCTTGCGCCCGAGGCGCTGCGGACCCATTGCCCGGACTTCGTGCTGATCCTGCCCTGGAACCTGCGCGAGGAGATCGCCGCCCAGCTCGCGTGCGTGCGCGGCTGGGGAGGACGCTTCGTGACCGCGGTGCCCGAGCTGCGGGTCTTCTAAAGCCCGGGCCTGGACCGCGAGGTTCCTCCGGCCGGTCGGCTTCCGCTCCTGCGCAAGCAGGGGGATCGAAGAGACGCAGCGGCGCTTGATGGCTGCTTCCACCAAGAGCGGCTGTACAGCAAAGCCGCTGGGAGTGGTCGTTCGCCGGTTTGCACCGACCCGAAGCCGACGCGCATTACCTGTTTCGCTCCGTTGCCTCGTAAGATGTGGCGTTGAACACTTTTCGAGGCGGCTCTTGTGGCATCGCGACCGAGCGTGGTGATCGTCGGAGGGTGCATTGGTGGCTTGTTCGCCGCCAATGCGCTGATCGCGCATGGGCTGCCTGTCGCGGTCTTGCGAGAAGCCCGTGCCGCGGTGGCGGCGCTGCTGGCGTGAAAGGTTCCTCACTGCGCCTTCAACCTAACAATGAGCACAGCTATGAGTGAAGCGCCCAGGATGGCATTCGCGCACATGGGTGTCTATGTCGTGGACATGGCACCGATGGTTGAGTTCTACACCGGCGTGCTCGGCTTCTGCATTACGGACCGCGCCTTGATCCGGGGAGTGAATGTCGTGTTCCTCTCGCGCGATCCCGACGAGCACCATCAGATCGTGCTCGTGCCTGGACGCGACCCGGCGCATGCGTCGACCATCAACCAGATCTCGTTTCGCGTCGTCGACTTCCCCGAGCTTCGACGGGTTCACGGCCGCCTCCTCGAACACGCCGTTTCAGCTCTCAACCCAACCAATCATGGCGGTTCGTGGTCGATCTACTTCGCCGACCCGGAGGGCAATCGCATCGAGCTCTTCGTCCAGACCCCGTGGTACCTGCCGCCGGTGTCCATTCCGCTCGATCTCAGCCTTTCCGACGACGAGATTTATCGGCTCACGCAACAGATGGTCGAGGCCACGCCGGGACACATGCCTCGGTCCGCCTGGCATGAACGAACACGGCGCCGGATGATCGAAGAGGGCACCATCGAGCAACGCTGAGCAGACGTCTGCCGCGAGGGCCAGTCGAAGCCCTAATGAACGTCTGCTTCGGCCCTGAGCGAATGAAATTGTCTGTGTCCGATTCGGGTCGATCAGCGACGAACAGCGAAGGTCACTGACCGGCCAGAAGCGGTCAAACGCGTTGCTGAACTTGAGCGGTCATTCGCAGCACTACCGAGGCCTCTTGCAATCGAAATTGGCGACGACATCGGTGCTACCGGTGCCCCGGTAGCGGGCCACGAGCGGGTGGGCACACAGCGGTCGCGTGCGGACGATTTCGCTAACTGGATCGTCATCATTCTTGCGTTTGGTGGCGACGATTCGTTCTGGGGCAACGTCCTCCTCGACCCAGCGCTGCAGCGCCGCGCCCAGGCTGATGTCGGGATCGCCGCTTCCTGCCAGGAACTGACCAAAGCTGTTAGGCCCATCTCCTCCTGCGCAGTGACCCATGCCGGGCGCCATGAAGAGGCGCACCGTCTCGCTCGTTCGTTTGGTCCCCATCGTTGACTCGACGCGAGAAAGGTAGTCGATCGTGCCGATCGGCGGAGGCAGCGGATCAGCCCAACCGTGCCAGAGGATCAGCTTTCCGCCACGCGCCGCGAACCGGCTCAAGTCGGCGTCGTTGGCATTCAGCACCGAGGCGAGCTTTCGATCTGCCAGGCGGCCATCGCGCTCCATGTCGTAGGTGCGGAAGTCCCATGCCGCATCTTCGAATACCAGGTCTCTCCAGAACCCATGTACGTCCTTGAACAAATCGTCCGTGCCCGGGCCCGACCGGAAGTGGGCTTCGTCCAGGCCGGCCTCCGCTCCCTTGGCATAGCCACGCAGCAGAGGTTTGCCTGTTTCAGAGGTTTTGCCCGCATAGAGCTGACGCAAGGTATCCAGTTGCGGCGATGTCAGACACTGATCGGTTTCCGGACCGCTGCACGCGAGCACCCGCGGATCGAACGTGCACTGGCCGGGTTCGTCGATCACGCTATCCTTTACGCCATCGATTTCGTCGCACGCGGCCAGGACCGCGGACTGTATGGCGGCGAGTTTGGCCGCCGGGATGTGGTGAGACCCGTCCGCGAACCACTTGAACTGCAATTCCCCGTCCCCGATGTAGATGTTGGTCCAGTCGTGTGCAGGCGCACCAGCGATGATGCCGTCGTAGTCCTCGGGGTAGCGCTGGGCTTCCATCAACGCCTGCCGGCCGCCGTTGGAACAAGATCCGAAATACGCGCGAGCGGGCGGCCGACCATAGAACGCTGCAACGATGAGCCTGGCATTGACGGCGGCTTCGTGGATGCCGCGGTGGCCGAAGTCGATCACCTTCTGCGGATGACCAATTGCCCAGCGCGTGTCCGCTTGGTCATCGGTGCGGTGTCCGGTATCGGTGCCTACTGCCACGTAGCCTTCGGCCATGCGACTGCCCAACGCACGCTGCGAAATCGAGCCAGCAAAGTAACTGTTGCCCACGCCCCAAAGGCGCCCGTTCCAATCGAACGCCGGAAGCCACACCTCGAAACGGATGTCCGAATCGCTGGACGGTGAGGCGCGCCCTACGACTCTGCAAAAGGCATTCTGCTTGAGCAGCAGCTTTCCGTCCGAGGTCTTGAAGCTGCCCGCTTCGTTGAACTCCGCACTCAATACCGTCGCACCGGTCAGCGGCAGGTGAGCGAGGGTCGCGCATTCTTCCGAGCCCTTCGCCGCGACCGCGGCCGCCGGCAGCAAATTGAGTCCGCTGACGACGACGGCGAACAGTCCTGCTCGAACTGCTTGATCAATGAGGCTCAAAGGTCATTCCCTCCGGACGGACCGCGCTTGCAGCTCCGAGGATGCCCCAAGAGCACTGACGGAAGGTTACACGCGAATCAAACGTGTCAGCCGCGCCGGACGAGTGTCGGCGGTGCGTCGTGATGATGGCCCGCTATGGGTCGAAAACAGTCACCGCATGCCCTTGACGTGACGCGGGCGCTCCCACCAATGGTGCGGAGCGCCCGCGGGTCTGGCTACAGAGCGACTATGTCAGTCGGAATCCGCCCCGGACCTAGAGAATGAAGACATATCACCTCCTTTCGTAGCTGCCGCGAGGCCACTAGCGTAAACGCTTTCGGCGTGACGGGTCAACGAAACAGGTCGGCGAGCACGTCCCGCGTCGGCGGCTTGACCACCAGGCCACCGCCATCGCCCTGGAACACCATGCAGTTCCCCGGCGTGCTCCGGTTGACGATGCTCGTGCCTTGCGCGATGACGGTGCCCGCGCCAATCTCGCAGCGGCCGATGATCGCCGTGTTCGGGTACATCACCACGCCTTCGCCGAGCGTCGGCGCTTCGCCGTGGTTCTTGCCGACGGTGCTGTTCTGGTAGAGCGCGAGCCGGTTGCTGTAGCGCGCCTTGGCGAGCACGATGCCGACCGAGTGGCCGATGAAGAACACCTCCGGCATCTCGATCTCGTAGAACAGGTCGATGCCGTTCAGCGCCTTGTTCAGGCCGAAGAGCTTGTTGCAGAGAGGGCGCTCCGCGCCGGCACGCCAGAGCGTGTTCGCCAGGTAGTAGAGAAAGGTCGTGTACTGCGACGAATGCAGGGGGTCGAACTGCCCCGGCGTCCACATCCGCACTTCGGCGATGCAGCGCTCGAGGCGGCGCAGAGCGGGCTCGAACTGCGCCTGCAGCGCCGGCCGCTCGGCATCGCCGCGGCCATCGGGAAAGAAGTGGTCGAGCTGCCGGCCGACGTAGCCCAACAGGCTGTCGCTGCTGCCGAGGCTCAAGGTCAGCATGGCACGGCCTCGGCAAGGAGCGCGGGCAACCGGTCGAGCAGATGTCGAGGGCGCCATCCGAATTCGCGGTGCATGCGCTCGATCGAGATCGGGGCGGGAGAGGGCACGGGCTCGTGGCACAGTGCGCGCACATCGCAGCCGGCGATTTCGCCGAGGCGGGCGAACAACTGCCGGTTGGCGACGTTGACGCCGCCGGCCACGTTGTAGAGCGGCTGCGTGCCGCGGCTCGCGATCGCGACCAGCGCCTCGATCACGTCCTCGACGTGGACGTAGTCGCGGCTCGCCTCGGCCGACGAATCGACCTCGAGCACCGGCCCGCGTCCGGGCGCGCGCACGCGGGAGAGCAGGGTGCCGAGGAAGCCGTCGGCATCGTCGTCGGCGCCGCTGTAGACGCAAGACAGGCGGGCGATCCGCGCGCGGCCGCCGCTCGCCTGTCGGCAGAGCGACTCGCCGAGCGCTTTCGAGAGGTCGTAGAGATGGCGCGGCTCGGCCGGGTCGAGGGCGAGCGGCGTGTCCTCGTCGACCGCCGTGGCGTCGGGGCCGAGGCGACAGCCGTCGTAGAGGCGGGTCGACGAAAGGTAGACGAGGGCGTCGAACTCGGCCTGCTCGAGCAGATCGTCGAGCAGACCGACGTGGGCACGCACGGTGTCGTGCGGCCGGCGCGCGAAGTCGGCGGTGAGGCCGGCGCAATGGAACACGGTGCCGAGTGGCTGGCGCAGGAAGGCGCGATCCTCTCGCGCCGGCGCGAGACAGTCCCAGCCGAGTCGCTGCAGGTGCGCCACGAGCCGGCTGCCGATGAAGCCGCCGGCGCCGACGACGGTGGCTCGCTTCATTGCCGCTCGCCCAGCCGCAGCAGCGGATTGCCGGCGTTCACGGTGTACGCCGCGACTTCGCCGCGCACCAGCGAGCCGGCGCCGATGACGCAACCGCGACGCAGCACCGCGCCGTCGAGCAGCACGCAGTTGGCGCCGATCCAGACGTCGTTCTCGATGACGATGCCGCCCTTGCCGGGCAGGAAGCCCTGCTCGTCGATACGCCGCGAGCGGTCGGCGAAGGCGTGGTTGACCGGAGCCAGCGTGGTGTTGGCGGCGATCGCGACGTGGTCGCCGATGCGGATGCCGTTGCCGGTGTAGAGCACGCAGCCCGAGTTGACGACCGAGTGGTCGCCGATGATCAGGTCGCCGCTTCCGCCGGCCGGCTTGATCTTGACGAAGCTGTCGATGGTCGAGTGCGCGCCGAGGACGATGCGGCTGCCGCGGACCGAGTCCTCGATGTCGGCGAGCGGCGAGACGCGGGCCGTGGCGTCGATCTCGATCATGGCTCGGGGGGTGGCCGATCGGGTCGGCGCGCGTCAGCCCGGCACCAGGCCGAAGCGGTCGCAGAGATCCCGCTCGCGAACGATGTGCAGGTTTCGCGCCTGCTGCTCCTCGACCGGCGGATCGAAGCCTTCGATCCGGTCGCTGACGAAGAGGAGGGCGTCCTTGACATGCGCCTTGGGCGCCTGGCCGAGAAAGTCGACCGGCCGGCCGGCGTGCTGCTTCAGGTAGTCCTTGGCATCGGCGTCGAACGGGCCGACGCAGACCAGCCGCTCCATGCCGCGGTTGAGCGCCGCGTCTTGCAGCAGGAAATGCAGCGTCGCCTTCGAAGCGAGGATCTTCATCGGCACCGGCAGCAGGTGCTCGTAGCCCATGCCCTTCAGGCGCATCGCCAGGGTGTGCACGTCGAGCGGGTCCTTGCCCTGGTTGTGGCGCAGGCGGATCGCCACCGACATGCGCACCGCGATCAGGTGCTGGATGCGCAGGTGCAGCCCGGCGCGCTCCTCGGCGCCGATGCCGTTGCCGGCGCGCGCCATCATGTATTCGAGGCCGCCGCGGTAGCGGTCCCAGGCGACCTCGACCTCGCCGTTGCCGACCTGCGAGCGCACGTCGTCGGCGAAGTAGCGCGTGATGGCGACGTAGAAGGGTTGCTTCCTGATCAGCACCGCGCCCTGGTTCAGGTAGTCCGCCGCCTGGCTGAAGGCGTAGAAGGCGATGTCGTTGACGCGCGGCATCAGCCGCTTCATCACCTCGGTGCGGGCGACGTAGATCTCGGGGAAGATGTGGTGGCGCAGGATGTGCCCGAGCAGTTCGGCGTACTGGCCCGGCTCGACGCGCAGGTCGCGCGGCACCTCGTAGAACTGGCCCTGGGCCTGCTGCCCGACCAGGTCGAAGAGCATCCACGGCGCATAGGTGATGACGACGGCGGGATCGGCTTGCATCGTCGCGACCACCTCGGCGAGCGCATCGCCGAGCACGCAATCGTCGTCGGCCAGGTACATCATGTAGCGGCCGCGCGCCTGCGTCATCGCGAACACCACGTTCGGATAGCAGCCCAGGGTCTCGGCATGGCGGATCGAGCGGATCGGCAGCAGCCCGGCGAAGCGCGCCACCACCGCCGGCGTGTCGTCGCTGCTGGCGTTGTCCGAGACGACGATCTCGTACGGATACGGGAAGGCGGCCATCTGCACGACCAGGCTCTCGAGCAGCGAGGCAAGGTAGCGGCCGCGGTTGTACGTCGGCACGCAGATGCTGAAGACGGGAGGCTGGCTCATGGCGGTCGCGAAGGAGGCTTCGTTGCAACCGATTCTGGACAGCCGGGCCTTGCGGTATGCCACGAACAAGGGCTCACGGACCGGGCTGTTCGTCGGCTTCGGCGACGGGTGTGTAGGAACTTGCCTGACACCGGCCTTGGAAGAAGCTGGACTCAAGCGACCGAGATGGCCTGATGGCCCGCGGCTTCTCGTCTGATCAGAATTCATTCCATCGCAGGCAAAGACCTGCACCGCAAGCGAACCCCCGAAACCGGAGCCCCCGAATGAATGCCGACCAGATCCTGAACGAAATCCGCGAAGCCAACCTGTCGTACCTGATGCTGGCCCAGAGCCTCATCCGCACCGACCGCGACCAGGCCCTCTACCGCCTCGGCATCAGCGAGGAAAACGCGGCGCTGATCGGCCTGCTGACCCCGGCGCAGATGATGAAGATCGCCGCCGGCAACACGCTGCTCTGCCGCTTTCGCATGGACGACGACATGGTCTGGGGCCTGCTCACCAACCACGGCAAGAGCGCCGCCAACGACAGCACGAACCGCCTGCACGCCTCGATCCTGATGGCCGGCCGCCATCAAGAGGCGGCCTGATCATGCGCCAGAAGAGCATCCTCACCGAGGCCAGGCAGATCAGCCGCGCGGTCGCGCTGATCCAGCTCGGCGCCCGGTTGCAAGTCCTCGAATCGGAGACCGATCTTTCCTACGAGCGGCTGCTTCGCCTCTACAAGGAAGTGGCCGGAAAGTCGCCGAGCAAGGGCCAGCTGCCCTTCTCGACCGACTGGTTCATGACCTGGCAGCCGAACATCCACGCCTCGCTCTTTCTCAACATCCACGAGTACCTGAACAAGGTCAGCGAGATGGACGAGATCGACGCCGTCATCAAGGCCTACCAGCTCTACCAGGAGCAGACCACCGCCCAGGGCCTCGAATCGCTGCTCTCGGTCACGCGCGCCTGGCGCCTCGTCAAGTTCGTCGACAACGGCATGCTGACCATGACCAAGTGCTCGAGCTGCGGCGGCCAGTTCGTCACGCATCCGCACGAGATCGCCAAGCACTACGTGTGCGGCCTGTGCAGCCCGCCGGCGCGCGCCGGCAAGGGCAAGGCACTGGGCTCGATCCAGATGCATTGAACAAAGGCCTCAAGTTCTTCGCGCACCTGCCGAAAGAACGGGTTCTCTGGTTTTCTTGCTTGTCTCCTCCAGCACATTCCAGTGTGCTTTGAATGCGGGTCCTTCGGGACCCGCCTCTTTTTTATTGGCCGCGTTTGCGCCCCTGATGCGCGGACCGGCCAACACACCGGCCGCCGACGCTCAAGTGAGCGGGAGCCGGGCCGATATATGGCACGTGCCGGCGAGCAAGGTCCGCAGGCGCGTACCGGATTCACATCACCATGGTTGTCCTGCTCGGCTACGGCGTAGCACTCGGCTGCATCTTCGGAGCCTTCATCCTGCACGGCGGCAATATCGGCGTCATCCTGCACGCCCTGCCGACCGAGCTGATGGCGATCCTCGGCGGCTCGCTCGGCGCCTTTGCCGTCAACAACCAGCCAAAGGTGCTGAAGGCGACGCTCGCGGCGATTCCCAGCGTGCTCAAGGGCTCGAAGTATTCGAAGGCGCGCTACATGGAGCTGATGGCGCTGCTCTACGACATCCTGCAGAAGGCGCGCAAGGAAGGCCTGATGGCCATCGAGAAGGACGTCGAGGACCCGTCCGCCTCGCCGATCTTCCAGAAGTACACGGTGGTGGGCTCCGATCACCACGTCGTCGAGTTCATCACCGACTACCTGCGCATGATGGTCTCGGGCAACCTCAACTCGCACGAGATCGAGAGCCTGATGGACAGCGAGATCGAGACCCACCACAACGAGTCGCACGGCCCGGTCAACGCGCTGGCGCGGCTGGCCGGCGCGCTGCCGGCCTTCGGCATCGTCGCGGCGGTGCTCGGCGTCGTCAACACCATGGGCTCGGTCGGCCAGCCGCCGGCGATCCTGGGCGGCATGATCGGCTCGGCGCTGGTCGGCACCTTCCTCGGAATTCTTCTCGCGTATGCGGTCGTCGAGCCGCTCGGCGGCCTGATCGAGCAGAAGGTCGACGAAGGCTCCAAGGAGCTGCAGTGCATCAAGACGACGCTGCTCGCCTCGATGCAGGGCTACGCGCCGCAGGTCGCGGTCGAGTTCGGGCGCAAGGTGCTGTACTCGAAGGACCGGCCGACGTTCTCGGAGCTCGAAGGCCACGTCAAAGGCAAGAAGGCGTGATCTCGCACTCCTCGTCGCGGAATGCGGGCGGGTCGGATCGGGCCGCCGGGGCGCTCTGCTCCGCTCATGTCCCCCGAGCCGCCGCTGCGCGCCGGCTCTCCTCCTTTACTTCGCTCCGCAGAGCGCCCCACCGACCCGATCCTGCACAGCTCTCGCCGCGCCTCGGAGGGCGAGCCATCCGGCCCGCCACGAGCAGTGGGCGGCCCACGGAGCGAAGTAAAGGAGGAGAAGCGCGGCGCAGCCGCGCTTCGGGGGACATGAGCGGAGTGGGTCGCCCGCTGCTCGTGGCCGCGCAAGCCGGATCGAAAGACTGACATGGCCGGCGACTCCAAGAAGCTCCAGCCGATCATCATCAAGCGGGTCCGCAAGGGCGGGCACGCGAAGCACGGCGGCGCGTGGAAGATCGCCTACGCCGACTTCGTGACGGCGATGATGGCGTTCTTTCTCCTCATGTGGCTGCTCGGCTCGACGACCGAGGGCGACAAGAAGGGCATCGCCGATTTCTTCAACGCGCCGCTCAAGGTCTCGCTGATGGGCGGCAGCGGCTCGGGCGACTCGTCGTTCGTGGTGCGCGGGGGCGGCGCCGACCTGTCGCGCTCGACCGGCCAGGTCAAGGACGGCGACGTCCAGGCCAAGCGCAAGCTGCTCAATCTCAAGGCCCTGCAGGCGGAACAGAAGCGCGCCGAGCAGGCGCGCCTCGAGGCGCTCAAGACCAAGGTCGAGGAAGCGCTCGCCGCCAGCCCCAAGCTCGCCGCGATGAAGTCGCAGATCCGCCTCGACATGACCAAGGACGGCCTGCGCATCCAGATCGTCGACGAGCAGAACCGGCCGATGTTCGACAGCGGAAGCGCCGTCGTGAAGCCCTACATGCGCGAGCTCCTGCGCGAGATCGGCCATGTGCTGAAGGACGTGCCGAACCGCATCACGCTCGAAGGCCACACCGACGCTCAGCCCTTCGTCGGCGGCGAGCGCGGCTACAGCAACTGGGAGTTGTCGAGCGACCGCGCCAACGCGTCGCGACGCGAAATCGTCGGCGGCGGCCTGCCCGACGATCGCATGCTGCTCGTGCAAGGCCTGGCCTCGAGCCGACTCTTCGTGCCGGGCGATCCGCAGAGCCCGACCAACCGGCGCATCAGCATCATCGTCATGAACCACGAGGCCGAGGACCGGTTGCTGCAGCTCCTGCCGAACCAGGGCGAAGTCGACGCCGCCGCCCTGAGCGCGGCCGGTAGCGACGCGCCCGCTGCGCCGCCGAGCCGCTGAGCACCCTGCGGACCGGCGCCATGCGCTTTCTCATCGTCGACGACTTCTCCACCATGCGCCGCGTCACGCGCGGGCTGCTGCGCGAGATGGGCTTCGACGCCGTCGACGAAGCGGCCGACGGCGCCGCCGCGCTCGAGCGCCTGCGCGACGGCGACTTCGACTTCGTCATCACCGACATCGGCATGCCGACGATGAACGGCTTCGAGCTGCTCTCGGCGATCAAGAAGGACGACCGCCTGAGCAGCCTTCCGGTGCTGATGGTGACAGCCGAGGCGAAGAAGGAAGACATCGTGCGCTGCGCCCAGGAGGGGGCAGCCGGCTACATCGTCAAGCCCTTCACTCGCGCCGTGCTCGAGCAAAAGCTGCGCCGCGCGGCGCCGCGCATGTTCCCGGTCGAGTAGGGCACCGCTCGAGGCGAAAAGACTGGCGAGGAACGAAAAAAGGGCGGCCCGCGGGCCGCCCTTTTCATTTGCCTCAGCGGGTCACTTCGGCAGCAGGACCTTGTCGACGACGTGGATCACGCCGTTCGACTGGACCACGTCGGCGATGGTGACGTGGGCCATGCCGCCCGACTCGTCGGTCAGCATGATCGTCTTGCCGCTCTTGGTCGCGGTCAGCATGCCGCCCGAGACCTCGGTGAGCATCGCCTTGCCGCCGCCGGCGTCGATCGCCTTCGAGAGCGCGGCCGAGTCCATCTTGCCCGAGACGACGTGGTAGGTCAGCACCTTGCTCAGCGCCGCCTTGTTCTCGGGCTTGAGAAGCGTGTCGACGGTGCCGGCAGGCAGCGCCGCGAATGCCTCGTTGGTCGGCGCGAACACGGTGAACGGGCCGGGGCTCTTCAGGGTGTCGACCAGGCCCGCGGCCTTGACCGCGGCGACCAGCGTCGTGTGGTCCTTGGAGTTGACGGCGTTGTCGATGATGTCCTTGCTGGAATACATCGGCGCGCCGCCGACCATCACTTGCGCCGAAGCCGTGAGAGCCACGGCGGAGAGCGACGCGGCCAGGACGACCGCTGCGAATTTGACGAGTTTCATGCTTTTCCTCAATGAGTAGGTAGATTGCTTGGGGACCTCGGCGCCGCGTCGTCGTGGCGTCTCGGGTGAACTCAGTTACGCCGGGATGCCTGCCCTGGATGCAAGCGCGGCGCTTTCTTCCGCCACCAGGCAGCGCCGCGAAATGCGCGACCTTCCGGTGCCTTATCCGCCTCAAGTTCTGCCGACACCCCGGAACAATCGGATTCAGCAGACCCGCCATGGCCGAAACCTCCGCCCAAGACAAGAACCTTCCCGCCTCGCAGCGCAAGCTCGACAAGGCGCGCGCAGAAGGCCAGGTCGCGCGCTCGCGCGACCTCGGTCACTTCGCGGCGATCGGCGCGGCCAGCGTGCTGCTGGTGGCGGCCGCACCCTTCGTCGCCGCAGCGTTGAAGCAGGCGCTCACCGAGTCGCTGCGCTTCGACCGCCGCCAGGCCTTCGCCGCCGGCGAGATGACCGATCGCCTTGGCGAGGGCGCGGGCACCTGGGCGCTCGCCGTGCTTCCCTTCGGCGTGGCGATGATCGCCATCGGCATCCTCGCCAATCTGGCGATGGGCGGCTGGACCTGGACGGCGAAGCCGCTCGGCCCCAAGTTCGAAACCCTGAATCCGTTGACCGGCATCGGCCGCGTCTTCTCCAAGGCGCAGCTCATCGACGCCTTGAAGGCGAGCACGCTGGCGTTCGTGCTCGGCACGATCGGCGCCCTCTGGCTGAGCCGCCATGTCGATGTCTTCGCCGGCGTTCTTGCCATGCCCTTGCCCGCGGCCATTCCGGCGGCGACCGGCGCCATGGCCAGCGGCCTCGCTCTTCTTCTGCTGGCGCTCGCCGTCTTCGCCGCCATCGACGTGCCGCTGCAGAAGTACCAGCACGCGATGAAGCTGAAGATGAGCCACCAGGAGCTGAAGCAGGAGCACAAGGAGTCCGAGGGCAGCGCCGAGATCAAGGGCAAGGTGCGGGCGCGCATGCGCGAGATGACGAAGCGGCGAATGATCGCTGCCGTTCCCCAGGCCGACCTGATCGTCATGAACCCGACCCACTATGCGGTCGCGCTCAAGTACGACGACGCGACGATGGCCGCGCCGCGCGTCATCGCCAAGGGCGCCGACCTGCTCGCCCTGCGCATTCGCGACGTCGCCGAAGCGAGCAAGGTGCCGGTGCTCGAAGCGCCGGTGCTGGCACGCGCGCTCTATGCGCATGCCGAGATCGACCGCGAGATCCCGGCGGCGCTGTTCGCCGCGGTCGCCCAGGTGCTGGCCTACGTTTATCAGCTGCGCGCGGCGCTGGCCGGCAAGGTGCCGATGCCGCGTGCCCTGCCGGTGCTCGAGGTGCCGGCCGAGCTCGACCCGCATGCGGCTGCCCTCACCCCGGCCCTCTCCCGCTAGCGGGAGAGGGGGAAAAACATGAACCAACTGATGCTGCAGTTCCAGGCCCGACTCGGGCCGAACGCCAAGGCGATCCGGGCCCTCATGGCGCCGCTCGTCGTCGTCATGATCCTGGCGATGATGGTGTTGCCACTGCCGCCCTTCGCGCTCGACCTGCTCTTCACCTTCAACATCGCCATGGCTCTCATGGTGATGATGGTCGCCGCCTACATGGTGCGGCCGCTCGACTTCGCCGCGTTCCCGGCCGTGATCCTGCTGACGACGCTGCTGCGCCTCTCGCTCAACGTCGCCTCGACGCGCGTCGTGCTGCTCGAGGGGCACACGGGCGCCTCGGCCGCCGGCAAGGTGATCGAGTCGTTCGGCCACTTCCTGATCGGCGGCAACTTCGCGGTCGGCCTGATCGTCTTCGCCATCCTCGTCGTCATCAACTTCGTCGTCGTGACCAAGGGCGCCGAGCGCATCGCCGAGGTCGGCGCCCGCTTCACGCTCGACGCGATGCCCGGCAAGCAGATGGCGATCGACGCCGACATGAACGCCGGCCTGATCGACCAGAACGAGGCGAAGCGGCGCCGCGCCGAGGTCGGCGACGAGGCCGAGTTCTTCGGCTCGATGGACGGTGCCTCGAAGTACGTGCGCGGCGACGCGATGGCCGGCCTGCTCATCCTCTTCATCAACATCATCGGCGGCTTCATCATCGGCGTGCTGCAGCACGACCTGACGGCCTCGCAGGCGGCCGACAGCTACATCCTGCTCGCCGTCGGCGACGCGCTGGTGGCGCAGATTCCGGCGCTGCTCATCTCGGTGGCCGCGGCGATGGTCGTGTCGCGCGTCGGCAAGGGCACCGATGTCGGCAGCCAGATCACGAGCCAGGTGTTCTCGTCGCCGCGCTCGCTCGCCATCGTAGCCGGCGTGCTCGGCGTGCTCGGCGCCATTCCGGGCATGCCGCACATCGTCTTCCTGCTTCTCGCCGCAGGTCTGGGCTACGGTGCGTGGCTGCTGCGCGAGCACCAGCAGCGCACGAAGAGCGCACCCAAGCCGCCGCCGGCGCCGCCGGAAGCGAACGCCGAAGCGAGCTGGGACGATCTGCAGCCGGTCGACACGCTCGGCCTCGAGGTCGGCTATCGCCTGATCGCGCTCGTCGACAAGGCGCGCCAGGGCGACCTGCTCGCGCGCATCAAGGGCGTGCGGCGCAAGTTCGCGCAGGACGTCGGCTTCCTGCCGCCGCCGGTGCACATCCGCGACAACCTCGAGCTCAAGCCGAGCGCCTACAGCCTGACGCTGCGCGGCGCGATCGTCGGCGTCGGCGAAGCCTTCCCCGGCATGTGGCTGGCCATCAACCCGGGCGGCGCAGGGCTCACGAGCGCGCCGTTGCTCGGCACTGCGACCACCGACCCGGCCTTCGGCCTGCCCGCGACGTGGATCGAGGAACGCCAGCGCGAGCAGGCCCAGATAGCCGGATTTACGGTCGTTGATTGCGCGACCGTCATCGCCACCCACCTTTCACACTTGATGCAACTGCACGCGGCACGCTTGCTCGGCCGCGTCGAGACCCAGCAGCTCGTCGAGCACGTGACCCGGCTGGCCCCGAAACTCATGGAAGACGTGATCCCCAAGATGGTCGGCATCGCCGCCTTGCAGAAGGTGCTGCAGCTCCTGCTCGAGGAAGGCGTGCACATCCGCGACATGCGCTCGATCGTCGAGTGTCTGGCCGAGTACGCCGCCACCGTCACCGACCCGGCCGAGCTGGCCAAGCGGATCCGCGTCCATCTCGCGCCGTCGATCGTGCAGCAGATCTACGGGCCGGTGAAGGAGCTCGAAGTCATCGCGCTGGAGCCGGAACTCGAGCGCATGGTCACCCACGCGCTCAACTCGCCGCATGGCGCAGCGCTCGACCCGGGAGTTGCCGATACGTTGAGCCGCAGCGCCGCCGAATCGGCCAAGCGCCAGGAAGACATGGGCCACCCGGCCTGCCTGCTGGTGCCCGACCTGATCCGTGCGCCGATGGCGCGCCTCCTCAAGCGCGCCGCGCCGCGACTCAAGGTCCTTTCGCACAGCGAGATTCCTGAGACCCATTCCATCCGCATCGGCTCGATCATCGGAGCGCCAGCATGAACGTCAAACGCTTTACAGCCCGCACCTCGCGGGAGGCCCTTCGCCAGGTGCGCGAAGCGTTGGGCGAAGACGCCGTCGTGCTCTCGACCAAGCCGGCCGGCGCCGGTGTCGAGGTGCTGGCGATGGCGCCCGAGGGCATGCGCGAGGTCGAGCAGTTCGCTGCCGATACGCCTGTCGCCGCAGCGCGTGCCGAGCCGGCGCTCGCCCAGACCAGCGTTGAGCAGGACGTCGAGCGGCTGCAGATGAGCACGCTCTCGTTCCAGGACTACGTTCGCAACCGCATGCTCAAGCGCCGCAAAGCGGCGATGGAAGGCGATGCGGCAGCCATGGTTCCGGCCGTCAAGCGGGCCCGCGAACGCGGTACGCACATCGACCTGAACATCGCCGACGACACCGAATTTCCGGGCGAGCGCTCGGCCACGCCGTCGGAGATCTATGCCGCCGCGGCCGCTGCGCACGAGAAAGCGCGGCAGGCGCCTGCGTCGGACGACGAACGCCGTGCCGAAGCACGCCCGCTCGAGCAGCGCATGGCAGATGGCGGCGCCACGCCGCCGGTCGCCGCAGAGCCCATTCACTACGCGAGCCCGATCGGCGATCACGCCGACCTGATCGCCGAGATGCGCTCGATGAAGGGCCTGATCGAAGAACGCTTCGGCGCACTCGCCTTCATGGAGAAGCTGCAACGCCGTCCGGCCGAAGCACGCCTGACGCAGCACCTGCTCGACTGCGGCTTTTCGCCGGCGCTGATCCGCAAGATGGCCGAAGGACTGACCGCCGAGGTCGGCGACGAGACGGCCTGGGCGACGCAGATCCTCGAACGGAATCTCCGCGCGAACGCTGCCGATTCGGCGATCGAAGAGCAGGGCGGCGTGTTCGCCCTGATCGGCGCCACCGGCGTCGGCAAGACCACGACCACCGCGAAGATCGCCGCCGCGTTCGCGGCACGCCACGGCGCTGGCAACCTCGGCCTGGTGACGCTCGACGCCTATCGCGTCGGCGCCCACGAACAGCTGCGCGCCTACGGCCGCATCCTCGGCGTGCCGGTGCACACGGCGCACGACCGGGCCTCGCTCGAAGACCTGCTCGAGCTGCTCGGCGCCAAGAAGATGGTGCTCATCGACACGGCCGGCATGGCGCAGCGCGACACGCGCACCCGCGAGCTGCTCGAGATGCTTTCGCACCGCTCCATCCAGCGCGTGCTCGTCGTCAGCGCCGCTTCGCAGGGCGAGACCATCGAGGACGTGATCGTCGCCTACCGCGCCGCGACCTGCGCCGGCATCGTCCTCAGCAAGATCGACGAAGCCGTCAAGCTCGGCCCGGCGCTCGACGCGGCGATCCGCCACAAGCTCAAGATCGTCGGCGTCGCCAACGGCCAGCGCGTGCCCGAAGACTGGCATCGCCTGTCGGCGAGCGCGCTGGTGCAGCGCGCCATGCGCGGCGGCGGCAGCTCGGCCTGGCGCTTCGACGCCGGCGACATGAATCTCGTCTTCGCCGCCTCGCGCGGCGGCATGACGAACGACGCGGCGGTCCCGGCATGACATTCGCCCACTCACCCCGCTTGCCCTTTGCCGACAGGGCCGAGCGCAAGGACCCTTCGAGCGACCAGGCCGATGGCCTGCGCCGCATGTTCGCGAGTTCGCGCGTGCGCTTCGTTCCGGTCGTCTCGAATCCGCACATCGCTTTCGGCGGTGTGCTGCTCGAGCGGCTCTGCACGGCCTTTGCCGAACGACAGGCGAACACGCTGGTCGTCGACGCTGGCGAGCGCGCGGGCGAAGCCGGCGAGATGGCGCTCGTCGATCTCGGCCAGTGCATCGAGAAGCTTTCGGCACGCGTGTCCTATCTGCCGGCGCGCGGCCTGCCGATCCGCTTCGTCGACAGCGACGGCTCGACGCACGGCTTGCTCAACGCCATCGCCGAAGCGGCGCCGCAGTGCCACATCGTCCTCGTTCATGCCAGCGCGCCCGAGTTGTGCCGGCTCTTCTCGCAACGGCGCGCCACCAGCGCGGCCAGCGAAGCGGCGTGTCCGATCGTCCTCGCCGAGGACCGGCCAGGAAGCGTCACCCACGCGTATGCGGCGATGAAGCTGCTGACGCAGCGCGCCGGCCTGTCGGTATTCGACCTGCTGCTCGGCGCCGCGCCGAGCTCGCCGCGTGCCGAGCGGATCGCCCGTCAGCTCGCGAACTGCGCCGATTCGTACTTCGGCGCGGTGCTGCGCGACTGGGCACGCATCGATCCGGCAAGCGACGCGACCGAAGCGCCGGGCGCGGCCATCGCCCGCCTCGTCGCATCCCGACTCGGCGACCCTGCTGCCGCCCGGCCCGGTCGCGCGCAGGCACGCATTCCCGCCACGACCGTCCCATCCACCGGCCTCGCGTTCTCATGATTTCCGGAGCTGCCATGTACACCGCCAAAGGCCAGCTGGACCTGAACACGACGCTGAAGCAATACAGCGGCCTGGTTCGGCGCCTGGCCCATCAGATGATCGCCAAGCTGCCGGCCAACGTCGAGATCGACGACCTGATCCAGGTCGGCATGATCGGCCTCACCGACGCCTTGTCACGCTTCGACGCGGCGCAAGGCGTGCAATTCGAGACCTTCGCGACGCAGCGCATCCGCGGTGCGATGCTCGACGAGTTGCGCGGCAACGACTACCTCTCGCGCGGCACGCGCAAGCAACAGAGGTCGATCGAATCGGCCGTCGCCAAGCTCGAGCAGAAGTTCGGCCGCGCGCCGGTCGAAAGCGAGATCGCCAAGGAGATGGGCGTTTCGCTCGCCGAATATCAGGAGCTGCTCGGCAAGGTGCGGGGCACCCAGCTCGTCTATCTCGAGGACATGTCCGGCGCCGAAGGCGACAGCGACTTTCTCGACCGTCATGTCGTCGACGACGAGGCCAACCCGCTCGCGCAGTTGCAGGACCACCGCATGCGTTCGGCGCTGGTCGAGGCGATCAAGGTGCTGCCCGAGCGCGAGCAGTACGTGATGAGCATGTACTACGAGCACGACATGAACCTGAAGGAAATCGCCGCGGTGCTGAAGGTGACCGAGTCGCGCGTCTGCCAGCTGCACAGCCAGTCGATCGCGCGCCTGCGCGTCAAGCTGCGCGACTACTGATCGGCACCAGCCGGCGCTTGTCATCCTGAGCAAAGCGAAGGATCTCTTCGTGGCATCGAGATCCTTCGCTTTGCTCAGGATGACAGGGGTCATCCCCTGGCCCCTTCCGGCGCTGCTTGCCTGGGCGGCCTGCTGGGCGGCCTTCACCCTCCTGCGCTTCGCTGCGGCTCCGCCCGCCATCGCCGTCGTCGCTGCCGCGCTCCTGGGCGCGGCGATCGCCGTCGCCGGCGCGACGCCGTGGCGGCGCGTCTTCATCGGCGCCGGCTTTCCGCTCTCCCTGGCCGCATCGGGTGCTGCCGCCGGCATGCCGGCATGGGCCTGGCTCGGGCCGCTGGCGGCGCTGCTCCTCGTCTACCCGATCAACGCATGGCGCGACGCCCCGGTGTTCCCGACGCCGAAGGGCGCCTTGGGCGGACTCGCCGCGCAGCTTCCGCTGCTCGACGATGCGTCGATTCTCGACGCCGGATGCGGCATGGGCGATGCGCTGATCGAGCTCCGTCGCGAGTACCCGCGAGCCCGCCTCGCGGGCGTCGAGTGGAGCTGGCCGCTCCGCACGGCGTGCGCGTTGCGCTGTCGCTTCGCCACGGTGCGGCGCGGCGATTTGTGGACCGCCGACTGGTCGCCGTACGCGCTCGTCTACCTCTTCCAGCGACCGGAAAGCATGGCCCGCGCGGTCGACAAGGCAGCGCGAGAACTGAAGGCCGGCGCATGGTTGGCCAGCCTCGAGTTCCCGGCACCGGATCTGGTGCCCGACCATGTGTTCGAGGGGGCCGGTGGCCGACCCGTCTGGCTGTACCGAGTCCCGTTGCGGAGGCGCTGACCCGCCGTCAGCCACCGACCTTCTTCAGAAGCACGACTTTCCACGGCGCGCTGCCCGGCGCACCGTTCGAGACGATGTTGAAGGTGAGATAGACCTCGCTGCCGATCACGAGCAGGCGCGGATCGAGCGAGAAAGTATCGGGCGTGATGCCGTGCGGCCAGTATTGCGTGATCTCGCCCAGGCCGGTGCCCACCGGCGCGTAGCCGGCCGCCGTGTTGCGCTGCACGACCATCGCGCCGGCGCCGCCGCTGACCTGGTTTTGCCAAGCCAGCAGGGCCTCGTTGCCTGACAGGGCGAAACCGATTTCCGGTGTGTTGTTGACGTAGCTGTTGGCGATGTCGAAGCCACCCGTCGTCAGCCAGTTCGTGCCATCGAAGCGATAGACCGCGACACCGGAAAAGAAGGAGCCGAAGTTGCCGACCGGTGCGATGCCGGCGACCACCGGGTTGCCGGTGGCATCGAAGCGCAGTCTCGGCGCCGACACGCCGAAGCCGACCGGCTCGGGCAGGCGGCCGTTGTTCGGGCCGACCGCCGTCCAGGCCTGCATGATCGCGTCGAAACGGCTGACCGACGTGACGCCGGCGTTCGAATAGACCAGCCACGGCAGGTCGCCGGCGGCCAGCCTCAGGTCGAACGAGCCGCTCAAGGCGGGGAACGAATCGCCTGAATTGGCGGCCACGCCGACCCAGGCGTTGTTCACGAATCGCTGCACCCAGACCTCGTTGTTGGACTTGTAGGCCACGACCGGGCGATCGCCGCTGTCGATGACGACCGCCGGCGGCGTGCCGCATGCCGAGTCGAAGTCGCCGGGGTTCGGCAGTGCGCCGCCATTCGGCCCGAGTGGCTGCCAGGCACCGGCGCTGAATCGGAGTGCTGTCGTGACGCTCTTGCTGGCGGCGTTGTTCCTGCTGCCATAGACCACGACCGGGGCATTGCTGCTGTCGAAGGCGAACCGGGCGGAGTGCCCGTTGCAGGGAAGGTCGAAGCTAATGTCGCTGCCCACCGTCTCCCACGCCGCGCCGTTCCAGCGTCGCAGCAGCAGCGACTGCGTCGACACATTGCCGACGACGATATTGCGCATGTAGCCGACCACCGGCTTGGCGTTGCGGTCGGCCACCATGTCGATCATCGAGAAGCCCTGGTCGGCATCGAGCAGCGGCGCGATCGCGATCCAGGAAGTCGGCTCGCCGGTGACCCGGAACTGCGTCGCGTTGCCGTTCAGCGAGGCGACTTCGAAGGTGTAGCGGCCTGCTGCCGGCACGGCGACGGCAAACGAGTCGACGCCGGCGCCCGTGCTCGAGGTCTTCGAATAGAGCACGCTGCCGTCGGGAGCGAGCAAGCTCTGCTGCATCGCCTCGAAGCCCTTCTGGAAGGCGAAGCTCGCCGCTCCCGGTGCGGCGATGTCGATGCTGGCGCGGTAGGTGGTGAAGGCGGGCAGGGACCTCGCCGCGTCGAACGGATAGGCGAGCGTCTCGGTCTGCAGGCCGCCGAACAGATCGACCTGCAGCCGATAGGCGCCGGGCGTGTTGGCCAGCCCCGACACCTCGATGCCGTACGCACCGGCGCCTGGCAGGGCGAGGACGAGGACGCCGGGGAACGCCGCGAAGTCGACGCTGGCGAGCGCGGTCGTGCCCTGGAGCAGGCGAATCCGGCCGGAAAGCACCGAGGCATTGGCTTCGCTGGCGGTGATGCGAACGTATTGCGCCGCGGCCGCGTTGAAAGAGAAGCGGGCCGTCTCGCCGGTCTGCAAGGCGCGCGTCGTGTCGAACGGCGGCACGATGGCCTCGACGGTCGGGCCGCTGCCGGCGATCGGCCGCATCTTGACGAGCACCTCTTCCTGCACGCCGACCGGGCCGTTGACGACGCTGCGGCCGGTCCAGGTTCCGTTCAGCGCCGAGGCGTTGATCGCGACGTTCAGGCTCGCGGGCACCGGTATCGTGACGCCGCCGGCGATCGGCAGCACGGCGCGGCGCGAATAGCCGGCGATGCGTGGCGAGAGCGGCGCAGCCAGGGCGTGCGCGCGGCCGGCAGTGGCTGCGCCGGCGGGCGATCGATCCATCTCCGCGAGCATGTTGCAGATGGTGGCGGTGGCAAAGGTGTCGAGACCGCCGGGCACGCCCGAGTCGGTGTCGTAGACGCAGCGCGGCTTCGGGCCGTACGGGTCGAAGCCGATGTCGGAGTTCCACCAGCTGAAGTGCGAGACGGTGGCGCGCATCGCCAGGCCCGACGGCGAATCGGTCGAGGCGACGACGATGCCGGTGCCTTCCTGGATCCACACGCCGGTCGCTTCGTCGAGCGACCAGAGCGGCGTCGTGTCGCCGACTGCGAGCACGCTGCCATCGAGACGCATGGCGGCCCAGATCGGCACCTCGATCGTCGCCGTCTTGCCCGGCGCGAGCTGCAGCCGCCCGGCAGCCGAGGAGAGCACGAACTCGACGGTGCCGAAGCTCACGATCGGCGTCGTCGTGCCGTCCTGCTTGATGCCATCGAAGCGGCCCGGAAAGCCGCCGGCGCCGGGCGCCGTGACATCGACCGGCGTGAGGGAGACCTGGACTGCGCCCGTGACCAAGGCGCCGCCCGTGTTGACGAGGGCGTCGGCCGGCAGCGTCAGCATCGCGCCGACCCGGCCGGCGAGCGTGCCGCCGAGGTGCGCATCGGCCAGCGTCCGGGCGGCGTCGCGCGGCCTCAGTGTCGCTTCGACGAGGGTGTCGGCGCCGGCGGTGGCAGGAAGCTGCACAGCGAGGAACTGGTCGGCAAAGCCGGCCTTCGAGAACTTGAGCGCGAGCGGCACGCCCATGCCGAGCGCGATGTCGGCGCGGCCCATGGCGTCGGTCGTCGCCGTGGCGCCTCCGCTGCCGACGACAGCGACCGAGGCGCCGGCGACGGCGACGCCATCGATGTCCTTGGCCAGGGCATGCACGGTGACGATGCCGCTCGCCGCCGGCCCGGCCGCGATGGTCACGGTGTGCGTCGTGCTGGCGCGCCGCGCCGCGCCGTCGATGACGGTGAGCGTCACGATCGCCGCGCCCGGGTTCGCGAACACGTGCGCGATGGTCTTGCCGCCGCCGCGCTGGCCGTCGCCGAAGTCCCACGCGTACTGCAGCGCGCTGCCGTCCGAGGACGTCGAGGTGCTGGAATCGAAGGCGACCGCGCCGTTCGCCGTCGCCGTCGCCGGCGCCACGAACGCCGCCGTCGGACCCGTCGACATGGCCGGCGGGGGCGGGGCGGGCGCGCTGTAGTCGCTTCCGCCGCCACACGCGGCAACGAGCAGGGCCGAGCCGATGCACGTGATCAGGCAGCCGAAGTGGCGGATGAGGCGGGTGCGGTGCATGGGAGCCTTTCGATGCCTTTTCTTCCAATACGGAAAAAGGCGAGCGAAGCTGCCATGCGTGGCGAAAGAAATTCTCCAGGCCGGCGCGACCTCAGGGCCGGCCACCAGCCCCTCTGACTGCTATCGCCTGCGGCTCGAAGGCCCTTCAGCGGGCTGAGGTGCGGCGGCCGAGGGCGCTGCCGAAGACGTAGTCCCAGAACGGGCTCGTCACGCCGTACGCGCCGGGCGGCAAGGCCTCGTGGTGATGCAGCGCATGGTTGATCTTGACGCGCCGCAGCCACGCGTTGTCGGCGCGCCAGTGGTGGGTAGCGTGGTGCGTGATCGCATAGGCGAGGTAGCCGGTCAGCACGCCGAGGGTGATCGCGCAGGCGACCCAGACGCCGCCGAGTGCCAGGGCCGGCAGGAATACCAGCCCCGTGATCAACGACGCGCTGAAGACGGTGGGTGCGCAGATCAGCGCATGCGGGCGCTGGTGATGCTCGGCGTGCCAGCGGCGAAACGGCTGCATGCCGTGCAGGATGAAGCGATGCAGGGCGTACTCGATCATCGTCCAGCCGGCCAGGCCGAAAAGGGTGAAGGCGGCGATCTCCCCGCCTTGCCCGCGCGGCGTCGCGACGAGCAGGACGATCGCCAGCCCCGCCACCAGCCCGCCATACACCACGAAATCGATGCCGTACGCGGCCTTGCTGTGTTCCAGCGAAAAGAGTGCCATGCGAATCCCTGACCCAACAGGCGGCAATGGTAGCGGCGCCGCCGGCAGAGGCCAACCGGGCTCGCTCGTCTCGCGGCCGGATGCAGGCACGGGGACCCGCGGCGCCCGGCAACAGGCGCGACTCAGCCGCCCTGGGTAGCGCGCTTGCCCGGATTCTTCTTGCGCGTCGACTTGCCCCGTTCCAGGCTGCGCTTTTGTCCCGTCGGCTTGGTCAGTGGTAGCGGCGCAGTGGTCTTGCGGCCGGGGTCCTTGGGGTCGGTCATCGTCGCTCGCAGAAGTCGGTGCGGCGAAGGGTACACCGCATTCGGCGTCGGTACGCCGCATTCGGCGTCGCCCGACTGTTCGCTGGCGCACAGACGAGGGGTTTCGGCCGGAACAACACTGGCGCCATCGCTGAGCAAGCTGGCCTCCTCGACTTCCTGGATATTGCAATGATGACCTGGGCGAACGGTGCCGCGATGGGTGTAGTCGCCGGACAGGAGTCGATGGCCGGCGCGGTGGGGTCCGCTCTCGAACCCCGGCCGCCGCCGGTACCCTGGAATCTCCACGACGAGTTCGCCCTGGCGCTGAAGGAAAATCGCATCGCCGAGTTGCAGGCGGCCAACGATCTGCTGGGCGCGGCCGCCCTGCGCGCCCATGCGCTGCTGGCCGACGCCGAGCAGGCCCAGCAACGGCAGACCGCGTTTCTAGCCGTCGTCGCGCACGAGTTGCGCCGGCCCCTGGCGCCGATCCGCAACGCCGCCGAACTGCTGGGTCGGATCGACCGGGACGACGCTGGCGCGCTCGCCCGCTTGCAGGCCATCATCGAACGTCAGGTCGTCAACCTCGCGCGCCTGGTCGATGACTTGCTCGATCTGTCGCGCGCGAGTACCGGCAAGCTCCGTCTCGAAGCCAGCGTCGTCGATCTGCGCGCGATCGTCGACGAGGCGACCCAGGCCAGCGGACCGTCGATGCGCGGTCGCCGGCAGCAACTGGTGGTCGGCCTCCCTTCGCGCCCGCTCCAGGTCCACGGCGACCCGGTCCGGCTGGCCCAGGTGCTCGGCAATCTCCTCGACAACGCCTG
Source organism: Burkholderiales bacterium (assembly GCA_038231215.1). Lineage (GTDB taxonomy): Bacteria > Pseudomonadota > Gammaproteobacteria > Burkholderiales > Burkholderiaceae_C > Schlegelella_A. The sequence goes on along the minus strand of JBBRLS010000016.1, from coordinate 27,252 downwards.
CCGCTACACGCCCGAGGGCGGCACCATCGAGCTGCTCGCCGAGGTGGCCGCCGGCGATGTCGTCGTCCTGAGCGTTTCGGACAACGGCATCGGCATTGCTGCCGAAGCCCTGCCGCACGTCTTCGAGCCCTTCGCGCAGGAGCTGCGATCGCCGGGCGCTGGCGGCTCGGGCCTCGGGCTCGGCCTGGCGCTGGTGAGCGAACTGGTGGAGGCGCACGGTGGCTGCGTCGTCGCGCACAGCGCCGGCAGCGGTCGCGGCAGCCGCTTTGTCGTGACACTGCCGCTGTCCGGCGCTGATCTCGGGCTGCCCCGGCGCGAGCCTTCCCATAGCGTTGACAGGCCTTAGGGCGGACGGCGAGTCGAGACGCCCGGATCTCAGGGCGCGGCGCCGAAGAGCGCGCCTACGCCGGCGGTGATGACCATCGCCAGGGCACCCCAGAAGGTCACGCGCCAGGCGCCGGTGAGCGGATCGGCGCCGCCGACCTGCGCGGCCACAGCGCCGAGGACGGCCAGGAACACGAGCGACATGCCCGAGATCCAGAGGATCAGGCTCGGCCCGGATACCAACAGCGTGACCGCGAGCGGCAGCGCCGCGCCGACCGCGAAGCTGCCGGCCGAAGCCAGTGCCGCCTGGACCGGCCGGGCCGTCAGCGTCTCTGAAATACCGAGCTCGTCGCGGGCGTGCGTGCCGAGCGCGTCGTGTGCGGTGAGCTGCTCGGCTACCCGGTGCGCCAGATCGGCATCGAGGCCGCGGCCTGCGTAGATGGCCGTGAGTTCGCGCAGCTCCGCGGCGGGGTCGCTGGCGAGCTCGCCACGCTCGCGCCCCAGGTCGGCCTTCTCGGCATCGGCCTGCGAATGAACCGAGACGTATTCGCCCGCCGCCATCGACATCGCGCCCGCGACCAGGCCGGCGACGCCTGTCAGCACGACGCTGGCATGGCTGGCACTGGCGGCGGCGACTCCGACGACCAGGCTGGCGGTGGAGACGATGCCGTCGTTCGCGCCGAGCACCGCCGCACGCAGCCAGCCGATCCGGTCGGTGCGGTGGCGTTCGGCGTGGCGGCGCGATGACATGGGTGAAGCTTAGGGCCTGAAGGAAGAAGTGCGAAGCGTTCGTCCGACAAGCGCCGCTACGATGGCCCCTCCGCGCACACGAGGCCGCCGCCATGCTCATCGTCACCGGTTCCATCGCGGCTCGCGGCGACACCTTCGCCACCCTGCGCGAAGCGAGCCTCGCCCACGTCGCTCACTCGCTCGCCGAGCCCGGCTGTCTGCAGCACGGCGTCGCCGTCGACGCCAACGACGGCCTGCGCCTGGTCTTCTTCGAGCGCTGGGCCGATCGGGCCGCGCTCGATGCGCACTTCAAGGTGCCGGCGTCGCGCGCCTTCGGCGCGCAGGCGGCATCCCTGTCGGCGCGACCGCCTACGCTCGAGATCTACGAGGCGAGCGAAATCGGCCTGCGCTGAACGGCGCGCGGCTCAGTTCGCGGCGATCCAGGCGAGCAGATCGTCGCGCGCCGGCGCCAGGCCGCGCAACGGCCGCGCGAAGACGCCGGCGAGCAGCGCGTGCGAGACGCCGTCGTACGAATGCAGCTCGACCGGCACGCCGGCGGCGCGCAGCTTCGTCGCCATCGCCAGAGTGCTGCGCGTCGGGCTGACCACCTTGTCCTTCTCCGGCGCGGCGAGGAAGGCGCGCGGCGAGCTCGGTGTCACGTCGAAGATCGGCTGCGAGTTGGGCGGGTAATCGGGGTGATGGAACACCGGTCGCGCCGGCTGGGCGGGCTCGAGCGGATAGAACTCGTAGGCGCCGGCCAGGCCGATCCAGCCGCGCAGCTCGGCCGGTGAATGGCCGACCGCCTGCAGCCAGCGCGGGTCGAGCGCGAGCATCGCCGCGTTGTAGCCGCCGGCGCTGTGGCCCATGACGAAGACGCGCTTCGGATCGCCGCCGAGCGCCTTCGCGTGCTCGAGGCCCCAGGCCATTGCCTTGGCACAGTCCTCGACGAAGCCGGGGTATGTGACTTCGGGGTAGAGACGGTAGTCGGCGACCAGCACGAGCACGCCGCCCGAGGCGAGCGCCTCGCCCATGAACTTGTATTCGCCACGCTCCCCGTCGGTCCAGTTGCCGCCGTAGAAAAACACGACCGTCGGCCAGCCGGCGGCGGGCGCGGCGTTCGTGGGCGTATAGATGTCGAGCTTTTGCCGCGACAAGGAACCGTAGGCGACGGCGGGCGTCGCGCGATAGGTGTCGCCGGGCGTCAGCGCGTTGATCGCGCCGAGCGGCGAGCAAGCGGCCAGTGCGACGACCGCGACAAGCGCCAGGACGATCAGGCCGGCGGCGCGGCCGATCGGGGTGTCGGGAAACTGCATCGTCTTTGCAATACGCTGCGGTGGTCGCCGTGGATGCAGGCGCAGGCAAGGCGGGTGCCCACCGCTGACTATTGTCTGGTACCGCTCCAGCTCACCTCGTTGTCGAAGCTCACGTCGAGCCTGGCCGGCTTCTTCGCCCGGTCGTAGACGAAGGCGGTGTTGCCGCGCGACTGGACGATCTTGTCGAGCGCGCGTTGCAGCGCAACTTCGACGACGGGCAGCCGCGCATAGTCGGACGTGATGCGGACGCGGTCGACGCCGACGCGCGTCACCGTGAGCGTGACCTCATTGCGTGACGAGCCCTTCGAGTCGGAGATCACGTCGCCGAAGTAGCGGCCTTCTGCGACGTCGCCGAGGTCGGGCTTGCGCTCGCGCGGCGCCGTCGGCGTCTGGGCGAGCGCCGGCGCGGCGATCAGCAGTGCGGCCCGCGCGGCCAGGGAAAGCAGGGATCGTCGTTGCACGTTCGAACCTCTCGAAGATCTATTGGCCGAGCCGGGCGCGGTGCCGCGCGATTTCGGCGCGCACTTGCCCGGGTGCGGTGCCGCCTGCGACGGTGCGCGAGGCGAGCGAGCCGCGCAGCGTGAGCACGGCCTGCACGTCGGCGGCGATGCCGGGATGAAAGCCCTGCAGCGTGGCCAGCGGCAAGTCGGCCAGGCCGACGCCTTCCTGGGTCGCCTGCTTGACGGCGTGGGCGACGGCTTCGTGCGCGTCGCGAAACGGCACGCCTTTCTTGACGAGGTAGTCGGCCAGATCGGTGGCAGTGGCGTAGCCCCTGGCGGCGGCGCGCTCCATCGCCTCGGCCTTGACCGCGATGCCGGGCACCAGCTCGCAGAAGATGCGCAGGGTGTCCTTCAGCGTGTCGACGGTGTCGAAGAGCGGCTCCTTGTCTTCCTGGTTGTCCTTGTTGTAGGCGAGCGGCTGGCCCTTCATGAGCACGAGCAGGCCCATCAGGTGGCCGACGACGCGGCCGGTCTTGCCGCGTGCCAGCTCGGGCACATCGGGGTTCTTTTTCTGCGGCATGATCGACGAGCCGGTGCAGAAGCGGTCGGCCAGCGCGATGAAGCCGAAGTTCTGGCTCATCCACAGCACCAGCTCCTCGCTGAAGCGCGAGACGTGGACCATGATCAGGCTCGCCGCGGCCGCGAACTCGATCGCGAAGTCGCGGTCGCTGACGGCGTCGATGCTGTTGCGGCACAGGCCTGCCATGCCGAGCGCCCGGGCCACCGCTTCGCGGTCGAGCGGATAGCTGGTGCCGGCCAGCGCCGCGGCGCCGAGCGGCAGGCGGTTGGTGCGCGCATGCACTTCGCCCATGCGCTCGGCATCGCGCGAGAACATCTCGACATAGGCGAGCAGGTGGTGCGCATATGAGACGGGCTGGGCCACTTGCAGATGCGTGAAGCCGGGCAGGATGGTCTCGGTGTGCTGCTCGGCCAGGTCGACGAAGGCGCGCTGCAGATCGGCGAGCAAGGTGGCGATGCCGGCGATCTCGTCGCGCAGCCAGAGGCGCAGGTCGGTCGCCACCTGGTCGTTGCGCGAGCGGCCGGTGTGCAGGCGCTTGCCCGCGTCGCCGGCCAGCTGCACGAGCCGCGCCTCGATGTTGAGGTGCACGTCCTCGAGCTCCTGGCGCCACTCGAAGCGGCCGCTTTCGATCTCGGCGGCGATCGTCGCCAGGCCGCTGCGGATCGCGCCGAGGTCGGTGGCGGCGATCACGCCCTGCACGGCGAGCATGTCGGCGTGGGCGAGGCTGCCTGCGATGTCGGCGCGCCAGAGCCGCTTGTCGAAGGACACGCTCGCCGTGTAGCGCTGCACGAGCTCGCTCATCGGCTCGGAGAACAGCGCCGACCAGGCTTCGGTCTTCTTGTCGAACTGGTTGGCGGTCATTCTCGAACGGGAGGTTCAGTGCAGCGTGCACACGGTCACACAACGACCGCGGAAGCGCCGCAACTCGGGCCCACGGCGGGCCGGCGGTTGGGGACAATGCTCGCCATGCCCACCGTCTGCCTTGCCGCGATTCTATCGGCGAGCCCTCGTCGCGAATGAGCGCCGTGCCCGCCGCACCGTCTCGCTCGACCGGCTTCGGCGCGACCGCCTTCGACATCGCTGCCGACACGGCGGTGCCGCGCCCTCCCGGTCCCGACTCGGCGTTCGACGTCTGCCATGTCGGCGTCGTGCTGCGCGCGCTGTTGTTCGTGCACGGCGTGATGGCGATCGGCATGATCTTCGCGGCAGAGACGTTCCCGATCTGGCTCGGCCTCACGGCCGCCGGCTCGAGCGTCGCCCTGCCTGGCGTGCTGATGTGGCTGCTGGCCCTCTGCGCCCTCAAGCGCCCGCTCGCCGCTGCGCCGGTGCCGGCGCAGTGGGCGGCGGCGATAGGCCTCGGCGCGCTCGCCGCGTGGGCCGCGTCGCAGTTGGTTGCGATGCTCCTTCTCGACACTTCGGGCGCCGGCCTGCGGCCGCTCGTCGGGCCGGGACCGGCGTTGTCCGGCGCGGCCATGGCCGCCGCGATATTCGAATGGCTGCGCCTGCGTGCCAAGGCGACCTTGCCGGCCGAGACGACGGCGCGCCTGGCCGAACTGCAATCGCGCATTCGCCCGCACTTTCTCTTCAACACGCTGAACACGGCGCTGACCCTCGTTCGCCTCGACCCGGCCAAGGCCGAGGGCGTGCTCGAGGATTTGGCCGAGCTGTTTCGCGTCGCCATCGGCGATACCGCCGAATCGGTCTCGCTGGCCGAGGAGGTGGAACTGGCGCAGCGCTATCTCGACATCGAGCAGATTCGCTTCGGCAGTCGCCTGCACGTGAGCTGGGAGCTCGATCCCGACGCGGGCAGCGCACGCGTTCCCCCTCTGCTCTTGCAGCCGCTGGTCGAGAACGCCGTGCGGCATGGCGTCGAGCCGTCGCCCGAAGGCGGCGTGATCCGCATCCGCACCAAGGTCAAGGTCGGTCGCGCGGTGCTTTCGATCGCCAACAGCGTGCCCAAGGAAGCCTCGCGGCCGGGCAACGGCATCGCCCTGAAGAATGTTCGCGAGCGGCTGCGCCTGATGCACGACGTCGCGGCCCAGTTCGACATGCGCCAGGAGGCCGACGTGTTCCGCGTGCAGATCGTCCTTCCGCTATGAGCGACCCTCGATGAGCGCCGTCCACGCTGTCGCCACCCGCGCGCTGCGCGTTCTCGTCGTCGACGACGAGGAGCTGGCGCGGCTGCGCCTGCGTACGCTGGTCGCCGAGTGCGGCGAGCCGCATTGCCAGGTCGCGGGCGAGGCGGCGAACGCGTCGCAGGCGCTGGTCTGGCTGATGACGCACGAATGCGATCTGGTCCTGCTCGACGTGCAGATGCCCGGTCGCGACGGCACGCAACTCGCCGCCGAGCTGCGGTTGAAAACACCGGCGCCGGCGATCGTCTTCGTCACCGCGCACGTGCAGCACGCGCTCAAGGCCTTCGACCTCGAAGCGATCGACTATCTGACCAAGCCGGTCAAGCGCGAGCGGCTGCAGATGGCGCTGCGCCGCGTCGCCCAGCGACTGGCCGCGGGCCAGCCGGTGGCAGCGCAGCCGCCGGTGGTCCAGGACGAAGGGCCGGTCATCGTCGTCACCGACCGCGGCCGCATCATCCGCGTGCCGGTGACCGACGTGCTCTACCTGAAGGCCGAGCTCAAGTACGTGACGCTGCGCACGGCAGAGCACACGCACGTGCTCGACGACTCGCTCGCCGATCTCGAAGAGCGGCTCGGCGAGCACTTCCTGCGCGTCCATCGCAACGCCCTGGTGGCGCGGCGCGCCGTGCGCGCACTCGAGCGTCGCACGCTCGCTGGCGAGCAGGAAGAAGAAGGTGCAGAGGGCTGGGCCGTCTGCATGGCGCCGGTCGGGGAATGGCTCGCGGTGTCGCGGCGGCAGGTCGCGGCAGTGCGCGAGGCGTTGGTGGCGGCGGGGCGCTAGCGGCCCACACGGCTGCGTCAGACGTTGACGCCGAAGTACTTCCGGCTCAGCGAATTCGTGAACTCGAACCGGGCCCCGGAAAAGGTCGCGACAAAGCAGACCTCGTCCGACTTTTCCGGGTTCGTGATGAGCGCGATGTAGACCCAGCCGTCCCCCGGCTTGGCCCACAGCACGATGCCGTCGGGCACGACGCCGGTCTGCGCCACCGCCGGATAGCGGGCCAGCAGGGAGCCGACAACCTCGGCGGCGTCGCTCTCCTCGAGGCTCGCGCGGCGCTCGGCGCTGGCGAAGCGGATCGGCGACGAGGCATCGACGCAACTTTCGATCACATCGACCCTCGCGGCGGAAAACCCGGCCCCGCTCGCGCCCTGGGCGGCCAGCGATACCAAGGTGAGCCAGGCGCCGGCGAGCGCCGCGCACAAACGTTTCGAGCGGCTGAGGCATATCGGCGTGATCATGGCGAGCGGATTGTCCGCCGGCTCGGTGACCGCACCGCGCCGAGGCCTCAACCCGTGTTGCGCAGCCCCGCCGCCAGCCCGTTGATCGAGATGTGGATGCCGCGCCGCACGCGCTCGATGCTCGGGTCGTCGTCGCGACGATGGCGATAGCGCCGCATCAACTCGACCTGCAGGTGGTTGAGCGGATCGAGATAGGGAAAGCGGTGCTCGATCGAGCGCGCCAGCGACGGGTTCGACGCCAGCCGGTTCTTCTCGCCGGTGATGAGGGCGAGCGCGTTGTCGGTGCGCTGCCACTCGGCCTCGATGCGCGCGAAGATGCTGCGGCCGAGCTTCCTGTCTTCGACCAGCAGGGCGTAGCGGGCAGCGATCGCCATGTCGCTCTTGGCGATCACCATGTCGAGGTTGGAGACCAGCGTCGCGAAGAACGGCCACTCGCGGGCCATGCGCTGGAGCAGTGCCACGCGCGCCTTGCGCTGGCCGGGCTCGCCCAGAAAGGCCTCGACAGCCGAGCCGAAGCCATACCAGCCGGGCAGGGCGACGCGGCACTGGCCCCAGCTGAAACTCCACGGGATGGCGCGCAGGTCGGAGATGTCCCGCGTCGCCTTGCGCGAGGCCGGGCGCGAGCCGATGTTGAGCTCGGCGATCTCGCGGATCGGCGTGGCGCTGAAGAAGTAGTCGGCGAAGCCCGGCGTCTCGTAGACGAGGCCGCGATAGGTTGCCATGCTCGCCGCGCTCAGTTGCGCGGCGGCGTCGATGAAGCTCTTCGGCGCCGCTTTGGTCGGCTGCAGCAAGGTCGCTTCGAGCGTCGCCGCGACCAGCGTTTCCAGATTGCGCCGGCCGATGTCGGGCTGCGCGTATTTCGAGGCGATCACCTCGCCCTGCTCGGTGAGGCGGATCTGCCCGTTCACCGTGCCCGGCGGCTGGGCCAGGATCGCCTCGTAGCTCGGGCCGCCGCCGCGACCGACCGTGCCGCCGCGGCCGTGGAAGAGGCGTAGCGTGATGCCGTGCGAGGCGCGCAACTCGGCAAAGACCTCGACCAGCGCGATCTCGGCGCAGTACAGCTCCCAGCAGCTGGTCAGCGCGCCGCCGTCCTTGTTGCTGTCGCTGTAGCCGATCATCACGTCCTGCTCGGCGCCGGAGCGTTGCAGCATCGCGGCGATGCCGGGCAGGGCGTAGTACTCGCGCATGATGGTCGCGGCACGCTGCAGGTCGCCGATCGTCTCGAACAAGGGCGAGACGATGACGGCGGTGGTGGCGTGATCGTCGAGCGTGCCGCGCATCAGGCCGGCCTCCTTCAGCAGCACCAGGACTTCGAGCAGGTCGCTGACCGTCTCGGTGTGCGAGACGATGTAGTGGCGGATCGCTTCGCGGCCGTAGCGCGCGAGCATCGCCGCGGCGGCTTCGAAGATGGCAAGCTCGCCCAGCGTCGACGCGCTGTAGGCGGTGGCGCGCTCGCTGGGCACGACGCGCAGCGGCCGCGCGTCGGCGAGCAGGCCGAGCAGGCAGGCGCGGCGCGCGTTCTCGTCGAGCGCCGCGTAGTCGGGCTCAATGCGCGCGACCGCGAGCAGCTCGGCAACGACGGCTTCGTGCCGGTCCGAGCTTTGCCGCAGATCGACCGTCGCCAGATGAAAGCCGAACACCTGCACGGCGCGCATCAGCGGCGTGAGGCGAGGCGCGATCAGCGCCTGTGCGTGATGCTGGTGAAGCGATTCCTCGATCGTGCGCAGGTCGGCGAGCAGTTCATCGGCGCTGCCATAGACGCTGCTCGGCGCGACGGCGTGGCGCAAGGCTTCGGTGCCGGTGAGGGCGTGCAGCGTCGCGGCGAGGCGTGCATAGACGCCGATCAGCGCGCGCCGATAGGGCTCGTCCTCGCGGTGCACGCTGCGGTCTCCCGAGGCATCGGCCAGCGCCTGCAAGCGCGGCGACACGGCCGAGAGCGTCGCCGAGTTCGACAGCTCGGCGCCGAGCTCGTGCACCTGCGTCAGGTAGTGGCGCAGCGCGGTCTCGCTCTGCCGCGCCAGCGCCGTGGCCAGCGTCTCGGCCGAGACGTTGGGATTGCCGTCGCGGTCGCCGCCGATCCAGTTGCCCATGCGAAAGAAGCTGGCGATGGCGAAGCCGGGCAAGGCTTCCTCGACCTCGCGGTAGAGCTCGGGAATCTGCGCCAGGAAGGTCGCGCGGTAGTAGCTCAGCGCGTTCTCGATCTCGTCGTCGACGGTGAGCTTGGCGGTGCGCAGCATGCGCGTCTGCCAGAGCTGCGTGACGCGGGCGCGGATCAGCGACTCGTTGCGCGCCAGGTCTCGCGCACCGGCGTCGGCGCCGCGCGCGGCCAGCAACTCGGCGATGGCGCGCTCGGCGTCGAGGATGCTCTTGCGCTGCACTTCGGTCGGATGCGCGGTCAGCACCGGCGAGATCCAGGCATGGGACAGCGTCTCGGCGATGCGATCGGCGGCGATGCCGCGCCGCGCCAGCCGCTCGAACGCGCCTTGCAGCGAACCGCGCTGCAGGTGGCCTTGCCGCTCGTGCACGGCGCGCCGGCGCAGGTGGTGGCGGTCCTCGGCGATGTTGGTCAGGTGCGAGAAGTAGCTGAAGGCGCGGATCACGCTCACCGTGCGGTCGCCCGAGAGACGGGTCAGCAGTCGGTCGAGGTCGCGGCCGGCGCGCGCATCGCGCTTCAGCCGGTAGGCCACCGAGAGCTGGCGCACGCGCTCGACCAGGTCGAAGGCGTCCTTGCCTTCCTGCTCCCGGATCACGTCGCCGAGGATGCGGCCGAGCAGGCGGATGTCGTCGACCAGCGGTTGGTTCTTGGCGGCGGCGTCGGCGGCCGTGGCGGGTTTTTTCCGGGGCATCGCCCGGATGATGCATGAGTCGTGCCTGCTAGCATGGGGCGATGACTGGAAGCGTCGTCATCGCCACTCGCGAAAGCCGCCTCGCGCTCTGGCAGGCCGAGCACGTTCGCCACCTGCTCGAGCACCGTTTCGGCGACGCTGTGTCGCTGCTGCCGATGACGACCAAGGGCGACCAGATCCTCGATCGTTCGCTGGCCAAAGTCGGCGGCAAGGGCCTCTTCGTCAAGGAGCTGGAGAACGCGCTCGAGGACGGGCGTGCCCACCTCGCCGTGCATTCGCTCAAGGACCTGCCGATGGACCTCTTGCCGGTCTTCCATCTCGCCGCCGTGCTCGAGCGCGAGGACCCGCGCGATGCCTTCGTGTCGAGCCGTCACGCGTCGCTCGAAGACCTGCCGCACGGAGCGACCGTGGGCACCTCGAGCCTGCGCCGCGTCGTCCAGCTCAAGGCCTTGCGACCCGACCTGCGCATCGAGCCTTTGCGCGGCAATCTCGACACGCGCCTGCGCAAGCTCGATGAGGGACAGTACGACGCGATCGTGCTCGCCGCGGCCGGCCTGGTGCGGCTCGGTCTGATCGAACGCATCCGCGCCCATTTCGACACGGCGCAGATGCTGCCTTGCGCCGGCCAGGGCGCCCTCGGCATCGAGACGCGCGCCGATGCGTCGGTGCTGAACGAGCGCCTCGCCACCCTGACGCACCGGCCGACCTGGCTCGCCGTGCTGGCCGAGCGATCGGTGTCCCGGGCGCTCGGCGGCAACTGCAGCGTGCCGCTCGCGGCGCACGCGACCTGGCGTGGCGGGCGATTGCACGTGCGCGCCGCGGTGGGCGATCCGGAGCGGCCTGACGCACCTTTGCTGCGGGCCTCGGCGGAAAGCGACGGCGCCGACGCAAGCGCCGCTGAAGCGCTGGGCGTCGCTGTCGCCATGGATCTGCTCGCGCGCGGCGCCGCCGCCTACCTGGCTGGCGGCGCGGCGGTCGAGCCGTCGTCCTCGGCTTCCTGAGAAACCGTGTGAGCGGAGCGCGTCTGCCGCGGGTTGTCGTCACCCGGCCGGCGGCGCAGGCCGTCTCGTGGGTGCAGCGTCTCGTCGCACTCGGCATCGACGCCGTCGCCGTGCCCTTGATCGAGATCGGCGCCGCGCCCGACGCCGAGGCGGTGCGCGCGGCCTGGGCCGGGCTGACGTCGCGACGGCTCGTCGTCTTCATCAGCGTCAACGCGGTGCTGCGTTTTTTCGCCGCGCGGCCGGCCGACGCCGAGTGGCCGATGTCGCTCGTTGCCGCCGCGCCGGGGCCGGGCACCGCCGAAGCCTTGCGCAGCGAAGGTGTGGCCGCGGCGTCTATCGTCGAGCCGGCCGACGACGCGCCGCAGCTCGATTCCGAGGCGCTGTGGCAGCGCCTCTCGGCGCACGATTGGCACGGCGCGCGCGTGCTCGTCGTGCGCGGCGATGGCGGTCGCGACTGGCTGGTCGAACGGCTGGTCGAGGCCGGCGCCGAGGTCGACGCGGTAGCCGCGTACAGCCGAGGCGTGCCGCAGCTCTCGGCGGAGGCGCAGCGCCACATGGACGCGGCGTGCGCCGATCCGTCGGCCCACCTCTGGCTCTTCAGCAGCTCGGAGGCGGTCGCCAACCTCGCGCTGCTGGCCGGGGCCACGCCGACCGGCGACTCGCGCGCCATCGCGACCCATCCGCGCATCGCGGCGCGTGCGCGACAGGCGGGCTTCGCCAATGTCTCGGAGGTGTCGCCGGGTCTCGACGCGGTAGCAGCCTGCATACAATCGATGCGACCGTGAACGACGATTCCTCGCCCGCCTCCGCCGAGCCTCGAACCGTCGTCACCGCGCCCGCCTCCGCCGCTCCCGGCGGCTGGCAGCTGCGCCGCTGGGGCGTCCTGCTGGCACTGCTCCTGGTCCTGATTTCCATCGCTGCCCTCGTCTTCGCCTGGCGTGCCGACGAGCGCGTGCGCGGCAGCGAGCGCGAGCTGGTCAAGCGCCAGCAGGAAAGCGCCGACCGCGTCGCCGAGGCGACCCTGCTCGCCCGCCAGGCGCAGGACGGCCTGCGCGACGCGACCGCCAAGGTGGCCCTGCTCGAAGCGCGCCTCAACGAGGTGGCGCTGCAGCGCGGCCAGCTCGAGGACCTGATCCAGTCGGTGGCCCGCTCGCGCGACGAAAACCTGGTGTCCGACATCGAGTCGGCGATGCGCGCGGCGATGCAGCAGGCGGCGCTGACCGGCACCGCCGAGCCGCTGCTCTCGACCCTGAAGCAGAGCGACGACCGGCTGGCCCGCTCCAACCAGCCGCGCCTCGATCCGGTGCGCCGGGCGATCGCGCGCGACATCGATCGCGTCAAGGCGGCCAGCGTCGCCGACGTCGCGACGCTCTCGATCAAGGTCGACGAAGCGGTGCGCATGATCGACGAGCTGCCACTGTTGTCGGCGTCGGAGCCGCGTCGCGATTTCGGCACCGAGGAAGCGCTCGCCGAGGCGGCACCGCGGCCCGCCGCGCCGGCGTCGGCGGCCGTCGCGATGGGCGACTGGCTTTCGCGCGAGCTCGGCCGCGCGGGGCGCTTCATCGCCGACAACGTCTGGTCGGAGATCCGATCGCTGGTGCGCATCACGCGCATCGACCAGCCCGAGGCGATGCTGATCGCGCCCGACCAGGCCTTCTTCCTGCGCGAGAACCTCAAGCTGCGTCTGCTCAACGTGCGTCTGGCCCTGATGGCGCGCCAGTTCAGTACGGCGCAGAGCGATCTCAAGTGGGCCCAGGGCACGATCGAGCGCTACTTCGATCGCAGCGCCAAGCGCACCCAGATCACCGCCGACCTGCTGCGCCAGGTCGCGTTGCAATCGCGGCAGCCAGGCGTCGCGCGGCCCGACGACACCCTGGCCGCCCTGGCCGCCGCCGGCGGCGCCCGCTGAAGCCTATTCCGCAATGCGACTGACGATCTGGTTCGTCCTGCTGTTCGCCGTCGCGGTCGTCGCGGCGACGACGCTGGGAACGAACGACGGGCTCGCCTCCTTCTACTGGGGCGCGTGGCGGCTCGACGTCTCGCTCAACCTGTTCCTGCTCGTGTTGATCGGCACCTGCTTTCTGATCGTCACCGTCATCCAGGCGCTGAGCTCGCTGGTCGGCCTGCCGCGCCGGGCGCGCGAGTGGCGCGTCGCGAGGCGCGACAGGAGCGGCCAGGCGGCACTTCGCGACGCGCTGGCCCAGTACTTCGGCGGCCGCTACACGCGGGCGCAGAAGTCGGCGCAGCGGGCGCTGGCGATCCAGGTCGAGACGCCCGAACTCGCCCAGGACAACGAGTTCACTGTGCTCTCGCATCTGCTCGCCGCGGGCAGCGCGCATCGCCTGCAGAACCGGGCGATGCGTGACGAGGAGTTGCGCCATGCCATGGACATCGCGCGACTTCGTCCGGCGGCACGCTCGGCCGAGGAAGGCGCGCGACTGCTCGCCGCCGAGTGGGCGCTCGACGACCGCGACGCGCCGCGCGCGATGCAGCTCCTCTCCGAGCTGCCGCTCGGCGTGGCGCGCCGCACGCACGCGTTGCGCCTGAAGCTGCAGGCGGCGCGGCTCGGCCGCCAGGCCCAGGAGGCGCTGAAGACGGCACGCCTGCTCGTCAAGCACCAGGGCTTTTCTCAGGTCGCGGCGGTCGGCCTGCTGCGCTCGCTCGCCTTCGAGGCGCTCGACACGGTGCACGACCTCGACCAGCTTCGCCGCCTGTGGAACGGCCTCGAGGCCGCCGATCGCCGCGACGCCTTTGTCGCTGCGCGCGCCGCTGCGCGCGCGGCGTCGTTCGGCGCCGCCGAAGAAGCGCGTCTCTGGCTGCGCCCGTTCTGGGATCGCATGACCGAGCTGGGCAGCGAAGAGCGGGGCGCCGTCGCCGAGGCTCTCGCCGCGGCCGCATCGGGCATCGGCGCCGAGTGGTTGCCGCGCCTCGAATCGGCTTGCCAGGCGCTGCCGCGCGACGGCGCCGTGGCGCTGGCAGCCGGCTGCGCGCTCGCCGAACGCGGCCTCTGGGGCAAGGCGAGGACGCTGCTCGAGCAGGCCGGCGACGACGATGCGCTGGCCGCCGCACCGCGCCGCAAGGCCTGGATCGCCCTCGCCGAGCTGGCCGCTCGCGAAGGCGACGCGGCCCGCGCGGCACGCTGCTACGAGGCCGCCGCCCGCCTCGTCTGACCCGGGCGCGCTGCTATACTTTTGGGTTCGGGCGGCTGTAGCTCAGCTGGATAGAGTACTTGGCTACGAACCAAGGGGTCGTGGGTTCGATTCCTGCCAGCCGCACCATTTCACAGCAGTTGAAAGCAACGCCCCCCAGGGGGCGTTTTGCTTTGAAGTCGGTGCCCCGCAGTCGCCGCAAGACGCGGGCACTCTTCGCTTCCATTGATCGCTGCAAGGAGTTCATCATGACGACGAGCCGCCCAGCCGAGCAGAAGACCGATCCCGTCCCGTCGGTCGACAAGAGCAAGCCGGGCACGACGAAGCCGGGCACGGCGAACAAGCCGGCCGGGCAGCCCGCGCTGAAGGGTCCGCTGGACAAGCCGCGGACGGCCTGACGTCCGTCGGGGCGTCGCGTCGTCTTCGTTGACCGAATGGTCTCGATGGCGAAGACTTCCTCCATGTCCGACCCTGTTCTCGTCGCCGGCGGCGGCATCGGCGGCCTGGCCGCTGCGCTGGCGCTGGCGCGCGAAGGCTTGCACGTCAAGGTGCTCGAGCAGGCGGCGCATATCGGCGAGATCGGCGCCGGCGTGCAGCTCGGCCCCAACGCGTTTGCCGCCTTCGACGCGCTCGGCATCGGCGAGCGGACACGTGCCCGCGCCGTCTACACCGAGCGGATGGAATTGATCGACGCGATCGACGAGTCGGTGATCTGTTCGGTGCCTTTCGGTGCGGCGTTCCGTGAGCGCTTCGGCAACCCCTACGCCGTGATGCATCGGGCCGACGTGCACGGCTCGTTGCTCGAAGGCGTGCGGGCGACCGATCGCATCGAGCTCGCCACGGCCACGCGCGTCGAGCACGTCGAAGCCGACGCGAGCGGCGTGACGGTGACCGACGCCGGCGGCATTCGCCATCGCGGCGCCGCGCTGATCGGCTGCGACGGCGTCAAGTCGGCGGTGCGCCAGGTGCTGGTCGGCGACGCGGTGCGCGTCTCGGGTCACGTCGTCTACCGTGCCGTGGTCGACGCTGCCGAGTTCCCGGCCGACCTGCGCATCAACGCGCCGGTGGTCTGGGCCGGCCCCAATTGCCATCTCGTGCACTACCCGCTGCGCGACGGCGAGCAGTTCAACCTCGTCGTCACCTTTCACAGCCGCGGCGGCGAGGAGTGGGGCATCAAGGAAGGCAGCGCCGAGGAGGTGCAGTCGTACTTCCAGGGCATCGCCGAGCGGCCGCGCCAGTTGCTCGGATTGCCGAAGAGCTGGAAGCGCTGGGCGACGGCCGACCGCGAGCCGATCGGCCGCTGGACCTTCGGCCGCTGCACGCTGCTTGGCGACGCCGCCCATCCGCTCCTCCAATACCTGGCGCAAGGCGCCTGCATGGCGCTCGAGGACGCGGCGACGCTGGGCGCGGCGCTGCGCGCGCAGGGCGGCGACATCGAGGCGGCGCTGGCGCGCTACGAGCGTTCACGCGTCACGCGCACCGCCCGCGTCGTGCTCATGACGCGCGAGATGGGCCGTATCTATCACGCCCGAGGCGTCGAGCGGCTGGTGCGCAACGAACTCTGGAAGGGCCGCACGCCCGAGCGCTACTACGACGCGCTCGAATGGCTCTACGGCTGGCGCGTCGAGAACTGCCTGGCCGCGTGACGCGGCGGCGCCTCAGCCGTCGACGAGGTGCTGGCCCGCCTCGAAAGAGATAGGCGGCGCGTCGGCGTCGAAGCTCACGCCGATCGGGTCCTTGCCCGCCGCGACTTCCTGCAACTGGCGCTTGAGCAGGCGGCGAAGCATGATGATGCCGCGGTCGCTCCGCGCCAGATGTTCTTCCGAGTGCAGCGTGATCGGACCCTGCCCGACCTGCGCTTCGTAGTCGTTGGGCCGGGCGCGCCGCTCCTCGGGCGTCAGCTCGGCCCAGGGCCTGACGGTCACGGCGTCCTTGCCGCGCGGCAGCATCACCCCCTTCTCGGTCACCCGACCGGCCGTGTAGATGCGGTAGTGGGTGTCGTCGACAGGAATGGTCCAGCCGATCGTCTCGACGCGGCCGAGCTTGCCGACGCGCGGATTCGGCACGACGCGCAGCGTCGGCACGCAGACCTCGGTGACGCGCTTGAACTTCTGCCCGCCGGGCAGGCTGCGGTGCGACACGACCTTGACGCCGAGCGGCGAATGTTCGAACACCACCTCCGGCATCATGTTCATGGTCGGCGTGAACTGCGTGCCGCTGAAGCTGCCGTGCAGGATAGGCACGTGCAACGGGTCGACCACGTTCTCCCAGTGCTGCAGCCAGTTGCACGGCGTGACGACGGCGCCGCCGCTGCCGATGCTGGTGTCGTCGGTGTCGAGGAACTCGCCCTCGTCCATCACCTCCAGGCACTCGTAGCGCGGCAGCACCGGCATGCGGTCGGGTGGCCCCATGTAGGCGAAGACGAGGCCGTAGCGCTCCTGCACCGGATACCAGGGTTGGCGCACCTTCGTGCGTTGCAGGCCGCCGCCCGGCTCGCAGGGCTGGTCGAGGCAATGGCCTTCGACGTCGAACAGCCAGCCGTGATAGCAGCAGCGGATGCCGGACTCTTCGACCCGCCCGTTGTAGAGCGTCGTGCCGCGATGGCAGCAGCGCGAATGGACGAGGCCGGCGCGGCCCTTGCCGTCGCGAAAGAGGACCAGGTCTTCGCCCAGCATTCGCACTTCGCGCGGCGTGCCGCTCGCATGTTCTGCGAGGCCGACGGGATGCCAGTAGCGGCGCAGCAACTCGCCCATCGGCGTGCCGCGGCCTACTTCGGTGAGCGAGGCGTCGTGCGTGCCGGGCTTCTCCAGGTAGGCGTTGCCGGCATGATCGGCCGGCTCGTGCTCGGACACGTCGCGTCTCCCTCGTGCTTCGATGGCGTCACGATAGCGAAGCGTCGACGCCCGCGACACGAGGGTCTGCACGGGCATGAAAAAACCCGGCAGGATCGCTGCCGGGTCGGGGATGACGAAGCGGTCGATCAGCCGCCGGACGACAGATTGCGGCTCGTGCCGGCAAGGACCGGCGCGGCGTTGCGCGTCACGCGACGGGCGATGCGCACCGGCACATCGTCGTAGTCGCTGTGACGCAGCGTGCCGTCGCGGACCGCGGCCACGACTTCGGCCTTGACCTCGGCACGGGGCAGGGTCGAGACGCGCAAGGTTTCCATGCCGGCCGGGTTGAAGGTGCGGTTGCGCAGCGGGCCGATCAGCGCCTTGTCCGGTCGCGAGGCCTTCATGTCGGCGACGACCTCGTCGCGGGTGCGGCTGGACAGCTTGCTGACGTCGTACTTGTCGTAGTCGTAGTCGTTGCGGCGCAGCGCGCCGTCGGCGACGGCCTGGTCCAGGGCCTTGGTGACCTGCTCGCGGGTCAGAGGCTGCGTTTCATCGGCCATCGCCATCCCGCTGGCAAGGGCGAGCGCGACGGTGGCGGCGTAGAGGAGCTTGGCATTCATGATGGATTCCCTTCGGGTGGCGGTAACGATGGGATGGACTGTAGGCATTGCTCGAACGTCAATAAACCAGACGTGCTTCAATTGCGAATTGCTGAAACTGAAACAGTGAAGGGCTTGCAATGGACCGACTCCACTCGATGCGCGTCTTTTCCCGGGTCATCGAGGAAGGCAGCTTTGCCGCCGCGGCGCGCGAGCTGAACCTCTCGCCGGCGGTCGTGACGCGGCTCGTCGCCGACCTCGAGGAGCACCTCGGCGCGCGCCTCATCAACCGCACGACGCGCCGCCTCTCGCTCACCGACACCGGCGAGGCCTATCTCGACCGCGTCCACCACGTGCTGACCGAGATCGACGAGGCCGAGGCGCTGGCCACTGCGTCGAGCGCCGAGCCGCGCGGCCAGTTGCGCGTGCTCTGTCCGCCCGCCTTCGCCGTGCACCAGCTCGCCCGACACCTCAAGGTCTTTCGCGCCCGGTATCCGCGTGTCTCGATCGAGCTCTCGGTGCCCGGACCGGTCGAGACCGTCGACGAGAACTTCGACGTGACCATCCTCACCGAGGGTCGCCGGCCGCTCGAGGGCGGCTTCATCGCAAGAAGACTCGCGCGCTCGGAGGTGATCACCTGCGCTGCACCGGAATACCTCGACCAGCATGGCCGGCCGCAGCATCCGCGCGACCTCGTCGATCACGAGGCGATGGTGCCCAGCTTCATGCGCGAGCTGACCTTCCATACGCGCAGCGCCAGCATCGACGGGCCGATCGAGTCGTTCAGCCTCGACCGGCCGCGCGCCGGCCTCAGCACCATCCACACCGACACGCTCTACGCCGCGGCGCTCGCTGGCATGGGCATCACCGGGCTGCCGTCGTTCGTCGCCGAGGAAGCGCTGCTCGAGAACGCGCTCGAGCGCGTGCTGCCGTGCTGGCACCTGCTCAGCACCACGCTCTATGCCGGCATGCCGACGCGCAAGCACGTGCCGGCGCGCACCCGCGTCTTCGTCGATTTCCTGGTCGAGATCTTCGGCGGCGAGGACCGCGATCCGTGGCTGATCGCCGCCGGCTGCGAAACGCAGACCTCGGCGCCTGCGCCGCGCGTCGCGAAGAAGAAGGTCGCCGCCGCCGTTGCCTGAGTGACTTGTCAGCCGCGCGGCGCGCCCGTCTTTTCGATCCACTGCGCGAAGGCAGCGAGGAACTTGTCGAGGAACTGCTTCGTCTCGGGCTTCTTAAGGCCGCCAGCGTCGTCGAACAGGTCTCCGGCGCCGCCGATGTAGGCCTCGGGCTGTGCCATCGCCGGCATGTCGAGAAAGACCAGCGACTGGCGCAAATGATGATTGGCACCGAAGGCGGCGAGCGCGCCGGGCGACAGGCTGATCACGGCGGCGGGCTTGCCGCTCCAGGCGCTGTGGCCGTAGGGACGCGAACCGACATCGATCGCGTTCTTCAGCACGCCGGGCACCGAGCGGTTGTATTCGGGGGTGATGAATAGCACCGCGTCGGCCGCTGCGATCTTCTGCTTGAATGCGACCGTGGCGGCCGGCGGATTGGCGTCGTCGTCCTGGTTGTAGTGCGGCAGCGCGCCGATCTCGACGATCTCCAGCGTGAGCCCTTCGGGCGCGATGCCTTGCAGGGCGACTGCGAGCTTGCGATTGAACGACGCCTTGCGAAGGCTGCCGACGATCACGGCGACGTGTCTTGAGTGGGCCACGGAAAGTCCTTTTGCGACGGGGTGATGACGAGCGAGCGATCATCATGCCTTCGCCACGATTTCTGCGCTGAGCTCGCTCATGAACAAGGCCTTCACCCGGGAAAGCGACGCCGATGACGGCGACGACGACGCGCCCACGCCGGCGCTGCCTGCCGGCGTCAAGAACTACATGACGCCGCAGGGCTATCGGCGCCTCCGCGGCGAGCTGATGCATTTGCTCGACGCGGAGCGGCCGAAGATCGTCGAGATCGTGTCGTGGGCGGCGAAGAACGGCGACCGCTCGGAAAACGGCGACTACCTCTACGGCAAGAAGCGGCTGCGCGAGATCGACCGGCGCATCCGCTTTCTCACCAAACGACTCGACGTCGCCGAGGTCGCCGATCCGTCGCTGCACCACGGCAACGACCAGATCTTCTTCGGCGCCACCGTCACCTATGCGAACGCGCGCGGCGAGGAGAAGACGGTCACGATCACCGGCGTCGACGAGGCCGACAACCTGGGCGGCGACGTGAGCTGGGTCTCGCCGATCGCGCGCGCGCTCATCAAGGCGCGTGTCGGCGACGAGGTGCAGTTCGCAACGCCGGGCGGCCCTGAGACGCTCGAGGTGCTCGACGTCGTCTACCCGAAGCCAGGCACCGCCGACGAGTCGCCGGCCGGGCGCTGACGCTCTCCCAGCCGTCGCGGCGGCTCACGCCGGCGCCGTGGCCGCTGCCGCCGCTGCCGCTGCTGCCGCCGGCACCGCTTCGCGGCTCGCCCAGCTGCGCAGCTTGCCGGGATTGAGCAGGCCTTGCGGGTCGAAGCGTTCCTTCATCTCGACCACCGCCGGGTTGAGCTTGGCCTGCTTGCCGTCCTCGACGATGTAGACGTGCGGGTTGTTGATGTGCACGCCGTGGTCGCGGTGGATCTGCATGATCTCGTCGAGGCGCTGGTCGCTCGTATAGCGGATGAGCTGCAGGCCGCTGCAGGTGCACAGGCCCTCGCGGTTGCGCAGGAACTCGAGGTGCATCAGCACCTCGCCGGCCAGTTCGTGCTCGAGCGCCTTGGCCTGCTCGACGTGGCGCGCCGGATCGAACGCGCTCTGGATGTAGGTGAGGCCCTTGTCGACGCGAAAGGCGTTGAGGCTGGTGTGGTTCCAGGTGTATTCGAGCAGCGTGCGGTTGCTCTTCTTCACTTCCTCGGCGGTCTTGCGATAGGTGATCGCGCCGCCGAAGCTGCGCAGCAGGTCGAGCATCGCCTCCTCCGACGAAGCGGCGACGACGAGCAGCACGGCGTGGCAGCCCTTGGGCAGGTAGTCGCTCAGGTTGGTCATCAGGTCGGGCACCGGCGCGGCGAAGAAGCAGACCTCTTTCTTGACGATGCCGGGCGCGGCGGAGAGTGCGCTCGAGAACTCGAGCCCGGCGTCGAACGACGGAAAGGTCGCCACGCATTCGAGCCACGACAGCGCCGGCGCGAGCGCGACCTCGATCTCGAGGACGACGCCGTTCGTGCCGTAGGTGTGATGCAGCAGCATCGCCTCGGGCGAGCGCAACTCGACGATCTCGGGCTCGGGCGCGACCGTCATGACGCGAACGCCGAGCACGTTGCCGGGCGCGGCGACCGGCCCGTAGGTGATCGAGCCGGCGCCGCCGAAGCCGCCGCCGAACAGGCCGCCGAGCGTGGCGCTGCGAAAGGTCGAGGGCAACCAGCGCAGCTCCCAGCCGTGCGGCTGCGCCTGCCGGTCGAAGTCGGCGAGGCGGATGCCGGCCTGCGCCCGGCCCGTGCCTTCGCGCACCCAGCCGAAGGCGTTGTAGCCGCTCAGGTCGAGGACGACGCCGCCGTGCAAAGGCACCGACTGCCCGTAGTTGCCGGTGCCGCTGCCGCGCAGCGTGAGAGGAATCGCGTCGCGCGCGCAGGCGGCGACGACGCGGCGGATCTCGTCTTCGGTGCGCGGCCGCACCGCGATGTCGGCGCGCTTGTCGGCGAGCTGGCGCTTGAGCACCGGGCTGAACCACGAGAAGTCCTGCGACAGGCGCGCCACGCGCTGCGGGTCGGTGATCCAGTCGAGGTCGGTGAGCTCCAGCGCAAGTTGCGTCGCTGCAGCGGGGTCGAGGTTCATCGTCGGTGTCTCCGTAGGCGAGGCGCTCTGCGTCGCCGCTTCTTGTCGATTCTTGTCAGTCGTGCGAGATCTCGCTCGCGTGCCACGAGCCGAGTGCAAAGCGTGTCAACCACGCCATCGCCGCGAACAGTGCGACGCCGGTCAGCGAGATCAGAAGCAATGCGGCGAACATGCGCGGGATGTTGAGCTGGTAGCCCGATTGCATGATCTGGTAGGCAAGACCCGCGCCCGAGCCGCCGGTGCCGGCGACGAACTCGGCGACGACGGCGCCGATCAGCGCCAGCCCGCTCGAGATGCGCAGCCCGCCGAAGAAATAGGGCAGGGCGCTCGGGATGCGCAGGCGCAGCAGCGTCTGCGTGCGCGTGGCGTGGTTGAGCTGGAAGTAGCTTTGCAGGTCGGGGTCGACGCTGCGCAGGCCGAGCGTCGTGTTGGCGATGACCGGAAAGAGCGCGACCAGCGCGGCGCACACGGTCATGGCGACGGTCGGGTTCTTGATCCAGATGATGATGAGCGGCGCCACCGCGACGATCGGCGTCACCTGCAGCAGCACGGCGTACGGGAAGAGCGCCGTCTCGACGGCGCGGCTCTGCACGAAGACGAACGAGACGAGCACGCCGACGACAGTGGCAAGCACGAAGGCGAGCACCGTGATCTTGAGCGTGACGACGAGCGCCGCGCCGAGCGAAGCGCCGTCGACGAACAGCGTCTTCATCATCGCCAGCGGCGACGGCACGAGATAGGGCGGCAGGTCGAAGCCGGTGACCAGCGCCTGCCAGGCGGCGACCAGGACGGCCGCGACGGCCGCCGGGTAGGCGATGCGCCGGACGTTCTGGCGCTGGCGGAATGCGCGGTCGCTGGCTGCGCTCATCGGTTCGTCGCGCGGTCCGCTTGCGCCGTGCTCACGCCCGCTTCTCCACCTGCGCCACTTCGTCGTAGTCGCCGTGCGTCGCGCGCAGCAGGCTTTGCTGGAGTTGGCGTGCGTAGTGACTGAACTGCGGCGAGACGAGAAAGTCGGGCGTGCGCGGATAAGGCTCCTCGATGCGCACCTCCTCGACGACCCGGCCCGGCCGCGCCGCCATCATGACGACGCGGTTCGAGAGGAAGACCGCCTCGTGGATCGAGTGCGTGACGAAGACGACGGTGAGGCGCCTGGCGCGCCACAGGTCGAGCAACTCGCCGTCGAGCTTGTGTCGCGTGATTTCGTCGAGCGCGCCGAAGGGCTCGTCCATCAAGAGCAGGTCGGGTGCGACGACCAGGCCGCGGGCGATCGAGACGCGCATCTGCATGCCGCCCGAGAGCGTGCGCGGCAAGGCGGATGCGAACTTGTCGAGGCCGACCAGCGACAGCGCATCGGCGACGCGCGCGTCGGCCTCTTCGCGCGGCATGCCGGCCAGGTCGAGCGGCAGGCGCACGTTGCCGGCGACGCTGGCCCAGGGCATGAGCGTCGGCGCCTGGAACACGAAGGCGAGCTTGCGGCCGACCGCCTCGAGCTCGCGCACCGGCCGGCGCCAGAGCAGCAGCCGGCCTTCGCTGGGTGCCAGCAGGCCGGCCACCATCTTCAGCAGCGTGCTCTTGCCGCAGCCCGAGGGGCCGAGCAGGGTGACGAACTCGCCCTCCTCGACGCGCAGGTCGACCGGCTGCAGCGCGTGCGTGCCGTCCGGATAGGTCTTCTCGGCCGCCAGCACCTCGACCGCAGGCGCCGCATCGGCGGCGCCGACAACCGAAGTGGTCGGCTCGGCAAGATTCACGGCAGGACCTTGATGTCCTTGACGAACTCGGTCGTGTAAGTCTTGGTCAGCTCGACCTTCGAAGGATCGATCAGCTTGGCCGAGACGAGGAAGTCGTAGCTCGCCTTGAGGCGCGCCTCGGTCATCACGCCGATGCCGAGCTTGCCGGCGTCGCCGCCCGTGACCAGCCCCGTTTCCTTCAGCTTGGCGACGCTGTAGGCGAGCTGGTCGTCGGTCATCGCCGGGTTGTCCTTCTTGATCAGCGCGTTGCCCGGCGCCGGATCGGCGAGGTAGCTCTTCCAGCCTTCGGCGCTGGCCTTGACGAAGGCGGCAACGGCGGCCTTGCGCTCCTTTACCGTCTTGTCCATGCAGCTCACGGTCGTCGCGTAAGCGGGGAAGCCGTAGTCGCCGAACAGGAAGGCGGTGGCCTTGACGCCGGCCTTCTGGATCGCATAAGGCTCCGAAGTGACGTAGCCCTGTTGCACGATGTTCTTGTCGGCGACGAAGGGCTGCACGTTGAAGGTGTAGGGCCGCGTCTGCTCGTCGGTCAGTCCGTACTTGGCCTTCAGCCACGGCCAGTAGCCGAGGCGCGCGAGCGAGCCGATCAGGATCGTCTTGGTCTTCATGTCCTCGAAGCTCTTGACATCCTCGTGCGCGATCAGCACCTGCGGGTCCTTCTGGAAGTAGGCCGCGACGGTGACCACGGGCACGCCGCTCTCGCGCGTCTGGATCATCTGCAGGTCGCTCGAGCCCATGACGCAGTCGGCCTGGCCCGCCGCCAGGAGCTGGAGGACGTTGACCTGCGGGCCGCCCATCTTCACGGTCACGTCGAGGCCGTACTTCTTGTAGATGCCGGTGGCGATGGCCTGGTAGAAGCCGCCGTGCTCGGCCTCGGCGAACCAATTCGTCATGTAGATGAATTTCTCTTCCGAGTGCGCTGGCCGCGAAGCGACGATCGCGCTGACGGCGAAGAGGCCGGCGACGAGCGCGCGCGATACGGCGCTGCGGCGGAGAAGGGGCGGCGTGTTCATCAGGGAGTCTCCTTCAGGGTTTCGGAAAGGGCAGGGGACGGGCTGTGGGATTCAATCGTCGAGGCTTTGCTGGATGTGGCCAGTCTGCTGGGCGCGTCCCCAGGTCGCTTCTTCGCGAACGACCCAGCGGAGCTGGTGCAACTCGGTGATCGCCTGGGCCCAGCCGACGGCGAGCGATTCCAGGATCTCGAGGCCCTGCTCGCGCGTTGCGGGCAGCGGGTCGCCGATGATGCCGCTCGGCCCGAAGTCGCGTGCCGTCCAGGCGCAGGCCGGGCGGCCGTCGGCGGAGAGCAGCTTCGACGGGAATTCGGGCGGGTAGTTGGCGACCGCGCGCTCCATGTGCACGGTTTCGGGCGCGAGCGCCAGCATGATCGCCGTCTCGGCATGGCCGGCGTGCATGGCGAGCTTCTTCTCCTTGTCGGCCAGGTAGCGGCCGGCAGCGTTGGGCACGCGCCAGGTGAAGCTCGGGACCACGATGTAGTCGCCATGGCGCAAGCGCATCTCGCGCGCCGAGATCTCCATGATCTGCGGCTGGCCGCCGTGGCCGTTGACGATGAGGAGCTTGCGAAAGCCGGCGCGATAGACCGACTCGCCGATCTCGTTCATGGTCGCCAGCAGCGTCTCGCCGCTGAGCGTCATGGTACCGGGGAAGTGCAGGTGCTCTTCCGACTTGCCGTAGGTGATGGGCGACATCGCGAAGGCGGGCACGTCGGCCGGCAGCTTGGCCAGCGCGTGACCGACGACGCCCGACGAGATCACGGTATCGACCAGGCAAGGCAAGTGCGGCCCGTGCTGTTCGGTCGCGCCGGTGGGCAACACGATGACGGTGTTCTCGCGGTCGGGCAGGGCCGCGATCTCGGTCCAGCTCAGGTAGGGCAGGAAGCGGGCGGGCGGGTTGTAGCCGTGCAGCATGGTGAATCTCGCGTGTTGGCGTGCGGTCAGCGCGGCAGGTAAGCCGTTGCCTCGACCTCGATCAGGATCTCGTCGCTCGGCAGCATCGCGCTCACCTCGACGACGGTCGAGGCCGGCGGCTCGCCCGTGAAGAAGAGCTTGCGCACGCGGCTGTAGTGCGGAAAGTGGTCGAGGTCGCGGAAGTACTGGACCAGCTTGAAGACGTCGCTCATCTTGCCGCCGGCGGCTTCGACGGTCTGGCGGATGCGGTCGAGCACGTACCAGCTCTGCGCCAGGATCGGGCCCTCGCGCAGATCGGTCGAGAACTCGCCGCTGCGGCCGATCAGGTCGGCGGCAGCGTCGGGAATGTCGGCGTAGCCGCGCACGATGCGCGAAGCCGCGGGGTCGACAGCGATGACGCCGGACAGGAACACGAAGTCGCCGGCGCGTCGCCACGCCGAATAGCGCGCCAGGGGCTGGGCGATTCCGGATCCGCTCATCGCTTCGGTCATGCCGGTCTCCTCAAGCCAACCGCGCCATCGCCGCGCCGACGCGCAGCCGAAAGCGATCGAGGCGCGGTCGTGTCGCCACGTTCATGTGATAGCAGGCGTGGAAATCGATGCGCGCCTGGCCGCCGCTCAGCCGGTGCAGGTAGCGCGTCACGATCTTGCGCGGCGGATCGCCCATCGTCCAGGCCACCCAGCGCGGCCGGCCGTAGGTGACGACGGCGCTGATGCGCTTGAGGTTCGTGAGCGAAGGCTTGACGTTCTTCGGGTCGCTCAGGTCGAAGGCCACGCCGGGCATCAAGACGCGGTCGAACCAGCCCTTGAGCATCGCGGGCAGGCCGAAACACCAGGTCGGAAAGCAGAGCACCAGCGCCTCGGCGCGCAGCAGGCGATCGACGTAGCCCTGCACCGGCGCGCGGTTGCTGGGCACGTCGTGATAGCCGAGCCGCTCGGCGCGCGACAGCACGGGGTTGAAGTCCTCGGCGTAGAGGTCGCAGTCGTCGACCTCGTGGCCGGCCTGGCGCAGGCTCTCCAGCACCTGGCGATGCAAGGCTGCGTTGTAGCTGGTTTCGACCGGGTGGGCGTAGACGACGAGGACGCGCATGAGCCAGGCAACGCAAGAGGAATGCCAGGGCTGCGACAGCGCTGGTCGATCAGGGCTTGACCCGAGCGACGCGCAGCACCGCCGGCGAGCGCTTGAGCGTGCGCATGACTTCGGCGAGGTGCAGCCGGTCGCGCACGCTGAGCAGGAGCTTGAGCTCGACCGTTTCGGCAGCCGGCTCGTTGCCCATCTCGATGTGCGTGATGTCGGCCTCGGCGTGGCTCACCGCCGAAGCGACCTGCGCCAGCACGCCCTTGCCGTTGCTGACGAGCAGCAGCACCGCCGTCTCGAACGACCGCGTCGGCTGCTCGGCCCACTCGACGCCCATCCAGCGCTCGCTGTCGCGCTCGAGCAGGCGCTTGCCGACGCTGCATTCGGCGGTGTGCACCGTCAGGCCCTCGCCGCGGCCGAGATTGCCGACGATGGCGTCGCCCGGAATCGGCCGGCAACAGGTGGCGAGCAGGACCGACGCGCCCTCGCTGCCGTCGATGAGGACGAGGCCTTGCGCCGGCGCCGAGTCGTCGACGGCGTAACGGCCCATCGTCAGTGCCAGCGCGTCGGGGCGGATGCCGTCTTCGGCGAGCAGGCGCACCAGCCGCGTCGCGACGATGGTGGCGATCTTGCGGCCGAGGCCGATGTCGGTGAAGAGGTCTTCGCGCGTCTTGTTGCCGCTCCATCGGATGAGGTGCTGCCAGACGCCGGCCGAGGGCGAGTCGTCGCCGGGCAAAGCGAGCCCTTCGGCGCGCATCGCCTGGGCCAGCATCTTGCGGCCGAGGTCGCGCGACTCTTCCTGCTCCATGTTCTTCAGGTAGTGGCGGATCCTCGAGCGGGCACGCCCGGTCGAGACGAAGTTCAGCCATGCCGGGTTGGGCCGCGCGTTCGGCGCGCTGACGATCTCGACGACGTCGCCGCTGCGCAGTTCGGTGCGCAAGGGCACCGGCTCGCCGTTGACGGAGGCCGCGACGCAATGGTCGCCGACGTCGGAGTGGATCGCGTAGGCAAAGTCGACCGGCGTGGCACCACGCGGCAGTGCCAGGATCTTCGACTTGGGCGTGAACACGTAGACGGCGTCGGGGAACAGGTCGATCTTGACGTGCTCGAGAAACTCGTTGGCGTCGCGCGTCTCGTCCTGGATGTCGAGCAGCGACTGCAGCCACATCGCGCCGAGACGCTGCGCTTCCTGGCCCGGGCCGTCGTCGTGCTCCTTGTAGAGCCAGTGCGCGGCGATGCCTTTCTCGGCGACGGCATGCATCGGCTCGGTGCGGATCTGGAACTCGACCGCCGTGCCGAGCGGGCTCACCAGCGTCGTGTGCAGCGACTGGTAGCCGTTGCCCTTGGGGATGGCGATGTAGTCCTTGAAGCGGCCGGGCACCGGCTTGTAGAGCTGGTGCAGCACGCCCATCGCCACGTAGCACTCGGAGAGCGTGGCGACGACGATGCGAAAGCCGAAGATGTCGTTGACCTGGGCGAAGCTCAGGTGCTTCTCGCGCATCTT
>JBBRLS010000015.1:0-83097 GCA_038231215.1 Burkholderiales bacterium | reverse complement strand
TTCTCGCGCACCACGATCGCGTCGTCGATCAGCAGGCCCACGCACAGGCTCAGCGCCATCATCGTGATGCTGTTGATCGTGAAGCCGAAGGCGTACATGAACAGGAAGGTGCCGATCAGCGCGATCGGCAGCGTGAGGCCGGTGATGACGGTGGAGCGCCACGAATTCAGGAACAGGAAGACGATCAGAATGGTCAGCGCCGCGCCTTCGAACAGCGTGCGCTTGACGTTCGCGACCGAGACACGAATCGAGCGCGAGTTGTCGCGGTTCACCTCGACGCTGATGCCGGGCGGCGTGATGGCCTCGGCGTCTTTCAGCGCCTTGCGCAGCCCGTCGACGACCTCGATGGTGTTCTCGCCCTGCGACTTCTGAACGCTGAGCAGCACGGTGCGCTTGCCGTTGTAGAGCGCCAGGCTGTCGATCTCCTGCGGGCCATCGACCACGTCGGCCAATTGCCACAGCTTGACCGCATTGCCGCCCCGGCGCGCGACGACGATGTCACGGAAGTCTTCCGGCCGCTTCAGCCGCGCGTTGATCTGCACCACCCGCTCCTGTTCGAGCGAGCGGATCGAGCCCATCGGCAGCTCCTGGTTCTCGCTCTTCACGGCCGCCACGACCTGGTCGACGCTGATGCCCAGCGCATCGAGCGCGGCCGGCTTCACGTACAGGTTGATCTGCCTGCTGACGCCGCCGACGACGCTCACCGAGCCCACGCCGCGCACGTTCTCGAGCCTCTTCAGCAAGACTTGCGAAGCCCACGTCGTGAGTTCTTGCGCGCTCTTCTTGCTGTCGGGCGAGAGCACCGCGACGTTGAAGATCGGCACGCTCTGCGGGTCGAAGCGCGAGATGCGCGGGTCTTTCACCTCATCGCGCAACAGCGGGCGGATCAGCGCCACCTTCTCGCGCACGTCTTCGGCAGCCTTGCGGCCATCGACATCGAGGTTGAACTCGACGATGACGACCGAGGTGCCTTCATACGAGCGCGAATACAGTGTGCTGATGCCGGCAACGGTGTTGACCGCCTCCTCGACTTTTTTCGTGACCTCGCTCTCGACGATCTCGGGCGAGGCACCGGGGTAGTCCATCGCGATCACGACGGTGGGGAAGTCGATGTTCGGAAACTGGTCGACCGACAGCCGCTGGTAGCTGAACAGGCCGAGCACGACAAAGGCCAGCATGACCATCACGGCCATCACCGGGTTGCCGATCGAGACGCGGGTGAACCACATGGTCAGCGCGCCGCGGAGGCCTGAGCCGCAGGCGCCTCGGCCTGGGCGGTCACTTTCACGGCCGCGCCATCGCGCAAGGCGCCCACCGTGCCGCGCAGCAGCAAGGTGCCTTCGGCGATGCCGCTGGTGACCTCGACAGCGCTGTCGAGGCTGGCGTCGATCACCGCATCGCCGCGGGCGCCGAGCGTGACTGCGCGCCGCTCGACCTTGCCACCCGTCACCGCCAGCACATAGGGCTGGGCCTGGTCGACGCGCACCGCCGACATTGGCACCACCAGCGTCGTCTTGCGCTGCAGTTCGATGCTGCCGCGCCCGAACAGGCCCTGGCGCAGACCGGGCTGCGGCTGCAACGCGAGGTAGACCATCACCGCACGCGTGCCGACCTGGGTGCTCGGGTTGATGCGAACCACCGTGGCGCGCGCCGGCTCGGCGAGGCCGTCGATGGTAAGGCGCGCCGTCTGCCCGACCTGCACGCCGCCGACATCTTCCGGTGCCACGGCGGCTTCGAGTTCGAGCCGGCTCAGATCGACGATCTCGACCAGCCGGGCATCGACAGGCACACGTTCACCGGGCTGCACCAGCCGCTGCGCGACGATGCCGCTGATGGGCGCGACCAGCAGCGCATCGGCGCGCGACTTGCGAGCCAGTTCGGTGGCCGCCACGGCGGCCTGGTAGGCGGCTTGCGCGCCGGCCTCGGTCGATACAGATGTTTCCAGGCCGGTGGGCGAGATGAAACCCTGAGCCACCAGGGCGCGGTTGTTTTCGAGGGTTCGCTTGGCGATGTCGAGCTGGGTGCGGGCCGACGTGGCGGTCTGCTCGGCCTGGCGCACACGCAATTCGAATTCGGTCGCGTCGAGTTTGCCGATCACCTGGCCGGCCTTCACGACATCGCCCTCACGCACCGTGAGCGACTTCACCTCGGCCGCCACGCGCGCCTTCACGACGGCACTGTTCACCGCCTTCAAGCCGCCCGACAAGGGCAGGGTGCGGCTGAGTTCCGCGGTGCGGGCGGTGATGACATCGGCGGCGCCGAGTTCCAGCGCGGCCGGTGCCGAGGCCGGGGCGGCGGCCGCCGCTGTGGCGACCCGGCGGGCCTTCACGCTGCGCAACGCGAACGCGCCGAGGCCGGCCAGCACGATCACGATCACGATCCACTTCAACCAGCGCTTCATGGCGTTCCTTTGGGTGTCTTGGGTGTATTGGTGTGACCGCCCGGTCGGGGTGCCAGCAGGCCGTTCAGTGCCAGATCGATCTGCGCCTCGATCACGGCCTTCGCATCAAGCAGGTGGCCCGCCGAGCAGGCGCCGAGCGAGTGTTTGTTCAGGGCCAGGAAGACGAGCGGGCCGACCAGCGCGCTCACGACTTTTTGCACGTCGATGTTGCGGAACTCGCCGCTGGCCACGCCGCGCTGAACCATCTGCGCCATCATCTGGTTCGATGGGGCGATGACCTCGTCGACATAGAACTGCGCGATCTCGGGGAAGTTGCGCACCTCGCTCATCATCAGCTTGATGATGCCGCCGGCCGGGGTCTCGCCGATGCGCTCCCACCACAGGCGAATCATCACCGCGAACAGTTCAGCGGAGCTGCCCTCGAACTCGCGGATGACATCCATGCCCTCGGCGATCTGGTTCACCACCTTGTGGCGGATCACCTCCTTCAGCAACTCTTCCTTGCTCGGGTAGTACAGGTACAGCGTGCCCTTCGAGACGCCGGCCAGCGCGGCCACGTCTTCGATCCGGGTGGCTGCAAAGCCGTGCTCCACGAACAGGCTCAGCGCAGCATCGAGCAGTTCCAGAGGCCGCGCCTCCTTGCGGCGCAGTCGCGCATGCAGGGGTTTGGTCGGGGTGGCACGGCGGGCCGGCGCCGTGCCGGGAAAATGAGGAACAGATTTCATACTGACTGGTGGGTCAGTAATGTAGCGGGCACGGCGGCGAGGGTCAAGGCGAGCGGCGAAGCGAAAGCGCCGGACCGCCGCAGTGAGCAGCCCGCTAAAATCGCCCCCTTTTGCCACTGGCGGAGCAACTCTTGGACCCCATTCTTCTCGTCAAGGCCGCGATCATGGGCGTCGTCGAAGGCCTGACGGAATTCCTGCCCGTCTCCAGTACCGGCCACCTGATTCTGACCGGCACGCTGCTCGGCATGACCGACGACAAGTCGAAGGTGTTCGACATCGCGATCCAGACCGGCGCCATCCTCGCGGTGATCATCGTCTACTGGCAGCGCCTGTCGGGCGCGGTGATGGGCCTGGGCAGCAGCGAACGCGCGCGGCGCTTCGTGCTCAACGTCGCGGTCGGCTTCCTGCCGGCGGCGGTGATCGGCTTCTTCGTCTACAAGAGCATCAAGAAGTACCTGTTCAACGGGCCGGTCGTCGCGGCGGCGTTCATCGTCGGCGGGCTGATCATTCTGTGGGTCGAGAAGCGCGCAAACCCGAAGCCGGCGCGCATTCACGATGTCGACGAGATGACGCCGCTGGACGCGCTGAAGGTCGGCTTCGTGCAATGTCTGGGCATGATCCCCGGAACCAGTCGTTCGGGCTCGACCATCATCGGCGGCATGCTGCTCGGCCTGTCGCGGAAGGCGGCGACCGATTTCAGCTTCTTTCTGGCGATCCCGACGCTGATCGCCGCCGGTGGCTACAGCCTGTGGAAGGAGCGGGCGCTGCTGTCGATGGCCGACCTGCCGCTGTTCGCGGTCGGCTTCTTCGTCAGCTTCGTCGCAGCGTGGTTCTGCGTGCGCTGGCTGCTGAAGTACATCTCGACCCACACCTTCGTGCCGTTTGCGTGGTACCGGATCGTGTTCGGCATCGTGGTGCTGATTACCGCATTCACCGGCCTCGTCACCTGGGCCGACTGAACACCAGATCCCACACGCCGTGGCCGAGCTTGAGGCCGCGGTTCTCGAACTTCGTCAACGGCCGGTAGCCCGGTTTGGGTGCGTAGCCCTCGGCGCTGTTCTGCAGGCCCGGTTCAGCCGCCAGCACCGCCAGCATCTGCTCCGCATAGGGCTGCCAGTCGGTCGCGCAATGCAGGTAGCCACCCGGGGCCAGGCGGCTCACCAGCAGGTGCACGAAGGCGGGCTGGATCAGGCGCCGCTTGTTGTGCTTGAGCTTGTGCCACGGGTCGGGGAAGAACACATGCACGCCGGCCAGCGACTGGGCCGGAATCATCTGCTCCAGCACATCGACCGCGTCGTGCTGCAGCAAGCGCAGGTTCGTCAGGCCGCGCTCGCCGATCTGCTTCAGCAGCGCACCGACGCCGGGCGTGTGCACCTCCACGCCGATGAAGTCGGTGCCCGGCATTGCCTGGGCGATGGTGGCGGTGGCGTCACCCATGCCGAAGCCGATTTCGAACACGCAGGGTGCCTCGCGGCCGAAGCAGGCCTTGAAGTCCAGCGGCGCAGGCGCATACGGCAGCAAGAAGCGCGGTCCCAGGTCCGCGAGCGCGCGGGTCTGGCCCGGGCCCATGCGGCCGGCACGCACGACGAAGCTGCGGATGCTGCGGCGCGGGTGGCCGGCGGCGTCAGGTGCGTCAAGTGCGTCGGCGGCGTCGGCCTCGGGGGGAAGGGTCGGGTCGGTCATCAACGGTGGGGTCAGTGGTCTGGATCGATACGGGTTGGCGCCCCGCATTGTGGAGGGCTGAAGCGCGCAGGGTTTGATGGGGCTCGAACCCGCAAGCGTGGGGTGTCGCGCGGGGCTGGGCGCTGCTAGCCTTGCACGATGCGCATGATTCCCCTCGTCGTATGGGCGGTGTTCGCCGGCGCCGCGCTGGGTGCTCCCGCCTGGGCGGCGCGTCCCGCCGAACCGTCGCGCCAGGGCGTGCTCCTGCCTGCACCGGTGGTGAACGCGATCCTCGCCAGCGGCCTGCCGCCCTCGAGCTTCGGCATGTACGCGCAGGAAGTGATCGGCGAGCGCACGCTGGTGGCGCTGAACGAGGAACGGCCGTACTCGATGGCTTCGACCACCAAGGTCGTCACCTCGCTCGCGGCGCTCGACTTGCTCGGGCCGTTCTACCGCTGGCGCACCTCGGCCTTCGCGCTCGGCACGCTGGCGGACGGCAAGCTGGTGGGTGACCTGCTGATCGTCGGCGGCGGCAACGCGCAGCTCACGTCGGCGGAACTGCAGGCCTGGTTCGGGCGCATACGCGAGCAGGGTCTGCGCGAGATCGACGGTGACATCGTGCTCGACCGCTTTGCGTTCCAGCTCAGCAGCGCCGACCACGCCCACACGCCGCCGCAATCCGCCGACCAGCCGCGCCATGTGTGGCCGGCTGCGCTGACGCTCGACGAAGGGTTGCTCGGCGTAGCCGTCGAACCCACGCGCGGCAAGCGTGCCGCCATCGCGCTGAAACCTGCGCTCAGCGACGTGCGGCTCGACAACCAGGTGACGATGGGCGGCGGCTGCGAGGCCACAGCCCGTTGGGTGGCGGGCCGCGACGGCCAGGCCACGGTGGTGGTGCGCGGCAGTTGGAGCGCAGGCTGCGGCAGTCGCACGATCAGCTTCGTGCCGCCCGCCGAGAGCGGCTACGCGGCGCGCGCCCTGCCTGCCATGTGGGCAGCGGCGGGCGGCGTGCTGCGCGGGCGCGTGGTTGCGGCCGATGTGGTGCCAGGCGTCAGCCCGATCCCGGCCGGCCCTGACGGCGAGCCGTTGCAGCCGCTGTCGTTCCACCGCTCCAAGCCCCTGCCCGAGATGGTGCGCGACATGAACAAGGCCAGCGACAACGTGGCCGCGCGCAACCTGATGCTGTCGCTGTCGCCCGGTTTTCCGGGCCGGCCCGCCACGTTGGCCGGGGCGCAGAAGACCGTCGGCATGTGGTTGCGTGACCAGGGTCTGGCCGACGGCGATGTGGAGGTCGAGAACGGCTCGGGCCTGTCGCACAGCGAGCGCGCGAAGCCCCGCGCGATGGTGCAGTTGCTGCGCAAGGCCTGGCGCGCCGAGCAGGCTCAGGCCTTCTTCGAATCGCTGCCGATCGCCGGTGTCGACGGCACCCTGGCACACCGGCTGCAAGGCGGCAAGGCGATGGGCCATGCCTACCTGAAAACCGGCACGCTGAACGACACGCGCGCGCTGGCCGGCTATGTGCTCGCGGCCAGCGGCAAGATGTATGCGGTGGCCGTGATGGTCAACAACACTGCCGCAGAGCGTGGCCGCGCCGCGATGGACGTGTTCATCGAATGGCTGGCGAAGAACGGGTGATCTGGCCTGTCGAGGCGACATGGCGAGTTAAACTACAGTCTGCATTGCGGGTGTAGTTCAATGGTAGAACGGCAGCTTCCCAAGCTTCATACAGGGGTTCGATTCCCCTCACCCGCTCCAAGTCGCGCCGCGCGGGCCCGGCGACCTGCCGTTGGCGCTCCGCTTGAGCGAGGGGTCAGCCGTCATGGTCAACGCACTCGGCGATTGAGGCATCTTCCAAACTGGTCCGGCCGACAGATTCGCAATCCTATCCGCGGGTGAGCGCGTACAGCAGCCAGAGCCCGACGACGACGAGTCCGTATAGCCCGAAGGCGCCTAGCGAGAGCAAAGGCGCGAGGCGACGCTCGGATTCGGGCGTGGCGTGGCGGGGATAGCCGCCAAGGAACGGCAAGCCCTACGCCATCCTTCCCCCGTCACCTTGGCATGTTCCGGAGCAGCGGTTGGGTAGACCAGGAAGACGGCGAACGCGAACACAGGACGACTCGGTGGATCAGCTCCTGTTGATGAACCACGAACACAGGCAGGAGTGCAGCCAGGAAAAGCGAGAGATAGACCATCGACCACGCGGGCTCGAGCGGGAACCAGCGGTCGAGTCCGAGCAGGGGTTAATGCAGCGTCTGGTGAGAAACGTGCGAGCCGATCACGAGGTAGATCGGGATGATCGCGAAGAGCGCGATCGTCGGGACCGTAAGCCGCTGGGGTCGGGCGAACAAGGCGACTGCGGCGCGAACGGAAGCCCTGAGTGAGTCGACCTCTGTTGCCATGACGCCTAACGTTTGAAACGAGACGCGGTCCAAGCGCGCGAGGCCGGCTTTGGGACGTCGCCTCGATGGAAGGGTTAGCAACTGTCTTGAATGTCAAGGCGCCACGCGCACTCGCGAATCAGCGTGCCGGGGCACGTGCAAGGATGGCCTTGGAGTCTTCGAAGCCTACCGGTGCGGAGGTGTGTTCGTGCACGATGCGAAGGACGTGCCCCGCCTCGCGAAACACCCACGTGATTCGGTTCTGCATTGAGCGAAGTGGCTCACCCTGCGCGGACTCCGCGGCGTAGGTGACGATGGCACTGAGCACAGCCACGGGCTGCCCAGCCACAACCTGCACCTCGGAAAAGCTCGCTCGGACTCTTTCACTCCCCAAGGAGGTGAACCAACCTTCGACCGCGCGCTGCCACGCCGGCGCTCCCTCGTACAGCCAAACGCCCCAGGTGTCGAAGACTCGAACTGCTGGGTGATA
The DNA here is from genome assembly GCA_038231215.1 of Burkholderiales bacterium. Lineage (GTDB taxonomy): Bacteria > Pseudomonadota > Gammaproteobacteria > Burkholderiales > Burkholderiaceae_C > Schlegelella_A. Next base: position 75,441 of record JBBRLS010000015.1, on the reverse strand, counting down.
AAGACGCATGAACGCCTCGGCATCGGCTGCGAGAACCGCCGCCTTGTAAGACTCAACGACCCGGTGAACCTCCTTTTCGACGTCGCTCACAGAGCTCTCCTGAGACAAGATGGGCCGCGCGTGGCCACAGTCGCTTGCGTGTTGCCTGACGTGATGTCGATGAGGTGGCTTGACCAGTCTATCGATGAACAGGGCCGGGAACGGCAACCCGGTCTTCTTCGTCTCGACGATTGCGAGAAACTCTTTGGCGCTTCGGCGCCGTCTCCGAGTCGATGATCGCAGCTTTGCGAAGGACGCAAATAGGGCGTGGCCGACGCTCGCACCTTCCCGTTCGGCACCGACTCTCGGCGCGATGTGGTTCTGCGCGAAAGTTGCAGGACGACCTCGACGCGTACGCCAGGAAGCTCCCGTAGGCGCGAGTTCGACGACGTTCGTTCGGGGAGGGCCGCGCCGACGGCGTCACGGGCCCTTCGCCGCCAGCGCGCGCCGCTCGATCTCGGCGATGAACTCGTGATACTGCTTGCGCGTCTCGGACTCGATCATGGCCGGGCCGATGATCGGCGGCATCCATGACTTGGGCACGTATTCGCCGTGGTGCGAAATCATCGCGCCGGTCGATGTCGCGGTCACGCGGGTTGTCGAGACGTAAGCCTTGAAATCGCCGCTGACCAGGCTCGAGCGGATCTCCTGCATCGGCGTCAGCTCGACGGCCCGCACGGCGACGAAGCCGAAGCGCATGAAGGCGACCTTCGTCTCGCCGGCCTGCTCGACCTCGAGCAGGTTGCCGTCGCGTGCCACGACCTTGCTGTGCTTGAGGTTCGAGATGAACGCCGCCATGTGCTCGTAGTCGGTGAAGACGAGCCAGGCCTCGCGAACCGGTGCCGCGACCGTGGCCTCGACGTCGACGATGATCGTCTCGCCGTGCCGCTGCACCTTCACCTTCACTTCCTGGGCCGCGACGCATAGCGGTGAAGCCAGCAAGAGGATCGCGAGGGGAGCAGCCAGACGCATGAGGGCGGTCGCAATGAGCAGCGTATCGACGCGGAACTGTACCGGCGATCTCCGCAGACCGGCTATTTAGGCCGTGGCCGGTGCGCGGCGATTCGATGCGCTTCGGGTTTGCCGAGGGCACCCCGACCCCGGCCGTCGTTCTGAGGCGACGAACGGTTGGGCCGCGGGCGCGCCGATTGCCGCTTCTGTCCTCGCGTCGGGCGCCTTTCGGCTGCGGAGTCTTTGAAGTCCCGCAATTCCGAAGGCGTCCGGCGAGCGTGCGGTACCCACCTCGATCCCTTGACCGAGGGGTGGTGCTCGCCCATGCCGATCCGCAGGAACTGGAGAGACTTGACATGAAACCCCTTCGCAAATTCGGCCCGCTCATCGCTTCTGCGTGCGCCGTGGTTCTGCTCGCGTTGCCGCAACTCGCGTCGGCCCAACTCAATCGGACCTGGGTGTCCGCTACGGGCCTCGACGGCAACGACTGCAGCCGGGCCACGCCCTGCAGGACATTCGCCGGCGCGTTCACCAAGACCTTGACCAACGGCGGGATCAACTGCATCGATCCCGGCCCCTATGGCACGCTGACGATCACGCGATCGATCGTGATCGACTGCCGCTTCGCGCTCGCCAGCGTCCTGGCGAGCAGCAGCAGTGGCGTCACCATCAACGCGCCCAACAGCACCGTGGTGCTGCGCAACATCGACATCGACGGCATCGCCACTCCCGGCGCATTCGCCGGCATCAAGATACTCGCCGCGTCGAGCGTGCACGTCGAAGACGTGACGATCCACGCCATGGGCGGCAGCGGCATCGAGTTCACACCGAACGTCGCGCCTTCGTCCGGGCCGTCGCAACTCACGCTGGTACGCGTGCTGAGCCGCAGCAATCTTCAGCATGGCATGCTCGTTGCCCCGACCGCCGGCTCGGCCAATGTGGCGGTATCGGAGTCGACCTTTTCCGGGAACGCGCGGACCGGCATGCGCGTGGACGACGGCGGCTACGCATCGGTCACCGGCTCGACCTTCAGCAGCAACGCCTCGCACGGCGTGGTAGCGGTTTCGGCCGCCGGGTCTGCCAGGGTCGCGCTGGATCACGTCACGAGCTCGCTGAACTTCAACGGCGGCTTGCTGGCTTCCGGCGCCCTCGCCGCCTTCCAACTCAGCTTCGTGACCACGAGCGGCAACGCCTACGGCTTGTACCCGCCGATCAGCGGCGGCCAGTACGTCTCGTACGGGGGCAATCGCACCTCGGGCAACTTGATCGGCGACGGCTCGCCGACTTCGACACAACCGCCGTACTGAGCGCGCGTCGGCTCGGCCCGGGCCCGTCCGGCTCGGGCCCGTCAGGCCCGGGGCCGATGTCGCCACGATGGGTCGCCACCCGTCGATCCGGAAGCCGCGACCGTGTCCCTCTTCACGCAGACGCGTCGCCACGACGCCCCCCTGCCCCCTACAGTGATCCCTCGTCTGCAGAAGGGAGCGCATGCGGCGGCGACTGCTCATGGCCAAGGTATCCGGATTCGCCGCCGCGGTGGCATGTTTTCCAGCGATGGGCCAGATATTCAAGTGTCCGGCCGGCGAAGGCTTCGCGTTCCAGCAAGCGCCTTGCGCGGGCCTGGGCGAGAGCGGCGGACGCTTGCTGGTCTACCCCAACGGAAGGCCGGTGGCCGCGCCCGCGGCAAGCGCCAGCGACGTGCCCAGGAGCGGGCGGGTGCTCGGTCGCACGCCGCTGCCGGCGCAAATGGCCAGCTCTCGGTCGAAGTGAACGTACAGTGTGATGAATCGTGCTGCGGAGTTGGACATGACAAGAGCTTTCATCGGCCTGCTCGCTATTCTCGCGGCGGCGCTGGCGCCCGGCGCGGCGTCGGCGAGTTGCTTTTTCATCTACGGCCCGTCGAACCAGCTCGTCTACCGGTCGACGATCACCCCGGTCGACCTGTCGCGGCCCATCTCCGAGAGCATGCGCGCCCGCTACAGCGGCGGCCATCTCGTCATGATTCCCGACGAAACCGGCTGCCCCGACCTGCTCGGGGGCGGCGAAAGCAAGCTGTTCGTGACGCTCGGCTTCACCAGCCCGGGCTCCGGCCGCACCACCTCGGCTATCGACGCATCGCCGCTGTTCCGCAACGTCGGGGCACGACCGGGCGCCGATTCTTCGGGCTCGGCGACCTCGACCGATAAAGACGCCAAGTCGCAGTCACCGGCACGTCGCAGCACTCTGCCGCCGGGCGCTGCGCGCGGCAAATAGCCCGGGCTTGGCCGGAGTCGCGCGCAATCCGCGCTCTGGCGAACCGAGCAATGAAGGTGGCCGGGACATGCATGCGCCGCTTCGCCTGCTGCTGATCGGCACGACGCCGCAACTCGTCTCGTTCGCCGAGCGGCACTGTGCCGCGGGCGGGGCGGCCTCCGCCGACCGTGCCGACACGCTGGCCCAAGCCGAGGCGATGCTGGTGGGCGACCTCGTCTTCGACGCGATCGTTCTCGATGCGGCAAGCGTCGTCGTCGCCGCTTCCGAAGTCGAGGCGATCGCGGCGCGTGCCGCGCTCGTTGCCGTGGTCGTCGAGCCCGACGCCGAGCACGCGCTCGGCTGGCTGCGTCGCGGCGCCGAAGACGTGCTCGGCCCCGACGAGCTGCTTGGCCCGGCGGGGTGGCGACGCGTGCGCTTCGCGATCGAACGCAGGCGCCGCAGCGAAGGTCGCGAGCCGGCGTATGCCACGGACCCCGCGACCGGCTTGCCGCACCGCCGCCAGCTCGTCGAGCACCTGAGCCAGCTGCTGGCGCTTCGGGAGCGCGATCCATCGCCGATGGCGGTGCTGGCCCTGCGCATCGAGCTGCCGACTTCGCCTGGCGGCGGCGACGAGACCGAGCTGCTGCGACGCAAGATAGCGGTGCGCCTGCGTGCTGGCGTGCGCGCCAGCGACATCGTCGCCGCGGTCGACGGCGAGGACTTCGTCGTCCTGCTCGGCACGCTGCTCGCTCCTGCCGACGCGGCGCGCGTCGCCGAAAAGCTCGGCGCGGCGATCGGCGCGCCCTTCAGCGTGGGCGGCAGCGAGCGATCGGTCGGCGTCGCCGTCGGCATCGCCCACTATCCGCAGGACGGCAACCAGGCCGACCGCCTGCTGCGCCGCGCGCTGGCGCTCGCCGCTGTCGCGCCGGCCTTGACGCACGCCGGACCGGCCGTGATCCAGGACGCGGCCGGCGCCCTGCGAGACGCAGCCAACGATGAAGGGCAGCTACCTCAGCGGTGAAGGTCGCCCAGGCAGAGGTACTTGATCTCGACGTAATCCTCGATGCCGTGGCGCGAGCCTTCGCGACCGAGGCCCGATTGCTTGACGCCGCCGAACGGTACCTCGGCGACCGAGATCAGCCCGGTGTTGACGCCGACCATGCCCGATTCGAGCGCCTCGCCGACGCGAAAGATGCGGCCGATGTCGCGGCTGTAGAAATAGGCGGCGAGGCCGAACTCGGTGTCGTTGGCGAGCGCGATCGCCTCGGCCTCGGTCTCGAAGCGGAACACCGGCGCGACCGGGCCGAAGGTCTCTTCATGCGCGAACAGCATGTCGCTGGACGCGCCGGTGATGACGGTCGGCTCGTAGAAGCGGTCGCTGCCGAGGCCGGTCATGCGACGGCCGCCGGTCACGAGCTGCGCGCCCTTGGCCAGCGCGTCGGCGACGTGCGACTCGATCTTCTTCATGGCGTCGTCGTCGATCACCGGGCCTTGCGTCACGCCGGCGTCGAAGCCGTTGCCGACCTTGATCGCTTTCGCCTTCGCCGTCAGCTTGGCGACGAACGCGTCGTGGACGCCGGCCTGCACGTAGAGGCGATTGGCGCAGACGCAGGTCTGGCCGGCGTTGCGGTACTTGCTGGCGAGCGCGCCCTCGGCGGCGGCGTCGAGGTCGGCGTCGTCGAAGACGATGAAGGGCGCGTTGCCGCCAAGCTCGAGCGAGAGCTTCTTGATCGTCGGCGCGCACTGCTTCATGAGGATGCGGCCGACCTCGGTCGAGCCGGTGAACGAGAGGTGGCGAACGATGTCGCTCTCGCAGAGCACGGCGCCGACCTCGGCCGAGCGCGTCGTCGTCACGACGTTGAGCACGCCCGCCGGCAGGCCGGCGCGCTGGCCGAGCTCGGCGATCGCCAGCGCGCAGAGCGGCGTCAACTCGGCGGGCTTGACGACGATCGTGCAGCCGGCGGCCAGTGCGGGCCCGACCTTGCGCGTGATCATGGCGATCGGAAAATTCCATGGCGTGATCGCTGCGCAAACGCCCATCGCCTGCTTGATGACGACGTAGCGCTTGTTGGCGTCGGTGGTGGGGATCGTCTCGCCGTAGACGCGCTTGCCTTCTTCGGCAAACCACTCGATGAAGCTCGCGCCGTAGACCACCTCGCCCTTCGCCTCGGCAAAGGGCTTGCCCTGCTCGGCGGTCATGATGCGGGCCAGGTCGTCGGCGTGGGCCAGCATGAGGTGGAACCACTTCATGAGGACGGCGTGCCGCTCCTTGGCCGTCCTGGCGCGCCATGCCGGCCAGGCCTTCTGTGCGGCGGCGAGGGCTTGTCGCGTCTCCTCGGCGCCCAGGTCGGCGACGTCGGCGAGCTTGTCGCCGGTGGCCGGGTCGCGCACGTCGAAGCGCGCGGTGCCGCGCAGCCATTCGCCGCCGAGCAGGGCGTCGGTCTTGAGCAGGCCGGAATCGGCCAGCGTCGAAAGGGGAGAGGTCTTCATGTCCATCAGCGCGGTCCTCGCAGGCGATGGAGCACTCTAGCGCGTGACGCCTGTCCGCATCCGGTGTGCGGGCAAGCGGGCGCCGCGGCGTCGGCCGCGACGCGAGCCCCTACCATTGCAGCTTCGCCACGCGCCCGCGCAGGCCTGCTCGCCCGATCCCCTGGAAGACCGATGAAAGCCGCCGAGATCCGTTCCACGTTCCTGAAGTTCTTCGAATCGAAGGGCCACACGATCGTGCCTTCGAGCCCCGTCGTTCCCGGCGACGACCCGACGCTGCTCTTCACCAACGCCGGGATGAATCAGTTCAAGGATGTCTTCCTGGGCTTCGACAAGCGGTCCTATGTGCGCGCCACGACCTCGCAGAAATGCATACGCGCCGGCGGCAAGCACAACGACCTCGAGAACGTCGGCTACACGGCGCGCCACCTCACCTTCTTCGAGATGCTCGGCAACTTCAGCTTCGGCGACTACTTCAAGAAGGACGCGCTGAAGTTCGCCTGGGAGTTGCTCACCGAGGTCTACAAGCTGCCGAAGGACAAGCTCTGGGCGACCGTCTACGCCGAGGACGACGAGGCCTATGGCATCTGGCTGAACGACATCGGCCTGCCGGCCGAGCGCATCGTGCGCATCGGCGACAACAAGGGCGCTCGCTACGCGTCCGACAACTTCTGGATGATGGGCGACACCGGCCCCTGCGGCCCGTGCAGCGAGATCTTCTACGACCACGGCCCCGAGGTCGCCGGCGGGCCGCCCGGCTCGCCCGAAGAAGACGGCGACCGCTACATCGAGATCTGGAACAACGTGTTCATGCAGTTCAACCGCGACGAAGCGGGCGTGATGCACAAGTTGCCCAAGCCGAGCGTCGACACCGGCATGGGCCTGGAGCGCTTGACTGCGGTGCTGCAGCACGTGCACTCGAACTACGAGATCGACCTGTTCGTGACCCTGCTTGCCGCGGCGAAGAAGGTCGTCGATGCCGCGGGCGCCGGTGACTGCGACAAGGATTCGCCGTCGCTCAAGGTCATCGCCGACCACATCCGCGCCTGTACCTTCACCGTCGTCGACGGCGTCATCCCCGGCAACGAAGGGCGCGGCTACGTGCTGCGCCGGATCACGCGCCGCGCCATCCGGCACGGCTACAAGCTGGGCGCGCGGCAGCCGTTCTTTCACAAGCTCGTGGCCGCCCTCGCTGCCGAGATGGGCGACAGCTATCCGGAACTGCGCCGCGAGCAATCGCGCGCCACCGATGTGTTGAAGCAGGAAGAAGAACGCTTCTTCCAGACCATCGCCAACGGCATGGAGATCCTCGAATCGGCGATCGCCGCGTTGCTGGCAAGCGGCGCAGAGCGCCTGCTGCCGGGCGACGTCGCCTTCAAGCTGCACGACACCTACGGCTTTCCGCTCGACCTCACCGCCGACGTCTGCCGCGAGCGCGGCGTCACGGTCGACAACGCTGCCTTCGACGTCGCCATGACGCGGCAGCGCGAGCAGGCACGTGCGGCAGGCAAGTTCAAGGTCGCGCAAGGGCTCGAATACACGGGCAACGCGACGACCTTCCACGGCTATGAGGCCTTGACGCACGACCACGCGAAAGTGGTGGCGCTCTACGTCGACGGCAGCGCCGCGTCGTCGGCAAAGGCCGGCGACGACGCGGTCATCGTCCTCGACCACACGCCGTTCTATGCCGAGTCGGGCGGCCAGGTCGGCGACACCGGCGAGCTGCGCAACGCCACCTCGCGCGTGCTCGTCGAAGACACCGTGAAGATCCAGGCCACGGTGTTCGGCCACGAAGGCCGCGTCGTTGAAGGCGAGATCAGGGTCGGCGACGTGCTCGACGCCCGCGTCGACGTCGAGCGTCGTGCCCGCACCGTGCGCAACCACAGCGCCACGCACCTGATGCACAAGGCGCTGCGCGAGGTGCTCGGCGAGCACGTGCAGCAGAAGGGCTCGCTGGTCGACGCCGAGCGCACGCGCTTCGACTTCGTGCACAACGCGCCGATGACCGATGCGCAGATCCGCGAGGTCGAGCGAATCGTCAACGCCGAGATCCTGGAGAACCACAGCACGTCCGCGCGCGTGCTGCCGATCGCCGAGGCGCAGAAGCTCGGCGCCATGATGCTGTTCGGCGAGAAGTACGGCGACGAGGTGCGCGTGCTCGACATCGGTTCGAGCCGCGAGCTGTGCGGCGGCACGCACGTGGCGCGCACCGGCGACATCGGCCTCTTCAAGATCGTCGCCGAGAGCGGCGTCGCCGCCGGCGTGCGCCGCGTCGAGGCGGTGACCGGCGACAACGCGCTCGCCTACCTGCAGTCGCTCGAAAGCACGGTTCAGGGCATCGCCGGCGCGCTGCGCTCGGCGCCGGCCGAGGTGCCGGCTCGGCTCGGCCAGGTACTCGAGCATGTGCGCGCGCTCGAGAGAGAGCTGGCGGCGGTGAAGGGCCGGCTGGCGTCGTCGCAAGGCGGCGACCTCGCGGCGCAGGCGGTGGACGTCAAGGGCCTCAAGGTGCTCGCGGCGCGTCTCGATGGCGCCGACGCGAAAACGCTGCGCGATACGCTCGACAAGCTGAAGGACAAGCTGAAGACGGCGGTCGTCGTGCTTGCCGCGGTCGAAGGCGCGAAGGTGCAGATCGCGGCCGGCGTGACGGCCGACAGCACGTCGCGGGTCAAGGCCGGCGAGCTCGTCAACTTCGTTGCGCAGCAGGTCGGCGGCAAGGGCGGCGGCAAGGCCGACATGGCGATGGCCGGCGGCACGGATCCGTCGCGCCTCGCGGAGGCGCTCGCTTCGGTGCAAGGGTGGGTAGAGGAGCACGCATGATGGACTCAGTTTTTTTCGAAGGCCTCGAAGTTCCGTGCCGCGTCGGCTGCACGGATCCCGAGCGCGCCACACCGCAGTCGCTGCGCGTCGCGGTCCGGCTCTTCTGTCCGTCGCTGCGCGAGGCGGGCATCGCCGACGACCTCGAGAAGACGGTCGACTACCGGCTCGCTGGCGACATGATCGACGCGGTGCAGGGCGCCGAGTACCTGCTCATCGAGCGCGTCGCCGAAGTGATGGCGGGCGTGGCGCTGAAGAACCCGCTCGTCGACCACGTGACGATCTCGGTGAAGAAGCGGCCACCGGTGCAGAGCCTCGAATGGGCCGGCGTCGAGATCACGCGCGGCCGATGAAGGTCGTCAGCAACACGGCGATCTCGCTCGACGGTCGCATCAACACGCGCGAGCGGCGCTTTGCCTTCTTCGGCTCGGCGCGCGACCACGCGCTCATGAGCCGGCTGCGTGCCGAAGCCGACGCGGTGCTCGTCGGCGGCGCGACCTTTCGCAACTGGCCGCATGCAGCCTTGCCCGATGCCGATGATCGCGCGCAGTTGCGTGGCCGGCCCTGGAACATCGTCGTCAGCCGCACGATCGACGTGCCGCTGACGCCCGAGTTTCTCGGCGAAGCGGCGATCCGCCCGCTCTTTCTCACGCGCGCCGCGTCGCTCGAGGGCAAGGCGTTTGCTGCCGAGGCCGAGGGCTGGGCCGGCGAGGGAAGCGACCTGCCTGTCGCCTGGATGCTCGAGCAGATTGCGCGGCGCGGCGTCGAGCGATTGCTCATCGAGGCCGGCGGCGATCTGCTCTTCCAGTTTCTCGCCGCCGATGCGATCGACGAGATGCACCTCACGCTGTGCCCGCTCGTCGTCGGCGGCCCGGCGCCCAGCTTGGCCGATGGCCGCGGCTTCGATCTCGCAGACACGCGCCGCATGCGGCTGCTCTCGGCCGAGCCGGAAGGCGACGAAGTGTTCCTGCACTACGAAGCGATCAGGAAAAGCGCGACACCATGATGATCACGGTCCGCCGCGCCACGCCGAACGACGCCGCCGCCTTCGCCCGGATCATGGGCGATCCGGCCGTCTATCCCGGCCTGATGCAGTTGCCCTACACCAACGAGGATCTGTGGCGCGCGCGCCTCGTCGAAGGCTCGACCCCGGGCAAGCCCGACCTGGCGCTCGCCGCCGAGCTCGACGGCACGGTCGTCGGCACGGTCGTCGGCACGGCGGGCCTGCATCCGGCCGCAGCGGCGCAGATCCGCCGTCGTCACGTTGCCGCCATCGGTATCTCGGTCGCCGCCGAGGCGCAGGGGCAGGGTGTCGGCACGGCGCTCATGCAGGCGATGTGCGACTACGCCGATCGCTGGATGGGCGTGCTGCGCATCGAGCTCACCGTCTACACCGACAACGAGCGCGCCATCGGCCTGTATCGAAAGTTCGGCTTCGAGATCGAAGGCCGCTTTCGCGGCTATGCGATGCGTGACGGTCACTTCGCCGATGCGTTCACGATGGCGCGCTTTCATCCGGCGCCGCCGATGATCGGTCCACGTGTCGATCCCGGGGAGGGCGGCTGAATGCGGTTGACCCGCGAACTGGCACTGCTCTGCGCCGCGCTCTTCGCCAGCGCCGGCGCTTCGGCCCAGGAGCGCGTCTCGTTTCCCAGCCTCGACGGCGCCGGCAACGCGCCGCTGGTCCTGACCGCGCTGTGGTTCCCGGCCGCTGCGTCGCCGGCACCGGCGGTCGCGCTCTTTCACGGTTGCGGTGGCGCCTTCGACCGGCGCGGCCAGCTCAGCAAGCGCATGCGCGAGTACGCAGCGCTCTTCAACCGCGCCGGCTATCACGCCCTCGTCGTCGACTCGCTGACGCCGCGCTACGAGACGGAGTTGTGCACGCAGCGCATCGGCGCGCGCCGCGTCACGCAGGCGAATCGCCGCCTCGATGCGCTCGGGGCGGTCGCCTACCTCGCCGAGCGCGCGGACGTCGACGCGAAGAAGATCGGCCTGATCGGCTGGTCGAACGGCGGCAGCACGGTGCTTGCCGCGACCAATCTGCGTCATCGCGACGTCGCTTCCGCCCAGGTGCAGCCTGCCTTCGCGGTCGCCTTCTATCCCGGCTGCGAGGCGGACCTGAAGCGCGGCTACGAGGCGGCGGCGCCGCTTCTCATGCTGGTCGGCCAGTCAGACGACTGGGCGGCGCCCGGCCCGTGCTGCGCCCTGGCGCGCGAAGCGAGCGGACCGCGTCCCGAGATCGAGGGTTATGCTGGCGCGTACCACGGCTTCGACAGCGACGCGCCGGTTCGCGTGCGCAAGGACGTGCCCAACGGCGTCAACCCCGGCCAGGGCGTTCACGTCGGCGGCAACGGCGCGGCGTGGCATGCCTCGCAGCAGCGCTTGCTGAAGTTTCTCGCCGAGCGCTGAGCGTTCGGCATTCGGGCCGCTCGACTCGCCGTCAGGCCTGGGCCCAGAACACGGCGAACCAGCCGTTGGCGTCGGTCCAGTGCAGCGGCGCGGCAAAGCCCGCGGCCTCGAGCAAGGCAGCGAATTGCCCGACCGTGTACTTGCACGAGTTCTCGGTGTGGATGCGTTCGCCGGCGGCGAATCGCCGCTCGCCGCCCGGCCAGGCGACCGCGACCGCCTCACGCGCTTCGAGGTGCATCTCGATGCGCGACTCGACCTCGTTGAACAGAGCGACATGGCGCCATTGGCGCGGCGCGAAGTCGCTGCCGATGACGCCGTTGAGATGGCGTAGCGCGTTGAGGTTGAATGCGGCGGTGACGCCGAGCGCGTCGTCGTACGCCGCTTCGAGAACGTCGCGCGACTTGACGAGGTCGACGCCGATCAGCAAGCCACCGCCCTCGGCCCGGTCGCGCACGCGGCGCAGGAAGGCGAGCGCTTCGGTCGGCGTGAAGTTGCCGATGCTCGAGCCGGGATAGAAGAAGACGGGCCGCGCGTCGGCGACGAATTCGGCCGGGATGTCGAGCGCCGTCGAGAAGTCCTGGCCGAGGCCCGCGATCTCGATCTGCGGATGCTCGCGCTGCACGCGGCGCAGCGATTCGCGCAGGAACTCGACCGAGATATCGACGGCGACATAGCGCTTGGGCTCCAGCAGCGGGAAGAGGCCAGCGGCCTTGGCGCAGTTGCCGGCACCCAGGTCGATCAGCGCCATGCGCGAGCCGGTTGCGCAGGCCATCGCCGTGGCGTGGGCCGCGAAGATGGCGGCTTCGGTTCGTGTCGGGTAGTACTCGGGCAGTTCGGTGATCGCCTCGAAGAGTTGCGAGCCGAGCTTGTCGTAGAAGAACTTCGGCGCGATCGTCGGCGGCGTGGCGAGCAGGGCCGCACGCGCCGCGGCCTGGTCGGCCACGGAATCGGCGGTCCCGGTCTGGAGGACGCGCGGCACTTTGGTGGAGGGCATGGGCAATTCCGTTTTTCGTGCGTGGCTTGCGGCCATTACAGCCCGGCCTGCACCTTAGCGCGGGATCGCCCAGAATGCATGCCATGAGGGAAAAGCCGCAGATTCCTGTTCATGCCGCGCGGCGCCGCGCGCTCGTTCTGGGCGCGGCCGCAATCGGCGCGCCGCTGTTCTCGACGCCGGCGTCGGCCGCCTACGTCGTTCGGCCGTGGCCGGAGGCAAAGCCCGTGCCCGAACTCGACCTTGCCGACCTCGACGGCAAGCGCTGGAAGCTCGCCGCGCATGCCGGCCAGGTCGTCGTTCTCAATTTCTGGGCGACCTGGTGCGAGCCCTGCCGGCTCGAGATGCCCTCGCTCGGCGCGATGGCGGCACGACTCAAGCCGCGGGGCCTGATGGTGTGCGCGGTCAACTATCGCGAGCCGGCCGAGTTGATCCGCCAGTTTCTCGAGCGGCTGCCATTCAAGTCGACGATCCTGCTCGACGTCGACGGCGATGCCACGACCGACTGGACGCCGCGCGTCTTTCCGACCAGCGTGCTGATCGGCCGCAACGGCAAGCCGACCGCGATGGTTCTCGGCGACCTCGACTGGAGCGGCCCGGCCGCCAAGGAGCTGCTCGATCCGCTGCTCGCGGCGCCGCGCAAGACCTGACCGCGGAGCGTGCGCCGGCCGAGGCCGATAATCGCGCCGCTGTGTCTTCCGCACCCTCGAGTTCCACCTCCGAACTGGCCGGCCGGCACATCGTGCTCGGGCTCTCGGGCGGCATCGCCTGCTACAAGGCGGCCGAGCTGGTGCGCGAGCTGATCAAGGCTGGCGCGACGGTGCAGGTGGCGATGACCGAGGCGGCCGGGCACTTCATCACCGCAGTAACGCTGCAGGCGCTCTCGAACCGCCCCGTCTTCACGAGCCAATGGGACGCGCGTGACCACAACAACATGGCGCACATCAACCTGACGCGCGAGGCCGACGCGATCCTCATCGCGCCGGCCAGCGCCGACTTCGTCGCCAAGTTGCTGCATGGTCGCGCCGACGACCTGCTCTCGCTGGCCTGCCTGGCACGGTCGATCGAACGCTGTCCCTTGCTGGTCGCGCCGGCGATGAACCGCGAGATGTGGGCGCACCCCGCGACGCAGCGCAACTTCGCGCAGCTCGCCGCCGATGGCGCCACTGTGCTCGGTCCCGGCAACGGCGATCAGGCCTGCGGCGAGATCGGCGACGGCCGCATGCTCGAGCCTTCCGAACTGCGCGACGAGCTGATCGCCTTCTTTCAGCCCAAGCTGCTCGCCGGCAAGCACGTGCTCGTCACCGCCGGACCGACCTTCGAGCCGATCGATCCGGTGCGTGGCCTCACCAACCGGTCGAGCGGCAAGATGGGCTTTGCGATCGCGCGCGCTGCGGCCGAAGCGGGCGCCGAGGTGACGCTGCTCGCCGGGCCCGTCGCCCTTGCCACGCCGCGCCATGTGAAGCGCATCGACGTGACGACGGCGGTCGAGATGCACGAGGCCGCGATGACCGCGGCGCCCGACAGCGATGTCTTCGTCGCCACCGCGGCGGTCGCCGACTGGCGCGTCGCCAGCGTCGCGGCGAGCAAGATCAAGAAGGCCGAAGGCCGCACCGTGCCGGCCTTCGAGCTGCTCGAAAACCCGGACATCCTGACCGCCGTCGCGCGCTTGCCGAAGGCGCCGTACTGCGTCGGCTTCGCGGCCGAGAGCGACGATCTCATCGCCCACGCACGCGAGAAGCTGCGCCGCAAGAACGTGCCGCTCATCGTCGCCAACCTCGGCCCCGCGACCTTCGGGCGCGACGACAACGCGCTGACGCTCGTCGATGCCGAAGGCGAGCGCGAATTGCCGCGCGCCGGCAAGCTCGTGCTGGCGCGACAGCTCGTCGCCGAGATCGCCACGCGGCTGGCGCGCAGCAAGTGAGCGCAAGTGCCATGACCGAAGTCGAGGTACGCGTGCTCGACGCGCGCATGGCCGATCAGATGCCCGCCTACGCGACCGCGGGCAGCGCCGGCCTCGACCTGCGCGCCTGTCTCGACGCGCCGCTCGAGCTCGCACCGGGCGAAGCGAAGCTGATTCCCACCGGCCTGGCGATCCACATCGCCGATGCGCAACTCGCGGCGATGATCCTGCCGCGCTCGGGCCTCGGCCACAAGCACGGCATCGTCCTCGGCAACCTGGTCGGCCTGATCGACTCCGACTACCAGGGTCCGCTCATGGTGAGCTGCTGGAACCGCGGCACCAGCGCCTACACCGTGCAGCCCTTCGAGCGCATCGCCCAGCTCGTCATCGTGCCCGTCGTGCAGGCGAGCTTTCGCGTCGTCGAGTCGTTCGGCGCCAGCGAGCGCGGCACAGGCGGATTCGGGTCGACGGGCCGCGCGTGAGCGTCCCGAGGCGGCACAATCGACGGCTCATGAAGAGGTCGTATCTGATGGCCGCCGTCCTCGTCGTCCTGGCCGCGGCGGCCGCTTATGCGCTGATGCGCAGCAAGCCATCCGGCGACGCGCTGGCGGCGGCCGGAGCCGCATCGGCAGGCTCGGCGGCCTCGGGTGCCGGCGGGCCGCCGGTCAGCGTGACGACGGTCGCCGTGCAAAAGCGCGACGTCGACGTCATGCTCGACGCGACCGGCACCGTGACGGCGCTCAACAGCGTCGACCTGCGGCCGCAGGTCGCCAGCACCATCACCAGGGTGCACATCAAGGAAGGCCAGTTCGTCAGCGCCGGCCAGCTCCTCTTCACGCTCGACGCGCGCAACGACGTGGTCAACGTCACCAAGGCCAGGGCGCAGCTCGCCAAGGACCTGGCCTCGCTCGCCGATGCGCAGCGCCAGCTCGCGCGCAGCCGCGACCTGATGGCGCAGAACTTCATATCGCAAGGCGCGGTCGACACCAACCAGACGCTGGTCGAGTCGCAGCAGGCGGTGGTCGCCTCCGATCGCGCCGCCATCGAGGCAGCGCAGGTCGGCCTCTCGTACAGCCGCATCGTTGCGCCGGCGGCAGGACGGGCCGGCGCGATCAACGTCTATGCCGGCAGCCTCGTACAGCCGAGCAGCGTGCCGCTGGTGACGATCACGCAGCTCGACCCGATCTCGGTCGCGTTCAGCCTGCCGCAGCGCAACCTCGCTCCGGTGCTGGCGGCGCTGCGCAGTGGCGGCGGCAGCGTTACCGCGGTCTTGCCCGAGGCCTCGGGCGTGGCCACGGGCCGACTTCGCTTCGTCGACAACGCCGTCGACGCCGGCTCAGGCACGGTGCGCGTCAAGGCCGAGTTCGCCAACAGGGACGAGCGGCTCTGGCCCGGCGCCTTCGTCGCCGTACGCCTGGCCGTGCAGACGCTGAAAGACGTATCGGTGGTGCCGCAGGCGGCCGTGATCCTGAGCCCGCGCGGCAAGATCGTCTATGTCGTCGACGCGTCGAACAAGGCGTCGCCGCGGCCGGTCGAAGTGGTCTACGCCGCCGGCGAAGACGCCGCGGTGACGGGCGTGAAGCCGGGTGATCGCGTCGTCGTCGAAGGGCGGCAGAACCTGCGGCCGGGCACGACGGTCGTCGAGCGAGCGGCGGTCGAGTCGGGATCGCGCGGACGTCGCGGCGGTGCTGCGTCGGCGTCGGCGCCGGCGTCGGCGGCCGCCCAGGGCGGGCCACCGGCGAGCGACGCCCTGGCGACGCGACCGCGCAGCGGCCCCGGCGCGCGCACTTCGTCGGGCGCGCCCGCGGTCTGAGCAACGGCCAGGGACTGGCACGCCGTGAACCTCTCCGAACTCTTCATCCGCCGTCCGGTGCTGACGGTGCTGCTCAACGCAGCCATCGTCGTTGCCGGCGCGATCGCCTTCAACAAGATTCCGGTCGCCGCTCTGCCGAGCTACAACACGCCGGTCATCAACGTCTCGGCGCAGTTGCCGGGGGCCAGCCCCGAGACGATGGCCACGTCGGTCGCGCTACAACTCGAAAAGCAGTTCCAGACCATTCCCGGTCTGGCCGTCATCAGCTCGAGCAACACACTCGGGGCGACCTCGGTGACGCTCGAGTTCGACCAGGGCCGCGACATCGACGCCGCCGCCGTCGACGTGCAGGCGGCGCTGCTGCGGGCGCAGCGCACGCTGCCCCAGGACATGACCTCGCCGCCGGCCTACCGCAAGGTCAACCCGGCCGATTCGCCGGTCCTGTTTCTGGCGATAACCTCGCCTTCGCTCAGCCTGTCGGACCTCAATGACTACGCCGAGCACCTGATCTCGCCGACGCTGTCCACGCTCGACGGCGTCGCCCAGGTCAGCATCTTCGGACAGAAGCGTTTTGCGGTGCGCGTTCGGGTCCAGCCCGACGCGCTCGCCGCGCGCAACATCAGTCTCGACGAGCTGACCGGCGCCTTGCGCGCGGCCAACGCCAACACGCCGGTCGGCACGCTCGAAGGCCCGGCGCAGACGCTGACCCTGCAGGCGAACCGGCAACTGCGCAACGCTGCCGAGTTCGCCGAGCTGATCGTCAGCAACCGCAACGGCAATCCGGTGCGACTGAAGGAGGTGGCCCAGGTCGAAGACAGCTACGAGACGGTCAAGACGGCCGCCACCTTCAACGGTGAAACGTCGATCTCGCTCGGCGTCTTCCGGCAGCCGGCCGCCAACACCGTCAAGGTCGTCGACGCGGTGCGGGCGCAGCTCGCGGGCTTTCAATCGCAGTTGCCGCAGTCGGTGCGCATCAACGCCGTCAACGACCGGTCGGTGTCGGTGCGCGCGGCCCTGCACGACGTGTCACTGACGATGCTCGGCACCGTCGTTCTGGTGGTGCTCGTCATCTTCCTGTTCCTGCGCCGCTTCGTCGCGACCGCCATCCCGACGCTCTCGCTGCCGGTCTCGCTGGTCGGCGCGGTGTCGCTGCTCTGGGCCTTCGGCTACACGATCGACAACATCTCGCTGCTCGGCCTGACGCTGGCCGTCGGCCTGGTCGTCGACGACGCGATCGTCATGCTCGAGAACATCATGCGCCACGTCGAGCACGGCGTGCCACCGTTCCAGGCGGCGCTGCGCGGCTCGCGCGAGGTCGGCTTCACGATCATCTCGATCTCGAGCTCGCTCGTCGCCGTGTTCATCCCGATCTTCTTCATGCCCGGCGTGATCGGCCTGCTCTTCCACGAGTTCGCGGTCATCGTCACGCTCGCCATCATCGCCTCGGCCTTCGTCTCGCTGACGCTGGTGCCGATGCTGGCGAGCCGCTTCCTCACCGACGAGGCGCACATGAAGCGCCCGGGAATGATCGTGCGCTCCTTCGAGCGCGGTTTCGACGCGATGCTGGCCGGCTACTCGCGCTCGCTCGACATGGCACTTCGCCACCGGCGCATCGTCCTCGTCGTCGCGCTGCTCACCTTCGTCGCCACCGCGTGGCTCTTCGTGACCATTCCCAAGGGCTTCTTCCCCGAAGAGGACATCGGCCAGATCAGCATCTCGACCGAGGCCGCGGAGGACATCTCCTTCCCGGCGATGGTCGTGCTGCAGAACCGCGTCGCCGAGGTGCTGCGCAACGATCCGGCGGTGGCGACCGTGAACTCGTTCAACGGCGCGGGCGGCAACAGCGGATCGCAGAACGTGGGCCGCATGTTCATCAACCTCAAGCCGCGCGACCAGCGGCCGCCGATGAAGCAGGTGGTCGAGAGCCTGCGCAAGAAGCTCCGCGAGGTGCCCGGCATCAGCGTCTACATGCGGCCGATCCAGAACCTGCAGCTCGGCGGCCGGCCGAGCAAGGCGCAGTACCAGTACATCCTGCAAAGCGTGCAGGCCGGCGAGCTCAACGACTGGGCACTCAAGCTCCAGGAGCCGATGCGCGCCGACCCGATGTTCCGCGACGTCACGAGCGACTCGCAGCTCAAGGGCCTGCAGGCCTCGTTGAAGATCGACCGCGATCGCGCCAACACGCTCGGCGTATCCATCGACGCGGTGCGCTCCGCCCTCTACAGCGCCTTCGGCGAGCGCCAGGTCTCGACCATCTACACGGCGGTCGACAGCTACCAGGTGATCATGGAGGTGGCGCCCGGCGCCAAGCAGGACGAGAGCGCCTTCAACAACATCCATGTGCGCTCGTCGAACGGCGCGCTGGTGCCGCTGTCGAGCTTTGCCACGGTGACGCGCTCGGTCGGCCCGACCTCGATCAACCACGTCGGCCAGCTCCAGGCGGTGACCATCTCGTTCAACCTGGCGCCGGGCACGGCGCTCGGCGACGCCACTGCGAGGATCGAGAAGTATCGCGACCAGATCCGCCTGCCGTCGTCGATCATCACCGCCTACGGTGGCGACGCCGCCGTGTTCAAGAGCTCGCAGGGCAGCCAGGCCATCCTCATCATCTCGGCGCTGCTCGTCATCTACGTGCTGCTGGGCGTGCTCTACGAGAGCTACATCCACCCGCTGACGATCCTCGCCGGCCTGCCTTCGGCGGCGGTCGGTGCGCTGCTCACGCTCAAGCTCTTCGACCAGGACCTGACGCTGATCGCGACGATCGGCATCCTGCTGCTGATAGGCATCGTCAAGAAGAACGCGATCATGATGATCGACTTCGCCCTCGACGCGCAGCGCAACCAGGGGATGGCGCCGGCGGCGGCGATCCGCGAGGCCTGCGTGCTGCGCTTTCGGCCGATCATGATGACGACGCTGGCCGCGCTGATGGGTGCGTTGCCGATCGCGCTCGGCGTCGGCGCCGGCGCCGAGTTGCGTCAGCCGCTCGGCCTCGCGGTCGTCGGCGGGCTGGTCTTCTCGCAGGCGATCACGCTCTACATCACGCCGGTGATCTACCTCGCACTCGACCGCTTCAGCGGCCGCGGCCCGGTGACGACGCCGGAAGGCGCCTTGGCGAGCGTGTCACCCTGAGCGAAGCGAAGGATCGCGGCGTTTGCCGCGAGATTCTTCGCTTCGCTCGGAATGACAACGGCGGCTCTACAACGGCGGCTCTGACAAGGACGGCTCAGTGCAGGCGCGTGCCCGGCGGCGGCGCGGCCAGCACGCTGACCGCGGAGCTGCCGACGCTGCCGGCCTCGACCTCTTCTTCGGTGGCCAAGCGCACGTCGCGCACCGTCAGCGACAAACGCAGGGCGATGCCGGCCAGCGGGTGGTTGCCGTCGAGCACGACGTGGTTCGGATAGACCTCGGTGACGGTGTAGATCGCGTCTTCGCGCAGGCCCTGTGTCTTGGCGCCGGGCGGCGGGCCGTCGAACTGCATGCCGGGCTCGATCGCCTCGGGAAAGAGGTCGCGCGCCTCGAAAAACACGAGCTCCGAGTCATAGTCTCCGAAGGCATGCTCGGGCTCGAGATGGAGCGTCGTCTTGAAACCGGTCTCCTGGCCGACGAGCGCTTCCTCGACCTTGGCGAGCAGGTCGTCGCCGCCGTAGAAGAACTCGAGCGGGTCGGCGAGCTCGTCGATCTCCGCGCCGTGCGCGTCTTCGAGGCGCCAGGTGAGGGTGACGACGCAAGGGACGCTGATCTGCATCGAAAGATCATCGCACAATGATCCATGGACATTGACAGGCCCCTGTCGCTGCTGGGCGGACTCTCGCCGGCGCAGTTCATGCGCCGGCATTGGCAGAAGAAGCCCCTGCTGGTTCGCGGCGCGCTGGCCGACCCCTTGCCCGGCATCGATCGCCGGCGCCTGTTCGCTCTCGCTGGCGAAGAGGGCGTCGAGTCGCGGCTCGTCGTCAACGACGCCGACCGCTGGTCGGTGCGGCACGGTCCGATCCCGCGTCGCGCGCTGCCGCCGCTCGCCCGGCCCGCCTGGACGCTGCTCGTCCAGGGCGTCGACCTTCACGTCGACGCCGCGCATCGACTGCTCGGGCGCTTTCGCTTCGTCGCCGACGCGCAAGTCGACGACGTCATGCTCTCGTACGCGAGCGAAGGTGGCGGCGTCGGCCCGCACATCGATTCGTACGACGTTTTCCTGCTTCAGGTCGAGGGGCGTCGCCGCTGGCGGGTCGGCCGCGTCGCGCGCCCGCGTCTGCGCGACGAGGTGCCGCTCAAGATGCTCGCCGGCTTCGTGCCGCGCGACGAGTGGCTGCTCGAAGCGGGCGACATGCTCTACCTGCCGCCGGGTTGGGGCCACGACGGCGTGGCGGTCGGCGCGTGCATCACGGCGTCGATCGGCTTTCGCGCGCCGGCCGCCACGGCGCTCGCTGCGGAGACCTTGCGGCGGCTCGCCGAAGCGGTCCTCGACGAAGGCGAAGGCGAAGGCGGTGCACGCGGTGCGAAGCGCGAGGCGCTCTACGCCGAGCGCGGCCAATCCGCGACCGATACGCCGTCCCGTATTCCAATGGCCCTGCAAATCTTTGCCGACGCCGCGGTCGAACGCCTGGCGGGCGACGCGCAGGCGCGCGCTCGAGCGCTCGGCGAAGTGCTGAGCGAGCCGAAGCCCGGCACCTGGTTCGAACGCAGGGAGTCGGCCTTGTCCCTTGCCGCAGTCGTGCTCGACCGGCGCACACGCATGCTTTACGACGACGAGCATGTCTTCATCAACGGCGAGTCGTTTCGTGCCGGCGGGCGCGATGCCGAATTGATGCGCCGCCTTGCCGATCGACGACGGCTCGAAGCGGCCGAGGTGCGCAGGCTCGGCGCCGCGGCGCGCGCCGTGCTCGCGCACTGGGCGATGGCCGGATGGTGCACAGTGGAGGGCACGAATTCCGGGAGCAATGCATGAGCGAAGAGAAGCTGACGCAAATCGCCACGCGCGCCGATTTTCACGACGCCATTCGTGCCGCACTGGCCATGGCGGCCGAGCAGGGCGCCAGCGAGATCTGTCTCGTCGATCCCCATTTCGAGGACTGGCCGCTCAACGACCGCGACGTCGTCGAGTCGCTGAACCGTTGGGCGTTGTCTCGGCGCAAGCTGATCGTCTTCGCCTACGACTTCGACGAGATGGCCCGGCGCGCTCCGCGCTTCGCGACGTGGCGGCGACAGTGGTCGCACATCGTGCAGTGCCGCTCCGACCCCGAGCTGGAAGCCGGCCAGGTGCCGACCCTGCTCTTCGTTCCCGGCATGATCAGCGTCCGCCTGCTGGATCCCGTGCGCTATCGCGGCACCGTCTCGGCGCGACCGGCCGATCACGTGGAATGCCGCGAAACGATTGACGCGCTTTTGCAACGATCCGTCGAAGCCTTTCCTCCGACCGCCCTCGGTCTCTAGGGAACACCCTTAAGACGTCTATAATCGAGGGTTAGGCACTGGAATGCCTCCGCTTTCCTTGTCTTTGAACGATGGGGCTCCTCGTGAGAGGGTTCCCACAAGTGCCCCCGGTCAGTCCGAACCCTAAATCGAGGAGAAATATGAAAACAGCATTGCTGATGGTTACTCTCGCCGCCGCCGTTTCCTTTGCCGCTTGCAGCAAGAAGGAAGAAACCACCACCACGACGACGACGACGCCGCCCGCCACCATGTCGGCCCCGGCCGCGGATGCCATGGCATCGAGCGCTGCCACCTCGTCGATGATGGCCGCTTCGGCCGCGATGGACGCTGCTTCGTCGGCCGCCACTTCGTCGATGATGGCCGCCAGCGCTGCCTCGGGTGCGATGAAGTAATTCGCTTCGCCCGAAGCGCAAAAGCCGCCTCCGGGCGGCTTTTTGCATTGGCGGATTCGCGAGACCTCAATCGATGCGAAGCCAGTCGAAGCCCTCGTCCGGACCGGCGACGATCACGTCCTCGGCGGCGCAGCCCCGCGCCGTCGCGAGCGCGGCGCGCACGATCCCGGGCCGGTTGTTCTCGCGGCTGAGGTGGGCGGCGACGACGTGGCGCAGTCGGGGACCGAGGCAATGGCCGAGGATCTCGATGGCCGTGCCGTTGCTCAGGTGGCCGAGGCGCCCGCCGATGCGCGCCTTCAGCGAAGCCGGATAGCGCGACTGCGCGAGCATCGCTGCATCGTGGTTGCACTCGAGAACGATGGCGTCGCAGCCCGCCACGTAGCGCAGCATGTGCGTCGTGATCGAGCCGAGGTCGGTGAGCACGACCAGCCGCGCGCTGCCGTCCGTGCAGCGCAGCTGCAGCGGCTCGGCTGCGTCGTGGGCCACCGTGAAGGGATGCAGCTCGAGGTCGCCGACGGCGATCGCATCCTCGTCGCGCGCGAAGCGAAGGCCGGCGGGGGCGAGCGGCTCGCCGAGGGCGCGCCAGGTGCCACGGCTCATCCAGAGCGGCAGGCCCTCGCGCTCGGCGAGCGTCACGGCGCAGCCGATGTGATCGCCGTGCTCGTGGGTCACGAACACGGCGTCGAGGTCGCCGGCGGCGAGGCCGGCCCGGGTCAGCCTCGCATCGAGCTCGCGCAGCGAAAAGCCCGCGTCGACGAGCAGCCGCGTCGTCGTGATGCCGCTGCTGGCCTCGACGACGGTGGCGTTGCCGCCGCTGCCGCTGCCGAGACTGCGAAAGCGGATCACGCCAAGAGCGCGACGCCCAAGTTCCCGGGCGTCACTTCAGGTCGTCGAGGATCAGGCCGGCGATGCGTTTGCCGTTCTCGCTGCTCTCTGGCTTGCCCTGGGAGTCGAGCACGGCGACGGTGCTGCCTGTGCCTTCGGCCGTGACCTTGACGCGGTACTTGGCCAGCCCGTTCGCATCGTCCTTCTTCTTCCCGAAGCTGAACAGCCGGCTGAGGAAACCGGGTTCCTCACGGCCGGCAAACGCGGGGTCGACGTAGCGCACGAAGTAGAGCCCTTGCGTGCGGTCGCGATCCTCGACCGTGAAGCCCGTGCGATCGAGGGCGATGCCGACACGGCGCCAAGCGCGATCGAAGCCGTCGTCGACCTGCAAGGTCGGGCCCGGCCGGCCCTCGAGCAGACGCGCCCGCGCCGGGCCTCCGGTCGTTGCGCTGGCCGTCGCGATCACCGTCTTTGCTTCTTCGTCCTTGGCGCCGAGCTTGACCATCAGACGCGACAGGAATTCGGCCTCGAGGCTGGGATCGGCCGCGCGCGATTCCCAGATCGTGCTCTCGCGCCGCTCGCCGACGTACTTTTCCTCCAGGCCGCGGTGCGTGATGTAGATGTCGCTGCCCGTGGCGGTGCGCTCGACGCGGGTGCGGTACTTGTCGAGCTCGCCCGTGGAGATGATGTTCTCGAACACCTTGCCGATCGTGTTGCGAACAAGATCGTTCGGCAGCTTGGCGCGGTTCTCGGCCCAGTCGGTCTCGATGATGCCGGCGTCGGCGCGGTCCTGCACGAGGTTGAAGCCGTTGTCCTTCCAGAACGCGCGCACCTGCGGGTAGACCTGCTCGGGTGCCAGCGTCGTGCTGAGCCAGCGCTCGTTGCCGAGCCGCTCGATGCGAAAGCTGCCGAGCGATCGCGGCGCGATCACGGCGGTAGCCGGCGCGGCCGCCGGCGTCGCCACCGCCGTCTGGAACGTCGATGCGGTGATCGTGCCGCTCGGTGCCTGGTAGCGCGACTCTTTCGAGAGCTGCGTGAGGTCGGGCGGCACCTCGAGTCCGGTGCTGCGCGTCGTCGTCGAGCGGTAGTCGACCTTCTCGCCGGTGAGGAAATTCTCGATCGTGGAACAGCCGCCCAAGGCGAGCAGGCAGGTCATGCCGGCCAGGGCCGCGGCGCGGGAAGTCGGGAAAAGGGTCACTCTGCAAGTCTCCATCGTTGGCGCTGGGTCCGCGCCGGTTTCGTTCGATCGCCGGCGCCCGGCGCTGCGCGGTCCGTGTCGTTCGGGAAGAGGGCGACGCGGGAGGCGCTCAACGCGGTCGGCGGTTCACGACAGGCCAGACTCGCGCATCGCCGCAAGCACGATCGCCTGGCCGGCGTCGCTGAGCGGCACGATCGGCAGGCGGATGCCGGCACCGCAGTGGCCGAGCCGCGCGAGCGCCCATTTCGTCGCCGCCGGGCTCGGCTCGACAAACAACGCCTTGTGCAGCGAAAGCAGTTGCAGATGCAGGCGTGACGCTTCGCGGGCGTTGCCGGCGAGCGCCGCCGCGCAGAGCGCCTGCATCGCGCGCGGCGCGACGTTGGCGGTGACGCTGACGTTGCCATGGGCGCCGAGCAACATCAGCGCCACGGCCGTGCCGTCGTCGCCCGAATAGATCGAAAAGCCCTTTGGCGCGCCCTTGATCAGCCAGCAGGCGCGCTCGACGTCGCCGGTCGCGTCCTTGATGCCGACGATGCCCGGGATCTGCGCCAGGCGCAGCGTCGTTTCGCCCTGCATGTCGGCAACGGTGCGCCCGGGCACGTTGTAAAGCACCATCGGAATGTCGACGGCCTCGGCGATGGCGCGAAAGTGCCGGTAGATGCCTTCCTGCGACGGCCGGTTGTAGTACGGCACGACCGACAGCGTGCAGTCGGCGCCGACCTTGAGCGCGAACCGCGAGAGTTCGATCGCCTCGGCAGTCGAGTTGCCGCCGGCGCCGGCCATGATCGGGATCCTTCCCTCGGCGTGCTCGACGGCGACGCGGATGACTTCGCAGTGCTCCTCGACGCTCACCGTCGGCGACTCGCCGGTCGTGCCGACGACGCCTACGCACTGCGTTCCTTCGGCGATGTGCCAGTCGACGAGGCGGCGCAGCGCATCGGTGTCGATGCGTCCGTCGTCGTGCATCGGCGTGACGAGTGCGACGATGCTGCCGGTAATGGGTTTCATGGGAATGAGGCTGGCTTAACCGGTCGATTCTAGCGACCCGGCATCGGCGCCCGGCGCGATCAGCCGATGGCGTGCCGGCAAGGCGGCCCGCAACTCGCGTACGGCAACGATGCGCTGCACGAAACGCTGCGGGTCGTCGAGAAAGCCGTCTTCGTAAGCCACGATGCGCAGACCCGGCACGACCCCCAGAAGTTCACCTTGCACGAGCAGAAACTCGGGCCGCGCCGGCCGGCCGACGCTCTCGTTGCCGGAGGCGAAGGTCTCGTAGAGGAAGACGCCGCCCGCGTCGGTCGCCGCGACCAGCGTCGGCAAGAGCGGACGCCAAAGATAGTTGGTGACCAGCACCGCGTCGAAGCGGCGGCCGTCGAGCGGCCAGGGATCGCGCTCGATGTCGGCGACGACCGTCTCCGCGCAGTCGGCCAGCGACCGCATCGCCGCCGCGTCGCGATCGATCGCCGTCACCGCGTGACCTCGTTCGGCGAGCCATCGTGTGTGCCGACCCGAGCCGGCGGCGACGTCGAGAACGCTGCCGCCGCGTGCGATGAGGTGAGCCCAGCGCAAGAGCCACGGCGAGACCGCGCCGACGCCCGTGCTCATCGCACCAGACGCACTAGAAGCAGTCCCACAGCCGGTTCGCCAGATCGACGGCGAGGTCCGGACGCTGGTAGGCAGCGAAGCCCAGAGCAAGCGCCAGACCGGTGACGGTCCAGATCGCGATGGCGGCGAGGCGACGTCGCGTCACGCCGGCACCGGGCGAAGCAGCGCCCGCTCCTGAATCGGCAGGTTGATGAGCGCCGCGAAGATGCCGAGCGCGACGGCGATCCACCACACGACGTCGTAGCTGCCGGTCACGTCGTAGAGGCGGCCGCCCAGCCAGGCACCGAGGAAGCTGCCGACCTGGTGGCTGAGGAAGACGAAGCCGCCGAGCATCGACAAATAGCGTACGCCGAAGATGTCGGCGACGAGGCCGGTCGTGAGCGGCACCGTCGAGAGCCAGAGCAGGCCCATCGTCGAGGCGAACACATAGACGCTGGCCGGTGTGAGAGGCAGCAGGACGAAGGCGACGATCGTCACCGAGCGCAACAGGTAGATCGTCGAGAGCAGGTACTTCTTGGGCAAGCGCGTGCCGAGCGAGCCCGCGATATACGTGCCGAAGACGTTGAACAGGCCGATCAGCGCCAGCGCCGTCGTCGCCACGCCGGGCGTGAGGCCGTGGTCCTTCAGGTAGCTCGGCATGTGGACACCGATGAAGACGACCTGGAAACCGCAGACGAAGTAGCCGGCCATCAGGAGCTGGAAGCTGCGCTGGCCGAAGGCCTCGCGCGCGGCCGCGCCTGTCGTCTGCGTGCCGGCGCTGGCCGCCGTCGAATGGGGCGGCTCGCGCAGGCCGAAGGCGAACGGCACGATGGCCAGCGAGGCGAGCGCGAGAATCAGCAAGGCTTCCTGCCAGCCCGCGCTGCCGATCAGGCCACCTTCGATCGGCACCATCAGGAACTGGCCGATCGAGCCGGCTGCCGCCGTCACGCCCATCGCCCAGCTGCGCTTTTCCGCTGCGACGTTGCGGCCGATCACGCCGAAGACGATGGCATAGGTCGTTCCCGACTGCGCCACGCCGAGGATCAAGCCGGCGCCGCCGAGAAAGGCCAGGCCGCTCGTCGCCAGGCCCATGGCGACAAGGCCGAGCGCATAGAGCACGCTGCCGACGATGAGGACGCGCAGGGCGCCCCAGCGATCGGCGAGCGCGCCGGCGAAAGGCCCGGCGAAGCCCCAGGCCAGGTTCTGCACGGCGATGGCCAGCGCGAACGTTTCCCGACTCCAGCCGCGCGCCATCGTGATGGGTTGCAGCCACAAACCGAAGCCGTGCCGGATGCCCATCGAGACGGTGACGATGGCGGCGCCGCAGAGCAGCACCTGTGTCATCGACAGCGGCTTGGCGGCGACAGCGCTCACGCGGCGACCTTGCGACTGGCCCGATCGATCAGCTCGATCGACGGCGTGTCGAGCGTCAGGCGTGCGGCGGCGACCAGCTCGTCGAGCTGCGCCGGCGAGGTCGCGCTGGCGATCGGCGAGGTGATGCTCGGCCGCGCGATCTGCCAGGCGAGCGCGATCTGGCCCGGCGTGGCGCCGATCGTGTCGGCGACGGCGTCGAGCGCGCCGAGCACGGCGAGTCCGTGCTCGTCGAGGTACTTCTTCGCGCCGCCGCCGCGCACGCTCTTGGCGAAGTCGGCGCTGCTCCGGTACTTGCCGGTGAGAAAGCCGCTCGCCAGCGCGAAGAAGTTGAGCACGCCGAGGTGGTTGTCAACGCACACCTTCTCGAGCGCCTCTTCGTAGGCGGCGCGCTCGACCAGGTTGTAGAGCGGCTGCAGCGACTCGTAGCGCGGCAGGCCGTGCGCGGCACTGACGGCGAGCGCCTCGGCGAGTCGCGGCGCCGTGTAGTTGGAGGCGCCGATCGCGCGCACCTTGCCTTCCTTGATCAGCTCGGAAAAGGCGGCCATCGATTCCTCGAGCGGCGTCTCGGCGTCGTCGTCGTGCGACTGGTAGAGGTCGATCACCTCGGTCTTGAGGCGGCGCAACGAGGCCTCGACGGCGCGCCGGATGTAGGCCTTCGACAAGCCCTTGTCGTTGTCGCCCATCGGCTTGCCGACCTTGGTGGCGAGGACGACGCGGTTGCGCTTGCCGCTCTGCCGGAACCACTTGCCGATGATCGCTTCCGACTCGCCGCCGGCGTGTCCAGGCACCCAGCGCGAGTACATGTCTGCGGTGTCGATGAAGTTCATGCCGGCATCGACCCAGGCGTCGAGCAGGCGGAACGACATCGTCTCGTCGACCGTCCAGCCGAACACGTTGCCGCCCAGGCAGAGCGGCGAGACACGGAGCCCCGAGCGGCCGAGCGGGCGATGCGACGGAGCGTTCATGCAAGGATTGTTGCAGGGCTCTGGCTCGCCTGCCGGCGCGGCCGGGGCCGCGAGCGGGAGGCCGAGGGCGCTGCCTAGAATGCCCCGCCATGGCGACCAAGGCGGGCAATTACGGCGAAGCATCGATACGGGTGCTGAAGGGGCTCGAGCCCGTGAAGCAGCGACCTGGCATGTACACGCGCACCGAGAGCCCGCTGCACGTCGTGCAGGAGGTCATCGACAACGCCGCCGACGAAACGCTCGCCGGCGAAGCGGGTGCTATCGACGTCACCCTGCACGCCGATGGCTCGATCAGCGTCGACGACGACGGCCGCGGCATCCCGTTCGGCATCCATCCCGAAGAGGGCGTGAGCGTCGTCGAGATCGTCTTCACGAGGCTGCACGCCGGTGGCAAGTTCGACAAGGGCGCGGGCGGCGCGTACAGCTTCTCGGGCGGCCTGCACGGCGTCGGCGTGAGCGTCACCAACGCGCTGGCGAAGCGCCTCGAAGTCACCGTCTGGCGTAGCGGCCAGGCCGCGACGATCGCCTTCGCCGGCGGCGACGTCGTCGCGCCGCTCGTCGTTCGCAAGGCGGCCGCGGGCGAGCGCAAGAGCGGCACGTCGGTGCGCGTCTGGCCCGACCCGCGCTACTTCGACAGCGTCGAGCTGCCGCGCGCCGAGCTGCTGCACCTGCTGCGCAGCAAGGCGGTGCTCATGCCGGGTGTCGCGGTCTCGCTGACGGTCGAGGCGAGCGGTCGCGCCACGGCGGAACGTCACGACTGGCTCTACAAGGCCGGCCTCGCCGACTACCTGACGCAGGCGCTGCCGGCCGACCCGCTGATCCCTCTGTTCGAAGGCGCGCACCACGCCGACGGCAAGGAAAGCGAAGATGTCGCCGAGGGCGAGGGCGCCGCATGGTGCGTCGCCTTCACCGAAGAAGGCCAGGCGGTGCGCGAGAGCTACGCCAACCTGATTCCGACGGTCGCCGGCGGCACGCACGAGTCGGGCCTGAAGGACGGGCTCTACGGCGCGATCAAGGGCTTCATCGACATGCACAGCCTGCTGCCCAAGGGGGTGAAGCTGATGCCCGACGACGTGTTCTCGCGGGCCAGCTTCGTGCTCTCGGCGAAGGTGCTCGACCCGCAGTTCCAGGGCCAGATCAAGGAGCGGCTGAACAGTCGCGATGCCTTGCGTCTTGTGTCGGGCTGCGTCAAGCCGGCCCTCGAGCTCTGGCTCAACCAGCACGTCGAATACGGCAAGAAGCTCGCCGACCTCGTCATTCGCCAGGCGCAGACGCGGCAGCGCGCGTCGCAGAAGGTCGAGAAGAAGAAGGGCTCGGGCGTCGCCGTGCTGCCGGGCAAGCTCACCGATTGCGAAAGCCGCGACCTCGCGCTCAACGAGATCTTTCTCGTCGAAGGCGATTCGGCTGGCGGCAGCGCCAAGATGGGCCGCGACAAGGAGACGCAGGCGATCCTGCCCTTGCGCGGCAAGGTGCTGAACGCCTGGGAAGTCGAGCGCGATCGGCTCTTCGCCAACAACGAGATCCACGACATCGCCGTCGCCATCGGCGTCGACCCGCACGGCGAAGACAGCAGCCCCGACCTGAGTGGCCTGCGCTACGGCAAGGTCTGCATCCTCTCCGACGCCGACGTCGACGGCTCGCACATCCAGGTGCTGCTGCTGACGCTGTTCTTCCGCCATTTTCCAAAGCTCGTCGAGCGTGGGCACATCTACGTCGCCAAGCCGCCGCTGTTTCGCGTCGATGCGCCGGCGCGCGGCAGGAAGCCCGCGGCCAAGATCTACGCGCTCGACGAAGGCGAGTTGCACGCCGTTACCGACCGCCTGAAGAAGGAAGGCGCGCGGGAGGGCTCGTGGAGCATCAGCCGCTTCAAGGGCCTGGGCGAGATGAACGCCGAGCAGCTCTGGGACACGACGCTCAACCCGGAGACGCGGCGCCTGTTGCCGATCGAGTTCTCGAGCGCCGGCTCGGCGGCGACGACGCTGGCCCTGACCAAGCTGATGGGCAAGGGCGAGGCACAGGCGCGCCGCGACCTGATGGAATTGCGCGGCGACGCCGTCGAGGTCGACATATGAAGGCGGCGGCCGCCTCCGCATCGGCAGGTGCCGCAGGCAGCGCCCGGACCGCGCCGCTGATCGTGCGCTCGCGCTCGCGCCCGATCGGGCTGGTGTTGCTTGGCGGCCTCGCCGTCGGCGCGTTCATGGTGCTGATACGGCGTGGCGACGACCTCGATTTCGAGGACTGGCTGATGAGCGCGGGCGTGCTCGTCCTCGGCTTCTGGCTCGCCGCGCAGGCGTGCGGCCTGCTCATGCGCCGCAGCAGCGCCGGCTACGCACTGCGCGTCGACGACCGTGGCATCCATCATCCCGGCTGGGATCTCGTGCCCTGGAGCGACGTGCACGACCTGCGCATGCGGCGGATCGGCGGCGAGGGCCCGCGCAGCCTGTGGCACCTGGTAATCGATCTCGATCCGGGCTGCTCCGCGCCGAAGCGCGGCACCTACGTGCGCTGGCTGTTCGGCCCGATCGAAGGGCTGTGGCGGCGCGGCCGGCCGGTCGAGATCCCGCTGTTCGCGATCGATGCCGAGCCGCAGAACCTCTTCGTCGCGATCGAGCTCTGCCGCTCGGCCGCGGGGCAAAAGACATCATGAGCGCGGCGACGCGGCTGCGCCTGCGGCCGACGATGGCGTCCGACCTCGACTTCGTCCAGTCGGTCGAGGACGATCTCGCCAACCGTCCCTTCATCACGCCCTGGGAGCGCGTGCAGCACGAAGGCGCGATCCGCTTTCCCGACTTTCGCCACTTCATCGTCGAGGCCGGCAACGACTGGCCGTCGGCCGGCTTCGTCATCCTGCAGGGCTGCCGCAATCCGCATGGCGCGGTCGAGCTGAAGCGCCTCGTGCTGCAACCCAAGGGCCTGGGCTACGGCCGGGCCTGCGTTCGCCTGCTCGTCGAGATGGCGTTTCGCGACCTCGGCGCGCATCGCTTCTGGCTCGACGTCAAGGAGAAGAACGCGCGCGCGCTCACGCTTTACCGCGACGAAGGCTTCGTCGAGGAAGGGCGGCTGCGCGAAAGCGTGAAGAGCGGCGACGGCTACGAGTCGCTGATCGTCCTGTCCATGTTGCGCGCCGAGCACGAAGCGCGCGTCGAGGCGAACCGCCTGCTTGCCGGCGCGGCATGACCGCGACGCGAATCCACATGACATCAAGGAGTACGCCGTGATCCGCTCGACGATGATGGACGTTCCGCTCTCGCTCAATCATTTGCTCGACCGCGCCGGCACGCTCTTTCCAGGCAAGACCATCGTCTCGCGCCTGCCCGACAAGACCCTGCGCAAGCACACCTACGCCGAGTACCACCGGCGCACGCGCGCGCTCGCCGCGGCGCTGCAGTCGCTCGGCCTCAAGAAGGGCGATCGCGTCGCCACGCTGTGCTGGAACCACCACGCACACCTCGAGTGCTACTTCGGCATCCCGGCCGCCGGTGGCGTGATGCATACGCTCAATCTCCGCCTCGCGCCCGACGAGATCGGCTGGATCGCCGGAGACGCCGAAGACCGGTTTCTCGTCGTCGACGACATCCTGCTGCCGCTCTATCGCCAGTTCGCCGACAAACATGCGTTCGAGAAAGTCATCGTCTATCCGTTCTCCGGTGCGCCGGTCGACACCGGCGCGGGCTTCGTCGACTACGAGGCGCTGCTCGAATCCGCCGATGGCGATCGCTTCGACTATGCGCCGCACGACGAGAACGACGCGGTCTCGATGTGCTACACGTCGGGCACGACCGGCCGGCCGAAGGGCGTCGTCTATTCGCATCGCTCGACCGTGCTGCACACGCTGGTCGGCGGTCTCGGCGACAACTGGCGCCTGCAGTCGGCCGACGTGCTGCTGCCGGTGACGCCGATGTTCCACGCCAACTGCTGGGGCCTGCCCTATGGCGCCGTGATGATGGGCTCGAAGATCGTCTTCCCCGGCCCGCACCTGCACCCCGATGACCTCCTCGACCTCATCAAGGCCGAGCCGCCGACCCTCTCGCTCGGCGTGCCGACGATCTGGCTCGGCCTGATTCAGCGCTACGAGCGCGCCTTGGCCGAGGAGCCCGGCCGCTGGCAGCTGCCGGCAGGCATGCGCTCGATGGTCGGCGGCGCCGCCGTGCCTGAATCGCTGATCCGCGCCTTCGACCGGCACGGCGTCTGGCTCGGGCAAGGCTGGGGCATGACCGAGACCTCGCCGCTCGCCACGGCGGCGATACGAAGCGAAAGCGCGAACGCCGACGAGCGCTTTCGGCGCGCCGCGATGGCCGGCGTGCCGGTGCCGCTGGTCGACGTGCGCATCCGCGCCGACGACGGCCGCGACGCACCGTGGGACGGCAAGAGCGTCGGCGAGATCCAGTGCCGCGGCCCCTTCGTCACCGGCTCGTACCACGGCGTGCCGGTCAGCGACGAGAAGTTCACCGACGACGGTTGGCTGCGCACCGGAGATGTCGCGGCGATGGACGACCAGGCCTGCGTGCGCATCACCGACCGCACCAAGGACCTCATCAAGTCGGGCGGCGAGTGGATTTCGTCGGTCGACCTCGAGAACGCCCTGATGGCCCATCCGGCGATCGCCGAGGCGGCGGTGATCGCGATCCCCGACGAGAAGTGGAGCGAGCGTCCGCTCGCCTGCGTCGTTCTCAAGCCGGGGCAGGGCGGCGACCGCGAGCTGCTCGCGGCCGGGCTCGGTGCGCACCTGCTCGCGCACGGCTTCGCCAAGTGGCAACTGCCCGATCGCTACGAAGTCATAGCCGCCGTGCCGCGCACCTCGACCGGCAAGTTCTGGAAACTCAAACTGCGCGAACGCTTCCCGCGCTGAGCGCTTCTCGGCGATGCTCATCCGGCTCCTCGTTCTCGGCGCGACCGGGCTCGACCTTGACGGCGCACCGCGCTTCGGTGCCGAGCGCTCCTGCCAACTGCTCGCCTACCTGGCGCTGCAAGACGGCGCCTGGGTGGCGCGGGAGCGGCTCGCCGCGTTGCTGTGGCCCGAAAGAAGCGCCGCCGACGGCCGGCGCAACCTGCGCAAGGTC
The DNA here is from genome assembly GCA_038231215.1 of Burkholderiales bacterium. Lineage (GTDB taxonomy): Bacteria > Pseudomonadota > Gammaproteobacteria > Burkholderiales > Burkholderiaceae_C > Schlegelella_A. Next base: position 42,977 of record JBBRLS010000015.1, on the reverse strand, counting down.
GTCTTTCGCGCTCATGCGATGACGGGTGTCTCGGGCCTCGAGGTCGACGACCGAGCGCTCCGCTGGTCGCCGCAGAGCGACCTGCGTGATTTCACGCTGGCCGTGGCGGCAGGCCGCCACGGCGAGGCGCTCGAGCTGCTGCGCGGCCCGCTGCTCGAAGGCCTCGACGATGACGCGAACCCGGCCTGGAGTGCGTGGCTCAACGTTGAGCGCACCCGGGTCGCCGCGGTTTGGCGGCAGGCGGCGCTCGATCGGATTGCCGAGCTGGGCGACGATCCGGCAGCGGTCGTCGTGCTGGCGCGCAGCCTGCTGCGCAGCGACCCGCTCGACGAGGCGGCGCTCGCGGTGCTCTTGCGTGCCGAACTGGCATGTGGCCATCCGGCGCTCGCGCAGCGCGCCTTTCGCGAGTATGCGACGCGGCTCGCCGAGGACCTCGGTGTCGATCCGTCGGCATCGCTGCGCGCGATCCTCGCCGGTGCCGCCGCTGAAGGCAGCGACGCCAGGCGCTTCATCGGTCGGCGCAGCGAGCTTCGCGAGCTCGTCGCATTGCTCGCGGAACCGGGACTGCGCTGGCTCACACTGCTCGGACCCGGCGGCATCGGCAAGAGTCGGCTGGCCCGCGAGCTGATCGCGACGCCGATCGTGCCGACGCGCCGCCTCTGGATCGACCTGCAGGATCTGGCCGACGTCGACGCCATGCTCGGCCGGCTCGCCGAGCGTGCCGGCGTCGATCCTCGCGGCACAGGCGACCTGTTCGTGGCGACGGCCGCAGCGCTCGCGGCGACGCCGGTGCTGCTCGTCCTCGACAACGCGGAGCACCTCGACGGGCTCGCGCCGGCCGTCGAGCGACTGCTCGCAGCGGCCACCGGGCTTCGCGTCGTCGTCACGTCGCGTGCGAGCGTCGGCGGCGGTAACGGCGCCGAGCGCGTCTGGCGGCTTGGGGGTCTGGCGGTTCCGGACGACGACAGCCGGGACGCCGACGCGGCCCTGGCCTTCGACGCGGTCGGCCTGTTCGTGGCGCGTGCCGGTATCGCGCGGCGTGGCTTCGATGCGGCAGCGGAGATCGACGCCATCGTCGACATCGTCGCCGCGGTCGACGGCATGCCGCTGGCGATCGAGCTGGCGGCGAGCTGGATCAGGCTCTTGCCGGCGTCGGAGATTGCACTCGAGCTGCGCACATCCATCGATGCGCTGGCTCTCGACCCGAAGGCGGTACCTGCGGCGGCGCGGCCGGAGCACGCCAGCGTGCGCGAGGTGCTCGAGCGCTCCTGGCGATGGCTGGCGCCGAGCGAGAAGGCGGCGCTCGCCGGCCTCGCGGTCTTTCGCGGCAGCTTCGGCGTCGGTGCGGCGCGTGCCGTCGCCGCAGTGTCGTTGCCGCTGCTCTCGGCGCTCGTCGACAAGAGTCTCGTCGCCGCTCACGACGACGCGCGCTTCGCCTTGCACCCGCTCGTCGCCGCGTACGCTCTCGAGCAGCTCGAGGCGACGCCGGAGCGTCGCGATGAGCTCGCCGAGCGCCACGCCGCCCACTTCGCTGCCGAACTGCGGTCGCTGGCGCCGCACGCGCGCGGCGATGCGCGACGTCTCGTCGCCGGCATCGCCGCCGACTTCGCCAACGTCCGCGCGGCGTGGCTGCATGCCCTCGGGCGTGCCGACCGAAGCCGGCTCGACGCAATGGCGAGCACGCTCGCCGCGTACTACGAAGTCGGCGGCCGGGCCGCCGAAGGCCTGGCTCTGCTCACGCCGGCGCTGCCGCTGGCGGACGGCGTCTTCGGGCAACGTCTGCGTTGCCAGCTCTCGTCGCTTCACGTTCTGCATGGCGACCTGCAGACGGCGCTGGCGCTGGCCCGGGCCGGGATCGCCGCGGGCGAGGCAGGCGAGCCGGAAGCCTTCGTCGGCTGCCTGCTCCATGCCGGCTCGTGTCTCTGGCAGGGCGGCGACCATGCCGGCGCGCAGGCGCTCTACGAGCAGGCACTCGCCGCTGCGCGGCGTCACGGGTCCGGACATTCGATCACCCTGGCGCTCGGCGAACTCGGCACCGGTGCGATGGCGCTCGGAGACCTCGACGCTGCGTGGCGGCAGACGCAGGAAGCACTCGGTCTCGCACGCGAGGCAGGCAACGCCTATCTGACGGCCGGCTTCCTCTCCAACCTCGGCGGACTCGCGCGCCTGCGCGGCGACCTGCCCGCGTCGGAGCAGCTTCTTGCCGAAAGCGTCGCCCGCTGCGACGAGGCCGGCCTTGCGACGATGGCGCAGTATGCGTTGCAGCAGCGGGCGCAAACGCTCGCGGCGCTGGGCCGCCGGCCCGAAGCGCGGCGTCAGTTCGAGGCTGTCCTCGAGCGCACGCGCGCGAGCGGCATGGTCAAGCTGCAGCTCGCCGCCGAGCGCGAACTGGCCCGCCTCGATCTCGCCGACGGCGCGCCGGCGGAAGCGCTGGCACGGCTGCGTCGGATCGTCGCCACGGCCCGCGCCACCGGTCACTCGACCGACCTGGCCAAGGCCGCCGTCGTCTTCGGCGAGGTGCTTGCCGCCGCCGGCGACGTGACGCGCGCCTCCCGCATCTGGCAGATGGTGCTGGCGCAGCAGGATCAGGAAGCGGGCGTGCACCGGCACATGACGTCGCGGCTCGAATCGCTGCCCGCCGTCTCCGGGCCGCCGCCCTCTCTCGACGAGGTGCTGGGCGACTTGCTCTCGCATGCGGGGGCGCCGGCGGCTTAGCGGATACTGCCGCCCCCTGACGCCGCGACCCCGAATGCAAGATCTGTTCGACAACCCGCCCACCGGAAGCGACGCGGTTCCCCTCGGCGACTACGCCGAGCGGGCCTATCTCGAGTACGCGCTTTCAGTCGTGAAGGGCCGTGCGCTGCCCGACGTGAGCGACGGCCAGAAGCCCGTCCAGCGTCGCATCCTCTATGCGATGCAGCGCATGGGCCTGGCCTTCACAACGGCGGCCGGCCCCAAGGCGGTGAAGAGCGCGCGCGTCGTCGGCGACGTGCTCGGGCGATTTCATCCGCACTCCGACCAGGCCGCATACGACGCGCTGGTGCGCATGGCGCAGGACTTCTCGCAGCGCTATCCGCTCGTCGACGGCCAGGGCAACTTCGGCTCGCGCGACGGCGACGGCGCCGCGGCGATGCGCTACACCGAGGCGCGCCTGGCGCCGATCGCGCGCCTGCTGCTCGACGAGGTCGACGAAGGCACGGTCGACTTCGTTCCCAACTACGACGGCTCGACCGAGGAGCCGCGGCTCTTGCCGGCGCGGCTGCCCTTCGTGCTGCTCAACGGTGCCAGCGGCATCGCCGTGGGCCTGGCGACCGAGATGCCGAGCCACAACCTGCGCGAGGTTGCGGCGGCGACGATTGCGCTCATCAAGGACGACAAGCTCGGCGACGACGAGCTCGCGAAGCTGCTTCCCGGGCCCGACTATCCCGGCGGCGGCCAGATCATCAGTGCACCCGAGGAAATCCGCGCCGCGTACGCGAGCGGCCGCGGCTCGCTCAAGGTGCGCGCGCGCTGGAAGATCGAGGACCTGGCGCGCGGCCAGTGGCAGGTCGTCGTCACCGAGCTGCCGCCGGGCACGAGCGCGCAGAAGGTGCTCGAGGAGATCGAGGAGCTCACCAACCCCAAGCTGCGCGCCGGCAAGAAGACGCTGGGCAGCGAGCAGGTGCAGTTGAAAGCGACCGTGCTATCGGTGCTCGACGCGGTGCGCGACGAGTCGGGCAAGGAAGCGGCGGTTCGTCTCGTATTCGAGCCCAAGACCAGCCGCGTCCCGCAGGACGAACTGCTCAACACGCTGCTCGCGCACACCAGCCTGGAAAGCTCGACGCCGATCAACCTGACGATGGTCGGCGCCGACGGCCGGCCGACGCAGAAGAGCCTGCGCCAGGTCATCGTCGAGTGGATCGGCTTTCGCCTCGCTACCGTCGAGCGGCGGTCGCAGCACCGTTTGACGAAGGTGGCCGACCGCATCCACATCCTCGAAGGACGGCAGCTCGTGCTGCTCAACATCGACGAGGTGATCGCGCTGATCCGCGCCGCCGACGAGCCGAAGGCCGCGCTCGTCGCGCGCTTCGCCCTCAGCGAACGCCAGGCCGAAGACATCCTCGAGATCCGCCTGCGCCAGCTCGCCCGGCTCGAGGCCATCAAGATCGAGCAGGAGATGAAGGACCTGCGCGCCGAGGAAGGGCGATTGCGCGATCTGCTCGCCAGCCCGGCCGCCTTGAAGCGCACCGTGATTCGCGAGATCGAAGCCGACGCCAAGGCCTACGGCGACGACAGGCGCACGCTGATCGAGGCGGGCAAGCGCTCGGTCGCCGAGGTGCGCGTCGTCGACGAGCCGGTCACAGTCGCGGTCAGCCTGAAGGGCTGGGTGCGCGCGCTGAAGGGCCACGAGGTCGAGGCGGCACAGCTCGCCTTCAAGGCCGGCGACGCGCTCTACGGCACCTTCGCCTGCCGCAGCGTCGATGCCTTGCTCGTCTTCGGCAGCGACGGTCGCGTCTATTCGGCGCCGGTCGCATCATTGCCGAGCGGCCGTGGCGACGGTGTCGCCGTGACCTCGCTGATCGACCTCGAGCCCGGCACGCAGCCGGCGCACTATTTCGCCGGTGCCGCCGCGCAGATGCTGCTGCTCGCCGGGACCGGCGGCTTCGGCCTGTTGGCGCGCGCCGGCGACCTCGTCTCGCGGCAGCGCGGCGGCAAGGCATTTCTCGACCTCGAAGGCGACGAGAAGCCGCTGCCGCCTTCGATCCTGGGCGAGACCGTGAGGCGCGTCGCCTGCCTTACTCTCGAAGGGCGGCTGCTCGTCTTCGGCACAGACGAGCTCAAGCTCCAGTCCAAGGGCGGGCGCGGCCTGACGCTCATCGACCTCGACGCGAAGGACGCGCTGGTCAGCGTCGCCGCCTTTGCCGACGCCTTGCGCGTGCTCGGCACCGGTCGCGGCGGCAAGCCGCGCGACGAGGTGCTGCGCGCGGCCGCACTCGAGCCGCACGTCGGCCGGCGCGCGCGCAAGGGAAAGCGCCAGGACGCGATGCAAAAGGCCATGCGCGTCGTCGCGGCAGGCGCCGCCTGAAGCTACGATCGACGTCTTTTCGAACCCGCATTCGAGCAAGGAACGCCATGAAGAAAATTGTTCACGAAGACACCGACTCCTTCGACCAGCGGCTCGACGTGCTGCAGGCCGCGCATGTGCCGCAGATCGAGATCGATGCCGCGATCGCCGTCTACGAACGGTTGCGCACCGCCCAGTCGATCTGCCAGGCGCTCGTGCCGGGCAAGTACTCCGAGTCGGCAGTGATTGCCCTGCTCGAAGCGATCTGCGACGAAGTGGCGCTGAACACGCCCGTCGAGTGAGCGTGCGAGGCGCTGCGCTTCAGCGGCGGCGCAGGACGGCGATCATGATGATGGCGATGATCGCGAACAGGCCCGCCGACCAGAAGTCGTAGGACACGCCGAACAGCGAGACTGCCGCGTCGGCGCAGCTCGCGCGCGCCTCGAACACGTCGGGCAGCATGGCATTGAGCCCGGTCGCATTCATGATGCGATCGGCCAGCGTCAGGTTGCACGACGCCGACTTCGCGGCGGCGAAATGCTGCCAGAGCGCCGCCGCCACGCCTGTCGCTGCGAGCAGCAAGGCGATCGTCGCCGCCACGCCGCGCCCGGTAGCGCCGCGCCAGGCGAGGCCGAGCAGCGCGAACGCGCCGATGGCCACGAAGACGAGGCGTTGCAGCACGCACCACGGACACGGGTCCATGCCGTAGACATGCTGCGAGACGAGCGCCGCCGCGACCGAGCCGAACGACGCGACGACGACGAAGGCAAACGGCCAGGGGCCGCCGCGCCGATCGGGACCGAACGACGGCCGCGTTCGGGCCGCGCTCATTCGCCGTGCGCGGAGCCGGCGACCTGTGCGATCAGCTCGATCTCGACGCAGGCGCCGAGCGGTAGTTGCGCGACGCCGTAGGCGCTGCGCGCATGCGCGCCCTTCTCGGCAAAGACCTCGCCGAACAGCTCCGAGCAGCCATTGGTGACGAGGTGGTGCTCGGTGAAGTCGGGCGCGCTGTTGACGAGGCTCGTGATGCGCACGATGCGCTCGATCTTGTCGAGGTCGCCGACGGCGGCGTGCAACGTGCCGAGCAGATCGACCGCGACGGCGCGCGCCGCCTTCTTGCCGGTGGCCGTCGTCATGTCGCGGCCGAGCTGGCCGACCCAGACCTTGCCGTCGCGCTTGGCGATGTGGCCGGACAGAAAGACCAGGTTGCCACTGCGCACGAAAGGCACGTAGGCGCCTGCCGGAATGGCGAGCGGCGGCAGCGAAATGTCGAGGTCGGTCAGGCGGTCGTAGATCGAAGACATGGAATTTTTGGGCCCGGACGTCGAAGGTAAATCGTACACCTCGCCCGCGCCTACACTTTGGCCGATGCGAGCACCGGCCACCGGACGCCGCCTTGCGGCGCTGCTGCTGGCGTGGCTGGCCGGCGCCGCGATTCAGCTCCAGGAACGCTCGCTCCTGCCGTTTGCGTCGTACCTCGCGCTGGCGCTTGCCGCGCTGATCGCCCTGGCTGCGGGGTTCGCGCTCCGACGTGTCCGTGTCCTCGGGACAGGCTTTGCGGTCGCCGGAGCGCTGCTCGCCGGCTTTGCCGTGACCGGCTGGCAGGCCGCGGTTCGTCTCGACGAGGCGCTCGCCCCCGAGCTCGAAGGCGCCGACCTCGTCGTCACCGGCGTCGTCGCCAGCTTGCCGCAACAAGGGCCGAGCGGCTTGCGCTTTCGCTTCGAGCTCGATGCCGATTCGCGGCAACGCGAAGGCGCGGTCTTGCCGCAGCGCATCGCCCTCGGCTGGTACAACGGCTTTCACGAAGACGCGACCCTTTCGCAGCCGCAGCGCGAACTGCGCGCCGGGCAACGCTGGCGCTTCGCGGTGCGTCTGCGCCGGCCGCACGGCAACCTCAATCCGCACGGCTTCGACTACGAACTGCAGCTCTTCGAGCAGGGCCTGCGCGCCACCGGCTACGTGCGCGACGCGCCGGCGCCGCTGATGCTCGGGGAGAGGGCAGGATTTCCGGTCGAGCGCCTGCGTCAGCGGGTGCGCGATGCGATCTACGCGCAGGTCGCCGACCGGCGCGCCGCCGGCGTGCTCGCCGCGCTTGCAGTCGGCGACCAGGGCGCCATCGAGCGCGAGGACTGGGACCTGTTCCGCAACACCGGCGTGGCCCACCTCATGTCGATCAGCGGGCTGCACGTCACGATGTTTGCGTGGCTCGCCGGCCTCGGCCTGGCCGCACTCTGGCGGCGCAGTGCACGGGCGACGCTTGCTCTGCCGGCGCAGACCGCCGGACGCTGGGGCGGCCTCGTCGCGGCGACCGCCTATGCGTTCTTCTCGGGCTGGGGCGTGCCTTCGCAGCGCACGGTCTGGATGCTCGCCACGGTGACGCTCCTGCAGGTCGCCGGCGTGCGCTGGCCCTGGTTGCTCGTGCTGCTCGCCGCCGCCGCGGTCGTCACCGCGCTCGACCCCTGGGCGCTGACGCAAGCCGGCTTCTGGCTGTCGTTCATGGCGGTCGGCCTGCTCATGGCCTCGTCGTCGGCGACGGAGTCGGCTCCGTCCACCCCGGCGCCGCCACCCGGATGGCGCGGCTGGCCGCAGCGTGCTTTCGCCCACGTGCGCGCCGACCTGCGTACGCAAGTGATCGCGACGCTCGGGCTGACGCCGCTGACCCTCGTCTTCTTCCAGCAAGTCTCGATCGTCGGCTTTCTCGCCAACCTCGTCGCCATCCCGGTCGTGACCCTGCTCGTCACGCCGCTCGCGCTGCTCGGCATCGTCGCCGCGCCGCTCTGGTGGCTGGGCGGCAGTGTGGTGCAGGCGCTGAACGCATACCTGACCTGGCTCGCTGCGATTCCCGGCGCCGTCTGGGTCGTTCCCGCGGCGCCGGCCTGGGCGCAGCTCGCCGGTCTCGCTGCCGCCGCGCTGCTCGTGTTGCCGCTGCCGTGGCGCGCCCGATTACTCGCCTTGCCGCTGGCGCTGGCCTTGCTGCTGCCGCCTCGCGAGCTGCCGGCCGAAGGCAGCTTCGACCTCGTTGCCGCCGACATCGGCCAGGGCATGGCGGTGCTCGTTCGAACGCGATCGCATGTGCTGCTCTTCGACGCCGGCCCGCAGTATTCGCGCGAGAGCGACGCCGGCCAGCGCGTGCTGGTGCCGCTCTTGCGGGCACGCGGCGACGAGCACGTCGACCTGCTCGTGCTCAGTCACCGCGACCTCGATCACGTCGGTGGCGCCAAGGCCGTGCTGGGCGCTCTCGCCGTCGATGCGCTTTCCAGCTCGCTCGAGCCTGGCCATCCGATCCTCGCCGCCGCAAAGCAGGTATTGCGTTGCCAGGCAGGGCAGCACTGGCGCTGGGACGGCGTCGACTTCGTCGTGCTGCGTCCGGTCGCCAGCGACTACGAGCGAACGCAGAAGCCGAACGCCATGTCCTGCGTCGTCCGGGTTTCCGGCGGCGGGCGCAGCGCGCTGCTCACCGGCGACATCGAGCGCGAGCAGGAAGCGTTGCTCGTCGCCGAACACGGCAGCGGCCTGCAGAGCGACCTGCTGATCGCGCCGCATCACGGCAGCCGCACCTCGTCGTCGGCGATCTTTCTCGACGCGGTGGCGCCGAGGATCGCCGTCTTCCAGGCCGGCTACCGGAATCGCTTCGGCCACCCGGCACCCGACGTTCTTCAGCGCTATCGCGAGCGTGGCATCGCCATCGTTGCCAGTCCGGCATGCGGCGCCTGGCAATGGCCCGCGGCCGGGCCGGCGGCCGGCTCCTGCGAGCGGGACACGCACCGGCACTACTGGCATGCAGCGGCGGCGTCGGCCGTGCCCTGAGCTGCTTGGAGCACGGTACGCCGGCCGGCCTTCGGAGCGAAAGGTCAATCGGCAGGCGCCTTTCGCGAATGCGACTAAGCTCCGCCAATGCACAAAGACACCGTCACGGCCCCGATGGACCCCTTCACCAGCGACGAGCAGACGGCGTTGTTCGCCAAGCTCGACCGCTTGTCGGTGGCCGAACTCGAGAGCTACATCGGCTCGGCGAAGAACTCGCTCGGCAACAAGGCACTCAACGCGACCTGGCGGCCGCGCATCGAAATCGCGCTGCGTCAGGCCGAGATCGTTCACGTCCGGGAAGAGGCCGCCGCCGCGGTCCTCGCGGCCATGCCTCCGGTTCCCGAGCCACCAACGCCCGTCAAGGCGAAGCGGACCACCAAGGCGCAAAAGGCTGCCGCCGCGGCCAAGGAAGAAGCGGCCTCGTCAGACGGCGACGCCGAAGTCGAAGCGGTCGCCGAGGGCGCCGAAGCCGACGAGGCCTGAGCACCGCGCCCGGGTCGACTCGCAAGGGCCCGCCGCCGCCGGTGGCGCGGACTTTGCTACCCTCCGGCCACGGAGGCGTTCGAATGGCACTGGGCTTCGACGAGATGCGGGGCGAGGGCGGTACGGTTCGCGAGCACTACCGCGGCTACGACCGCTGGCTTGCCGAACAGCCGCCGCAGGTGATGCACTCGCGCCGCGAAGAGGCCGAGGTCATCTTCCGGCGCGTCGGCATCACCTTCGCCGTCTACGGCGCGAAAGACGAGGACGGCGACGGCACCGAGCGCCTGATCCCCTTCGACCTCATCCCGCGCGTGATTCCGGCGCACGAATGGCGCGAGATGGAGCGCGGGCTGCGCCAGCGCGTCACCGCCCTGAACCGCTTCATCCACGACGTCTACCACGGCCAGGACATCATGCGCGCCGGCGTCGTGCCGGCCGAGCACATCGTCGGCAACGCCCAGTTCCGCAACGAGATGCTCAACGTCGATGTGCCCGGTGGCATCTACTCGCACATCGCCGGCATCGACATCGTGCGCGCCGCCAACCCGGACGGCAGCGGCAGCTACTACGTGCTCGAGGACAACTTGCGCGTGCCCAGCGGCGTGAGCTACATGCTCGAGAACCGCAAGATGATGATGCGGCTCTTTCCCGAGCTGTTCAGCCGGCACCGCGTCGCGCCGGTCGCCCACTATCCCGACCTGCTGCTCGAGACGCTGCGTTCGGTGGCGCCGGCCGCGGTCAACGATCCGACCGTCGTCGTGCTCACGCCCGGCATGTACAACAGCGCCTACTTCGAGCACGCCTTCCTGGCGCAGCAGATGGGCATCGAGCTGGTCGAGGGACAGGATCTTTTCGTCGACGACAACTTCGTCTACATGCGCACGACGCAAGGGCCGAAGCGCGTCGATGTCATCTATCGCCGCGTCGACGACGACTTTCTCGACCCGCTCGCCTTTCGCGCCGACTCCACCCTCGGCTGCGCCGGTCTGCTCTCGGCCTATCGGGCTGGCAACGTCACGCTGTCCAACGCGATCGGCACGGGCGTCGCCGACGACAAGTCGATCTATCCGTACGTGCCGAAGATGATCGAGTTCTATCTCGGCGAAAAGCCGGTCCTCGCCAACGTGCCCACCTACGTGTGCCGCGAGGCCGACGACCTCGCCTACGTGCTCGACCACCTTGGCGAGCTGGTCGTGAAGGAAGTGCACGGCGCGGGCGGCTACGGCATGCTGGTCGGCCCGGCCGCGACCAAGGCGGAGATCGAGGACTTCCGCGCCGCGCTGAAGAACGACCCGGCGCGCTATATCGCCCAGCCGACGCTGGCGCTGTCGACCTGCCCGACATACGTGGAGAGCGGCATCGCGCCGCGCCACATCGACCTGCGCCCCTTCGTGCTCTCGGGCAAGTCGGTGCAGATGGTGCCGGGCGGGCTGACTCGCGTAGCGCTGAAGGAGGGCTCCCTGGTCGTCAACTCGTCGCAGGGCGGCGGCACGAAAGACACCTGGATTCTCGAGGACTAGTCATGAGACCCCCACGCTCACTCCGTTCGCTGCCCCCCGAGGGGGTGCGGCCTGCCTTGGGGCGGCCCGGCGGCAGGCCGGGGCGGAGGAATTAATCGTGCTGTCGCGCACTGCCGATCACCTGTTCTGGATGGCCCGCTACATGGAGCGCGCGGAGAACACCGCACGCATGCTCGACGTCAACTACCAGATGTCGCTGTTGCCGCAGTCCGAAGGCGCGGCCGAGCGCGGCTGGCGCGGCCTGCTCAGCATCAGCGAGCTGAGCGGCGACTTCGCCAAGCGCTGCGGCGCGGTCACGCCGAAAAGCGTCATGGACTACATGGTGAGCGACGCCGAGAACGGCTCGTCGATCCGCAGTTGCCTGATGGCGGCGCGGGAGAACGCGCGCGCCGTGCGCGGCACGCTGACCACCGAGGTCTGGGAGACGCAGAACCAGACCTGGCTCGAGTTCCAGCGCATGGTCGCGACCGACGCGTTCGAGCGCAGTCCCGGCGAGGCCTTCGAGTGGGTCAAGTTCCGCTCGCACCTGTCGCGCGGCGTGACGGTGGGCACGATGCTGCAGGATCAGGCCTTCCACTTCCTGCGCATCGGCAGCTTTCTCGAGCGCGCCGACAACACGGCGCGCCTGCTCGACGTCAAGTTCCATTCGGCGGCCGGCGAGTTCTTCGGCGTCGGCGCGGGCGCGGGCTTCGGCGCGCGCCAGGCGCAGTCACAGTCCGAGTCGCAGGGTGCGGCAGCGGGCGAGAGCGCGGCCGAGGGCAACGGCAAGGACGTCGAGTTCGATTTCTATCACTGGTCGGCGGTGCTGCGCTCGGTCTCCGGCTTCGAGGTCTATCGCAAGGTCTATCGCAACGTCATCCGCCCGGAGCGCGTGGCCGAGTTGCTGATCCTGCGCCCCGACATGCCGAGGTCGCTCGCCGCCTGCATGCACGAGGTCGTGTCCAACCTGCACCGGGTCGCCAACGAGCAGTCGAAGGACACGCTGCGCCTGGCCGGCCGGCTCGACGCCGACCTGCAATACGGGCGCATCGACGAGATCCTGGCCACCGGCCTGCATGCTTACCTGACGCAGTTTCTCGAGCGCGTCAACGCGCTCGGGGCCGGCATCAGCCGCGACTTCCTCGTCCCGGTCGCGGCATGAGGCCGGCTTCTGTCTGACAGGGTCAAGGAACCGGAACCTTCATGTCGATCCACGTCGCCCTCAATCACGTCACGCACTACAAGTACGACCGGCCGATCCACCTCGGGCCGCAGGTCGTGCGCCTGAAGCCGGCGCCGCATTCGCGCACGCGCATCCTCAGCTACTCGATGCGCGTCGAGCCGGTCAAGCATTTCGTCAACTGGCAGCAGGATCCGCAGGCCAACTACCTGGCTCGACTGGTCTTCCCCGATGTCACGAGCTTCCTGCGCATCGAGATCGATCTCGTTTGCGAGATGGCGGTTCTCAACCCGTTCGACTTCTTCCTCGAGCCCAGCGCCGAGAAGTTTCCCTTTGCCTACGAGCCCGAGTTGCGCGTCGAGCTTGCGCCCTACCTGCAGAAGGCGCCGGCGACGCCGCGCTTCGCCGAGTACCTGGCGAGCATCGACATCAGCGAGAAGCCGACCAACGGATTCCTGGTCGCTCTCAACCAGCGACTGCAGCGGGACATCGCCTACCTGATCCGCATGGAGCCGGGCGTGCAGACGCCCGAGCTGACCCTGACCAACGGCAGCGGCTCGTGTCGCGACAGCGGCTGGCTGCTCGTGCAGTTGCTGCGCCACCTGGGGCTGGCCGCGCGCTTCGTCTCCGGCTACCTGATCCAGCTCAAGAGCGACGTCAAGTCGCTCGACGGTCCGAGCGGCACCGAGATCGACTTCACCGACCTGCACGCCTGGTGCGAGGTCTACCTGCCGGGCGCCGGCTGGATCGGCCTCGACCCGACTTCGGGTCTTTATGCGGGCGAAGGTCACATCCCGCTCGCCTGCTCGCCCGAGCCTTCTTCGGCGGCGCCGATCAGCGGCGAGATCGAGCCCTGCGAGACGACCTTCGAGCACCACATGTCGGTGCGTCGCATCTGGGAAGCGCCGCGCGTCACGCTGCCCTATACCGACGCGCGATGGGACGCCATCGATGCGCTCGGCAAGCGCGTCGATGCCGACCTGGCGCGCCTCGACGTGCGCCTCACGCAAGGTGGCGAGCCGACCTTCGTCTCGGTCGACGACCGCGAAGGCGGCGAATGGAACACCGAGGCCGTCGGCCCGACCAAGCGGCTGCTCAGCGTCGACCTGATGGAGCGACTGCGCCAGAAGTACGGCCACGGCGGCCTGCTGCACTTCGGTCAGGGCAAGTGGTACCCGGGGGAGCAGCTGCCGCGCTGGTCGCTCAACCTCTACTGGCGCAAGGACGGCTTGCCGGTCTGGCACGACCCGGCCCTCTTCGCCGACGAGCATGACGATCACGGCGCCACGCCCGAGACCGCGCGCGAGTTCCTGCATCGCCTGGCGGTGCGGCTGGGCGTCGCTGAAGGCCATGTCTTCGCCGCCTTCGAGGACACCTGGTACTACCTTTGGCGCGAAGGCAAGCTGGCCAGCAATGTCGAGCCGTTCGACTCGCGTCTCGCCGACAAGCTGGAGCGCGCGCGCCTGCGCCGCGTCTTCGAGCGCGGGCTCGACGCGCCGGTCGGATATGCCCTGCCGGTCGGCCGCGACGAGGGCCAGCCCGATCAATGGCAGTCGAGCCCCTGGTTCCTGCGCGACAACCGCTGCTACCTGATTCCCGGCGACTCACCGATCGGCTATCGCCTGCCGCTCGACTCGCTGCCGTGGGCCGCTCCTGACGACATGCCGTGGCAGCTTCCGCCCGACCCGACACAGGCCTTCGACCCCTTGCCGCCGCCAGCGCCGGCCCGTCGCGGCGACGTGGCATGGCACGCCACGGCGGAGCCGGCCGAAGGCGGCATCACCGAGCATGCGACGCCGAGCGGATCGCACGACGTCGGCAGCCCATCGGCAGCGGGTGTGCCGACCGCGGTCGTCGATCACGACAAGGCCGCGACGCGCTCTCTCGCACCTTTCGAGTCGGCCGGCTTCGTCGTTCGCACCGCGATCAGTGCCGAGCCGCGCGAGGGCAGGCTCTACGTCTTCATGCCGCCCGCGACGAAACTCGAGGACTACCTCGATCTGGTTGCCGCGGTCGAAGACACGGCGCGCGCGATGCAGATGCCGCTCGTCCTCGAAGGCTACGAGCCGCCGCGCGACCCGCGCCTGCAGGTGCTGCGCGTCACGCCCGATCCCGGCGTGATCGAGGTCAACGTGCAGCCGACATCGAGCTGGAGCGAGCTCGTGGACATGACGACGCATCTCTACCAGGCGGCGCACGAGTCGCGGCTGATGAGCGAGAAGTTCATGCTCGACGGGCGCCACACCGGCACCGGCGGCGGCAACCACTTCGTGCTCGGCGGCGCGACGACATCGGACTCGCCCTTCCTGCGCCGGCCCGACCTGCTCGCCAGCATGATCGCCTACTGGCACAACCACCCGGCGCTCAGCTACATCTTCTCGGGCATGTTCGTCGGCCCGACCAGCCAGGCACCGCGCGTCGACGAAGCGCGCAACGACTCGGTCTACGAGATCGAAATCGCGTTCGCCGAATTGCGTCGTGCCACCCGGCCGGGCGCCGGCCAGCCGCCGCCTTGGCTGATCGACCGGTTGTTGCGCAACCTGCTCGTCGACGTCACCGGCAACACGCACCGCGCCGAGTTCTGCATCGACAAGCTCTACTCGCCCGACGGCACGACCGGCCGCCTCGGCCTGCTCGAGATGCGCGCCTTCGAGATGCCGCCGCATGCCCGCATGAGCCTGGTCCAGCAGCTCCTCATGCGCTCGCTGGTGGCCCGCTTCTGGGCCGAGCCTTACCGGCCGGAAAGGCTGGCGCGCTGGGGCACCGGGCTGCACGATCGCTTCATGCTGCCGCACTTCGTGTGGAGCGACCTGCGCGACGTCGTCGAGGAACTGCGCGACTTCGGCTATCCGGTCGAGCTCGAGTGGTTCGCGCCGCACCTCAACTTCCGCTTTCCGCTGCTCGGCGATTTCTCGGCCGCCGGCGTCGAGGTCGAGCTGCGCATGGCGCTCGAGCCCTGGCACGTGCTGGGCGAGGAAAGCACGGCGGGCGGCACGGCGCGCTACGTCGACTCGTCGCTCGAACGCGTCGAGATCAAGGCGAGCGGCCTGGTCGGCGATCGCCACGTCATCACCTGCAACGGCCGCCGCGTGCCGCTGCAGCCGACCGGCACACCGGGGGAGTTCGCCGCCGGCATCCGCTATCGCGCCTGGAACCCGCCCTCGGCGCTGCATCCGACGATCGGCGTGCACGTGCCGCTCGTCATCGATCTCGTCGACACCTGGATGGGCCGCTCGCTCGGCGGCTGCCAGTACCACGTGGCCCATCCGGGCGGCATCAACTACACGACGTTTCCGATCAACGCCCTCGAAGCCGAGGCGCGTCGCCTGGGGCGCTTCTTCCGCACCGGGCACACGCCGGGCGCCATGAAGGTTGCCAACGAAACCACCAATCCGGATTTCCCGCACACCCTGGACCTGCGCCGCCCCGTAGAGTGAGCTGATGGCGTTCCGACCTTTCCCGCGCTCGCTGCCTCCCGAGGGCGCCCCCGCGCCTTTCGGCCCGCGGCGCCAGCGCTGAAGTGTTGGCCAAGCTGCTCGCCGGCTACGCGGCCCAGGGCGACCGCTACGACGAGTTGCTGGCCGGCGCGGCGCAGCCGCGGCCGCACTGGGACGCCTTCATGCGCTCGCTGGCCGAGCGCGGCGAGCGCGAGGTCAGCGACACGCTGTCGCTTACCGAGCGGCAGATCCGCGAGCAGGGCATCACCTACAACGTCTACGACGACGCCATGGGCGCGCACCGGCCGTGGGAGGTCGACCCCCTGCCGTTGCTCCTGCCGGCCGACGAATGGGAGGCGATCGCCGCCGGCATCGAACAGCGCGCCGACCTGCTCAACCGAGTCCTCGGCGACATCTACGGCGCGCAGACGCTGCTGAAGAGCGGCGCCATTCCGCCGCCGGTGATTTTCGGCCATCGCGGCTTTCTCGGCCCGGCGCAGGGCTTGAAGCCGGTGAGCGGCATGCACCTGCTGCAATACGCGGCCGACCTGGCGCGCTCGCCCGACGGGCGCTGGTGGGTGGTGAGCGACCGCACGCAGGCGCCCTCGGGCGCCGGCTACGCGCTCGAGAACCGGCTTGTCGTCTCGCGCGTCTTTCCACAGATGTTTCGCGAGCTGCCGGTGCAACACCTGGCCTCCCACTTCGACGCACTGCGCTCTGCCCTGTTGCACTGGGCGCCGCGCGGCGATGGCCCGGCGCGCATCGTCCTGCTCACGCCAGGCCCGTACAACGAGACCTACTTCGAGCATGCGCTGCTGGCGCGCTACCTCGGCTTCGGGCTCGTCGAGGGTAGCGACCTGACGGTGCGCGACGACCGCGTCTGGCTGAAGACGATCGACGGCCTGCAGCGCGTCCACGCCATCGTCCGTCGCCAGGACGACGACTACTGCGATCCGCTCGAGCTGCGCTCCGACTCGGCGCTCGGCATCGCCGGCCTGACCGAATGCGCGCGGCGCGGCAACGTGCTGCTCGCCAACGCGCTCGGCTCGGGCGTGCTGGAGTCGGGTGCTCTGCTCGGCTACCTGCCCAAGCTGGCGCGCGAGCTGCTCGGCGAGCCGCTCAAGCTGCCTTCGGTCGCCACCTGGTGGCTCGGCGAGCCGGCTGCCTTCGAGGACGCGTGGCAACGCCCGGAGCGGCTCATCATCAAACCGCTCGAACGCTCGGCGAGCGAGCGGCCGATCGTCGTCGAAGACCTGTCCGAGGCCGAGCGAAAGACGCTGCGCGAGCAGATCGACGCGCGGCCGCAGCACTACGTGGCGCAGGAGTGGGTGCACGTCTCGCAGGCGCCGGTGCTCGAAGGCAAGGGCGGCGAAGCGTTTGCCGCGCGCACCGTCGGGCTGCGCGTGTTCGCGGTCGCCACGCCGAGCGGCTGGCGCGTCATGCCCGGCGGCCTGACGCGGGTCGCCGGCGACGAGGACTCGCGCATCATCGCCATGCAGCGCGGCGGCCGCTCGAAGGACACCTGGGTGCTGTCCGACGCGCCGGTCAATGCCTCGTTCTCGCTGCTCTCGCAGACCGTCACGCCGGATCAGCTCGTCGATTCGAACGCCTCGCTCGCCTCGCGCGCCGCCGAGAACCTGTTCTGGTTCGGCCGCTACAGCGAGCGCTGCGATGCCTCGGTACGGCTGCTTCGCGTCGCCTTGAGCCACGTTCTCGACGATGCCGGCGCGCGCGCCGGCGCGGTCCAGCCCGCCTGGGTCCTGGCCGAGCACCTCGGCCTGATCGAATCGGCAAAGAAGAACGCGCCGCGCCAGATGCGCCGCGCCGCGACGAACCCCGAAGCGATGCTCAGTCAGCGCCTGCGCCAGCTCTCGCGCGTCGCCTTCAGCCTGCGCGACCGCATGTCGGCCGACCACTGGCGCACCCTGAACCGCGTCATCGCAGACCCGGTGTTCCAGCGCGAGCCGTCGCTGCCGAATACGCTGGTCTGGCTCGACCGCGCGACGACGGCGATGATGACGCTCTCGGGCTTCGTCCTCGACGGCATGACGCGCGGCATCGGCTGGCGCTTCCTCTCGATGGGCCGGCGCGTCGAGCGGCTGGCGACGATGTGCAGCGCGCTCGGCGTGGCGATCGACGAAGGCCGCGATCACGACCTCGACTGGCTGCTCGATCTCGCCGACTCGAGCGTCACCTATCGCTCGCGCTACCTCGCCGCGCCGGAATGGCTGCCGGTGCTCGACATGCTGGTTCGCGACGACGCCAATCCGCGCTCGCTCGCCTTTCAGGCCAAGGGCCTCTCGGAATACGTCGCCAAGATCGAGGCGACGCATGGTCACTTCACCGGCGATACCCTGGCGCTTGCTTACGCTGCCTTGCGGGCGCTCGAGCCGGTCGATCTGCATCCCGAGAGCGAGACGCTTGCGAAGACGCTGGCCGCCTTGCAGACCGCGGCCTACGCCATTTCGGACGACATCTCGATCAAGTTCTTCTCGCACGCCGTGCCGCGCAGCGTGCTGTCGCTCGCCGCCTGAGCCATCGCTTCGTTCATGGGCAAGGACCGCTACACCGTCGAGCACGAGACGCGCTATTCGTATCGCGTGCCGGTCTCGCAGTCGTGGCAGCTCGCGCACCTGACGCCGCGAGAGTTGCCGTGGCAGCACGTGCTGTCGCACGAGCTGCGCATCGAGCCCGCCACCGACGAGCGTCGCGACGAGGAGGATGACTTCGGCAATGGCGTCACCCATTTCGCGGTCTACGGGCCGCACCCGCTGTTGCGCGTGCTGATGCTGTCGCGCGTCGAGATTTCCGAGCGTCCCGATGCGGCGCAGGCCGGTTCGCTGGCGTGGGAGGCCGTGGTCGAATCGGTGCGTCGCGACCCGGCGCAGGACGACCTCGCCGCGGCGCGCCTGAGCGAACCGAGCGCGCTGGTGCCCTGGTCGGAGGCGGCGCGTGCCTATGCCGCGCCGAGCTTTGGCCCCGGCCGCGACTGGCTCGAAGCGGTCGCCGACCTGATGCATTGCATCCACGCCGACTTCGAGTTCGACGCCGAGGCGACGACCGTGACGACGCAGGTCGACGAGGTGCTCGAGCTGCGCAGCGGCGTCTGCCAGGACTTCGCGCACGTCATGCTCGCCTGCCTGCGTGGCCGCGGCCTGCCGGCGCGCTACGTATCGGGCTACCTGCTCACCGACCCACCGCCGGGAAGGGAGCGTCTGCTCGGCGTCGATGCATCGCACGCCTGGGTCGCCGCCTGGTCGCCGCTGCACGGCTGGGTCGAGTTCGACCCGACCAACGACACGCTCGCCGACCGGCGCTACATCACCCTCGCCTGGGGCGCCGACTTCGCCGACGTCGTGCCGTTGCGCGGCGTCATCCTCGGCGGGCGCGGGCAGAGCATGAAAGTCGAGGTCAGCGTCATTCCCGAATAGAGCGGGGCCGCAGCCGACGTCGGGCCCCGTCGAAGCGTTCCCCCGTTCAAGGGCGCACGACGAGGGGGTCGAAAAGCGCAGCGATCCGGCCTTCGTCGGGATGGTATGGCGAGGATGCGACCCTGACACTGGCGGCAACCGTCATCCAGGAGCCGTCATGTCCCTCGCCCTCGCCGAAGACCTCTCGCTCGTGCCCGTCGCGGCAGTCCGTTCGGGTCGCAACCAGCCCGAAGGACCGGGCTGGTTCGGCTCGACCTGGGAGTTGCGCCAGGGTCTCGAAGTAAAGGAAGGCTGGCCGGGCGATCCGGTCCTGAGTGGCTGGATCGAGACCTGGCTCAGCCTGGCTTCGGCGGCTCAGGACTGTCGTTGAGGGCGACGTAAAGCCAGGCGCGCGCCTTGTCCCAGCGGCGCCGCACCGTGCGGTCGGAGACGCCCTGCAGCTCGGCGATCTCGGTCTCGCTGTAGCCGCCGAAGTAGCGCATGTCGACGAGCTCGGCGAGCTCGGGATCGACGGCTTCGAGTTCGAGCAGTGCTTCGCTGACGCGGATCAGCTCCTCGCTCGTGCTCTTGTCGGCCACTTGCAGGACGGCGTCGCCGCCGAGCGTCTCGTGGGCGACGCCGCCGCCGCGCCGCTCGGCGAGATGCTCGCGCGCGCTGTCGATGATGATGTTGCGCATCGTCCGCGCCGCATAGGCGAAGAAATGGCGCCGGTCGACGAGGCGAAGCTCGGCGGCATTGACCAGGCGGATGAAGCTCTCGTGCAGCAGCGTCGTCGTGCCCATGTCGTCGCCGCGGCCCTGCTGGCGCAGGCGCGCCCGGGCGACGCGCTTCAGCTCGGGATAGAGCGACGCGTAGACCTGGTCGAGCGCGGCGCGATCACCTTCAGCCGCGAGCTGCAGCAGGCGGGTGATCGGCGGCGCATCGCTCGCGGTGGACATGGCCGCCGAGAGTAGCCGCGACCTCCGGGCGCGTCCACTCTTTCGTTGGACATTGCGTTCTCGCCGTCCGCTTCGTCGTTGGTCAGCCGTACTCCTCCCTGACGCAACGGGTGGTTCGTTGCGCGTCCGCGGTGATCTGCCGCAAGAGGAAACGACATGAAGACGCAAGAGTACAAAAGCGCCGCCGAGCGCTCCTTCCGCCCGGCCAAGCCGCCGGCGCGCGCCGCCGCCGGTGTTGCCGCGGCCGTGGCCATCGCCTCGTTCGCCTTCCTCGTATTCGGCCCCCTGGCCGACCAGCGCGCGTTCGCCCTCGCGGGTGTTCACGACGCCGGCAGCTCGGGCTACGCCGAGCGGCACGGGCGGCCGGTCGAAGCGCTGAGGGTCGGGCAGCCGGCGAGCGCGGCCACGATGCGCCACGTCGCCAGTCCGTCGAGCCGGGGCCTGACGCTGGCGGTCGGAGCGGTGGCTTCGGTGCGCTAGCCGGCGAGGGCGATGTCCGGATTCGGCCGAGGTTTGCGTACTCATCGATGACTTCGAGGAGAACTCATGAACCACCGCCCCCTCGCCGCCGCCCCGCGCTCGTCGCGCCGCGGCCGGCTTCTCTTTCCGCTTGCGCTCGCTGTCGCTGCTGCCGCAGTCCTGCTCGCCGTCAACGTCGACGGCAGTCCGGCTGCAGCGTTGCGTTCGCTCGTGGCGCCTGCGCACTCGCGTGAGCTCACCGCGACGCATTCGCTCGCCGAAAGAAGCGAGGACGGATCCTTGCCCGAGGTCTTTCGCTCCATCCGCGCCACGGACAGCGGCGACGAAGCGACGCCCATCGAGCCCGCCACGACCTGGCCCGCGCCCTGACGGCGTGTTTCGACGCGAGTCGCTTCGGCCCGCGCGACAAGAGATCGCTTGCCGAGGCTGACACTCGCACCTATTCTTGTCCCTCCACCCCCACGCCGAGACAATGATCCGCGATTCGGTCGTCGACTGGCAGGAGCTCTCCGCGCTTTACGAGCGCGCCGATGCGCTCGACGACATCGCACTGTCGGCGTGGCTGGCGCAACTGCGTTCGGAAAGTCACCGACTCCTCCCGCAGCTCGAGCGCATGCTCGACGCTCGCGCGCGCATCGCCACCGGCGCCTTTCTCGAGGCGCTGCCGACGCTCGAGGCGCGGCCGGCCGTCGTGGCGTCCGAGTGGCGAGAGGGCACGCGCCTCGGCGCCTATCGTCTGATCCGCCACATCGGCTCGGGCGGCATGGCCGAGGTCTGGCTCGCCGAGCGCGCCGACGGCGCCTTCGAACGGCAGGTCGCCATCAAGCTGCTTTTCAACCATCCGTCGCGGGCCCAGCACGAGAGCTTTGCCGAGCGATTCAAGCGCGAGCGCGACATCCTCGCGTCGCTGCACCATCCGAACATCGCCGCTCTGCATGACGCCGGCGTGACGCCGGAGGGGCAGCCGTGGCTGGCGCTCGAATACGTCGAGGGCCGGCCGATCACGGAGTGGTGCGACGCCAAGACGCTCAGCGTCGAGGAGCGCGTGAAGGTGTTCCGCCAGGTGCTGCTGGCGGTCGAGCAGGCGCACGCCAACCTGGTCATCCACCGCGACCTCAAGCCCTCCAACATCCTCGTCACCGAGCAGGGCGAAGTGAAGCTGCTCGACTTCGGAATCGCCAAGCTGGTCGAGGGCGACGGCGAGGGCATGGCCGACACCGAGCTGACCCGCCAGACCGGCCGCCCCCTGACCATGATCTACGCCAGCCCCGAGCAGATCGAGGGCAGGGCGCTCACGACCGCTTCCGACGTGTACTCGGCCGGCGTGGTGCTGTACGAGCTGATCTGCGGCGAGCGTCCCTACGAGGTCGCCGATGCGACGCCGGTGCGGCTGGCCGCCGCGATCGTCGGCGTCGAGCCGCGGCCGCCGAGCCGCCGCGCGCCGATCGAGGGCGTGGGGCGGGCGCGGACCGACGATCTCGACGCCGTGGTCATGAAGGCGTTGCGCAAGGAGCCGGCCGACCGCTATCGCTCTGCCGAGGCGATGCGGGCGGATCTCGGGCGATGGTGCGAGCGCCGGCCGGTCGAGGCCCAGGTGCCGAGCGCGGTCTACCGCGCCCGCCGCTTCGTGCTTCGGCACACGCTCGGCGTGTCGCTGGCCTCCGCGGCGGTCCTTGCCTTGCTCGTGGTCACGACCGCGGCCGTCGTGCTCGGGCTGCGCGCACGCGAGGAATCGGCGCGGGCAGTCACGGCGCGCGCTTTCGTGCAGGACATGTTCCGGGTCGCCGACCCCGACCAGTCGCAAGGCAACGACATCACGGCGCGAAAGATCCTCTACCGGGGCCGCGACAACGCCGAGCAGATGTTCGTATCGCAGCCGCTGCTCCTCGCGGAAGTGCTTTCGACGATCGGCGACATGCAGGTCACGATCGGCGACCACGTCGCGGCGGATGCGACGCTGAAGCGCGTCGTGGAGTTGTACTTGGGCGAGGCGCGGACGCAGGAGGCGGCGCACGGCGAAGCCAATCTCGCCGAAAACAAATTTCTTCTCGGCGACGCTGATGGTGCGATCCGTCTCTTGTCGGACGCGGCCCGCTTGGCCGAACGCTATCCACGGGACGACGAACTGCACGGAAAGGTTCTGTTGGTGCGAGCTTGGATCGCCAATGCTTCGGGCCGACTTGCAGAGGCCCGCGAACTTCTTCTGAAGGCGGGGCAACGGCTCGACGCCTGGGATGCCGGCAGCGAGCAAGCCGTGGAGGTGCTACAGGTCCTCGGCGAAGTTGAGGCAAATCTCGGCGACCGATCCAGTGCGCTAGTTCGGATCGAGGATGCCGAGGAACGCGCGCGCCGAAGTCCGCGCATCGGGCCACGCGCAGCCGTCAAGACCGACTTGGCTCGAGTGCAGCTGGAATTGGGGGGTGGTCAGTACGCGACAGCAGATCGGCTACTCGAAGCCTACATTCCGGCGTGCGACCGGCGGCTCGGGGGGCAGACCGAGGAGTGCTTGATCATGCGGAGAAACCGGATCCTGTCTTTGGTCCGTACAGGTAGGGTCAGCACTGCGCTGGACTTGGTCTCTGAACTGATTCCTACGTTGGCAGCGGCGACTTCCTCGTCACGCAGGGCCGAGGGCCTGTTCGTCAGCGCTCAGGCGCTCGCAGTGGGTGGCGCGGTCGGCGACCACCCGGAGATCGTCGAGGGATTGCAGCGTGTCGCTGTAGCGAAGGATCAGTCTCCCACATATAGGTCGATCGCTTTGATGACACTCTCCGAGATCGCCCTGTCGCGTGCTGAATTCCCCCGCGCGGAGATGCTGGCGAACCAGGCGCTCGCGGAGCAGTTGGCGGGCGCGGTGCCGCCGGTACGTTCCGCTCGCGCCAGAATGTTGCTCGCCTTGGCACTGCAACGCCAGGGACGGAATCAGGAAGCGCTAGACGCGTTCGAGGAATCAACCGCAGGATTTGCTCAGGCCTTGGGGTTGCGCCATCCCTTGACCGTCATGCTCCGCCTGAATGCCATAGTTTCACTGCGCGCGGCAGGTCGAACTGACCAGGTGCGCTTCGCTTGCGACGAAGCTGCGGCCGTGCTGAAGTTCGCACTCGGACAAGCTTCGCCGGCGATGCAACAAGTGGCCAGCCTTTGCGAGCCTGCGAAGAAGTCAACGACGGGCGTCTTTGCCCACTTTTCATGAAGGAGAGATTCCATGACGACAGCCATCGATCCAGCGAAGTTGGCCAGCCTAGTAAAGCAAGCTGAGGACATCCAGACTCAATTGCAGGAGTTGGTGGATGCAATGAAAGAAGCGGCGGGTACGACATCGAGCGACGCCGGGGATATCGGTCATCCGCCGGGCACTGCTGGTCAACCCAACTAGCGGTTCATGGCCGATTCGTTTGCCCGCATCACTCCGCTCGCCGACGCGGACCCCGACGCCCGCATCTCCGTGGCGATCGGGCTCGCTCTGCCGATCGCATTGGAGTCTCGGGCCGTCGCGATGATGGTGGAGGGGGCGACCCGGTTCCTGGAAAAGCAAGGCTTCGAGCTGACTGCGGTGGGCCGGCAGACGATCGTCGTGACGGGCCCGGTGCGACGCTTCGAGAAAGTGTTTCAGAGCAAGCTGGGGCAACGGGCCATTGCCAACGCCTGGAACTGCTCGAGCCGCGTCGAGCGGATCGTCGTCGTGCCGGCCGTGTGGCGCCAGTACGAAGCCCTGGAGAGTTTCGTCGCCGACATCACGGTCGAGCGTGCGCACATCTACCTTGCGGCGCCCGACCCGTGCGTGGCGCTGCCGGCGCGCGTGCCTCGACCCTGGTCGACGCTCGGCAATCCGTTTGCGGCGGTGTCGGCGCGGCCGCCTCCGGTCCAGGGCTTTCGCTGCATCGACGTCCTGACCGACGTGCCCAAGCTGCTGCGCGCCGAAAAGGCGCACACCGACGGCTTTCTCGGCCAGGGCATCCGCGTCGTGATGATCGACACCGGCTTCGCGCACGGCCATCCCTTCTTCGCCGGCAACTATCAGTCGAAGGTGTGTCTGGCGCCCTTGCTCGATCCGGCCAACACCGAGTTCGACGTCGACCGCAAGGGCCACGGCACGGCCCAGTCGGCCAACCTGTTCGCCGTCGCGCCCAAGGTCGAGATGATCGGCATCAAGCTCTCGCACGACCAGGAGGTCGACGACACGCCGCTGCTCGCGCCGTTCCTGGCGGCACTCAAACACCAGCCGCACATCGTCTCGATCAGCCTGGCCTACGACCTGGCCGACGAGCAGAGCCGCCAGCCCGAGACGGTATTGCGCAGCGACCTCAAGCCGCTCGAGCGCGAGATCAGGCACGCCGTCGAGGCGGGGATCATCGTCGTTTCGGGGTCGGGCAATGGCCACTTCGGCTTTCCGGCGCAGATGCCCGAGGTGATCGCGGTCGGTGGCGTCTACGCCGAGGACCAGAGCTTGCGCGCCTCCGATTTCGCATCGGCCTTCAAGAGTGCGATCTACCCGGCGCGCAACGTTCCGGACTGTTGTGGCCTGGTGGGCGAAGCCCCCGACGGCCGCTACATCGTCCTGCCCTTGCCGCCCGGCTCCAGCATGGACCGCGAGTTCGCCGCCGGATCGACCGCCGCCGATCGCGCCGACAGCACGAAGGCCGACGACGGCTGGGCGGTGTTCAGCGGCACCTCGGCGGCGACGCCGCAAGTGGCCGGCGTCTGCGCCTTGATGCTCTCGGCGAACCCGAATCTGAAGCCCGCCGACGTGCTGCGCATCCTGCGTGCCACGGCCCGGCCTGTCGATACCGGTTCGGCCAGTGCGCTGAGCGTTCCGCCGCAAGGCACGGCGATGAAGGGCAAGGACGCGACCGGCGCCGGCCTGGTCGACGCCTCGGCGGCGGTCGACCAGGCGCGCGCGGAGATCCGGCCGCCGGGCGCCAGTCCTTCGGGCGTCTAGCGGTTCGAGCGCGGCGTTCCGCTCGAGCGCCGAGTCACCGAGGGCTGTGACGAAAGAGGCCTGCGCTCAGGGCAAGCGTGAGATGTTCCTGGCGACCGCCTCGCCCAGTTCCACCACCGCCATCGTGTAGTAGCTCGACCAGTTGTAGCGCGTGATGGCGTAGAAGTTGGTCGTGCCCGCGACGTAGCTCGGCGCGGCGCCGCCGTTCTGCAGCTCGACCAAGGCCAGCGCACTGTCCGTAGCGAGCGCCTCGGGCGGCAAGGCCGCGCCGCGAGCCATCATCTCGCTCGCCGAGAACGTCGGCACGATGTCCGGCGCAAGCAACGCCGCGCGATCGCTCGTATCGGTCGGCGGCCTGACGTCGAAGCGCACCGCCAACCCGCGCTTCCAGCCAAACTCGGCCAGGTAGTTGGCGACGCTGCCGATCACGTCCGCGGCGCTCGCGTGCAGATCGACGTGGCCGTCGCCATCGAGATCGACCGCATAGCGGTTGAAGCTCGACGGCATGAACTGCGCCATGCCGATGGCTCCGGCGTAGCTGCCTTTCCACAGCAAAGGGTCCAGGCCTTCGCTGTTGCACAGCACGAACCAGCTCTCGAGCTCGCTCTTGAAGAAGTCGCTGCGGTCGTTGCGCCCGGACGGAAAGTCGAAGGCCAGCGTGGCCAGCGCGTCGATGATGCGAAAGTTGCCCATCTGCCGGCCATAGATCGACTCGACGCCGACGATGCCGACGACGATCTCCGGCGCCACGCCGTAGAGGTCCTCGGCCATTGCCAGCCACTTCGCGTTCGCGCGCCAGAAGGCGACGCCGGCGCGAATCCGGATCGGCTCGACGAAGCGGGCGCGGTAGGCGGCCCAGTTCTTCGCCGTGCCGGCCGGTGGCGGCATGATGTAGCGCACGACGCTCGGCACGAAGCGCGACTGCGACAGCGCGGCACGCAGCCATTGCACATCGAGCGAACGCCGCTCGGCCACGCCGTCGGCGAAGGTCATCACGTCGTCGCGCTCGCCATAGGTGACGAGATCGGGCGCGCCGTCGTCGGCCACTGCGGCCCCGGCCTTGCCCTTTTGCGCCTTGCGTGCGGCACCTGCGGGGGCAGAGCCGACCGTCGCGAAGATGGCGCCGCCGAGCATGAGCGAGCGGCGGAGCGGAGAACGAAGCATCGTTGCGATTATCGGGCGAGCGCGTTGCGCAGGCGCCGCGATTCGGCCTTGAAGTGCCGCGTCAGCGCGGCGTCGGGATGGCGCGCCTGCGCCCGGCCGTAACGCTGCGCCTCGAGCGTCTCGAGCGCGGCGGCGAGTGCCTCGCCGGCGTCGCCGAGCCGTTCGCGCACATGCGCCGCGAGCGTGCGCGGCGCCTCGTGCGGCGCTGCCTCGACGCCGAGCGAGCGCAGCGCCCGCTTCATGCGATCGAGCTGGCGCACCCACGGGTCGATGCGATGCCGGTCGAACCACGCCCACGCCGCGCCCGCGAGCGAAAGCGTGCTCAGGGCGCCGATGAGCAGCAGCGCCAGGTCTTCCCAGCTCGGCGAGGTGAAGCCGATGTTTTTCAACACGTCGAGCTGCTGGCCGCGCGTGTAGTTGAGCACCCACTGGTTCCAGCGGTTGTTGACCGCTTCCCAGGCGCTGCGCAGATCGTTGAAGAGTTGCGGGCTCATCGCCGCAAAGGCGCCGGCGACGAGACCCGGCTTGACTTCGAGCCGGCTGCTGCGGCCGATGCGGTCGGGCGCGACGGCGGCGGTTGGATCGGCGCGCAGCCAGCCACGCCCGTTCTGCCAGTATTCGGCCCAGGCATGTGCCGAGCTCTGGCGCACGATGTAGTAGCCATCGACCGGCTCCTGGTCCGAGCCCTGGTAACCGGTGACGATGCGGGCCGGAAATCCCGCGTCGCGCATGATGACGACGAAGGCCGCCGCAAAGTGCTCGCAGAAGCCGGTCTTGCGGTCGAGCCAGAACTCGTCGACGGCGTTGGCCCCGTATTCGCCCGGCGAGAGCGTGTAGTCGTAGCCGCCGT
This sequence comes from Burkholderiales bacterium, assembly GCA_038231215.1. Taxonomy (GTDB): domain Bacteria; phylum Pseudomonadota; class Gammaproteobacteria; order Burkholderiales; family Burkholderiaceae_C; genus Schlegelella_A. Next base: position 15,725 of record JBBRLS010000015.1, on the reverse strand, counting down.
TGCGGATGTGCGCCAGGATCGCCTGAGCGAAGGTGGTGGCGTCGGCGTTGCGCAGCGCAGGCTCGCTGCGCAGGGCACGCGTCCAGGCGAGCGTGCGCGGGTTGAAGTTGGGCGGCAGCTCCAGGCTCTCCTGGACTTCGCCGCTGCGCCGCGACGAGCCCAGCGCGAACTGGATGTGCGCCTCGGCACTGACGCGCAGACGTTCGTAGATGGGCCGCTCGCCCAGCCACTGCAGGTCCTCGCGCGCGCTGATGCGAAATCCCTCGACGGGCCGCACCTCGGTCGTCGCCTCGAGCAGCGGCACCGACGCGACGCGCAGCGGCTCGAGCGTCACCTCGTAGCGGATGGCGGGGCTGCGCGTCACCAGCTCGGGCGGCCGCGCCGGCACGTTTGCCGGCGCGAACGGCAGGCCGAGCGGGCGCCACTCGACACCGTCGAAGCGCGTCAACACCGGGCCGCGAAAGTACATGTCCGGCGGCGAAGGAGGACGGCCCTCGAAGCGCACTCGCATGGCCACCGACTCGTCGCGCGCGACCTCGGTCATCGAGCCCATCCTCATGCTGTTCGACAGGCCCGTCGTCGAGATGCCGTCCTGCGGCACGCCCCAGAGCGGCCCGATGCGCGGGAACAGCACGAACAGCAAGGCCATTACCGGCGCGCCGAAGAGCGCGGTGCGCGCGGCCAGGCCGCCGGCCTGGCGCAGGCTCGGCTGGCCGACCGGCATGTGCGCGAGCACGAGCCCGGTGAGCAGGCCCCAGATCGAGATCAGCATCGCCACCGCGACCCACAGCGATTGCGAATAGAGGAAGTGCGTGAGGATGATGAAGAAGCCGAGGAAGAACACGACGAAGGCGTCGCGCCGGGCGCGCAGCTCGAGCGTTTTCAGCGCCATGAGGGCGACCGCCATCGTCACGCCCGGCTCCTTGCCGAGCAGACTGCGATACGACCAGAAGGTCAGGCCGATCGCCAGCGCCAGCACGGCGAGCAACATCCACCGACTGGGAAGCGCGCCGCCGGCGATCGCCAGGCGGCCGCGCCAGAGCAGCACGACGGTCGTGAGAACGGTCGTCCAGACCGGCAGGTGCGAGACGTGCGGCAGCACCGTCCAGGCGATGACGGCAAGCAGGAACAGCGTGTCCCGCGCTTCGCGCGGCAGGCGACGCCAACCGGGCCAGTGCGGCAGCCAGGTGCGTACGAGCGTCGTGTTCACGACGATCTCATGCGTGCCACAGCGCCAGCGCCTCGAGGCAGCGACGGCGTTGCGCTTCACCGCCCTCCGGAGCGAGCTCGAGCCCGGGCAGCCTCAGTCCGTAGTCGGTGCCGGCGCGTTCTGAGGCCAGCGTCCACGCAGTGAGCCGCGACAGGCGTTCCTCGGGGGCGAGCGCGCCGCAAGCGGCCCAGTCGAGCCACAGCTCCTGGCGTGCCGAGACACTGGTGTCGCGGCTCACCAGTTCGGCGCCGGTCTCGAGCGCCTGCGCTGCCTTCTTCCAGGCGACGAGCTTCATCGGGTCGCCGCGACGATAGGCACGCACGCCTTCGATCTCACCACCTTCGCTATTGCGCGAACGGGTCGGGCCGCCGGCGATCGGGCGCGCTGCGGGCAGGGCCGGCGCGTCGCTCTCGGGGTGTGGATAGACGAGCAGCCGACCCGCCGGCCGCCACACCGTCCAGGCGCGAAACAGGCCGAGCGGAAAGCGGGTCTCGGCGCTCAGCGTCGGCACTTCGTGAAGGCCGCGCGCCAACGGCACGAAGCTCATGTGCGCCGCCGCCTGGCCGCCGGCCGGCACGTCGGTCCAGACGCGTGTCGCGTCGGGCGCGTCGAGCAGGCGCAGGCCGATGCCGAAGCGCGCCGTGCCCGGGCTCGTCATGACGATGTCGAGCCCGGCCGGCTCGCCGGCGAAGCCGGCATCGACCGGCCGCAGGTGCAGCGTCAGGCCGCGCAGCGTGCCGTGCGTCAAGTGCATCGAGACGACGCCGCTGCCGGCGAGCAGAAAGGTGAGGATGTAGCCGAGGTTGAGCTGGTAGTTGATCGAGGCGAGCAGCAGCACGAGCAAGGTCAGCGCGAACATCCAGCCGGCGCGCGTCGGCAGGATGTAGACGTTGCCCTGCGTCAGGGTCTGCGTGTCGGTGCGCGGCAGGCGCGACTGCCACCAGCTGCGAAAGCGCTTGCGCGCAAACGCCGCCGGGTTGAGCGTCGCGGCGACGCTCGTCATGGGACACCCTGGGCGCTGCGCGCCGTCCCGCCGAGCGGGAGGAGCCCTCCTTCGGAGCGGCCGTGCGGAGGTCTCACGGCAAGGGCACCGCCTCGACCATCGCCCGCACCTGCTCGCGCCGGCCGCGACCGGCGCCGGGCACCGGCACGAGGCGATGCGCGATGGTCTGCGGCAGCACGTATTGCACGTCGTCGGGGGCCACGTAGTCGCGGCCGCCGAGCAGGGCGCGCGCCCGCGCCGCGCGCAGCACGGCGATGCCGGCGCGCGGCGACAGGCCCTCGACGAACCAGGCGCCCGAGCGCGTCGCCTGGATCAGCGCTTGCAGGTAGTCGAGCAGCGCATCCGACACGTGCACCGCTTGCACCGCGCGCTGCGCTTCGAGCAGTTGCACGGGCGACATCACGGCGCGCAGCTTGGAGATCGCCTCGCGCCGATCGGCGCCGGCGAGCAGCTCGCGCTCGCTCTTGCGGTCCGGATAGCCGAGGGTGATGCACATCAGGAAGCGGTCGAGCTGCGACTCGGGCAGGGGATAGGTGCCGATCTGGTCGGTCGGGTTCTGCGTGGCGATGACGAAGAAGGGCGAGGGCAGGGCGCGCGTCTCGCCCTCGACCGTCACCTGGTGCTCTTCCATTGCCTCGAGCAGCGCGCTCTGCGTCTTCGGTCCGGCGCGATTGATCTCGTCGGCAAGCAGCACGTGCGCGAACACCGGCCCGGCGTGAAAAACGAACGCTTCCTTGCTGCGCTCGTAGACGCTCACGCCGATCAGGTCCGAGGGCATCAGGTCGGCGGTGAACTGGGTGCGCGAAAAGCGCAGGCCGAGCGAGACCGAGATGGCGTGCGCCAGGGTCGTCTTGCCGACGCCCGGAACGTCCTCGATGAGCAGGTGTCCCCCTGCGAGAAGGCAGGCGACGCAGTCCTCGATCTGGGCACGCTTGCCGACGATAATGGTGCTGATCTGGCCGACGAGTTCGGCCAATTGGTCTCGCAGGGATGGGCTCATGCGGCCACCTTACTAGAAAAACTCCGCTGCGATGACGACGGCCTTCTACAGCCACCCCGACTGCCACGGTCACGACATGGGCGAGGGCCACCCCGAGTGCCCGCAGCGGCTGGACGCCATCGACGACTACCTCATCGCCTCCGGCCTCGACGACGCGCTCGAGCATCGGGAAGCCCCAGTCGTGTCGCTCGATGACCTGGGCCGCGCCCACGAAAGCCGACACGTCGGCGAGTTGCGCGACGTGCTCATGCGCATCGCCGCCGAGGGCCGGTCGCGCGCCATCGACCCCGACACGGTCGCCGCGCCGGGCACCTGGGCCGCCGCCCTGCGCGCCGCCGGCGCCGCCGTTGCCGCAACCGATGCGGTGATCGACGGCGCGGTCGAGAACGCCTTCTGCTCGGTGCGCCCGCCCGGCCACCACGCGACGCGCGATCAGGCGATGGGCTTCTGCTTCTTCAACAACGTGGCGGTCGCGGCGCGCCATGCGCTCGACGTGCGCGGCCTCGAGCGCGTCGCCATCGTCGACTTCGACGTGCACCACGGCAACGGCACCGAGGACATCATCGCCGGCGACGAGCGCGTGCTCATGGTGAGCATCTTCCAGCATCCGCTCTATCCGTACAGCGGCGCCGTGCCGATGGGCACGAACATGATCAACGTGCCGGTGCCGCCCTATACGCGCGGCCCCGCCGTTCGCGCGCTCATCGAGGAAAACTGGATGGAGCGGCTCGACGCGTTCCGGCCCGAGATGATCTTCGTTTCTGCCGGCTTCGACGGGCACCGCGAGGACGAGCTCGGCCAGCTCGGCCTCGTCGAAGCCGACTACGCCTGGATCACGGGCCGCATCAAGGACGTCGCCGACAAGCACGCCGGCGGCCGCATCGTCTCCTGCCTCGAAGGCGGCTACAACCTCAGCGCACTCGCGCGCAGCGTCGCCGCGCACCTGCGCGTGCTTGCCGGCGTGTGAGCGGCCGCGTGAAGCACCCGATCCCGAGGCCACGCGGCCACCAGGGCCGCCGCTGATGGTGCGCGCGTTCGACGTCAAGGAGCTCGACGAGCTCGCGCTATCGCTGACCCGGCCCGGCGCCGCTGCCGAACTGGCCGTGCTCGCGATGTGCCTGCTTGCCGCCTGGGGCGTGGTGCGCGTGATGCGCGGCCGCGCGCAGCCGAGCGGCTCGGTCCTGTTCGGCGACCGGGTCTTCGATGGCGTGCTGTTTCCGGTACTCGCGCTCGCCTTTGCGTTCGCGGCGCGCATCGGCCTCGAGGCGACGATCAAGCCGGCGGTGTTCCGCGTCGCCATCCCGATCCTGATTTCGCTCGTCGTCATCCGCTTCAGCGTGCGTGTCCTGTCGCACACCTTCCCCGGCGTCTCGTGGGTGCGCACCATCGAGCGCAGCATCTCGTGGCTGGCCTGGATTGCCGTCGTGCTCTGGGTCACCGGCGTGCTGCCGCTGGTGCTCGACGCGATGGACGACGTGAACTGGAAGATCGGCTCGGCGCAGATGACGCTGCGCAACGTCGTCGAAGGCACGATCACGGCCGGCGTCGTGCTCGTGCTCGCGCTCTGGATCTCGGCGGCTCTCGAGCGAAAGCTCCTCGTCAACGCGACCGGCCACGACATCTCGCTGCGCAAGATCGCCGCGACGCTGGTGCGCACCGTGCTGCTCTTCGTCGGCCTGATGCTCGCGCTCTCGGCGGTCGGCATCGACCTGACGGCGCTCTCGGTACTTGGCGGCGCGATCGGTGTCGGCCTCGGCTTCGGCCTGCAGAAGATCGCCGCCAACTACATCAGCGGCTTCGTCATCCTCGCCGAGCGCAGCATTCGCATCGGCGACATGGTCAAGGTCGACAACTTCGAGGGCCGCGTCACCGACATCCGCACCCGCTACACCGTGGTCCGTTCGCTCGGCGGCCGCGAGGCGATCATTCCGAACGAGACGCTGATCACGACGCGAGTCGAGAACTCGTCGCTCGCCGACCCGCGCGTGCTGGTGCAGACGGCCGTGCAGGTGGCCTACGGCAGCGACGTGCGCGCCCTGCAACCCAAGCTGGAGGCGGCGATCGCCGCCGTGCCGCGCGTCGTCGCCGACCCCGCGCCGGCCGTGCATCTGGCGGCGTTCTCGGCCGACGGCATGGACCTCAGCATCAACTTCTGGATTCTCGATTCGGAGAACGGCCTGGGCAATGTTCGCTCCGACGTCAATCTCGCGGTGCTCGACGTGCTCGACGCCGAAGGCATCGAGATCCCGTTCCCGCAGCGGGTCGTGCATGCCGCGGTGTCGGCGCCCGGGCCCGAGCTGTAGGCCACGATCGTGAGCGGCACGCAGAGGATCGGGTTTCTCGCCTTGGCGCTGCTGTTCGCGATTCTCTGGTTCGGCATCGGCGCCTTGCTGGCGCGGATCGGCGGCTGGTCGACGCTGGCAGGCCCCTATCGCGCCAGGTACTCCGTGGTCGGCGAGCACTTCCGCTTCGTCTCTGCCTCCATGGGCCGGGAGCGCCTGCCGGTCAACTACAAGGCGTGCCTGTTCATGGTCGTCAACCGGCACGGCTTGCACATCTCCATCCTGTTTCCGTTTCGCTTCAGGAGCCCGCCCTTGTTCATTCCGTGGAGCGCCGTCGAGTCGATCACCGAGAAGCGGTCGATGCGTACTTTCGGCATCGCCGTCCGGTTGCGCGACTGCTGGCCCATCATTGGCGTGCCCGGCCGGGCGGGCCACATGATCGGGGAAGCGTACGCCGTATCGTCTTCGGCGAGATCGCCCCTTGCTTCACGGTGAGCCCCATGCACGTCGATAGCGTCGAACGACTTCGCGCCCACTGTGCCGAGCCCGGCGAGCGCGTTGACGCGCAAGGTGTCGTCGATGCCCGGGACCGATAGCCGACAGCCGTCGAGAATCGGCGTCATGACCCGGATACCCGATCGCCGATGACACACAGCTTTCTCTCGGCGTTCATCCTGCTGCTGCTCGTGCTCGACCCGTTCGGCAGCCTGCCGATCTTCATTCCGGTCATGCGCACCGTGCCGGCCAGTCGACGTGTCCTCGTCGCGCTGCGCGAGGTCGCGATCGCCTTCGCGGTGCTTTGCCTGTTCATGTTCTTCGGCGAATCGTTCCTTCGTGTCATGCGCCTCTCCGAGCGCTCGCTCGAGGTGGCGGGCGGCGTCATCCTGCTGATGGTGTCGATCCGCATGATCTTCAGCACGAGCGGCGAGGCCTATGGCGTGACCGAGGGCCGCGAGCCGCTCATCTTTCCGCTCGCCGTGCCGCTTCTGGCCGGACCGTCGGCGATGGCGACGGTGCTGCTGCTCGCCTCGCGAGAGCCCGATCGCGTCGTCGAGTGGGTCGGCGCGCTCGCCTGCGCGATGGCCGTCTCGGGACTCGTGCTGGTCGGCTGCGTGCGCATCCGGCGCTGGCTCGGCGACTCGGTCGTCTCGGCACTGGAGAAGCTGATGGGGCTGGTGCTCACCGCGATCGCCGTCGAGATGATCCTCGCCGGGCTGAAGCGCTACTTCATGGAAGCCTCGTAGCCTCGCTGCTCCCTAGAATCCTTGCCATGGCCATCTACCGTCTCGACGATCGCGCGCCGCAGCTTCACGACACCGCCTGGGTCGCCGACAGCGCGACGGTGCTCGGCGACGTCGAGCTCGAAGAAGACGCGAGCGTGTGGTTCGGTGCCGTGCTGCGCGGCGACACCGAGCGGCTGCGCGTCGGCCGAGGCTCGAATGTGCAGGACGGCAGCGTCGTGCACGCCGACCACGGCTCGCCGACGACGATCGGCGAGAACGTGACGATCGGCCACATGGTCGTGCTGCACGGCTGCACGATCGGCGATGGCTCGCTCGTCGGCATCGGTTCGGTCGTCCTGAACGGCGCGCGGATCGGCCGGCACTGCCTGGTCGGCGCGCGTTCGCTCGTCACCGAGGGCAAGAGCTTTCCCGAGGGCTCGCTCATCATGGGTTCGCCGGCGGTCGTCGTGCGCGCGCTGAGCGCCGGGCAGATCGAAGGCATTCGCCTCGGCGCCGAGCACTACGTGGTCAATGCCAGGCGCTTTCGCGCCGGCCTGCACAAGGTCGGCTGAGCGCCGACGCCATTCGCCGGCGCTAGTCGAAGACCAGCTCGACGACGCCGAGCCCGCTGAACTCGGCGCGATAGAAGCCCGGGCCCGGAAGGCGCGGTGCGCCGCTGCAACTCCCGGTGGTGACGATGTCGCCGGCGCGCAGTCCGGGGCCTGCTTCCGGCTGCGCGTTGGCGAGCATCACGACCGTGCCGAACGGGTCGCCGTCGAGGATGGCGTGACCGCTGCCGCGGGCCAGCTCGCCTGCGGCGCGGCCGGGCGCCGTGAAGGTCAACACGATGCCGCTCGCCGCGAAATCGAGCCCGTGCCATTCGCGCACCGATCGACCGGCTATGAAGGCACCGTTGTTGAATCCGTCGGCAACTTCGGCGAGCGTGCCGCTGCCTGGCGGCAGCCGCGGATCGACGATCTCGATGGCGATGCGCATCGCCTCGATCGCATCGGTGACCTCGGCGTGCGAGTAGGCGGCGCCGACGCGCGCCGGCAAGTCTCGGCTCAGCTGGAACGCGAACTCGCACTCGATCTTGGGTGCGATGAAGTCGGCGAGGCGAAGGCGCGCCGGCCGCGCGCTCGCGTCTTGCATCATCGACCTCGGGATCGCCGCGGCGACGGGCTGGCCGACGCCGAGGCTGCGCCGTTGCTCGTCGGTGACGGCAGCGACCTTCCAGCCGGCGCCACCGCCGAGGTCGGCGATGATCGCCGTCTGCAGGCCATAGGCTTCGACAAGATCGGCGAGTCGCCACGCCGTCGGCCACTCGGCGAGGCTTCGCGCCTCGCGCCGCGCCGCGGTCAACGCGGTACGCGCGGCCTCGAATTCGCTGCCGTTCATTCGCGCCTTGCGAGCCCGTGTCGAGCCGCTACTTCAGGCGATAGCCGCAGACGCCGCAGAACACGTCTTCGCCGGTGATCGGCGAGAGGCACTGCGGGCAGGTCGTCGGTTGCGGCATGGCGGGTGCGGCGACCGGCGGCTGGGCCGGCGGCGGCACGTAGGCCGGCGGCGCCGAATACGAGGGCATCGTCGAATGCGGCGCCGGCGCTGCGATCGGCGCCGGCGTGTCGTCGAAGGACAGGTCGATGTCGGTCGCGGCCATCGGCGCGAGATCGGCGGTGTAGGGGGCGGGCGCTGCGAACGGCGCAGGCGCCGCGTGGGGCGGCGGTGGCGTGTAGGGCGCAGGAGGGGCGGCGAACGGCGCCGCCATCGCTGCCGCCGAGGCCGCCGCGGCGGCACTGGCGCTTGGCGCTGACGCCGGCGCGGCGGGCGCCGTCTCGCGACTGGCGGCACCGCGCGCCTTCTCGCCCAGGTCGGACGCACGCTTGCGTGCCTCGTCGAGTTTCTGGCGAAGCACCTCTTCCGTGGCGCTGAGGTCGAGCCCTTCGGTAACGCGCAGATAGACGAGGCAGAGGCCCAGCAGGTAGACCTGCAGCACCAGCGACGCGGCGATCGCCCAGAGCACCGTCGAGCCGATGACGCCGGCGACTGCATGGCCGGCGCCCTCGCCACCGAAGCCTTGCGCCATGCCCATCACCGAGCCGAGTCCACCGCCCATGCCGCTGAAGCCGACGATCGAGGCCGAGAGACCGAGCGTCGGGATGAGGCCGGCGCCGAGCACGCCGAAGATGATGAGCGCGACCGCGAAAGAGAGCAGCCAGACGAAGACGAGCAGCAGGATCGCCTCGACGAGGCGACTGCGCGCGATCGCCAGCGTCTGCGAGAGCGCTCGGATGATGGTCGCGCCCTGCCAGATCGCCGGCAACGACAGCACCATGCACAGGAACAGGCCGAAGATCGTGATGCCGGCGACGACGACGGAGACCGGGAACACGACCGTGAAGAGGAGCGGCCCGAGAAAAGGGATCTTGCAGATGAGGAGCACCAGCGCGATGACGAGGAAGACCGCGAGCTCGACGAGGAAGAGGGCGATGCCGAGCACGATCAGCTTCGGGATGCACATCAGCCCGTAGACGAGCGCATCGACCGTGCTGCGTGGCGAGATGCCGCGCGCGTGGTCCATGTGCAGCAGCCCGGCCGCATTCACGCCGGTGCCGATGGCGATGAGGTAGACGAGAAAGGCGAGCACCGAGGCGAGCATGCCGAGTGCATTGCTCAGCGCAAGGAGCAGGCCGGCCAGGAGAACACCGCCGACCGTGCAGCCGATCAACGCGACCAGCGCGCGTCGGTTGCGCAAGCCGTTGACCGCCTGGAACAGGCTGGAGAACGCCATGGCCGACATTCCGGCGGGCAGGGCGGCGTTTTGCACCGGGTCGGTCGACATGCGTTTCTCCTCGTGCGGTGCGGCTGGGGCGGCGCGTCAGGCCACCGCTTCGGCGCTCGGCCCTAGTTGCGGTGGCGGTCTTCGATTTCTTTTTGCTGCTTGCAGACCGCTTCGTTGACGTGCTCGGGCGAACCGCATTCGCGCGATCGGCAGATCGACTCGGCGATGGCACCGCGACCGGCGCAGATCTCTCGCACACCGCGCGCTTGCGCGGTCACCGGCGCCGGCGGCGGCGCGATCGGCACGGCTCGGGCGCGTTGCGCTTCTTCGGCGCGCCGGCGCGCCGCTTCCTGCTCGGCGCGCGCGGCCGTGGCCGCCTGCTGTTGTTGCTCGGCGAGCGCACGTGCCTTGGCTTCGCGGTCGGCCTTGTCGCGCGCCGCCTTCTCGCGGCGCTTGTCCGCGGCGATGCGCTGCGCCTCGGCGTCGACCGCGGGCGTGGAGGCAGGCAGCTCGGCCACCGGGGGCATCGCCGTCGTGGAGGGCGGCGGCAACGCTGCGGTCACCGGCGACGCGGCCATCTCGGGCGGCACGACCGCGACATCGGGCGCAGAAGCAGCGGGCACCGGAGCCGGTGCGGCAACGATGGGAGCCGGAGGCTCGACGACAGCGGGCGCCGGGACGGCCATCGGTGCCGTCGCGGCGCCGGCGCCGGCCTTCGCACCGCCCGAAGCATTCATGAACCACCAGCCGCCGGCACCCGCCGCAACGAGCGCGACGAGGGCCAGGCCGACGATCAGCGGAGCGCGATCCGGCGCCTTCGCGGCCGGTGTCGCGACCGACGGCGGTCGCTTCGTCGCATCGTCGTCGTCGCGCCGTCGCGTCGCGTCGATCGCGGCTGCGGCGTCGGGCAGATCGGGCGCGGCCATCGCGTCGTCGTAGGGCGGCGGATAGCCGGGCGGCGGCGCCGAGGCATAGCCGCCCGCGACCGGGGGATAGCTTGGCGAAGCCGCGGCCGGTGCCGGATAGGGTGCCACCGGCGCGAACGAGGGATAGCTGATCGGTGGCGGACTCGTGCCGGCGTACAGGTCGGGGGCTTCGCCGCCGGGACGCGAACGCGGAACGATGACCGTGCCGAGCAGGCTCACGCCGCAGTTGGCGCAATAGCGAACGCCCGGCTTGTTCTGGAAGTTGCACTCGTCGCAGGTGATGCCTGCGGCGAGTTGCGCTTCTTCGTCGCCGGGCGCGGCGGCCGGTGGAAAGGCGGTGCCGCAAGAGCGGCAGAACTGGGCCTCGTCCCTGTTTTCGGTTCCGCACACCGAGCACAGCTTCGTCATTCCTTGCGCCTCTGAACACCGATCCTGGTGAATCGGACGACGATACCTCGGTTTGCAGGCCGGGGCAATTTGACCCGGCATGACAAACGACAATGCGTCAACTCTGCCGCGCCGATCGGAGACCGCCTGTGCTCTATGCGTCCCTGAAAGCCATTCATCTGCTCAGCATCGTCGCCTGGATTGGCGGCATGTTCTTCGCGCACGTGTGCCTGCGGCCCGCTGCCGCGCAAGTGCTCGAGCCGCCGGCGCGCGTGCGCCTGATGCACGCCGCGCTGCGGCGCTTCCTCGATGTCGTGACCGTGGCGGCCTCGCTCGCTTTCCTGAGCGGCGCGGCGATGATCGCGCTCGTCTGGCGCGATCGCTCGTCGGCCGGCCTGGCTTTCAACATGCCGCTCGACTGGTACGCGATGGTCGGCCTCTTCTTCGTCATGCTCGCCGTGTTCCTGCACGTGCGGCTCGCGCTGTTCAGGCGCGTCGAGCGCGCCCTTGCCGACGAGGCCTGGCCGGTGGCTGCGGCGGCGCTCCTCGCCATCCGCTGGGAGGTGATGATCAATCTCGTGATCGGCGTCTTCATCGTCGTCATGGTGCGGCTGGGTGGCGCGGCCTGAACTCGCGTTGCGTTCACGCGGCGGCGAGGTGGCGATCGATGGCGGCGAGCGCTGCCTGCAAGCGCGTCGCGCCGAGGCCGGCGATCGTCTCGTGGCGCGTGCCGGCGCGTGCGAGGGCCGCGCGGATCAACGCATCGACAGGCTCGCGCACGTGTGCGCCGTCGCGTTGCAGGCCATCGGCTTGCCACGGCAGGTCGAGCGCCGTGAGCAGCGTGAGGTCGCAGCGGCGCTGCTCCGCTTCGGCGCCGGCGTAGAGGCTGGTGTCGCCGAACACGCAGTCGCTGTAGACGGCGATCATCAGTGCGGTCGTGTCGGTGACGACGACCTCTGCGCTCGTCGCGGCGATTTCGATGCGGCGCGTCTGTTCGGCGGCGATCGCGGCCTGCTCCTCGCGCCGCGGCGTTCGTCCGTGTTCGCTGCAGAATTCGCGCAAGGCCTCGGCGATGACCGCGACCTTCATGCCGCGTTCGGACAACGCCTTGCCGATCTCGCCGGCGAGCGCCGTCTTGCCCGTGCTTTCGGCGCCGAGAACAGCGACGACGAAAGCCTGCGTCATGACCTCGCCATGCGGGCTCCGGGCAGGCGCCGCCAGGCGCGCCAGCCGAGCCCGGCCATCGCCGCAAACAGCGCGTAGAGCACGACGGTGAGCCAGAGCCCCTTGTAGGCGAAGAGGGCCGCGCCGACGATGTTGACGACGATCCAGGCCGGCCAGTTGTCGACGTACTTGCGGCCGAGCAGCCACTGGCCGACGACGCTCCCCGCCGTCGGAAAGGCGTCCCACCAGGGCACGTCGGTGTCGGTGAAGCGGCGCAGGAAGAGACCGGTCAGCGGCCAGGCCAGCGCGAAGCTGCCGAGCGCGACCCAGCGGCCGCGCTTGCCCAGTGAGCGCACCTGCAATGCCGCGCCCGAAGCGTCGGTGCCGCGCAGCCATTGCCACCAGCCCCAGCCGGCGACCCCCGCGAAGAAGATCTGCAGCGACGCGTCGCCGTAGAGACGGCTCTTCCAGAAGAGCAGGAAGTAGAGCAGCGAACTGGCGATCGCCAACGGCCAGCCCAGCACGTTGACGCGGATGTTGCACACGACCATCGCCACGGCCAGCACGAAAGCCACGATCTCGAGCCAGGTGACCGGGGCGCCCAAGAGCGAAAAGGCGCTCGCGAAGAGCGGCGCCGCCGCGTCGAGCAGCGCAGTATCGATCAACGCCGCGGCGGCGAAAGCTGGACGAAGATCTCGTCGGGCTTGATCATGCCGAGCTCGAAGCGTGCCTTCTCCTCGACCATCTCGAGCCCTTCCTTCAGGTCCTTGACTTCAGCCGAGAGCTGCTCGTTGCGATGGCGCGCGATGTCGTTGCCGGCCCGTTGCGCAGCCAGCTTCGATTGCAGCTCGATCATGCGCGGCACGCCGCCCTTGCCGAACCAGAGCTCGACGTGCACGAGCACGAGCAGGAGGGCGAGCGCGAAGGTGACGAAGCGCACGCCGACGCGCTCAGCTCAGTTGATGGAAGGCCGTGCGGCCCGGGTAGGAAGCCACGTCGCCAAGGTCTTCTTCGATGCGCAGCAACTGGTTGTACTTGGCCATGCGGTCCGAGCGCGAAAGCGAGCCGGTCTTGATCTGCCCGGCGTTCGTGCCGACGGCGATGTCGGCGATGGTCGAGTCTTCCGTCTCGCCCGAGCGGTGGCTGATCACCGAGGTCCAGCCGGCGCGCTTGGCCATCTCGATCGCGGCGAAGGTTTCGGTCAGGGTGCCGATCTGGTTGATCTTGATGAGGATCGAGTTGGCGACCTTTTTCTGGATGCCTTCCTTCAGGATCTTCGGATTGGTGACGAAGATGTCGTCCCCCACCAGTTGCACCGTGGCGCCGAGGCGATCGTTGAGCGCCTTCCAGCCGTCCCAGTCGCCTTCGGCCATGCCGTCTTCGATGGAGATGATCGGGTACTTGCCGGCCCAGCCGGCGAGCGTGTCGATCCATTCGCTCGCCGACAGCGTCAGGCCTTCGCCCTCGAGCCGGTACGCGCCGTCCTTGTAGAACTCGCTCGCCGCGCAGTCGAGGCCGATGGCGATCTGCGAGCCGGCCTGGTAGCCGGCTTTCTCGATCGCCTCGAGGATCATCTGGATGGCCGCCTCGTGGCTGGCGACGCTGGGCGCAAAGCCGCCTTCGTCGCCTACCGCCGTGCTCATGCCGCGGCCGTCGATGATCTTCTTCAGGGCGTGAAAGGTCTCGGCACCGTAGCGCATCGCCTCGCGAAACGAGGGCGCGCCGACCGGGATGATCATGAACTCCTGCAGGTCGAGGTTGTTGTTGGCGTGGGCGCCGCCGTTGACGACGTTCATCATCGGCACCGGCATCTGCATCGCGCCCGAGCCGCCGAAGTAGCGGTAGAGCGGCAGCCCCGATTCCTCGGCAGCGGCGCGCGCCACCGCCATGCTGAGGGCGAGCGTGGCGTTGGCGCCGAGCCGGCTCTTGTTCTCGGTGCCGTCGAGGTCGATCAGGGTGCGGTCGAGAAAGGCCTGCTCGCTCGAGTCGAGGCCGAGCACGGCCTCGCTCATCTCGGTGTTGATGTGCTCGACGGCCTTGAGCACGCCTTTGCCGCCGTAGCGGCTCATGTCGCCGTCGCGCAGCTCGATGGCCTCGCGCGAGCCGGTCGATGCGCCCGAAGGCACTGCCGCGCGGCCCATGGTGCCCGACTCGAGCAGCACGTCGCACTCGACGGTAGGGTTGCCGCGACTGTCCAGGATCTCGCGGCCGACGATGTCGACGATGGCGCTCATGCTTTTCCTATGAAATGCAAATACGGTGAATCAGAACGCGCCGAACTCGTTCTCGAGAAAGCGCTGCGATTTGGTGACACGGTCGAGCGCGACGAGCTGCTCGAGCAAGGCCTTCATGAACTGGAGCGGTACCGCGTTCGGCCCGTCGGACATCGCGTTCTTCGGGTCGGGGTGCGTCTCCATGAAGATGCCGGCGATGCCGACGGCGACCGCGGCGCGCGCCAGCACGGGCACGAACTCGCGCTGCCCGCCCGACGAGGTGCCCTGGCCGCCGGGAAGCTGCACCGAGTGCGTGGCGTCGAAGACGACCGGCGCGTTCGTCTCGCGCATGATGGCGAGCGAGCGCATGTCGGAGACGAGGTTGTTGTAGCCGAAGCTCGCGCCGCGCTCGCAGGCCATGAAGCGGTCTTCGGACAGGCCTCTCTCGCGCGCCGCGGCACGTGCCTTGTCGAGCACGTTCTTCATGTCGTGCGGTGCGAGGAACTGGCCCTTCTTGATGTTGACGGGCTTGCCGCTTTGCGCGACGGCACGGATGAAGTCGGTCTGCCGGCACAGGAAGGCCGGCGTCTGCAGCACGTCGACCGTGACCGCCGCCGCTTCGATCTCGTCTTCGCGATGCACGTCGGTGAGGACCGGCACGCCGAGCTCGCGCTTCACCTTGGCCAGGATCTCGAGGCCCTTGTCCATGCCCGGTCCGCGAAAGGACGTGCCGCTCGATCGGTTGGCCTTGTCGTAGCTCGACTTGAAGACGAAGGGAATGCCGAGCGCCGAGGTGATTTCCTTCAGCTTGCCGGCAACGTCCATCTGCAGCTGCTCCGACTCCACCACGCAGGGGCCGGCGATCAGGAACAAGGGGTGATCGAGCCCGGCGTCGAAGCCGCAAAGCTTCATGCCGCGACTTTTTCGCTGCGCGCCGCCTGGTGCTCGAGCGCGGCGTGGATGAAGGACTTGAAGAGCGGATGGCCGCCCCAGGGCGTCGACTTGAATTCCGGATGGAATTGCACGCCGATGAACCACGGATGCGCGCTCTTCGGCAGCTCGACGATCTCGGTCAGCTTGTCTCGTTGCGTGATCGCCGAGATGACGAGGCCGGCCTCGGTCAGGCGGTCGAGGTAGTTCTCGTTGGCCTCGTAGCGATGGCGATGCCGCTCGGTGACGACGTTGCCGTATATCTCGTGCGCCAGCGTGTTCGGCTTGACGTCGGAGCTCTGCGCGCCCAGGCGCATCGTGCCGCCGAGGTCGGACTGGGCGGTGCGCTTCTGTACCGAGCCGTCGGCATCCTCCCACTCGTCGATCAGGGCGATCACGGGATGCTCGGCGAGCGGGTCGAACTCGGTGCTGTTGGCGCCGGCGAGGCCGGCCTTGTGCCGCGCGTACTCGATGGTCGCGACCTGCATGCCGAGGCAGATGCCGAGGTAGGGAATCTTCTTCTCGCGCGCGAACTGCGCGGCGAGGATCTTGCCCTCGACGCCGCGCTTGCCGAAGCCGCCGGGCACGAGGATGGCGTCGAAGCG